>CAJFFY010000030.1 GCA_904374465.1 uncultured Subdoligranulum sp.
GCCACCATGCACCATTTCACCGAAATGGGTGCACCATTCCGCCGGTGACGATGCACCATCATCTGCGGTCAAGCTGCACTTTTTGAGCGGCGTACGCAAAAAGCCGCTCAGTTCCGGCACTGCCAGAAACCGAGCGGCTAAAAATGGGCGCACTTGTCCCCTGAATTTTATCCTATTATCTTCTCAAAAATTATTGACCTTCACTTTGCGTATTTATTTTCCTTGGGCCTTCCTCATACTTTTCAGTAATCGTAATATCCGGCTTAAACAGCAGGCATATTGCTACTTTTATCAATGGCTTTTGCATTAGCATTTCCCTTTCATCGGGGGTATTTCTTTCTTTCAAACATTCTTGTAACGCCACCAAAATCCCTTGGCGAAATACCTCTCCATAATTGGTAACATCATCCTTAAGGCCAAGCGTATCTAAAAAATCAAACCATGATGTCATACACTTTTCACGGTATTCATCATCTTGAATTTCGTCAAATTTATTTGTAATCCGCTCTAGACTTTTCCCTGATAGGATGTATTGGAACTTATATTTTGCCATAAGACACATTATCTTCAAAATTCGATGCAATGGCAAATCAATATTGCATAAGAAATCAACAACTCCAACACATTGAAATCCTAGCATTTCTTCTTTTGACAATGCAATAATCGCAGGTTCAAACGCTACCAGAGTTATATCTTGATGATGTGCGATTGATATAGCATCGTAATCACAAATTCCAAAAATACTTTGTAACTGAACTTCGTCCGCACCAGAAACTTCGACAGATTGTTTGTTTTGAATTGATTTCAATTTTCTACATTCACTTTTACGCTTTTGTGCTTCTTGAATATAATGCCTTCGAACCGAATCGTTTTCTTCATTTAGAATGGGTTGTTCTCCCGCAAATCCCAGTGATGCGACAACACTTCGTGATTTATCTTGCAAGGTCTTAGCATATTCATCTTCTAACACCTGAATTGCCGATTGCGGAATATATACCGTTTGATTGACAAAATCATCTGCACCGATTCCTGCTAGAACAAAGAACATCTCTGTCGAAAAGCTCAAAACATATTGAGGACTATTAGTTTCCTTTATCGGCAAACATTTAAAGGACCTCACAATCACATCAGGTGCTTGTATTATCGTACACACAAACTCCCCGTAGGTAATATTCTTTGCCTGATCAAGTACAAATAGCGGTACCGGAATTTGATTCAGTTCCTTATATTGGTTAAGCAATTCATCTTTATCTGGGATATATTTTTTTAATTCTCTATAAAAGACATCCAAATCCAATTTTCCATTATCCAATTCTGGTAGTGATATTGTATAAATACCGTTCTGCTTTTTACTTTTGGAAAACGCCTGTGAAAATAGGTAGTAATCTACAGGTTTTATACTTTCGACCCTATAGTTTTTCCCTTTAAATATCACATCGTCACCGATTTTTTGAAAATACAATCCATTTTCTGCTGCTTCCTCAACAGTCATATGGATTGCATTTTCCCAACGATATGGTTTCACAGAGTGTAACTGATGCGGAACAACATCACCTGAATATATGCAAATCTCACATTTATCACTTGTTTCATCTTCACACAATACTACGTAAGAGTCTGCTTCGATTCGTTTTTTACACTGGACTGGTTCTTCGCTACAAAACCGTAAATGCATCTTAAAATACGTAAAATAAGGATCAACTTCTGTTTCGTTTGCACGTAACAATGCTTTTGTAGCGGCTTGCATTGTCTGTCCCATTTGATTTTTTTCTGCATAGTACTCAGCCAACAAACACCACATTCGTGTTGTGTCAATTTTTTTTGCAAATTCTATAATTTGCTCGTCAATTGGCCTTTTGTTGACAAGCGAAAGGTGAAGTATCTTTTCAATCACAAACTCAGATGACTGGTAACTTGTGGCAATTTCTTTAAACTGCTCCAGTGCTTCAATCTGTTTACCGCGTGCAAGCGTTATCCTTGCACGCAACATTTTACACGAATCATCATCAATGTTTTTTCCAAATTTATCATAAAGTTGCTCTGCCTCAGACAGGCAGCTCTGATTCAAAAGGGAATTTCCAAAACTTATTATTCCACATAATGAACCTACCATCTCTCCAGCATTCAGTTGATTCCATAATTGCTTAAAATCGATTTTTCCGCCGAGGAGATAGTAAAGATTCCAATAATCAACCCACTGCTTAAAATCTGTCGTTCGTTCTTCGAGCAAAGATTTTAAACCTTCAATTTGATTTCTTCTCATCCGTGCGTAAATATATTCTTGAAAGAAAGAATAGTCGTCTGCGAAGAATCTTGCATTTTTCTCATAAAACTCTATTACAAACGCATCATCTTTTTTTGAACAATATAATACCAGTCCTGAAGGGTCTGAATGACTAATACAAAAACCCAATAACTCTTGTTCATTGACTGTTCCATCAAGAATTTGAGCAAAGTACAGGGACCTTTGTATATTCGCATTCGTTTGAATTTGGCTTGGAACAACAGACCAATACTTAAGGATCGTATCTTTATCTGAAGTTGCTCTACAAATCTGGAATATGACTTTCCAATATAATTCTTTTAGCTGTGTCCTTAAAAATTTGACATCTTCCTGATGAGATAATAACACACTCTTCTCATGCTCCAGATCGGCTTTTTCTTGTTGCCATATGGGTAAGCGAACTTTTTCCTGCGCTAAAAAAAGTAGATCGTAAATAGTAATTGGCTCTTCCAGATTCGTTTCGCTAATGTTTACTGGTAATCTTTCCTGTACTTCATTCAAATACCAAAAGAGAGATCTCCCACATAACCACTTCTCATTCGGATGATTTTTAGCAACTAACAAAGATAATTGTTTACTTTGCCCTTTTTCATCAGTACTTTCTAAAAGAATCTTTTCCCATCTTTTGTTGCATAAATCATTGGAAATCTCTTTAAGTTCCAAATTATCAGTTTGTTCAGAAATTTTGACTACACTTTCTAACCATAAGAAACCATATGCTATTATAAATCTAATAGTTTTTTCTCGGATATCCTTATTCTGAATTCCCATAACATGTTCCGCTAAATGGTCTGCATAAACATTATCCTTTGACACTAGATCGATCAATTCCGTCAATGCAACCTTAACTGAATCGCTTTTTCCCTCAAGCAATAGTAGCAATTCTCGAATTTCAAGAAATTTTCCTTTACAAAAAGATTCGTATAGAATGTCGAAAATTTTCTTTTCTTGGGAATCAGACAGTGAATATTGTCCTTGCAAAATATTATAGATGTCAGCAAGCCTACCTGATGCTTGTCCCACGCTATCACCAACATCTTTAAGCTGCGCTTGTATCGCCCGCTCACCGAAAGTGCTACCATTTCTAATCTTTTTATATACTGTCTCTATCACGATCTCAAAGAACTTCTTAATCAAGTCCTTTTCCGGCGCAGGAATACTTTTTCCTTTTTCTCCAATTCTTACAGTACATTCTGATGGTAGTTTCTCTGCTAATTCGTGAACGCCACAAGGTTCAGATTCAGGCATACAAAACGCAGAAAAAATTCTCTCGATTGGTTTTTCATATCTAAGATATTCACTAAACGCTTGAGATGTAAGTATCGTTCCATCGTTTTCGTTGATTAAAGTAGTAACCTTATTGTCGATTTCTTCTTTCAAATCCTTTAGAAACTTTTGTTTTCCAATTGCATTTAATCCTTCTTGTAATTGGGTTTCAATAATACTTAGGATAATATCACTAATTCCAGCTGCACACGCTTCGATCATAAGTATCCCTCCGCTGTGATCTGATAGAAATCAAATATATTTTCCACATTATATCATATATTCTGACCAAAAGCGTTACTATTGCAGAACCTCTTCACCAATTTAGTAATTCAATAATTAAAGCTCGCTGTTGTAATTATGTAAATGCCATATAATTAAAGCATAGATATTTCTAGTCTAATAGAGTATGATAGTTAATACATATATTTTTCTACCTCATCTTCATTCAATAGACTTAAAGGAAACAATAAATGGATAAATTACTAGAACTTCTCGGTCAATATAAATGTCATTTAAGAAGAGATGATCAAAGTACCGCGGACTTGCTCGAAGAGAACTTTCAGCAGTATGTAAACGACTTAAGCACTTCGATAAATCCTTCAGATAATCCTGTTGTTGGTTCTAATATGTGTGAAATGATTTATGATAAGTTACCTGACATTGAACAAAACGCAAAAGATTTAGTTCAAGTACTAAGGCTTTACTGCAATGGAAATATCCGCGATGCGTCTAATTTGGCCTTTCTGGTTTTCTCTAAAATGAAGCCTCAATTAATGCAACGTTATTCTGGTGCGCCTATCACAGAGACCTACTTTCGAATTCGTAAGATCGGTGATATACCTTTTCCTCTTATACGAAAAGAGCTTTTTCATATACCAAAAAGTAAAAACCACCTAATCGGAGCAGAACGTTACAGTACCGCCGGGTACCCGTGCTTATACTTGGCTTCTCAACCAGAGCTTGCATGGTATGAATGTAATTGTCCTAAAAAATTTGCAATCGCAAAGTTTTTTATTCCGCAGGAACCAAGCTACTTTCTGAAATTCATCGACTTTTCAGAGAAACTCGTTACTTTGTCGCATAGCTTTCATACGTGGTTTATCAACGAAACAGAAAAACTTGAAGTTCAGAAATATTTGTTAAAGCACATTTACTCGTATCCTTTAAGAGCTGCTTGCTCAGTTTCAACCAAGTATCCAAATGCACAGTTTCATGAGGAATATATTGTTCCTCAGCTTCTTTTAAATTGGGTACGCAATAATGCCGAATTTGACGGCATAAGATACGAGTCTAGCTCTAATAACGAAAATGTACGCTATGCTGGTGCGCACAACCTTGTGCTGGTAACAAAAACTTTCGACTCGGACGGATACGATGAGAAATTACGTGGATGCATAAAATTGACTTTGCCTAAGGCATATGATATTTCCAATTTCAGTGGAAATGATCCCTATTTATGGCCTCTATGCCCCGAGGAGAATGATTATAATTACATCTAATTACGATTTAAAAGCAAGGTGCACTAATTAATGATCAGTTGCTTTCGCGGATGGGCCTATGTCATGGCTATTTTCCATTCGAAGTAATCCCTTTGTGTTATTATTCCAGCTGCAAGGAGTGCCTTTTGGGTGTTCCAGTTTGTAAGATGCTCTTGGAAGGCTGTGTCGTGTATAACGATGGAAACATGACCGTTTTCTGACAGATTGCAATGATTGTTTGCCGGAATCAATTCAATGAGCGTGGCATCCTCTTGATCCAACCAAAACAGCATCTGCAGCAACTTCCGTAGCGTTTCATCCCCTTCCAAGGAGAGCGTTTTCTCCGACACATTCAAAGCGTTGGCAATTTTATTGAGTTGGTCCCGTTTGGGGTTTCGATATCCCATCTCATACTGGGCGATGCGATTTGCCCCGTTCTTTCCCAAGCCAATCTTCTCTCCTAGTTCTCGCTGCGTCAGGTGCCGGTGTTGACGAATTTGGCGGATCTTTGCCCCGATCCTCATGACGTGATGTTCCCCCTCTCGTCGGTAAATGCGACTTGCAATATTCTCTCCGTCTGCTATTATAATATTAGTCTCAGATCGTTGGCTGGTTCGCTTTCTCGAGCCTTCCATTTTGCCGATTTTTCAGCAGTTTTATCTGCCTGATTTCTTCGTTTTTTACCGAGCCCGTTCGCTTTCAGTCGTTTTAGCGATATTTTTCACACAGCGTTGGACCTTCACCCTGTTACACATGGTAGAGCACCTGACTGTTAATCAGGGTGTCGTCCGTTCAAGTCGGACTGGGGCAGCCACGAAGCGATAGAGGTTTTCCTCTGTCGCTTTTTTTGTTATCATCCTGAAGGAAACTGCGCCTGTACCACGTGCTATCCGATGGTTTACGGTCGTAGGGCATAGTCACACTTTCCCCGGCAGCAAAGATGTGCCATTGTGTCCGGTCTGGTGCTCCCCTGCTGACAAACACAGCGTAGCAGGGACGGTGGCTTCCCCCTGCCGGAAACGAAATTTTGCAGACACTGCACAATTTTACAGCCCGATACCACCGATATCGACATGATTTCGGTACGGAGCTGGGTCAAGGCTTGACATTTTGGCATAAACCGTGCTATACCATTACCAATTACTGGTAGTCGTCTGATAATAAGCAGCGGACAAAAGGTTGTCCGCTGCTTCTTTTTTTGCGCCGGTAAGAGGAAATGTATAGAGTATAAAGGAGAAGAGAATCGTATGCCCCAAACCAAACTGCAAAATGTCGTGTACACCATCATCATGGCCATCATCATGGTCTATGGCATGATCTGCTACAATGTGGCCCTGAGCACCGGCGGCGTCACCAACGCCACCTTCGGCATGGCACTGCATGAGCTGCCCATCATGGCCCCCATCGCCGCCATTCTGGAATTCTTCATCGTGGAAAAGCTGGCCACCAAACTGGCCTTCACCGTGGTTCGCCCCACCGACCGTCCCCAGATCATCACCTACGCCATCTCCACGATGATCGTCTGTCTGATGTGCCCCACCATGAGCCTGATTGCCACCCTGCTGTTCAAGGAGCCCAGCTTTGGCACCTGGGTACAGACCTGGGGCATGAACATGCCCATGGCGCTGATCTGGCAGCTGCTGTTTGCCGGCCCGCTGACCCGGCTGATCTTCCGCAACCTGTTCCGCAGCCAGCTGACCGCCGCTGCCGCCGAACACGCCGACCACTAATGACAAAAGGAACTGCCGAAAGGCAGCTTTTTTTGGTTTTTGCGCAGATTTGCCGGTTTGTTTCTTGACATTTCGGCGTAGAAGCGTACAATAGGCTTATATGTAACAATAAGTTTCCTCACTGTAAGGAGTCTCACCATGGAAAGTCTGCACTACCTGTTGATGAAAACCCATTCGCTGTTTTCCCGGCGGGTACTGAGCGAAGTGAGCAAGATCGGCCTGACCCGCGGCCAGCCCAAGGTACTGGACTACCTGCTGCAATGCGGCGAGGCCGACCAGAAGACCATCGCCGCCTATTGCGAGATCGAGCCCGCCACCGTGGGCAGCATTCTGCTGCGCATGGAGGACAGCGGCCTGATCCTGCGCCGCCAGAAGGCCGGCAACCGCCGTTCGCTGTATGTCTCGCTGACCGAGAAGGGCCGCGATGCCGCCCGGGAGGTGGGCAGCGTCTTCCGCGGCGTGGAGCGGGATGCTACCGACGCCCTGACGGTGGAGGAGGTCATTCAGCTGCAGGCTTTGCTGAACAAACTGTGTACCGCCCTGCATTCAGATCCAAAGGAGGAATGAGTATGGCGGAAAAAACAAAACTGAAAATGTTCCCACTGTGCAAACACATCGTCCTGCTCTGTCTGGGCCTGCTGGTCATGGCTTTCGGCGTGGCCTTCTCCATCAAGGCAGCGCTGGGCACCTCCCCCATTTCCAGCGTCCCCTACGTGACGGGAGCCATTTCGGGGCTGAGCGTGGGCACCACCACCATCATTATGAACACGCTGTTTGTGCTGATCCAGATTGCCATTTTGCGCAGACGCTACCAGCCCTACCAGCTGCTGCAGCTGCCGGCGGCCATCCTGTTCGGCACGGCCATCGACGTGGCCGGTTTCGTACTGCAGGGGCTGGTTCCCGCCGCCTACTGGCAGCAATGGCTGATCTGCCTGCTGGGCATCTTTCTGGTGGCACTGGGCGTCAGCATGGAGGTGACGGCCGGGCTGATCACCACCGCCGGGGAGGGCATTGTGCTGGCCATCTGCCAGGTAGCGCCTGTCAAGTTCGGCAATATGAAGATGGCCTTTGACCTGACGCTGGTGGCTCTTTCGGTCATTTTGTCCTTCCTGTTCCTGGGCCACCTGGACGGTGTGCGGGAAGGCACCGTGGCCGCCGCCATCCTGGTGGGGCAACTGACCAAGCAGCTGAACAAACCCATGAAAGTGGTGGAGCGGGTTTTTCTGCAATAGTGGTGCGGCGTATGCGCGTTCCGGCGCATACGCTTTTTTTGCGCCGCAAACGGCAGACCGCCATTGATTTTGCCGCCGAAACACGGTATGATAGTAGCGGAGTAATGCGGCCTGCGGGCCGTTGTGTTTGATACAAAGGAGTCTGTGATGGAAAACTACGTTCTGTTTACCGAATCCACCTGCGACCTGACCCCCGACCTGGTGCGGGAGATGGATGTGCAGGTGCTGCCCATGACCTTTACCCTGGACGGGCAGTGCTACCGCAACTACCCCGACAACCGGGAGCTGGATCCCAAGGCCTTTTACGACAAGCTGCGCAACGGCAGCATGTCCACCACCAGCCAGGTGGCCATTTCGGACTATGAGGAAGCCTTCACCCCCTTCCTGGAAGCGGGCAAGGACATTCTGTACCTGGCCTTTTCCAGCGGGCTTTCGGGCACCTACCAGGCCAGCAAGGTGGCCATCGAGGAACTGCAGGAGAAATTCCCCGGCCGGCGGATAGTCAGCATCGACAGCCTGCAGGCCAGCATGGGCGAAGGGTTGTTTGCCTACACCCTGGCCATGATGCGCAAGGAAGGCGCCACCATGGATGCGCTGATCGACTATGCCGAAAAGAACACCCAGCGGTTCTGCGCCTGGTTCACCGTCAGTGACCTGATGTTCCTCAAGCGGGGCGGTCGCCTGAGCGGTGCCGCCGCCGTGGCCGGCACCCTGCTGGGCATCAAGCCGGTACTGCATGTGGATGCCGAAGGCCACCTGATTGCCATGGAGAAGGTACGCGGCCGCCGGGCCAGCCTGGATGCGTTGGTCAAGCACTTTGCCGCCACCGCCGACAAGAACTACGGCGAGATGACGGTGTTTGTGAGCCACGGCGATTGCCTGGAGGACGCCCAATATGTGGCGGACAAGGTCAAAGCCTACGGTGTTCACCGGATCTGTATCGGCGACATCGGTCCTGTCATCGGTGCCCACAGCGGGCCCGGCACGGTGGCCCTCTTCTTCCTGGGCGGCCCCCGCTGAGCGGGATTTTTCCCATAACAACGAAACCCCCATCGCCACTGGCGATGGGGGCTTTTGCGTATTCAGTCCAGGTCCGCAGGCGTGTCGATGTCCCGCAATTCCTCCGGCAGACATTCCACCCGAAGCAACCGCTCGGGGTACAGGTTCAGCACGGCACGGCCGCCCCGGTCCCCCGGCAGCGCCCGCAAGGCAGGCGTCAGGGCCGCACAGAACAGGCCCGGATTGCCCACCCGATCCCCGCAGGCGGCAGTGGCCGCCCAGGTGCCGGGCCGGGCCAGCGCCAGGAACCGCCGGACCGTTTCAGCCCGCAGCCGGGGCTGGTCCGCCACCGCGAAGAGCAGGAAATCCCCGTCGGCCAGGGTTTCCACCGCCGCCAGACCCGCACGGATGCTGTAGCTCTGCCCCAGGGCACTTTGGGGGCTGGGCACCGCCCGACCGCCCAGGTGCCGGGCAGCGGCGGCGATGGCCGGGGTATTGGTGACCACCGTCAGGTCCACGTCGGGACGTTCGGCACAGGCCGCCAGCGTTTCCAGCCCATGGGCAAAAAGCGGTTTACCCCGGTAGAGGGACAGCAGCTTGTCGGCACCGAACCGGCGGGAGGCCCCCGCCGCCAGATAGAGCATATGGATCATTCCGCTTTAGCCCGCATCCCCAGCAGGATTTTTTCGGGGGTGATGGGCAGTTCCCGGACCCACACACCGCTGGCCCGGTAGATGGCCTGAGCCAGCGCCGGGGAAGGCGTGTTGATGACAATTTCGCCGATGGACTTGGCGCCGAAGGGGCCGGTGGGCTCATAGCTGGACTCGAACTCCACTTGCAGGTGGCCCATATCCAGCCGGGTGGGAATCTTGTACTGCAGGAAGGAATCCCCCCGGATGCGGCCTTTGTCGGTGTAGCTCACATCCTCGTACAGAGCCATGCCGATGCCCTGGACGATGCCGCCCTCGGTCTGGACCCGGGCCAGGTTGGGGTTGATGGGGGTACCGCAGTCCACCACGGCTTTGTAATCCAGCACGGTGACGCTGCCGGTCTCCTTGTCCAGCTCGATCTCCACCATGCCCACCATGAAGGGCGGCGGCGACACCGGCGAGGAGTGGGTGGCCGTGACCTGCACTGCCGTGTTGTTGGCACACTGGGACTTGACGGCCAGCTCCGCCAGGCTGATCTGGGCGGTACCGTCACAGCGGCGCACCGCCTTGCCTGTGAACTCCAGCTCGGCCGGGGTGCAGCCCAGGCTCTCGGCCGCCAGGGTGCAGAGCTGTTCCTTCAGCTGCTGGCAGGCCTTTTCCACCGCCTTGCCGGTGACGTAGGTGGTGGAGGAGGCGTAGGAGCCGGAATCGTAGGGCGAAGCGTCGGAATCGGCGCCGAAGACCGCCACGTTGTCCAGGTCGCAGTCCATGCACTCGGCCACCATCTGGGCCAGGATGGTATCACAGCCGGTGCCCATATCGGCGGCACCGATGATCAGGTTATAGGAACCGTCGTCGCTGAGCTTGACGGTGGCGGAACCCACGTCCACCCCGGAAATACCGGACCCCTGCATGGCCATGGCCACACCGGCGGCGCGCACCTTGCCGTTGCCCATATCCCGCACGGGGAATTTTTCCTCCCAGTGGAAGAGTTCCTTGCAGCGGGCCATGCAGCGGTCCAGGGCGCAGGCGTTGGCGGGTTCGTTGTAGTAGGCGGGCATGATCATGCCTTCCCGCACCATGTTCTGTTCCCGCAGTTTCACCGGGTCGATGCCCAGCCGGTCGGCCAGCTCGTTGACGGCGCTTTCCACCGCAAAGATTCCCTGGGTGGCGCCGTAGCCCCGGTAGGCACCGGCAGCCTGGACGTTGGTGTAGACCACGTCGTAGCCGAAGCGGAAGGCCTCCAGGCTGCCGGTATACAGCGGGATGGACTTGTGGCCCGACAGGCCCACCGTGGTGGGGCCGTGCTCGCTGTAGGCGCCCGAGTTGGAGAGGGTGTAGACGTCCAGGGCACGGATTCTGCCGTCCTTGTCGGCGCCCAGCCGCACATGGACTTCCATCTCGTGCCGGGGGCTGCCGGCAATCTGGCATTCCCGGCGGGAATAAACGATGCGGGCCGGGCGGCCGGTCTTCCAGGTGACGAAAGCCGGGTAGACTTCCGACACCGAGGTCTGCTTGGCGCCGAAACCGCCGCCGATGCGGGGTTTTTCCACATGGATTTTGGACTTGGGAATGCCCAGGGCGATGGAAAGGATGCGCCGCACATGGAAGACGATCTGGGTGGAGCTGATGACATGCAGCCGACCGTAGGGATCGATCTCGGTGTAGGTGCGGAAGGTTTCCATCATGGCCTGCTGGCAGGCCTTGGTGTGCCACACATGGTCCACCACCACATCGCAGTCGGCCAGCACAGCCTCCACATCCCCGTCACCGCAGGTCTCGCTGGCCACCAGGTTGCGCTTGTTGTCGGCGCCCACCGGGCACAGGGCCTGCCAGTCCGCCTCGGGGTGGACCAGAATGGGGTTGTCCTTGGCGGTGTGGGGGTCCAGCACGGCGGGCAGCACCTCGTAGTCCACCTTGACCAGCTTCATGGCCTTGTCCACCGCCTGCTCTGTCTCGCCGGCCAGGATGGCCACGGCGTCCCCCACAAAGCGCACCCGCCGATCCAGAATCAGCCGGTCATGGGGGGAGGGCTCCGGGTAGGTCTGGCCCGCGTTGGTGTAGCGGTTCTGGGGCACATCCGCATAGGTATAGACGGCCACCATGCCGGGCACTTTCAGGGCCAGGTCGGTGCGGATGGAGCGGATCAGCGCGTGGGCATGGGGGCTGCGCAGCACCTTGACCACCAGGCAGTCCCGGGGGGTCACATCCTCGGTAAAGGCGGGCTTGCCCAGCAGCAGGTTCATGGCGTCCTTTTTGCGCATGCCCTTGCCGACGGTTTTCAGTTCAGCCACGGTCGTTCTCCTCCTTTGCCTGGTTGCGGGTGTTCAAAAACGCCCGGATGCCCCGCAGCTGGCCCTCGTACCCCGAGCAGCGGCAGAGATTGCCCGCCAGATAGGCGCGGATCTCGTCGTCGGTGGGGTCGGGGTTTTCCCGCAGCAGGGCGATGGTGTTCATCACATACCCGGGGTTGCAGAAGCCGCACTGCTCGGCCCCCTGGTCGGCGATGAAGCCCACAAAGGCTTCCGCTTCGGCCTGCAGTCCTTCCAGGGTCTGCACTTCGTGACCGTCGGCCCGGGCCGCCAGCACCGAGCAGGACAAGACGGGTTTGCCGTCCAGCAGTACGGTGCAAAGCCCGCAATTGGAGGTTTCGCACCCGCGCTTGACGCTGGCGCAGCCGTGGGCGCGGACAAAATCAATGAGCAGCGTATCGGCATCGATGCTGTCCCGCACCGGGCGGCCGTTGAGTTTCAATTGGATTTCCATCATGCTTCCTCCTTACAGGCCAGCAGGGCCCGGCGTACCAGCACCGGGCAGACGGCACGGCGGTAGTCCGCCCCGGCACGCAGGTTGCTGCCGAAGGGCACCTGTGCGGCGATACTTTCCCCGAAGGCGTCGGCACTCCGGGGGGTAATGCCCCCTGCCAGCAGCGATGCATCGCCCGGGTAAAGCTGTGCCTTCATGGGGCGGGCCCCGATGGCGCAGTTCACCCCGTCGGGGCGCACCGCCACCGCGCAGGTGAGCACCGGGATATCGGTGGCGATGTTGCGCTGGGCCCGGTAGGCCACCCGCCCCGGCTGTTTGGGCACCACCACATGGGTCAGGATGTCCCGCTCGTAGGGGCGGGCGGCATAATCGGCCAGGGGCACGGTGCCGCCGTGGTGCAATTCCACCGCGGCGTCCAGCACCAGAAAGAGGGTCAGCAGGTCGGAAAATCCGAACCGGCCGTAGAGGCTGCCGCCCAGGGTGGCCAGGTTGCGGAACTGCACCCCCACGATGGGCCGGACACTTTCGGCCAGGGCACCGCAGGTCAGCGCATCCAGGCCGGGGTGCTGTTCCAGCTGGCGCAGGGTGACCATCGCCCCGATGCGGAAGGCGTCGGGGGTCTCCTCGATGGCATCCAGGCCCAGGTCGGACAGGTCAATGGCGGTATCGACGGTGCGGTTCTGGGTCTTGAGCCACAGCATACCGCCCAGCACCACGTTGGCCCGCTTCTGGCACAGGGTGTAGGCTTCGTCCAGGCTCTGGGCACGGACATATCGCTTGATGGTCAGCAAGGTATGTACCTCCTCACAAAAAGTATGCTTTCTGGCTTTCAGTATAGCATGGAACCCCGCAAAGAAAAAGCCCCGCCGAGGGGGCGGGGCGACAAATTACGGGATTTTTTTATTTTTCGGCATTCTGCACAGCGGCCTCGGACGGGTCCTTGGGCAGCAGCACGTTGAGCAGGATGGCCACAAAGGCGGCGGGCACGATGCCGGAACCACCGAAGATCAGCTGCACCAGCTGGGGCAGGCCGGCCAGCACGGCGGTGTTGGAACCCATGCCGTAGCCCAGACCCAACGCCACCGACACGATGGTCATGTTGCGAGGGGTGAGCTTGTCGCTGGTGATGAGCTGGATACCGCTCATGACGATGGAGGAGAACATGATGACCGCCGCACCGCCCAGCACGCTCTGGGGCATGATGGAGACCAGCGCCGCCAGCTTGGGCAGCAGGCCGCACAGCACCAGGAAGATGGCGCCGAAGGCCAGGGCGGTCCGGTTGACGATCTTGGTCATGGTGACCAAGCCCACGTTCTGGCTGAAGCTGGTGTTGGGCAGCACGCCGAAGAGGGCGGCAAAGGTGGAGCCCAGGCCATCGCAGATGATGCCGCCGGACAGCTCCTTGTCGGTGGCTTCGCGGCCCATGCCGCCCTCGGTCACGCCGGAGATATCGCCCACCGTCTCCACCGCGGTGACGATGAACATAACGCCCACCGGCAGGATGGCCCGCAGGTCAAACACCGGCTTGACCGGCATGAGCTGGGGCACCGCAAACCAGGAAGCCTCGGCCACCTTGCTCCAGTTGAGCACCCAGGCCTTGGTGTACTCCACACCGTCGGCGGTGACGCCGGTGGTGGACAGGAAGAAGGGCAGAATCGCGCAGATGATGTAGCCGCAGACAATGCCGATGAGAATGCAGGAGGAGCTGGCAATGCCCTTGCCCGCATGCTTGAAGATCAGGATGATGACCATGACCACCAGGGCGATGAGCAGGTTTTCCAGCGAGCCGTAGTCCTTGGCGGAAGTACCGCCGCCGAAGGAGCCCACACCCACGCTGATGAGGGACAGACCGATGGACATGACCACCGTACCGGTGACCACCGCCGGGAAGAACCGACGCAGCGGTTTGAGGAAAGCGCCCAGCACCGTTTCAAACAGGCCGCCCACAATGGAGGCGCCCATGATGGCACCGTAGCTGAGAATGCCGCCGCCCATGATCTGGTTGACGCTTTGGAAGACCCCGATGAAGCCCGAGCTGGTGCCCATGATGATGGGTACCTGGCCGCCGATGGGCCCCACCGAGAAGAGCTGTACCAGGGTGACGATGCCCGCCACCAGCATGGCGTTCTGGAGCAGCGCCACCTGGATCTGGGCGAACTTCTCGGCACCGCCGCCTGCCGCACAGGCGCTGGTGATGATCAGAATGGGGGTCAGGTTACCCACGAACATGGCCAGCACGTGCTGCAGGCCCAGGGGGATCGCCTGGCGCAGGGGCAGTTTTCCCTTGAATTCATAGGGGGTTACATACTCCTGCGACTTGGTTTGTTGAATCTCCTCTTGCATAGAGACGCCGCCTTTCTTCCGACACTTTGGTTCTGTTTTTCGGGCATGAAGTTCCCAAAAAGCACGCCGCAAAAACAAAAACATCCCCTTATTATAGCAATACAGGGATGTTTGCTGTCAATATTTGGAGGAGGTGGCAGGCAAAATCCGGCAATCCCCACAAAATCCGCCCCGGATCCTGTGCGATTTGCATCGTCCGTACCACAGGCGAAGAAGAAAAGTCATACTTATTATGTCCAGTTCTGTATTATTTTGTCAAAAAATACATATTGTTATATCTCGGTGTCGGCGTCCGTACCCACACCGAAGGAGCCGAAATGCCGGTCGAAAGCCGCCTGGGCTGCCCGGTCACAGTCCCACCGCAGGGCCCGGTAACGCGCCACCAGCTCCCAGGCCCGGGGGGTCAGCAGCGAACCGCCGCCCCCCACCCCGCCGGGATGCCGTTGCAGCATGGCAAAGCCCCACTGGGCTTCCAGCGCGCCCAGCATCTTCCACGCCTTGGAGTAGGCCATTCCCATGGCGGCGGCCGCCTTGTGCAGCGATCCGGTGCGTCCCACCAGTTCCAGCAGCTGCAAAGGGCCCGCCCCAAAGCACTTTTCCTCCCGGAAAAGCCGCACGCTGACCCCCGCATGAAGGGGAGCGGGCAGGGTTTGGGCCAAGGTTTCCTGTGCCCGGTCCAGGGATACGGCGTCCAGGTCGATCCGCGTCACCGCATTGCCATCCCACAGCGGCGCCAGCAGTGGCAGATCCCCGGGGCCAGCCGTCACCACCAGGGTGGCCGCGCCCCCGGCCAGGGCGGCCAGCAACTGCCGGCAGACCGGGTCCCCGGCCAGACGCCCGGCTTCATCCACCAGAACGGTGGGGGTGTCCTGCCGGGCGGCGTCCTGCAGCGCCGGAACCGCCAGGGCTTCCATGGCTTCCCGCCGCGGGCTGAGCTGTCCCGCCGTCTCCCGGTCCAGGGGTTCCTGCCGACCGGTGGCCAGATCCTGCAACGAAAACCGCGGACCGGCGGCACACCGGCCGGTGCACAGGGTGCGCAGCCCCGCCATCGGTCGGGGTAACCGCCCGCAAAGCCAGAGGGCCAGGGTGGTTTTGCCCCGGCAGGCGCCGCCCGTGATGAGATAGTGCATGGGGATACTCCTTCCCGATCCTTTTATATAAGGTATTGTACCACGGCGGCAAACCCGCTGCCAAGGGGCACTTCTTGACGGAATACCGTCAAACGGTGTATCATAATCTGGTAGCAAGGCACAATGGGGCGCGTTCGCACAGGATGTACTGCGCGGCGCGCCGTTATTTTTTTGCCGTCCCGCAGCTGCGGGCGGCGGAAGGGAGTACACACCATGCCGGACGCCATCGTCAACCTGATCAACGTCACCAACCAATGGGTCTGGGCCTGGCCCACCATGGGGTTGCTGCTGGGCACCCACCTGTTCATGACCCTGCGCACCGGGGGCATTCAGCGCAAACTGCTGACCGCCATCCGCCTTTCGGTGACCAAAGACCCCGACGCCGAGGGGGAGGTTTCCCAGTTTGCCACCCTGACCACCGCCCTGGCCTCCACCATCGGCACCGGCAATATCATCGGCGTGGGCACCTCCATCGCCCTGGGGGGACCGGGGGCGGTGTTCTGGTGCTGGATTGCCGGCATCTTCGGCATTGCCACCAAGTACGCCGAGTCGCTGATTGCCGTGAAATACCGGGTCAAAACCAAGGATGGCCGGATGCAGGGCGGCGCCATGTACGCCCTGGAGCGGGGCCTGCACCTGAAATGGCTGGGGGTGCTGTTCGCCCTGTTCGGCACGCTGGCCTCCTTCGGCATCGGCTGCGCCACCCAGGTCAACGCCATCGCCACCGTTTGCCAGGCCAACCTGGGCATTCCCGAATGGGTCGTCGGGCTGGTGGTGGCTGCCCTGACGGCGCTGGTCATTTTTGGGGGCATCCAGAGCATTGCCACCGTCTGCGAAAAGCTGGTGCCCTTCATGGCGGGCTTCTACATTCTGGGGTGCCTGGGCATTCTGGTGTACAACCGCGACTATCTGGTGGCCGCCGTGGCCACCATCCTGCGGCTGGCTTTCACCCCCGGCGCGGCGGCCGGCGGCCTGACGGGCGGCGGCATCATGCTGGCCATGCGGTACGGCATTGCCCGGGGGCTGTTTTCCAACGAGTCGGGCATGGGCTCCGCTCCCATTGTGGCAGCCGCCGCCCAGACCCGCAACCCCGTGCGGCAGGCGCTGGTATCGGCCAGCGGCACCTTCTGGGACACCGTGGTGGTCTGCCTGATGACCGGCCTGGTGCTGGTGTCCAGCATCATGAAAAACCCTGCCATCGACATGGGCGCCATCTCGGACGGCGGTATCCTGACCACCCTGGCCTTTGACCAGATCCCGGTGGTGGGGCCGGTCATCCTGGTGGTGGGCATCATCTCCTTCGCCTTCTCCACCGTGCTGGGCTGGTCCTACTACGGCGAGCGCTGCCTGGAATACCTGGTGGGCAGCAAGGGGCAGCTGCTCTACCGGGTGGTCTATGTGGCGGTGGCGGCCATCGCCCCGGTGGTGGCGCTGAACCTGGTGTGGACCATCGCCGACACCCTCAACGCCCTGATGGCCATTCCCAACCTGATCGCCGTGCTGCTGCTTTCCGGCGTGGTGGCACGGGAGACCAAACTGTATCTGAACGACCTGGACAAACGCTGCGAGGACCCCGTCCCCGTGGTGGATCGCTGAAAGGTCCTTTTTTCCGGCAGGACACCGCCCGGCGGTGCCCTGCCTTTTTGCTTCTTAATGCGGTCTTAATGTCAACAGCGGGATATTTATCCCTTCTTAACCGGTGCCGCTTTATAATGGGAAGACAAAATTCATCAAAATGGGAGGATTTTTCATGGCAGGTTTTCGCCCGCCGCGGCTGACAACCTTTCAGACCATTATTTTGCTTTTTGCGGCGGTGATCCTGGCCGGCAGCCTGTTGCTGATGCTGCCGGTTTCCGCCAGGGACTTCACCGTGACGCCTTTTCATCAGGCTTTGTTCACCGCCACTTCGGCGGTCTGCGTGACGGGACTGGTGGTGCAGGACACCGCCACCCACTGGTCCTGGTTCGGCCAGGCCGTGATCATGACACTGATCCAGATCGGCGGCATGGGGGTCATCACGGTGGCCGCCTTCTTTGCGCTGCTCTCGGGGCGCCGCATCTCGCTGATGCAGCGGGGCACCATGCAGGAGGCCATCGCCGCCCCCAAGGTGGGCGGCATTGTGCGGCTGACCGGCTTTATCATCAAGGCATCCCTCTGCATCGAGGCATTGGGGGCTGCCTGCATGGCGCCGGTTTTCTGGCGGGATTACGGGGTGCGGGGCCTCTGGATGGCCGTCTTCCACTCGGTGTCCGCCTTCTGCAACGCGGGCTTTGATCTGCTGGGCACCCCGCAGGCCCAGTATGCCTCGCTGACGTCCTACCGGGACAACCCGGTGATCAATCTGACCATCATGGCGCTCATTGTGGTGGGTGGCATCGGTTTTCTGACCTGGGACGACATCCGGGCCAACAAACTGCGGCTGCACCGCTACCGGATGCAGAGCAAGGTCATTCTGTCCACCACCGCCCTGCTGATCCTGCTGCCGGCGGTCTGGTTCTTCTTCGGGGAGTTTGCCACCCTGCCCACGGGGGAGCGGCTGCTGGCCTCCCTTTTCCAGTCGGTGACCCCCCGCACAGCGGGCTTCAACACCGCCGACCTGACGGCACTTTCCGGCGTGGGCCAAGGGATGACCATCCTGCTGATGCTCATCGGCGGTTCGCCCGGTTCCACCGCCGGTGGTATGAAAACCACCACCTTTGCGGTGCTGGTGGCCAACGCCCTGGCGGTGTTCCGCCGCCAGTCGGAGCCCCACTTTTTCGGGCGGCGCATCGACGGCAAAGCGGTCAACAGCGCCGCCACCATCGGCATGTTGTACCTGACGCTCTTTCTGGCCGGCGGTTTTGTCATCAGCGCGGTGGAAGGGCTGCCCCTGTCGGCCTGCCTGTTTGAGACTGCCTCCGCCGTGGGTACGGTGGGCCTTTCGCTGGGGTTGACACCCCATCTGGGCCTGCTCTCCCAGGGAATTCTCATCGCTTTGATGTTCATCGGCCGGGTGGGCGGCCTGACGCTGATTTACGCGGCCCTGTCCGGTTTTTCCAAGGCGGGCAGCCGGCTGCCCCAGGAACACATCACCGTCGGCTGACGGGAAAGGAACGATACCATGAAATCTTTTTTGCTCATTGGTCTAGGCCGCTTCGGGCGGCACATTGCCATGAAACTGAATGAACAGGGCCACCAGATCATGGCCGTGGATACCAACGAGGACCGGGTCAACGCCGTGCTGGACATTGTGACCAACGCCCAGATCGGCGACAGCACCAACGCCGAATTCCTGAAAGCGCTGGGCGTGCGCAACTTTGATGTCTGCATTGTGGCCATCAGCGGGGATTTCCAGAGTTCGCTGGAAACCACCTCCCTGCTGAAGGAACTGGGCGCCCAGCTGGTGGTGTCCCGGGCCGAGCGGGATGTACAGGCCAAATTTCTGCTGCGCAACGGCGCCGATGAGGTGCTCTACCCCGAAAAACAGCTGGCCAAATGGGCGGCTGTGCGCTACGGGTCCAGCCATCTGGTGGACTACATCGAGCTGGACCAGAAGAACGCCATCATGGAGGTACCCGCCCCCGCCCACTGGGCCGGCAAGACGGTGGGTGACATCGACATCCGCAAAAAGTACGGCATCAACCTGCTGGGCATCAAGCAGGACGGCACCATCGACGTGAACATCGCCTCCGACACGGTACTGCCCGCCGAAGGTACCCTGCTGGTGCTGGGCGAATACCATTCCATCAAGCGCTGCTTCCATCTGTAACCGAAAGAAGGCGGTTTCTGTGAAGGATTTTTTGCTGATCTGTGTCCTGCTGGCGGTGGGCTGCTTCGGCTGGTTTGCCTGCCGGCACCTGGACCTGTTCCTGGACGCCCGCCGCAAGGCGCGCCAAAAGCACCGGGACGACAACCTGCCCGGCCGGGATGAATGATGCCGCTGGCGCCGGTGCCCATTGTGTGGTATGATACCAGACAGGAGGCGGTGGTATGAAACAATCCCATAACCTGCGGGACCAGATGATCCCCCGGGGGCAGGACCTGGTGGTGACGCTGCTGATTCTGGCCGCAGGCACGGTGATCGGCAACATCTTCTGGCAATTTGCCTTCACTAAGGCCAACATCATCTCGGTGTATGTGCTGGGCACGCTGCTCACTTCCCTGTTCACCAAGAGCTATTTCTGCGGGGTGCTCAGTTCGGTGGCCAGTGTGCTGCTCTTCAACTTCTTTTTCACCGAGCCCCGCCTGACCCTGCACGCCTACGAGAAGGGGTATCCCTTCACCATCGCCATCATGCTCATCGTGTCCATCATCACGGTGACGCTGGCCATCCAGAATATCCGCAACATCGAGGAGAAGGAGCGCGCCGCCCTGCGGGCCAAAAACGAACAGTTGCGGGCCGACCTGCTGCGGGCCATCTCCCACGATCTGCGCACACCGTTGACCTCCATCTCCGGCAACGCCTCCAACCTGCTGGCCAACGACGCCCGGCTGGACGGCGAAGCCCGGCACCAGATATTTCTGGACATTTACGACGATTCCATCTGGCTGATCAACCTGGTGGAAAACCTGCTGTCCATCACCCGCATTGAGGACGGCCGGATGAACCTGCGCCTGTCCACCGAGCTGGTGGCCGAAGTGGTGGAGGAAGCCCTGCGTCACACCAACCGCCAGAGCAGCCGCCACACCATCCGGGTGGATCTGCCCGACGAGCTGCTGCTGGCCCGGATGGACGCCCGGCTCATTGTGCAGGTGCTCATCAACCTGGTGGACAACGCCGTCAAGTACACCCAGGACGGGTCGGTGATCACCGTATCCGCCTGCCGCCGGGAAGGGTTTGCGGCCATCTCGGTGACGGACGACGGTCCCGGCATTGCCCCGGACCTGCAACCCCATGTGTTTGAAATGTTCTATACCGGCGAGCACAAGGTCGCCGACAGCCGCCGCAGCCTGGGGCTGGGGCTGGCGCTCTGCAAGGCCATTGTGGATGCCCACGGGGGCACCATCACGCTGACCGACAACCCGCCGCACGGGTGCAACTTCACCTTTACGGTGCCCCTGGGGGAGGTAACGCTGCATGAATAAACCCTTGATTCTGGTGGTGGAGGACGATGCTCCCATCCGCAACCTGATTTCCACCACCCTGAAAGCCCACGACTACCGCTACACCGTGGCGGACTGCGGCGAGGCCGCCCTGCGGGAGGCTTCCACCAGCGGTCCCGACATCCTGCTGCTGGACCTGGGGCTGCCCGACCTGGACGGCGTGGAGGTGATCCGCCGGGTGCGCAGCTGGTCGGACATGCCCATCATTGTCATCAGTGCCCGCAGCGAGGACGCCGACAAGATCGAAGCGTTGGACTCCGGTGCCGACGACTACCTGACCAAGCCCTTTTCGGTGGAGGAACTGCTGGCCCGGCTGCGGGTGACCCAGCGGCGGCTGGCCGCCATGCACAGCGGCGGCAGCCCGGTTTTTACCAACGGGCAGCTGACCATCGACTTTGCGGCGGGGTGTGCCTATCTGGACGGCAAGGAACTGCACCTGACCCCCATCGAATACAAGCTGCTCTGCCTGATGGCCCGCAACTGCGGCAAGGTGTTGACCCATACCTACATCACCCAAAAGGTGTGGGGCACCAGCTGGGAGAACGATGTAGCCTCCCTGCGGGTGTTCATGGCTACCTTGCGCAAAAAACTGGAATCCGCCCCCGGTTCGCCCCAGTACATCCAGACCCACATCGGCGTGGGGTACCGGATGATGAAAATCGAATAACCGTCTGCACACCGCGTTCCTTGGGGAACGCGGTTTTTTTGCACTGCGGGCCGGGAGCAAAACCGCCAAAAAACAACCGGCATTTTTGTGGTTTCCGTAGATTTTCAGGGGAAAGCATCGCCCTTTTGTTGCAGTTTTAGGGCGGCATGTTACAATATTTTTATGCAAAATGCTTAGCTTTGCCATTTCACCTGACTGCAAAAAGGAGCAACGCTATGGGACAATACATCATGGCATTGGATGCCGGTACCACCTCCAACCGCTGCATCCTGTTTGACAAGCAGGGCCACATGTGCAGTGTGGCCCAAAAGGAATTCACCCAGTATTTCCCCAAACCGGGCTGGGTGGAACACGATGCCAACGAGATCTGGACCACCCAGCTGGGTGTGGCGCTGTCCGCCATGAACCAGATCGGCGCCACGGCGGCCGATATTGCCGCCATCGGCATCACCAACCAGCGGGAGACCACCATCGTCTGGGACCGCAACACCGGGGAGCCCGTTTACCGGGCCATCGTATGGCAGTGCCGCCGCACCAGCGAACTCTGCGACCGTTTGAAGGCCCAGGGGCTGACCGACCTCTTCCGGGAAAAGACCGGCCTGGTCATCGACGCCTATTTCTCGGCCACCAAGCTCCAGTGGATTCTGGACAACGTGGAGGGGGCCCGTGCCCGGGCCGAAGCCGGGGACCTGCTCTTCGGCACGGTGGAAACCTGGCTGATCTGGAAGCTGACCTGCGGCAAGATCCATGTGACGGACTACTCCAACGCCAGCCGGACGATGCTGTTCAACATCCACACCCTGGACTGGGACGACGAGATCCTGCAGATCCTGCACATTCCCCGCTGCATGCTGCCCCGGCCGGTGCCCAACAGCGCGTTTTACGAGTACGCCGACCCCATGCATTTCGGCGGTGCCATCCGGATCGCCGGGGCGGCGGGCGACCAGCAGGCTGCCCTCTTCGGCCAGACCTGTTTCGGGGTGGGCGACGCCAAGAACACCTACGGCACCGGTGGCTTTTTGCTGATGAACACCGGGGAACGCCCGGTGCTGAGCCGCAACGGCCTGGTGACCACCATCGCCTGGGGCCTGGGCGGCAAGGTGACCTACGCCCTGGAAGGGTCCATCTTCGTGGCGGGGGCCGCCATCCAGTGGCTGCGGGACGAGTTGAAAATCCTGGAGGAATCCCGGGATTCCGAGTATATGGCCCTGAAGGTGCCCGACACCAACGGCTGCTACGTGGTGCCCGCCTTCACCGGCCTGGGCGCCCCCCACTGGGACCAGTACGCCCGGGGTGTCATTGTGGGGCTGACCCGCGGCTGCAACAAAAATCATATCATCCGTGCCACCCTGGACAGTCTGTGCTACCAGGTGAACGATGTACTCAAGGCCATGGAGGCGGACGCCGGCATCAAGCTGGCCATGCTGAAGGTGGACGGCGGCGCTTCGGCCAACAACTACCTGCTGCAGGCCCAGGCCGACATCAGCGGGGCCCCGGTGGAACGCCCCCGCTGTGTGGAGACCACCGCCCTGGGCGCGGCTTACCTGGCCGGGCTGGCCGTGGGGTACTGGAACAGCCCCGAGGACGTATTGCTGAACCGGGAGGTGGACCGGGTATTCATGACCCACATTTCGGAGGAAGAACGCCGCCGGCGCATCCGCGGCTGGAACAAGGCCGTGCGCTGTGCCTATGGCTGGGCGCGGGAAGAAGAGGAGGAAACGGTATGAGGGATGTCATCATCATCGGCGGCGGCGTCAGCGGTTGCGCCTCGGCGCGGGAACTGAGCCGCTACAAGGCCGATATTCTGGTTCTGGACAAGGAGGAGGATGTCTGCTGCGGCACCAGCAAAGCCAACAGCGCCATCGTCCACGCGGGGTTTGACGCCCCCGCGGGCAGCCGTATGGCGGCCCTGAACGTGGCGGGCAGCCGCCGGATGCCCACCCTGGCCAAGGAGCTGGACTTTGCCTACCAGCAGTGCGGCAGTCTGGTGGTCTGCCTGAGTGAGGAGGACCGCCCCGCCCTGCAGAAGCTCTACGAGAACGGGCTGACCAACGGGGTGGAAGGGCTGCGCATCGTGGAACGGGACGAGCTGCTTGCCATGGAGCCGAATATTTCCGACGACGCGGTGGCGGCCCTGTGGGCGCCCACCGGCGGCATCGTCTGCCCCTTCGGGCTGACCTACGCCTTTGCGGAAAACGCCGCCACCAACGGCGTGCAGTTCCAGTTCGACACCGAGGTGGAGCGGATTGAGGCCATCCCGGGCGGCTGGCGGCTGCAGACCAACCGCGGCCCGCTGGAGGCCCGCTGCATCGTCAATGCCGCCGGGGTGCACGCCGACGAGCTACACAATCAGGTCAGCGACGATACCATGACCATTGTACCCCGCCGGGGGGACTACTTCCTGTTGGACCACGCAGCCGCCGACCATGTGCACCACACGATTTTTCAGCTGCCCGGCAAATACGGCAAGGGGGTGCTGGTCACCCCCACCGTCCACGGCAATCTGCTCATCGGCCCCACGGCCAACGACATCGACGACAAGGAGGATACCGCCACCACCGCCGCCGAGCTGGACGAGGTGCGCGCCAAGGCGGGTCTGGCGGTGAAAGACCTGCCTCTGCGGCAGACCATCACCAGCTTTGCGGGGCTGCGCGCCCATGAGCTGCGCCATGAATTCTTCCTCCAGGAAGCAGCCCCCGGCTTTGTGGACTGCGCCGGCATCGAGTCCCCCGGCCTGTCGGCCAGCCCGGCCATCGGTCAGGCGGTGGCAGAACTGGTGCAGAGCATCCTGCACTTGCCGGAAAAACCCGACTTCAACCCCCGCCGCAAGGGCATCCTGGACCCCAAGACCCTTTCCTTTGCGGAGCGGGCCGCCCTGGTACAGAAGAATCCCGCCTACGGCCAGATTATCTGCCGGTGCGAGACGGTGACCGAGGGCGAGATTGTGGATGCCATCCACCGGGTGCCCGGCGCCCGCAGCCTGGACGGCGTCAAGCGCCGCACCCGTGCCGGGATGGGCCGGTGCCAGGCGGGGTTCTGCAGCCCGCGGGTGCTGGAGATTCTGGCCCGGGAGCTGGGCGTCCCCCAGGAGGAAATCACCAAGTGCGGCGGCGATTCCCGGCTCATCGTGGGCACCAACAAGGACAGTCTGTAAGGGGGCGGCACTATGAAACAAATCGATCTTGTGATTCTGGGCGGCGGGCCCGCGGGCCTGGCCGCCGCCATCGCCGCGCGCAAGGCCGGTGTGCAGGATCTGGTGATCCTGGAACGGGACCGGGAGCTGGGCGGTATTCTGAACCAGTGCATCCACAGCGGCTTCGGACTGCATACCTTCCGGGAGGAGCTCACCGGCCCCGAATATGCCGCCCGCTTTGCCGATGAAGCCCTGGCCATGGGCATTCCCTACAAGCTGAACACCATGGTGCTGGATCTATCCGCCGACCGGGTGGTCACCGCCGTCAACCGCACCGACGGACTATTCCAGTTGCAGGCCAAGGCCGTGATTCTGGCCATGGGCTGCCGGGAACGGCCCCGGGGCGCCATGAACATTCCGGGCACCCGTCCCGCTGGCATCTACACCGCCGGCACCGCCCAGCGGCTGGTGAATATGGAAGGGTATCTGCCCGGGCGCCGGGTGGTCATTCTGGGTTCCGGCGACATCGGGCTGATTATGGCCCGCCGCATGACGCTGGAGGGCGCCAAGGTGCTCTGCGTGGCCGAACTGATGCCCTACTCGGGCGGATTGAAGCGCAACATCGTCCAGTGCCTGGACGACTTCGGCATTCCCCTGAAGCTGAGCCACACGGTGGTGGACATCGAGGGCAAGGAGCGGGTGCAGGGCATCACCATTGCCCGGGTGGAAAACGGCAAGCCGGTCTCCGGAACCGAAGAGCACTTTGACTGCGACACGCTGCTGCTCTCCTGCGGGCTTTTGCCCGAAAACGAGCTGAGTCGCGGCGCCGGTGTGGCCCTGAGCCCCGTGACCGGCGGCCCCCTGGTGGACGAAAGCCTGCAGACCAGCCTGCCCGGTGTGTTTGCCGCCGGCAACGTGCTGCACGTCCATGATCTGGTGGATTATGTGTCGGAGGAAGCTGCAGCCGCCGGGCGTCATGCCGCCCAGTATATCCTGGGCGGAGCCTCCCCCGCGGAAGGCGAAGCGCTGCCGGTACAGGCCACCAACGGGGTGCGCTACACCGTGCCCACCACCGTGCATCCGGCCCGGCTGGACGGCAGCCTGACACTGCGCCTGCGGGTGGGCAACGCCTACCGGGGCAAGGCGCTGGCCGTCTATGCGGGCGGCGAATGCATCTGGCGGCGCAAACGCCCTGTGCTGGCCCCCGGCGAGATGGAAACCATTGTGATCAAGGGTCCTGCGCTGGACAAACTGCCCGGCTGCGGCGGTCTGACCGTGACACTGGAGGAGGCGTGACAGGATGGAACAACGTGAACTGACCTGCATTGGCTGCCCGCTGGGCTGCGCCCTGCGGGTGACGATGGAAAACGGGGCCGTGGTCTCGGTGGAGGGCAACACCTGTCCCCGGGGCGACGCCTATGCCCGCAAGGAGGTCACCGCCCCCAGCCGCATCGTGACCACCACCGTGCCGATAACGGGCGGCGTGCTGGCGGCTGTCAGCGTGAAGACCGCCGGGGAAATCCCCAAAGACAAGATTTTTGCCTGTTTGCGTGCCCTGAAAACCGTGTCGGTGGCCGCGCCGGTGGCCATCGGACAGGTGGTGCTGGCGGATGTGGCCGGCACCGGGGTGGACGTGATCGCCACCAAGGCGGTGGCTGCCCGCTGAAGGCCCCGGATCATACAAAAAAAGGAGCACCCCTGGCGGGGTGCTCCTTTTGATTTTGTGCTTATTCCTCGGTGAAGGAATCCTTGCCCAGGCCGCAGACGGGGCAGACCCAATCGGCGGGAACATCCTCCCAGGCGGTGCCGGGAGCGATGCCGTTGTCGGGATCGCCAACGGCGGGATCGTACTCATAGCCACAGGGGCAAACATACTTCTTCATAGCAAAAACGCTCCTTTTACAGTAAATTTAATGGGAATACAGGGGAATCAGGCCTTCCACAGACCATGCAGGTTGCAGTAGGCATAGACGGCCACAACCTCGTCACCGGCGGCCAGGGCAAAATCGGCCTTGGGGGCCTCACCCGGCTTCAGGTGCTTGATCTGGCTGCCCTGCTTGGTCTGGACCGAAATCCAGCCAATGTAGTGCTCTTCCAGCATGGGATGCTCCACACTGCCCACCGTCACATGGACAACGCCGTTCTCCACGGTGTAGACGGGGATATGCTTTTCGTGGGCAGCCTCCACGGTGCCGGGTACCAGCGGGGTCATCTTCTGGCCGCAGCAGAAGACGGGCACGCCCTTGTCCTCCACCATGGTGATGATGTTGCCGCAGTGTTCACAGATAAAATATTTCAGTTCCATAGCTTGCCTCCTTGGGTTTGCTCTGTACATTCAACAAATAAGATTTTTTCTCAGCGGACCGTGCTCCCCGGTCCATGGCTTTATTATATCATACTATTTTGCTTTGTAAAGGGGTTTTTAAGATTTATTACTAATTTTTTCGCTCCTTTGTTTTTTTGCCTGGTTGTCGACAAAAAGTTGACGTGTATTTGGTAATTCCGTATAATGAAAGGTAACCGGCGCTCCGGGGAACGGACCGCGCCACAAAGCGGAGGGGGATTCCCATGCTGAAAAAGTCCAATCTGATCGTCATGCTGACCCACCGGGACCGCACGGTGGCCAATGCTCCGGAGGTTTTTTCCCAATGCCGCAACACCCCGGCCGAATACTGGGGTTTCAAGGAGGAGGGCTTACCTTTGCCCGCCATGCAGGCGCTGTTTGCCCAGATGAAAGCCTGCGGCAAAAAAACCGCCCTGGAAGTGGTGGCCTATACCGAGGCCGAGGGCCTGCGCGGTGCCCGCATGGCCGCCGACTGCGGCTGCGACCTGTTGATGGGCACTCTGTATTCCGATGCCATCCTGGCCTTTTGCCAGGACCACGGCCTGCGGTACCTGCCCTTTGTGGGGGTTGTCACCGGGCGCCCCTCGGTGTTGGAGGGCACACCGGAGCAGATGATCCGCCAGGCGCAGGAGTGCCTGCACAAGGGGGTCTTCGGGTTCGACCTGCTGGGCTACCGCTACACCGGCGACAAAACCGACCTGATCCGCCGGTTTGTGGCGGCCGTGGACGCGCCGGTCTGTGTGGCCGGCAGCGTGGACAGTTTCCGGCGTCTGGACGAGATCAAGGCCATTGCCCCTTGGGCGTTCACCATCGGCAGCGCCTTTTTTGAGCAGAAGTTCGGCGCGGACTTTGCCGGGCAGATCCAGACGGTCTGCCGGTACATGGACCGGCCCGCGGAGGACGCCCCATGCTGCTGAGCCGCTTTTATCCCTGGGAAACGGCGGACAGCGTCTTTTCCATCGACTATGAAAAACTGTACCGGCTGGGCTACCGGGGCATCCTGTTCGACATTGACAACACCCTGGTGCTGCACGGGGCCGACTCCAACCCGGCGGTGGACGACCTGTTCCGCCGCCTGCACGCCCTGGGCCTGCAGACGCTGCTGCTCTCCAACAACAGCGAGGAACGCATCCTGCGCTTCCTGGCCCACATCGACGCTCCCTACCTGGCGGAGGCCGACAAGCCCGCCCCCGCCGCCTACCTGCGTGCGGTGGAGCTGCTGGGACTTGCCAAAGGGCAGGTCATTGTCATCGGGGACCAGCTGTTCACCGACGTCTACGGCGCCAACCGCGCCGGGCTGGCCAGCATCCGGGTGGATTTCCTGCGCCACCCTGGGGAACGGCATTTCGGCAAACGGCGGGCCGCCGAGAATCTGGTGCTATGGTGCTGGCGGCACAGTCCGGCTTACCGGCACCGCCTGGGCGGCATTGTGAAATAGAAAAGAGGAGAGCGGTCATGTCCAAGAAAAAACGCAAACTGTTCTGTGAGATGAACCCCGTCTTTTATGCCATTGCCGTGCAGAAGGAAATTCTGCGACGGCATATCCGCAATCTGGCAAGCCACGAGCATTTTGCCGAGACGGTGGACCCCACGCCCCTGCCCAACCTGGTGTGGGAGCAGAAGGTCCATATGATCCGCCGGGCGCCGGGGGTCAATCTGCAGCACCAGCTGAACAAGGCCGTCAACATCCGGCTGGCGGGCAGCAAAATCAACGGGCTGATCCTGCGCCCGGGAGAAACGTTTTCCTTTTGGCACACGGTGGGCAAAATCACCCGGCACCGGGGCTACAAGGACGGGCGGGTCATCGCCCACGGGCGTCTTGTGGCCGACATCGGCGGCGGCCTTTGCAACCTGTCCCACACGCTGCATCTGCTGGTGCTGCACAGCCCCCTGACCGTGACGGAATTCCACGCCCACTCCGATGCCCTGGCCCCCGACGAGGGACCGCGGGTGCCGTTCAGTGCCGGCACTTCCATCTGCTACAACTATGTGGATTTCCGGTTCCGCAACACCACCGACCAGAAAGTCCAGCTGCTGGTCCACTGCGAGGGGGAGGAGCTCATTGCCCAGCTGCGCAGCGAATGTCCCTTCCCCTGGCGGTATGAAATCGTGGAGGAAGACCACCACTTTGCCAAGGAGGAGGACGGATATTACCGGGTCTCCCGCATCTACCGCAACGTCCTGGATGCCGCCACCGGGGAGCCGGTGGGCAAGGAACTGATCCGGGACAACCACTCCAAGGTTATGTTTGACGAGAGCCTGATTCCCCGGGAACTGATCCGGGCCTGAACGTTCCGTCATCGGGTCTGCCGCAAGATGCGGCAGGCCCTTTTCTGTTGGACAGGGCTCCCCATTTCTTTCCTTTTATGTTATACTGGGGAGCGAAACTGAATGGTACAATCGGAGGCAACTATGGCCAAACAATCGGGGGAAGGTCCCCGCAAACAGATCTGTGTGGGGCTTCTGGCCCATGTATGAGCTAAAAGACGGTCACACCTGCTAATATAATTGAATAATGTGATAAAGCCGCTTGTTTTGTGTGAAATAGGCGGCTTTTTAA
>CAJFFY010000031.1 GCA_904374465.1 uncultured Subdoligranulum sp.
GGCCCGGACGTCGGCCTCGGGCACCACGCTGTTGATGCCGCCGTGGGTCTGGGTGGAAAGGGACGCCGCGCAGCAGGCGAACCGGGTGATGGCGCCCATCTCCTCCACGGTCAGCTCCTCCGGGGCCTTGCCCAGACGCAGGAACTGGCTCATGGCGCTGCCGCCGAAGATATCCCCGGCGCCGGTGGTGTCGATGACATGCAACCCCGTGGGGGAGGCCACCTCCCCACAGCCGTTGCGGTTGGCAAAGTGGCTGCCCTTGGGGCCCAGCGTGGCGTAGACCAGCTTGACGCCGTACTCCTTCAGCAGCTTCTGGGCGCCCGCCTCGGGGGAAAGGCCCCACAAAAACTCGATCTCCTCGTCGCTGATCTTGACGATGTCCGCCTGGTGCAGACCCCATTCCATCTGCTCTTTCGCCGCCGCGTCGCCCGGCTGGGCTTTCAGGGTGGGATACCCGGCGTCGTCGGTGGATACGGGGGCGAAGTCGATGAGCAGTTCGCCCAATGCCACTACATCTTTCATCATGCAATCTCCTTATCTTTCTTCATGGCGGGCCTGTTCGGGAAAGGCCCGGGAAATGCTTTCTTCAATGGCAAACGCCTGATCCAGGCGGTCATAGAGCAAAAACAGTGCCGCAAACAGCACAAACCAACTGCCCACAAGGCCGGCGGGCAGCAGCACCAGCAGGCTGCTGCTGAGGATGGCGTACCCCCACCCCCAGCGCCAGCGGCAGGCAGACCAGCGGCGGCAAGCCGTTGAAGTCGTTGGACAGCACCATGCTGACCGCCGTTTCGGCCAGGTCGGGCACCGGCTGCACGATGGTGGAACAAATGTAGTCCTGGTCGCCGAACATCCGCACCCCGTCAAAGCCGATGACCTGCACATTCTCCGGCACGCGCAGCCCCAGGGCCCGCACCATCTTGACGGCCTGCCAGGCCATCAGGTCGGTGCCGCAGAACAGCCCGTCCAGGGGGGTGTCGGTTTCCAGGATGTTGTGGCGCAGGAACACCTCAAAGGCGGAAAGCGGTGCGTCGTCCTGCAGGTTGCACATTTCAAAGGGCAGGCCGGCCTCCATGCAGCCGCTGACAAAGCCGTCCTTGCGTTTGCTGGGCTCGTTGGTCAGGGAGGAACCGGTGCGCAGGCAGGCCACCCGCTTGCAGCCCAGCTCGGCCAGTTTTTGGGCGGCCAGCTGGCCGCCGCCTCGGAAGCCCGAATGGCGGGCTGCGACATGCCGGTGATCATCAACTCGGGCAGCGGCAACCAGGGCATCGCCTCCTCGGTGCCGGTCATCGTCTATGCCCGGGAAAAGTTCCTGCCCGCCGAGAAGCTCTACCGCGCCCTGGCCTTCTCGGGCCTGCTGACCGTCCACCAGAAGGAGTACATCGGCAAGCTCAGCGCCTTCTGCGGGGCGGTGTCCGCCTCCTGCGCGGCAGGCGCCGCCATCACCTACCTGGACGGGGGCACCCTGGACCAGATCAAGGCCACCATCGACAACACCCTGGCCAACATTCCCGGCATTATCTGCGACGGCGCCAAGGCCAGCTGTGCCGCCAAGATTGCCACCAGCCTGGACGCCGCCATGCTGGCCCACAACCTGGCCATGGCCGACCGCAGCTACGGCGCCCACAACGGCATCCTGCGGGAGGACGCCGACGAGACCATCAGCTGTGTGGGACACATCGGCCGGGACGGCATGCGGGAAACCGACCGGGAAATCATCCGGCTCATGCTGCAGTAAGGGAGGCACACCGTCATCGAACGCAAAGTTTCCGGCAGCCTGCGGGATGCCGCCACCATCCTGCTGTGCGGGGCGCTCTACGCCGTGGCCTTCGACTGGCTGTTCCAGCCCAACCAGATTGTCACCGGCGGTGTCACCGGCATCGGTCAGGTGCTGCACCGCCTGATTCCGGCGCTGCCGGTGGGCGTGGTCAGCATCGCCCTCAACATTCCCCTCTTTGTGCTGCTGGCACGGCGGCAGGGCTTCCGCTCCTGCGTGCGGTCCTTCTGTGCCATGCTCACCGGCAGCGTCATGATCGACCTGCTGGACGCCGCCGTCGCCTTCCGGCCCATGGAAAACCAGTTTCTGGCCTGCGTGTATGCCGGCGTGCTCTTCGGGCTGTCCATCGGGCTGCAGCTGCGGGCGGGCATCACCACCGGCGGGTCCGACCTGGCCGCCCGGCTGCTGAAATACCGCTACCTCCATATCTCCATCGGACGGCTCTGCCTGATGATCGACCTGGTGATCATTGCCTCCTACGCCGTGGTGTTCCGCAGCGTGGACGGGGCGCTTTCCGGCATTGTGGCCATGTATGTCTCCAGCCTGACGATGGACACGGTGGTCTACGGTTCCACCCGGGCCCGGATGGACGGCGAAGGCGCCTACCAGGGCCACGGCAAGGACGTGCTGCTGACCACCTTCCGCCCCAACCAGATCACCGCCCTGAAACAGACGGTGCTGGCCATCGACCCGGGGGCCTTCCTCATCGTCTGCGACGCCCACGAGGTCATCGGGGAAGGGTTTGCCAGCTATTCGGAAGACGAGCTGTAACCTTTCCCCGGGAAAATCAAAAACACCCCCGCCGCCCTTCCTTTGCCGGAAGGGCGGCGGGGGTGTTGTATTCAGTGGGAACGGGTGCGCCGCAGGGCCGAAAGCCCCGCCACCAGCACCAGGGAAAACAGGGCCGCCGCCAGCAGGCCGCGGCGCAGGTCCCCCCGGGCAGCCCCCGAGAACAGGCCCACCGTCAGCGGGCCCGCCGTGCCGCCCAGGTCCCCGGCCAGCGCCAGGAAGGCAAACAGGGCGGTGCCGCCGGTGGGGCAGGTCCGGGCCGCCAGGCTGAGGGTGCCGGGCCAGAGGATGCCCACCGCCCAGCCGCAGAGGGCACAGCCCGCCAGACCCACGGCGGGCACCGGCGAGAGGGTCGCCACCAGGTAGCACACCAGGCACAGTGCCCCGCTGCCCAGCATGTTGGCGGCCAGGTCCCGCCGGGGATCGGGCCGGGCGTAGCGCAGCCGGGCCAGCCCCATGAGCAGGGCAAACAGGCAGGGTCCCGCCAGATCGCCGGTGGTTTTGCTGACGCCCAGCGCCGACTCGGTGAAGGCGGAGGCCCACTGGGCCATGGAGCTTTCCGCGGCACCGGCGCAGGCCATGAGCAGTACCAGCAGCCAGAAGACGGGCAGCCGCAGCAGCCGGCCGATGCCCAGGCTCTGGTCCTCCTCCATCAGCCGCGCCAGCGGGCAGCGCAAAAAGGCGAAGAGATTGCCAAGGGGGACCAGCGCCCACAGCAGCGTCAACACCCGCCAGTGTTCCACCCCGAACCAGGCAAAAAACAGGGTGGAGCCCAGCACCACCGCCGCGGCCCCCCAGCAGTAGAAGGAATGCAGCAGGCTCATCCGGCCCGCCTTGTTGTCCAGGGGGCAGGCTTCCACAATGGGGCTGACCAGCACTTCGATGAGGCCGCTGCCCACGGCGTAGACCATCACCGCCGCCAGGATGCCCCCAAAGGCGTCGGGCAGGCGGTCGGGCAGCACGGTCAGCAGCGCCAGCCCCGCGGCCGCCGTGCCGTGGGCCAGCACCATGGCCGGGCGGTAGCCCAGGCGGTCCACAAAGCGGGCCGCCGCCAGGTCCACCAGAAGCTGGGTGAGGAAAAACACCGTGGGGATCAGAGCGATGCGTTCCAGCGGGATGCCGTAGTCGGCGGCGAAGGTCAGGAACAGCAGTGGTACAAAATTGGCACAGATGGCCTGGGTCACATAGCCCAGGTAACAGGCCCGCAGGGTCTTGCGGTAGTCTTTTTGGGTGGTCATGGGATCGTCCTTTCCGTTGGATTGCCCGGTGGCGTCACCGGGTGACGTCTGGAATTATACCAGCAAAAGACGTCCCGTATAAGGCAATTTTCCGCCAAAAACCAGCACTATTTACCCAAATTGCACAGCTGCCGCGGGGGCATGCCGTAGGTTTTGCGGAACTGCCGGGTAAAGTAGCTGGCGTCGGAAAACCCGCAGGCGGCGCTGATTTCTTCCACCGTCAGGGTGCGGTCCTGCAGCAGCCCGCGGGCGGCCTGCAGCCGGTGGCGGAGCAGCGCCTGCACCGGCGAACAGCCCAGATAGGCCTTAAAGCAGCGGCCGGCCTCGCTGCGGCTGATGCTGGCCGCCCCCGCGATGTCGGCGGCGGTGATGGGTTCCCGGTAGTGGCGGGCGATGTAGTCCAGCATCTTTTGCACCCGCACCTGGGTGCGCAGCTGGAAGGCTGTGGGCGGGAACCGGGGCAGCGTGTCCAGATGACAGAACAGAAAGGCCAGCAGCCGGTTCAGATCCCGCTGGACCGCCATTTCGTAACAGGCGGGGCGGCCGCGCAGGCTGTCAAAAAGGGACTGTGCCAGCGCCAGCACTTCGCCGCTGCCGGGATCCTGCCGCCGGAACACCGCAAAGGGCAGCGACGCGCACCCTGCCACCGGTGCGATGTAGCGGCGATAGAGCGTTCCGGTGGCGGGCGCCACCGCCGTGCCGGAAAACACCACGATGGGCAGCGGATCGGGGGCGTCCCCCGCCAGCTGCCGGACGCTGTGGAGCTGGTTGCCGTTGACAAACAGGCAGTCCCCCGCTTCCAGCCGGATGCGGTGCTGCCCCACCCGGTATTCCAGCGGCGCGCAGCGGGCCTGGGCCAGTTCAAAGTCCGGGTGCCAGTGCAGCGGTCCGGCCCGGCCGGGCAGGTCCGCCAGTTCCCCCTCAAAAAAGCTGACGGGAAAGGCCGCCGCTTCGTGCGGGATCTGCTCCCGCAGATGTCGGTCCACCACCACAGGCACAGCCGTCCCCTCCCTTCTGTTGGATGATAGTTACAGTATAGCAGACCCGCCGCCCTTTGACCACCGGCCGGGTGAGGGGCTGCGGTTTTTGTGCACTGCCAAAAAGCGGAAGGGATTTCCCGGGGAAATCCCTTCCGCTTTTGTCGTGGTTCAGTGTTGGCCGCAGGTATGCTCGCCGCAGGCATGTTCGCCGCAGGTATGGCCTTCCCCGTGGTCGTGGTGGTCACAGTGGGCGTCGGGGTCAAAGGTCAGCCGGCCTTCGGCCAGGGCCCGGGCTGCCTCGTCGGCACTGCCCTGCACCCCGCCGTACAGCCGGATGCCCGCCGCGTCCAGCGCCATCCGGGCGCCGCCGCCGATGCCGCCGCAGATCAGCGCGTCCACGTTGAGGGCCTGCAGCAACCCGGCCAGGGCACCGTGGCCGCTGCCGTTGGTGTCCAGCACCTGGGCGGCAACGATTTTGCCGTCCTGCACGTCGTAGAGTTTGAACCGGGCGGTGTGGCCGAAATGCTGGAAAATTTGTCCGTCTTCGTAGGGAATTGCAATTTTCATGACAGGTTGCTCCTTTCGGGTCAGTGGGTGGCGGCGGGCGGGGTCAGCCCGGCTTCCAGGTCCTGAATCAGCGAGGCCAGGGTGATGCCGTCCATGGTGGCGGCGATGGCGTCCTCGATCTGGCGGTAGGGGCGGCGCAGCACCCGGCGGATGTTTTGCGCCACCGGGCAGGCCCGGCCGTCACAGGGGTGGATGCCGATGAGGGAGGTCAGCCCCTGGGGTTCCAGCGCCGCGTAGATCTGGTACAGGGTGATCTGTTCCGGGTCCCGGCAGAGCTCCGCCCCGCCCTGGCCCCGGGGCACCGTGATCAGCCCGGCTTTTTTCAGGGCACTGAGGATGTTGCGGATGACCACCGGGTTGCAGCCGGTGCTTTGGGCCAGCAGGGTGCTGGTGACCCGGGCTTTGCCCCGGGCCTCCCAGATAAAGAGCAGGCAATGCACCGCCACCGAGCATTTCATACTGAGCTGCATGCAAAACTCCTTTCCGCCGGAACCGGCTGGGTGTACAGGGCGGCATTCCATCCAAGTCGTGCCGCGCCCTCGATGTAACGCCTTCGGTTACACCTATTGTACACAGTTTTGTCCCCGCTGGCAAGGGGGCTGCAGCGGCAGAGTGCCTTTGGGTGATTTTATCACAGAATTTTGGTGGGAATTTGGATATACTAACCATACACCCAAACACAAAGGAGCTGAAACCTATGACAGCGATGCAGATAAACAAGACCCAATTCGAACAGTGGATGGCCGAGGGCAAAACCGTTGTGGTGGACTACTGGGCCCCCTGGTGCGGATATTGCCGCCGCATCGGTCCCGCCTACGACAAGATTGCCGAGGAATACGGCGACCGGCTGGCGGTGGCCAAAGTGAACATTGACGAGGAACCCCAGCTGACCGAAGCCCAGGGGGTGGAGGTGATCCCCACCCTGGTGCTGTACAAAAACGGGCAGGCGGTGCAGCGGGTGGTGGCCCCCAAGACCAAGGCGGCCATCGACGAATTTTTGCAGCAAGGCCTGACGCAGTAAGGAGGGAAATCCATGGCACAGAACCCTGTGTATGATATGATCGTGGTGGGCGGCGGCCCGGGCGGCTATACGGCGGCGCTTTACGCGGCGCGGGCGGGGCTGAACGTGCTGGTACTGGAAAAGCTGTCCGCCGGCGGCCAGATGGCCCTGACCGAAACCATTGACAACTACCCCGGTTTTGCCCAGGGCGTGGACGGCTTCACCCTGGCCGAAACCATGCAGCAGCAAGCCGAACGGTTCGGCGCCCGCAGCGAATACGCCGAGGTGACGGCCCTGGACCTGACCGCCGACCCCAAGGTGCTGCAGACCAGCGCCGGGACCTTTGCGGCCCGGACGGTGGTACTGGCCACCGGGGCCGACCCGCGGCCCCTGGGCCTGCCCGACGAGGAGGCCCTGACCGGCCGGGGCGTGGCCTACTGCGCAGCCTGCGACGGCATGCGCTACAAGGGCAAGACCGTGGTGGTGGTGGGCGGCGGCAACTCCGCCGCCGAGGACGCCCTGCTGCTGACCCGCATTGCCCGCAAGGTGATCCTGGTCCACCGCCGGGACACCCTGCGGGCCACCAAAATCTACCACGAGCCCCTGCAGCAGGCGGAGAACCTGGAGTTCCGGTGGAACAGCGTAGTCACCGCCCTGCTGCACGGCGGTTCGCTCACCGGTGTGCGGCTGCGGGACCTGACCACCGGCACCGAGACCGAGCTGCCCTGCGACGCCGTCTTTGTCAGTGTGGGGCGGCAGCCCGCCACTGAACTGGTGGCCGGCCAGCTGGAACGGGACGCCGGCGGCTACCTGGTGGCGGACGAAACCACCCGCACCAGCCTGCCCGGCGTCTTTGCCGTGGGGGATGTGCGGACCAAACCCCTGCGCCAGGTGGTCACGGCGGTGGCGGACGGCGCCGTTGCGGTCCACATGGCGGAGCAATATCTGGCGGGAGGTGCCTTATGAACCGAAAAGAACTCTGGAAAAAAGTCCGTCGGCCCCTTGCCTTCACCGTGGGCGGCGCCCTGGTGGGCCTTGCCTACTATGCCCTGGCGGGCTGCCCCACCGGCAGCTGTGCCATCACCGCCAACCCCTTCAACACCATGGTCTACACGGGGCTGATCGGGTTGCTGCTTTCGGGCAGCCTGGGCCCCTGCTGCTGTGGCAGCTGCCGCAAACCGCCCGAATAACCCTTCCCTGCCGAAAATGCAAAGCCGGGTCCCTGCGGGGACCCGGCTTTGGTTGTTTCACAGATTGTAGCGCAGCGCGCAGAGTTCCTTGCCCCGCCGCCGTGCGGAAAATCTTGTCCCGCGCCGGGAGCGCTTTGTCCGGGGCATTTGTTTGCGTTACGGCCGGGGGGAACCGGGCAGGTGCAGGGAGAGGGTCAGGCAGTTTTTCTCCTGCCGGCGCTCATAGTGCATCTCGTCCATCATGCGTTTGACCAGGAAGACGCCCAACCCGCCGATGTTCCGTTCCTCCGCCGAAAGGGTGGTATCCGGTTCGGCGGCGGCCAGCGGGTCAAAGGGTTTGCCGTCATCCTCAAACCGCAGCGTGACTTTGCCGTCCTGCACAAAACAGACGACGGCCGCCCGGGTGGCGCCGCTGTAGCGGGCAATGTTGGAAAACAGTTCATCCATCACCACGTTGAACTTGTACACCAGCGGCGGGGGCACCTGTTCTTTTTGCAGCGATTCCTCCACAAAGGCGGTGGCCCGGGGCAGTTCCTCCAGTGTGGGGGCCAGCTCCAGACGGTAATGGTGGGCCATGCCCTTGATCTCCAGCGCCAGCATCGTGATGTCGTCAAAGGGATCCGCCGCCCCCACAAAGGCGTGGATATCCGCCTGGACCGCCTGCAGCAGCGTGCGGGGATCTGCGTCCCGGCTGCGGTTCAGGGCGTCCAGCAGCCGCCGGGTTCCATACAGCTGTTGGTGTTCGTCGGTGGCCTCGGTGACGCCGTCGGTGTACAGGAACAGCCGGTCCCCCGGCGCCAGGTCCAGGGTGTATTCCCGGTAGCGGCTGCCCTCCATGCCGGCCAGCACAAACCCGTACCGGTCCTTCACCAGGGCAAAATTGCCCCCCGCCCGGCGGCAGACGGGATATTCGTGCCCGGCGTTGGCCGCCACCAGCCGCCCGGTGGACAGCTGCAGAATGCCCAGCCAGGTTGTGACGAACATCTCGGCCTGGTTGCCATCACAGAGCTGGTTGTTGACGGTTTCCAGAATCCGCGCGGGGTTCATGCCGGTCTGGGCGCTGTTTTTCAGCAGCGTTTTGGCGATCACCATGAACAGCGCCGCCGGCACCCCCTTGCCGGACACGTCGGCCATCACCAGGCAGAGGTGATCCTCGTCCACCAGGAAGAAATCGTAAAAGTCGCCGCCCACCTCCTTGGCGGGGGTCATGGTGGCATAGATGTCAAATTCCGGGTGGTTGGGGAACGCCGGGAAGATGCTGGGCAGCATATCGGCCTGGATCTGGGTGGCCACCGAAAGTTCGGCGCCGATCCGTTCCTTTTCTGCCGTGACCCGGGCCAGGTTGGTCAGATACCGGTTCAGGTCCTGTTCCATCTGCTGTACCGACTGGGCCAGGTTCTGGATCTCGTCCCCGGTGTGGATGGCCAGCCGGGCCAGACCTTCCTCCCCGGCCTGGCGGTGGCGCACAAAGTTGGCGGTGGCGTCGGCCAGCTGATTGATGGGCCGTACCGCCGTGCGTCGTATGATGGCGATGAACACTGCCACCAGCACCACGGTGGCCGCCAGCACCGCCAAAATCAGGTTGCGCAGAAAGGCCGCCCGGTCCGCCATGACGGCGTCCATCGAAATATCCACCATGGCATAGCCCACCACGGTGCCGTCGTCGGTGGTGATGGGCGCCCCGGCGGAGCAGAGCCAGCCAAAATCACTGTGGGTGATGTAGGCCGGGAATCCCTGGGCCGGGTCGTCAAAGACGCCGTAGTTCTGGGGGTAGATCACGTCCCAGGTCCCCATGGGGCAGGCGCTGTCGCTGTTGTCCACATCCAGCAGATAGATGCCCGTGCGGGACTCCGGGTCCAGCACGAAGAGATAGAGATACAGCACATCCCGGTTGTTGGTCTTGACGCTTTGCAGCAGGGTGTAGAGTTGGTGATAGTAGTCATCGGGGATGGCGGCGTACTGGGCATAGTAGGCCTGTTCCGCGGCGGCGTCCGTCCACTCGGGGGCCGGGTCTTGGCGGTAGATGGCCAGCACGGCATCGGCGTAACGGGCCACCGCGTCGCTGTCGCTGAGGGCGGCGGTGCGGGCGATGTCCAGGGCGGAATTTTTGTACCGGGTATCCATCGTGCCGGAATACAGGCGGTAGCTGACCGCCGCCGCCACCACGGCGATGGTCAGCGCGATGATCGTCACCAGCAGGGCGGTCTTTTTTTTCAGGGAAAATTTCATGGCGCCTTCCTCAGATCTGGATGGTCAGGGTGTTGAAGCCCTGGTAATGGCGGTAAAAAAAGCGGCGGGCCTTTTTGCGGATGACCGCGATACCCGGATCGTTTTCCGGTCCGTCGGAGGCGGAAAAGAGGTCCCGGCGGGCGCCGTTATCCCGGAAATGCAGCACAAAGTCGCCGTCCCGGGCGGCCACCACCGTGACCTGGACGATGCCGTCCTGCCGGTGGGCAAAGAGATGTTCCATGGCGGCCAGGCAGATTTCTTCCACCGCCATCCCGGCAAAATACTGCCGGGCGGCATCGGCCCCATGGTCGGCGCAAAAGTCCTGGACCCGGCGGGTCAGGGCACCGATATCCTGACTCTTGCAGGAGATGGTCTGGGCCAGCACCGCCTCTTTCCGGGCGGGTTCGGGCGCCAGGCGGGGGGCCAGGCAAAGCAGAATTCCCAGCCCGTTGCCGGTTGCCAGGGCCAGCGTCAGGGTGGAGCGGCTGCCGGCGCGGTTGCGCTCGGCGGCGTAGGTGCTGACCAGGGGCTGGGCGGCCTTGGCGGCCCCGTCGTAGAGATAGAGCACCAGGTACGACAGGTTCTGCAGCACATTGAAGATGGCAACGCCGTTTTCCCCGGCGCCGGCCATGAGGGCCCGGTTGGCCAGCAGATAAAAGACAAACTGGTAGAGATACTGCACCGAGGTACTGCCCCCCAAGGCAAAACTGCGGCCCAGCTCCCGGGGGTGCAGGGCGGTGGGACAGAACCGCAGGAAATGCCGCCAGGCACCACGCCGCCCCCTTGGGCCTTGTGCAGAAATACGTGGGCTTCGCCGCCCTGGAGACCGTGCAGGAGACCGACGCCGCCACCCTCTTTGTGGTGCGGGAGCAGGGTCCTCTGGGCTGGCTGGCCGACCAGAGCCCCCGCCGTGTAACGGTGAACGCCGTGGACTGCACCGACCAAGTACAGCGGGACGACGCCCTTTTCACCCTGCCCTTGCCGGAAAGCAGCGGCAAGGCGGTGGTGGTGCTGGAATGGGCCCCCGCCGGGCAGTAACCAAACCCATAGAAATACAAAAGCGCCGGAATGTTGTGTCCTGCACAACTTCCGGCGCTGTTTGTTATGATTGTAAAAGATTGCGGGCGCGTGAAATGCGCTACGGAAAACCGGCGGGGAAAAGGCGTGGTCAGAGGCTGGTCAGAAGTACACGACTTTTTCTGCTCAGCAGCCGGTGCCGATGTCCAGGGCCGCGTGGTAGCCCCAGTAGACGGCGTTGGTGATGGTGGAAACCCTGGCGGCGTCGCCGATGATGCGCACAAAGGGCGCGGTGCCCCGCAGGGCTTCCACATCGGCGGTGCGGGAGCGCTGGCCCAGGGCACAGATGACGCTGGTGCCGGGCACGAGGACCTGTTCCCCGTCCGTGGTTTCGCAAAGGATGCCGTCGGGGCGTACTTCCAGGCCCTTGCAGCCGGTGTGCACCGTGACGTACTTGTCGATCTCTTTCAGCAGCAGCGGACGGTGGCGCACGTTGGCGTCGGGGGCCAGGGCGTCCCGTATCTCCACGAGGTGGACGCGCTTGCCCTCCATGCCCAGATGGATGGCGCACTCGCAGCCGGCCAGGCCGCCCCCAAAGACCACCACATCGTCGGTGACCTTGTCCTTCTCCTTGTAGTAGTTGTTGACGATGACCACATTGTCGCCGTCCAGCCCGGGGATGGGCGGTACCAGCGGCGCGGAACCCACGGCGATGATGAGGGCGTCGGGGGCTTCCGCTTCGACGAGTTCCGGCGTAACGGCGGTGTTCAGCCGGATTTCCACGCCGGCCTTACGGGCCATGGCGGCATAGGTGCCGGCCAGCTGGTACATCTCCTGCTTGAAGGGCAGAGCCTGCTCACTCTTGAGGATGCCGCCCAGCGCGCTGTCCTTTTCGCAGAGGATGACCCGGTGGCCGCGGCGGGCCGCTGTACAAGCAGCGTACAGACCGCCGGGGCCGCCGCCCGCCACCAGGACCTTCTTCTTCTCGGGGGCGGGATAAATCGTGTCGCCCTCCAGTTCCCGGCCGATGAGGGGGTTCACCGTGCAGCGGCGGGTGGAGGTGGCGGCGCGCTCCGCCATGCAGGTGAAGCAGCGCAGGCAGCGGACGATCTCGTCGCCGCGGTTGGCCATGACCTTGTTGGGCAGGAAGGGATCGGCCAGCAGGGCGCGGGCCATGTAGACGATGTCCGCCTTGCCGGAGGCGATGATCTCCTCCATCTGGGCGGGGTCATTGAGGCCGCCGATGGTGGCCACCGGCACCTTGACGTGCTTTTTGATTTCCGCCGCCAGGTAGACGTTGCAGCCGTGCTCCTTGAACATGCTGGGGTGGGTATCGCCGAAGCCCCGTTGGTAGGTGCCCGCCGACACATGGAGCAGGTCGATGTACGGCTCGATTTGTTCCGCAATACGGCAGCCTTCTTCCAGGTCGTAGCCGCCCTCGAAGAGTTCCGAGCCGGACATACGGAATTCAATGGGGAACCGGGGACCGACGGCTTCCCGCACGGATTGGAGCACCTCGATGGCGAAACGGCAGCGGTTTTCAAGGCTGCCGCCGTACTCGTCGGTGCGGTGGTTGAAGTAGGGCGAGAAGAACTGGTTGATGAGCCAGCCGTGGCCGCCGTGGATCATGATCATCTCGAAGCCCGCCCGCTTGGCCAGACCCGCCACATGGCCGTAGGCCTTGACGATGTCGTCGATCTGCTCCTTGGAGAGGGCCTTGACCGGCACGCCGTCGGGGCGGGTGGTGTCGCTGGGGCCCCACTGGTGCATGGCGTGCTGCTTGGTTTTGTCGGTCATGTAGGTGCCCGCATACATGCCGGAGTGGGACAGTTCCAGGCTGGGCATGGCGCCGTGGCGGCGGATGGCGTCCGCCGTGTAGGTGGCGGCAGCCAGGGAGTTGAGGATGCTCTCGTCCAGGTGGTAGGCGTGGGAGCCGTCGGTGGCCGGGTGGACCATACACTCGGACACGGTGACCGCCGCCACGCCGCCCTTGGCCCGCAGCTCATAGAAAGCCGTGGACTTGGGGCCGATGCAGCCGTCGTTGGTGATGTCGGTGCCGCCCATGGGGGCACTGAACATCCGGTTGCGGAAGGTGACCCCAGCGATGGTGATGGGGGCGCACAGATGAGGATACTGGTATTGCACGGAAAAACCTCCTTTATAAATTGTCGCCGCCTGCTGCAATGACGTCCCGGTACCACAGCGCCGAATCCTTGAGGGTCCGCTGTTGGGTAGCATAGTCCACATGGATCAGACCGAAACGGACATCATAGCCCGCGGCCCATTCGAAGTTGTCAAAAAGGCTCCAGCAGGCATATCCCAGTACCGGGATACCGTCCTCCAGCGCCCGGGCCACCTGCCGCAGATACCGATGCAGGAAGTCGATGCGCTGGGGATCATGCACCTTGCCGTCCAGCATAACAAAGTCGTTGTTGGCAAAGCCGTTCTCGGTGATGAGCACCGGCAGGTGATACCGCTCGAACCAGAATTTGCTGGCATAATAGAGCACCTCGGGCGTGATGTTCCACCCAATGGCCGTGCGGGGGCTGCCCTGGCCGGCGCCTTCCGGGTAACGGGCAGGGTCCGGTACCAGATCCACCGTATTCTGATAGCAGTTGAAGGCGTAAAAATCCAGCGGCTGGCTTACCAGCGCCCATTCTTCGGCATTCATGGGGTAAAGCAGGGTGCCCAGCTCCCCTTTGGCCCAGGCCGGGTACCGGCCCAGAAAGATGGGGTCCGCCCACCAGGTGTTGCTCATGAGATAGTTGGGGTAGGGCGACAGCGACCGGTCCAGTGCCTGCTCCACCGCCGGCGGACTGTCATTCTCCGGCAGGCAGCAGTCCCCGGTGGGGGCAATGCCCACCCTGGCGCCGGGGCAGTTTTTGCGCAGAATCCGCACCGCTTCCCCGTGGGCCAGCAGAATGTTGCGGGTAATGGTCATCAGGTCGGCGTCGTCGTTGCGCTCAAAGGGCGCGTGGACGCCCAGCTGCAGCCCCAGCCCACAGAACATCTGGGGCTCGTTGAAGGTCATCCAGTACCGGACCCGGTCCCCCAACGCCCGGGAGACCACGTCGGTGTATTCCGCGAACCAGTGGCGGCTTTCGGGGTTCTTCCAGCCGCCCTTCCGGTAGAGCGCCGTGGGCAGGTCCCAGTGATAGAGCGTCACGAGCGGCTGGATGCCGTTACGCAGCAGTTCGTCGCACAGGTCCCGGTAAAATTGCAGGCCCACCTCGTTGACGGGGCCCGTCCCCCGGGGCAGCACCCGGGACCAGCTGATGGAAAACCGGTAGGCGTTGAGGCCGATGGCCTTCATCAGGGCCACATCCTCCCGCCAGCGGTGGTAAAAGTCAATGGAAACGTCGGCATTTTCGCTGTGGGCGATCTTGCCGGTACCATCGTGAACCAGGGTGTCCCAGATGGACTCCCCCTTGCCGTCGGCGTTCCAGCCGCCCTCGATCTGGGTGGCAGCGGTGGAAGCCCCCCACAAAAAATCCTTGGGAAATACGCTCATACAACGCTCCTTTATCGGTTGAGAAACCGGACCAGTGCATCGGCAGAGGCCTTGGCCCCGCCCAGACTGCGCATATCGGCGCTGAATGCCTGCAGGGTCTCGCGGTAGGAATCCTCTTGCAGAATCCTTTCGATGGCCATTTTCAGGCTTTGGGAAGTAACGCCGTCCTTGCCGTGGAAGGCAATGCCCAGCCCCAGTTTTTCGATCTGCCCCGCCGTGACGGCCTGTTCCTCCATCTGGGGAATGGCGATCATCGGCACGCCATAGTAGATGGCTTCGCCGGTGCCGCCCATGCCTGCGTGGGTGATAAAGACCGATGCCTGGGACAGGATGTCCAGCTGGGGGACCATCTGCCCCAGTTCCACATTGGCCGGCACGTCCCGCAGGCTGGCCGGGTCAATGGAGCCCAGCGCCGCAAAGACATGGATGTCCAGGTCCCGCACGGCGTCGAACAAAATAGGATAGTATTCCGGCCAGTTGTTGAAGGCCGTACCCAGCGAGGAATAGAGCAGCGGTTTGCCGTCTTGGGGGGCCTGCCAGCTGCCGAAGGCCGTGCGCTTGCCGATCTGCACCCCGGTAAAGACAAAGCTGTCATCGAAACTTTCGTTGTGGGGCACCAGACGCTTCTGCATCATGACCAGGTTGAGATCCCCCCGGCCGTCAAAAATTTCTTTTACCGTCATCCTGCGGCAGCCATACTTTGCCACAAAGCCGTCGGCCAGCTCGGCGGCGGCCACCCGCAGCGGATGGTCCGGCGCCACCGTTTCAAATCCGGCGGCCACCGAATATTCCCCATTGGCCGGGTAGCTGGTGTAGAGCATGACGTTGGGCACATCCAACACATCGGATGCCAGAGTACCGGCAATGCCCGCAAAGTCGTGAACAATGGCATCGGGGCGGTCCCCCTTCAGTTCGGTCAGCACCGGCTCCAGATAGGCCTGCGCTTCGTGCAGGAACAAAAACGGCACCGTGGCGGCCACGTCGGATTTGTCGGCTCCGGTTTCCCCGGCATGGGCCTCCATCCAGGAGGGCACCCCCACGAACCGGGCCCCGGTGGGTTCCACAATGCGCCGGAAGGCCTCGGTGCAAAAATAGGTCACCCGCACGCCCCGGTGCACCAGTTCGGTGACCAGCTCCAGGGTGGGGTTCACATGGCCAAAGGCTCCCAGAGAAACAACGGCAATATGCATAACAGGCAGCTCCTTCCGAATCCATAGATGTTTACCTTGCCCTTTCAGTATACAGCGGCAGACCGGCGGGTCCGTTCCCTGTTGGAAAAGGCGGTTTCAGAAAGGTGCGGCGCGTCAAAAATACGGCACCAAATTTGGTGGATTTGTCAAAAAAAGAGCAGCTGCGGCGGCGCGGCTACTCCTGGCAAACGAAGTTCAGAGATACTCTTTTCCATACTGGCGCAGATAGTGCAGGGTCAGCAGATCCACCGCCATCAGCGCCCCGTACTTGCCCACATCGTTGCGGTTGGATATCCCGCACCCCAGCACGAACCGGGCAAAATTCCAGTAGGAACTGGAGGCGTTCTGGGTGATGACCAGGATGGGACATCCGGCGGTCACCAGCCCGTTCCAGATGGTGGGATAGCGCAGCGGATAGCTGCCGCCCACCGTACAGACGATGGCCAGGTCGTTTTTTTGCAGGCTGCGGGCGCAGGCCAGCTGCTGGGCATAGTCCAGATACAGCTCCACATAGCGATCCATCCGGATCATCTTGCTTTGCAGATGGCGCCCGATGTCCCACAGAAAATGGTGGGAGAAAAAGGCGATCCGGCCGCTGTTGGCCATCGTCATGGCCATATCCGAGATACGCTGCGTATTTTCGGGCGCTGCGGTGGCCCGGATGTTGCGGATCAGCTCCTCGCTGTAATCCTGCAGGGCCGCCTGGGGGTCGGCACACAGTTTGTCGAAAAAGGTCCGGGAATAGTCCGTTCCGATGGAAAAGTCCTGCAGAAGGCAGTCGTGGAGTTCCCGGAACCCCTCAAACCCCATGAACCGGCAGAACCGGGAGATGGAGGCCTTGGACACATAGCACAGGTCGGCGATCTCGGCCAGGGAAAGGTTCTTCAGCTGGCCGTAGTGGTTGAGCATGGCCAGGGCAATGTCATAGTTGGCATCCTGCTGGGGGGCGGTGCTCACATAGCTCATGAGCTTTTCCGCCAGCGAACCCATCGTCTTTGCGTCATTCATCGGCCTGGCCTCCCTTTTCATTACTGTACCACAAACCGGAGTTTCTCTGCAACAGCAAAAAGACCGGTACCGGCGGGTATCGGTCTTGTTGGCGGATGGTCCGGCAAGGGGATCAGACGTTTTCCAGCTCTTTCTTGGAGAAGCCGAAGAAATAGGTGGCCACAGCACCCGCCACCAGCGAGATGGCACAGGCAATGATGCCGTTGATCAGGTTGGCGGTGGTGCCGCCGCTGAAGCTGAGCAGGGCCAGGAAGTTGGAACTGGTGATGGCGTAGGCGCAGACATTGGTAATGCCCGCATAGGCCCCGCCCACAAAGGCGCCGATGGCCGAAGTGACAAAGCAGCGGCTGTACCGGAAGCAGATGCCGTAGAGGGTGGGTTCGGTGATGCCGCCCAGGATGCCGGCGGTGAAGGAGGCGAAGGCGGTGCTCTTTTCCTCCTTGTTGCGCAGGCGCAGCGCCGCGCCCAACGCCACGCCGAAGCAGGACCAGGTGGCGAAACTGCCGCTGATCATCGGGCCGCTCTGGATGCCGGTCTCGAAGAAGGAAGCCATCATCGGCATCATGAGAGCCAGGTGCATACCGGTCAGGACCAGCAGTTCCCACAGCGCCGCGATGACCGCCACGCCGAAGAAGCCGGTGGTGGTGCCGAACCAGGCCAGACCGTTGCTGATGGCATTGCCCACGATGGTGCCCAGAGGCGCCAGCAGGCAGAGGATGAAGGGCACCGAGATCAGCATGCTGAGGAAGGGTGTAAAGACGGTGGTCAGCACGTCGGGCATGACCTTTTTGATGAGCTTATACACCACGCTGAAGAAGAAGACCGACAGCATGATGGGCAGCACCGTCTGGGAATAGTCGGTGACCGTGCAGGGGATGCCGTACACCGTGAAAGGTTCCCCCGAGGTGGCGTAGGACGCAAAGCCCGGCACCATGAGGATGCAGCCGATAAAACCGCCCAGCATGGGGGTGATGCCCAGCTGTTTGGCCGCGTTGATGCCGGCCAGAATGGGCATGAAATAGAACGCCGCATTGTAGAGGAAATCAAAGAGGATGTACAGGTCGCTGTCGGCGGCGTAAAGGCCCAGCAGATCCGGCCCGCACAGCGAATTGACGCAGCGGAAAAGGGCGCCCGCCAGCAGGACGGGAATCAGCGGGGTCATGCAGCCCGCCATGTAACCCATGATGTTCTTGCCCACCTGTTTGGGGGTGAGTTTGGGTTTGGTGACGGCGGCGTCCTCCGCCGCGGCCTTGGCGTCCTCCACCGGGGCGTTGGCCGTCAGGTTTGCCAGCTTGCAGAGCTCCTCGTAGACCTTGGGCACGTTGGTGCCGATGATGACCTGGTACTGCTGGCCACCCCGCACGACCCCCAATACGCCGCCGATGGCTTTGACCTGCTCATCCTTGGGGATGGTGTCATCCCTCAGGTACAGACGCAGCCGCGTCATGCAGTGGGTGGCGTCCTTCAGGTTTGCCGCACCGCCCACGGCTGCCAGAACCTGTTGGGCGATTTCCTTGTTGTTTGCCATTTGATTTTCCTCCTCTTATTGTTCCCACAGGCCATTGTGTCGGATGACCTGCTGATACCAGGTAAAGCTGTCCTTCTTGATGCGGGCACAGTCCATCAGATCGGTATCGGTGCGGTTCACATACACCAGCCCGTACCGCTTGGCAAAGCCCTGGTGGCTGGACACCACATCCACAAAGCTCCAGGGGCAGTACCCGAAGACCGGCAGGCCTTCGTCCAGCATGATCTCCAGCTGCCCGATATGCCGGCGCAGGTAGTCGATGCGGTAGACATCGTGAATCTTGCCGTCGGGGCCGGGGGCTTCGCTGTAGGCCATGCCGTTCTCGGTGACGATCATGGGCAGGCGGTAGCGGTTGTACACCTTGCGCATCCCGATATGCAGGCCCGCCGGGTCGATGCCCTTGTCCATCCATTCGGTCTTTTCGAGATAGGGATTTTCGCAGATGTCGAAGGCGTCCGACACCCAGAAGGGCGGCTGGTCGTAGTTGATGGGCCCCGTCTTGGCCTTGACGCAGAGGCTGAAATAGTAGTTGATGCCGATAAAATCCGGTTTCGATGCCTGCAGTGCGGCGGCATCCTCCGGCTCGGTGTGGGGGTAGAGCCCGTGGCTCTTTAAATAGGAAGCCACATAGGGCGGATAGCTTCCGTAGACGCTCATATCCAGCAGGTAGAACTCCATGAGTTCCTCGGCGTTCTCGGCGGCAAGGACATCCTCGCTGCGGCTGGACTGGGGATAGACCACCTGGATCGCACAGACCGGGCCGATTTTTGCCTCGGGGTCAATTTGCCGCAGCAGTGAGATGGCCTTGTGCTCGGCCAGCGAAACGTTATAACTCATCTGGTAGACATTCTGCAGGTTCTTCTGGGGGTCCGGCTCGTGGTTGCCGTTGAGCATTCCCGCCGCCGTGGCGATGAGCTGCTCGTTGACGGTGGCCCACAGCCTGACCCGGCCCTTGAAGTGGGTGAAGCAGACCTCGGCGTACCGCAGGTAGGCATCCACCATCCGGCGGCTGCGCCAACCGCCGAAAGCATCCACCGCAGTCTGGGGACACTCAAAATGGTAGAGAGTCACAAAGGGCTGGATGCCCTTTTCCAGCAGATAGTCGATGAGCCGGTCGTAGAAGGCCAGCCCCTCGGGGTTGGGGTTGCCGGAGTTGTCCGGCATGATGCGGCTCCAGGAAAAGCCCATCCGGTATACCTTCAGGCCCAGCTCGGCCATCAGGTCCACGTCCTCTTTCCAGTGGTGGTAGTGGTCGGCGGCCACCTTGTTGTCGGCGATGCCGGGGCGATTGGCGCCCAGGTCGGTGGTGGCGGGGCCTTTGCCGCCCTCGTCAGCGCCGCCTTCCACCTGAAAGGCGCTGGTGGAGACACCCCAGAGGAAATCCTCCGGGAAGGGATGATGTTGGTTCTGCATAAGGGATTCCTCCTTGGGATTCAGGTGAGGTCGTCGTAGGTGACCAGCTGCACGGGCTGGTCTTCCAGCCAGGTGCGGACCTGGGGGCGGCAGAGCATGGCGGCTTCCCGGACCCGGGCGGTGGTCATGGTGGAGTGATCCAGCAGATAGGCGTCCAGGTAGCCGGGATGGAACACCATCAGGTCGCAGCCGTCCTCGTGGGCGTTGGCCACGGCGTCCTGCACCCCGGTGAAAGGGTCGGCTTCGTAGGCGGCGAAATCTTTTGGCATGTAAGCGTAGACCTTGGTGCTGCGGAAGGTCACTGCCTGACCCGGGCAGCCCATAGCAAAGTAGGGCAGGTTGTGGCGGGCTGCCACCATCTCCAGCCCCTTGAAAAAGTTGGGGCTGGCCACGGCGTGGCCCTCAAAGTAGCCGGGTTCCCGCCCGGTCAGGGCCTTGAACTGCCGGTACTGGGCCTCGATCTCCTCGACGACCTCCTCCAGCACCACGAAATCCTCACCGGCCTTGGCGGCTTCCCGGTAGGCGCGGCTGGGTTTGAATTCCCCTCCCGGCGTGCAGAGGCTGGGGATGCGAGCGGGATTGGTGAGGGGCCTCCCCACGCAGATGTTGGTGTGCTGCCCCAGACAGACCGGGTGCCCTGCCAGCAGGCCCAGGCCATGGACGGCATCCGGCATGTTTGTCATGACCCCCACCGACCGCACCAGCCCGGCCGCCACGGTGGCAGCGATGCCGCAGTTGACCCCCTGGGAATAGCCCAGGTCGTCGGCACGGATGAGCAAACGTTTCATGCAAGGGACTCCTTTCTTTGTGCGGTGCGCTGTACCGCATCGCTCTTTCTGGTTGTATTGTACACGAAAAAAGCCCCGCTGTTGTTTCGCAGCGAGGCATACTGTTTCCCGTTCCGGCATCGCAGAAAAAACCAGAACGTTTCTTTGTGCAATTTGCCGGGTTTTCAGAAAGACAAAGACGGCGCTTATCGCTTGTGCCTCCCCTGTGAATCGGTAATGCCCGAGCATATGGGATTGTCAGCAGCCATCGTTGGAGGAACAAGCCACGGCGTATTGTCAGAGTTCTTCAAAAAAGAACTTCCCGATATTGGGCTGACGCACGGGAGGATTCGTTCCATTGGCTGCAAGTTCTCGAAATAAAAGACGACAATTCGTTTTGTTTTTACCTTGTGGAGCTTGGCTGTCTAAAAAACAGTCGGCCATAGTCCAGTTGAACGTAGTAGTCTGGTCGGAGAACTGTGACAGACAGGCAAATACGATGATACAGCGCCGGAAATTGTGTAGTGTGCACAACTTCCGGCGCTGTTTGTGGTGGTTATAAAAGAATGTTGAAGCGTACAAACGACACACGGACCCGGCTGGGAGGAAGGAGTGGTCAGATGGTGGTCAAGCCGTCCCGTCTTGCCTGAATCGGCTGATCCGGCCTGTGGATCCTCCCGGCCACCTGTATAGGCTGGCCCGCACAAGACAAAAGACCTCTCTGCCCCTTTGCGGGGCGGAAAGGTCTTTTTTGTATATCGAAGGACGTGGCTCAGGCCTCGGTAAATACCTTGGCCATGATCTTCCAGCCGTCCGGGCCCTTCTTCAGGGCGTGGAAGTCCACATAAACGGTACTTACCGCAGAGAAAATGTCCTGCCCACAGCAAAGCGCCGGAATCTGTGCAAGGTGTACAGATTCCGGCGCTGATTTTTGTGAGTGCAAACAGAGGCTGAGGATTGCCCATGCTGCTCCAAGGGGCTGTGCGTTTCCCCGCCCTGCTGTATAATGAAAGCAGAAAACGCAGGAGGTGACAGCCATGCAGGAAAAGCTCTATCCAACGCCCTGCGGCACGATTCATTACTGGGTGAATCGCGCCTGCGGCCCCGCAGCCATCACCCTGGTTTTTCTGCCGGGGCTGACCGCTGACCACCGGCTGTTTGACAAACAGATTGCCTGTTTCGAAGGGAAATACAATCTGCTGGTATGGGACGCCCCCGGCCATGCCGCTTCCTGGCCCTTCCGGCTGACCTTCACCCTGATGGACAAGGCAAGATGGCTGGACGAGATTCTCTGCCGGGAAGCCCTGTGCCAGCCGGTAATCGTGGGGCAGTCCATGGGCGGCTATGTAGGGCAGGCCTATGCGGAATTGTTTCCCCGGAAGCTGAAGGGCTTTGTGGCCATGGATTCGGCCCCACTGCAGCGAAAGTATGTGACGGGCATCGAACTGTGGCTGCTGAAACGGATGGAGCCGGTCTATCGCCATTACCCGTGGAAGTCCCTGCTGAAAACCGGGTCGAAAGGGGTGGCCACCTCGGCCTATGGGCAGGCCCTGATGCACGAGATGATGATGACCTACGACGGCGACCAGGAACGATACGCCCGGCTGTCGGGACACGGGTTCCGGATGCTGGCCGAAGCCATGGAAGACGACCTTCCCTACAAAATTCTCTGTCCAGCGCTGCTGATTTGCGGAGAAAAAGATCATGCCGGTTCCTGCATCCGGTACAACAAGGCCTGGCACAAAAACACCGGCATCCCGCTAGTGTGGATCCCCGGAGCCGGACACAATGCCAACACCGATGCGCCGGACGAGGTGAACGGGGTGATCGGGAAGTTTGTGGAGAGGTTATGACGGGAGGCCCCCCGTGCCACTGTTTTTCCTTCGGCAAAGCGGCAAACGGCAGCACCTTGACGGGCTATTCCGGGCTTGTTAGACTATACTTATATAATTCCGCCGGGCCGTTGGCCGGGGGACGGGATGGCGCCGAAGACATAGACAGGCGCTGCACCGGCACGGGGATGGCAGGCCTTTCCCGCGCAGAATCCAAACAAGGAGTACGGTATGCTGGACAACGAACTGAAGAATAAAATCAACAGCCTGTGGGAGACATTCTGGACCGGGGGCATCACCAATCCGCTGGACGTGGTGGAGCAGATGACCTATCTGATGTTCATTCATGATCTGGACGCGGCGGACAACCAGCGCGCCAAGGAGAGCGCCATGCTGGGGGTGCCCCACAAGAGCATTTTTGCGGACAAGGTCACCATCGGGGAGCGGAGCATTCCGGGCGAGCAGCTGAAATGGTCGGTGTTCCGGGACTTTCCGGCCCAGCAGATGTACACGGTGATGCAGGAATGGGTGTTTCCCTTCATCAAGGGGCTGCACGGCGACAAGGACAGCGCCTACGCCCAATACATGGGGGATGCGATTTTCAAGATTCCCACGCCGCTGATGCTGGACAAGGTGGTCACGGCGATGGATGAGATTTATGAGCAGTCCCGCCAGGCCAGCAGCCCGGATGTGCGGGGTGACATTTACGAATATCTGCTTTCCAAGCTGTCCACCGCGGGGGTGAACGGCCAGTTCCGCACGCCGCGGCATATCATCCGTATGATGGTGGAGATGATGGCCCCCCAGCCGGACGAGATCATCTGCGACCCGGCCTGTGGCACGGGCGGCTTTCTGGTGGAGGCCGGGCACTACCTGAAAGAGAAATACAAACAGGAGATCTTCTTTGACCGGCAGAAAAAAGACCATTACATGAACCGGATGTTCCACGGCTACGATATGGACCGCACGATGCTGCGCATCGGCGCCATGAACATGATGACCCACGGCATCGACAACCCGTCCATCGAGTACCGGGACAGTCTTTCGGACCAGAACACCGACCGGGAGGCCTATTCTCTGATTCTGGCCAATCCGCCCTTCAAAGGCAGCCTGGACGCCGACATCGTTTCGACGGACCTGCTCAAACTGTGCAAGACCAAAAAGACCGAGCTTTTGTTTCTGGCGCTGTTTTTGCGGATGCTGAAAGTGGGCGGCCGGTGCGCCTGCATCGTGCCGGACGGGGTGTTGTTCGGCTCTTCCACGGCGCACAAGGCGATCCGCAAGGAGATTGTGGAGAATCACCGTCTGGAGGCGGTGATTTCCATGCCCAGCGGAGTGTTCAAGCCCTACGCGGGGGTGTCCACGGCGGTGCTGGTGTTTACCAAGACCGGCCACGGCGGCACCGACGAGGTGTGGTTCTATGATATGAAGGCGGACGGTTTTTCGCTGGACGACAAGCGCACCGAAATCAAGGAAAACGACATCCCCGATATTATTGCCCGTTTCCATGACCGCGCGGCGGAAAAGAACCGCGCCCGCACCGAGCAGTCCTTCATGGTGCCCAAGGCGGAGATCGCCCAAAACGGGTATGACCTTTCCATCAACAAGTACAAGCAGGTGGAGTACAAGCCGGTGGAGTACCCGCCCACGAGCGAGATTCTCGACGATCTGAAGGCGCTGGAGCAGCAAATCACCCAGGGGCTCCAGGAACTGGAGGGGATGCTGTGATGGCGAAGTTTGGGGAAATTTGCCGAATGATTGCCGACGGCGATTGGATTGAATCAAAAGATCAATCCGATGAAGGTATTCGCCTCATACAAACAGGAAATATAGGAAATGGGCAGTATTTGGATAAGCCCGAAAAGGCGAAGTATATCACATTAGAAACATTCAATCGGTTACAATGTAAGTCTGTCCTTCCTGGTGATATTCTTATTTCAAGGCTACCTGATCCCGTTGGACGTGCCTGTGAGGTACCGCAGAATATCGGTCAAGCAATAACTGCGGTTGACTGTACGATTGTCAGATTGAATAGTTCTATATGTAATGACAGGTACTTCTTGAACTATACGCAATCGCAAAGATATTTTCATGAACTGCAGACATATCTTGCAGGAACTACTCGCACACGTATTAGTAGGAAAAACCTGGAGAAGATTGAGGTTCCACTCCCCTCTTTAGACGAACAGCGCCATATCGCCGCCGTTTTGGACAAAGTCACCGACCTAATTGCCCAACGCCGCGCCCAGCTGGACAAGCTGGACCTGCTGGTCAAATCCCGCTTTGTGGAGATGTTCGGGGCCCCTATTCGCAATGAAAGAAATTGGCCGATGGTCGAAATTGGCGATATTGCAGAAATACGAATTGGCCCGTTTGGCTCCTTATTACATAAAGAGGATTATATCAAAGGAGGGCACGCCTTAGTTAATCCATCTCATATTATCGACAGCCAAATATGTGTAGATGAGAATTTAACCGTTTCAGATGAAAAATATGCAGAGTTGGAGCCATATCATTTAAAAATAAACGATATTGTTTTAGGTCGCAGAGGCGAGATGGGCCGCTGTGCAGTCGTACACGAAGAAGGATTACTGTGCGGAACGGGGAGCCTAATTATTCGTCCTAAAAAGGAAATGAAGCCATACTTTTTACAAAGTATTATATCCAATCCCGCCTATAAAAAAATCATTGAAGATAAGTCTGTCGGTGTCACAATGATGAACTTGAATGTTCCTATTGTATCTAAACTCACAGTTCCGAAATTGCCGTTGCCCTTGCAAGAGCAGTTTATCGGTATTCTGGAAAAAGTAAACGAATTAAAACAACCGCTTACCAACAGCCTGCAAGAACAGGAAATCCTGAAAAACTCCCTTATGCAAAAGTATTTTGAGTGAGAGGCGATTATATGCTACAATGGTTTACAGAACAAGATTCTGCCGTAAAGGTTGCAATTATTACTTTCTGTGGAACTGTATTAGCCGCACTAATAGCAGGGATTTTTTCTCTTTTGGGTAAAAAGGGCAAATCCAAAACCACCCCTACATATACAGTGAACCAGACTGCAACAGGCAACAACAATACGCAAATAGGCATACAGAACAATTTCAAGAAGGATGAATGATGGACGATTCTGCAAATACAAATATTGAAGTGAACCAGAAGGCTGCGATAGGTGGTACTACAACGCAGATCGGTCAACAAATTAATAATTATGGAATGACCCCTGAACAAGCATGCCAAACGGCTATGGCTATGCTTAGGGAATACTACCCCATGCTTCGCCAGGAAGCACTGGCTGAAGTGAGCAACATCGTGAATCAAGAATTACAAAAAATTCCCCGCTCTGATATTCAGACTCCTTCCCCAAAAATTGCGGTTCCCCTTCTTCAAAACGCCAGCATAACCGAAGAAACTAATTTGCGTGAAATGTACGGGAAACTGCTAGCTGGCGACATGAATAAAAATCTCAAGCCGTTGGTACATCCCGCTTACATTGAGATAATCAATCAAATGAGCAGCGACGATGCCAAACTCTTTCAACTCATTAATGAAATCGGAAATAGTATTCCCGTCGCCTCAATCAAATTCACATTTGAATCCAAATATTTGTCTCGTGTTTTTCCGCACTATTTTAGTCCCTATTTTAATAGTATTGATCCTTGGAAAGCTTCCGTCAGCATTGAAAACTTATCGAGGCTTAATCTTTTTCATTTTTTTGAGGGAACTGTCACAGGTTATGACTATGAGCAGATTAAGCAAGATCCGTTTGTTAAAGACAGATTTGAATTTGCAAAGCAAAACAATCCTTCCCGCACACTTTCAATAGAATTAAGTCCGTATGTAATTCAACCCAATGACTTTGGTCGTAGATTTGCCAGCTTGTGCTTTTAAGGATGTGACCCACCATGACCAACTTCGATTTTCTGCTTTCGGAGCCACAGTTTGCCTCCTTTGCCGGGGCGGCGGTGGCGGCGGAAAAAATCTATGCCATTGACCCGGCGGCCTGCGCGGTGAACTGTCGCCGGGCGATGGAGTTTGCCGTAAAATGGATGTACTCGGTGGATTCGGGGCTGGTCAAACCCTATGACGATCGGCTGGTCAGCCTGCTGAACGCCGAGGAATTCCGCGACATTGTGGACAAGGACCTGTGGCGGCGGCTGAACTACATACGCCAGACCGGCAACTCCGCCAACCACGCCGACCGCAAGCCCGTAACCCCCGAGGAGGCCGCCCTCTGCCTGGAAAACCTGTGGTACTTCCTAGACTTTGTGGCCTGCTGTTATGCCAAGTCCTACACCCCCGGCACCTTTGACCCTTCCCTGCTCAACCAGCAACCCGCCGGGCCGGTGCCCGCGGCGCCGGATGTGGACCTGGATGCCCTCATGGCGGAAAACCAAGCCCTGCGAAAGGAACTGTCCCAACGGCGCGCTGCCCAGCAGCCCGGCTATACCCCCAAACCGCTGGATCTGTCGGAGTACAAGACCCGCAAGCTCTACATCGACGCCATGCTGCGGGATGCCGGCTGGGTGGAGGGCAAAAACTGGCTCAACGAAGTGCCGGTGCCCGGTATGCCCAACCGCGCCGGGGAGGGCTTTGCCGACTACGTCCTCTACGACGACGCCCACCGCCCCCTGGCCGTCATTGAGGCGAAGAAAACCTGTGTGGACCCCGCCAAGGGCCGCCAGCAGGCCAAACTCTACGCCGACCTTCTGGAAAAACAATGCGTCCGCCGCCCGGTGGTCTTTCTCTCCAACGGCTTTGATACCCGCCTCGACGACGGCTTCTACCCCGAGCGCCGGGTGGCCGCCTTCTATTCCCGCCGGGACCTGGAAAAGCTCTTCAATCTGCGGGCGATGCGCACACCGCTGGACAACATCCAGGTCAACCGCAACATCGCCGGGCGCTGGTACCAGGAGGGCGCCATCAAGGCCACCTGCCAGGCCTTTGCCGGCAACCGCCGCAAGGCCCTGCTCGTCATGGCCACCGGTTCCGGCAAGACCCGCACCGTCATCGCCCTCTGCGATGTGCTGCTGCGCCGCGGCTGGGTGAAAAACATCCTCTTCCTGGCCGACCGCAATTCTCTGGTCACCCAGGCCAAACGTAGCTTTGTGAACTTGCTGCCCGATCTGTCGGTCACCAACCTCTGCGAGGAAAAGGACAACGCCGCCGCCCACTGCGTATTTTCCACCTACCAGACCATGATGAACTGCATCGACACCGTCCACGACGAGGAGGGCAAACTCTTCACGGTGGGCCACTTCGATCTGGTCATCTGCGACGAAGCCCACCGCTCCATCTACAACAAATACCGGGACATCTTCAACTACTTCGACGCCCCGCTGGTGGGTCTCACCGCCACCCCCAAGGACGAAATCGACAAAAATACCTACGAAGTCTTTGAGCTGCAAAACGGCGTGCCCACCTACGGCTACGAACTGGCCCAGGCCGTCAAGGACGGGTTCCTCGTGGACTACCGCACGGTGGAAAGCAAACTCAAATTCCTGGAACAGGGCATCGTCTACGACGAACTCTCCCCCGAGGAAAAGGCCGAGTACGAGGCCACCTTCACCGACGAGAACGGCGAACTGCCCGAACGCATCCAGTCCTCCGCCCTCAACGAATGGCTCTTCAACGAGGATACCATCCGCAAGGCCCTCGACCTGCTGATGACCCAAGGCCTCAAAATCGACTACGGCGAAAAACTGGGCAAGACCATCATCTTCGCCAAGAATCACCGTCACGCCGACATCATCTTCAAAGTGTTCAACAAGCAGTATCCCCACCTGCCGGGCTACGCCAAGGTCATCGACAACTATATGACCTACGCCCAGAGCGCCATCGACGAATTTTCCGACGCCGGAAAACTGCCCCAGATCGCCATCTCGGTGGATATGCTGGACACCGGCATCGATGTGCCCGAAGTGCTCAATCTGGTCTTTTTCAAGAAGGTCATGAGCAAGGCCAAATTCTGGCAGATGATCGGCCGCGGCACCCGCCTGTGTCCGGGGCTGATCGACGGCAAGGACAAGGAAAAATTCTACATCTTTGATCTGTGCGGCAACTTTGAGTTTTTCCGCCTGAAAAAAGAAAAGGCCGGCGCCAGCCAGATGGCCCTGCAAAGCGCCATCTTCTATGTAAAGGCACAGATCATCTTCAAATTGCAGGATATCGCCTACCAGACCGAGGAACTCATCCCCTTCCGCCAGAGACTGGTAACGGAAATGCTCGCCAAAGTGCAGGAGCTGGACCGGGAAAACTTCGCCGTGCGCCAGCATCTGCGGTATGTGGAAAAGTTCAGCGATCCCGCGGGGTATCTGGCCCTCAGCTATGAGGATACCCTTACCCTTCGGGAGGAAGTGGCGCCCCCGCTGCTGCCCGACGCCGACGAAGCCAGTGCCGTGCGGTTCGATGCATTACTGTACGGCATCGAGCTGGCCTATCTCGTGGGCAAAACCTATCCCCGCGCCCGCAAGGATCTGCTGAAAAAAGTGGCGGCGGTGGCCGGGGTGGCCAACATCCCGGAAATCCGCGCCCAGTCGGAACTCATCGACAAAATCCTGCACACCGACTATCTGGAAAACGCGGGCATCAACGAGTTTGAGCATATCCGCCAAGCCCTGCGCGATCTGATGAAATATCTGCCCCGCAAGGTTTCCATCTACAACACCAACTTCACCGACGACATCCTCTCGGTGGAGTGGAAGGAAGCCGAGCTGGAAAACGACGACCTGAAAAACTACAAGGCCAAGGCGGAATTCTATCTGCGCCAGCACCAGGACAACGTGGCAGTGGCCAAGCTGCGCTCCAACATTCCGCTGACCGAACAGGATGTGGCGGAGCTGGAAAAAATTCTCTGGTCCGATGTGGGCACCCGCCAGGACTACGAGGCGGAATGCGGCCAGAAACCCCTGGGCGAGTTCGTGCGGGAAATCGTGGGCATGGATATGAACGCCGCCAAGAACGCCTTTGCGGAATACCTGACCGGGGTGAACCTGGACAGCCGCCAGATCTATTTTGTGAACCAGATCGTCGAGTACATCGTCAAGAACGGCGTGATGAAAGACCTCTCGGTATTGCAGGAGCCGCCCTTCACCGACCAGGGCAGCGTGGTGGAGGTTTTCACCGACCTGTCCCTCTGGGCGAAAGTCAAGCACGCCATCGACAGCATCAACGCCAACGCGGCGGCGTAAGGATAGTCATGACCCCCGGCTAAGCCGGGGGCTTGTGTAAGCCCTAGAAGGGCATCGTACCGGCAAGCCTCTCAAGAGGCACTGAAAAAGTCGCCACTTGCATTGACAATAGTAAAGTTGTTGATCTCTTCTCGCTTCGCTCGGTGCTTGAAGCTAAAGCTTTTTTACTCTCCCCAGCAGAGCTGGGGGTTCTCATTTTGCTAAAGCATACAAACAGGTGTTAGCGTTCAGCTGAAATAACCATTTCGAGCTTAACAGAAATCACCAAATGTAGATCAATTAAAAAGACCAAACACCCCAGATTTCAATCTGGTTACTCCTTCGCCACTACCGACTCAACCGCAGGTATTTTGCCGGTTTGCAAAGAAACTGTCTCCAGCTTCTTTCCCCGGAAACTTTCACCACGCAGCTTAAACACAGTGGCATCGTCAAAGATGCGGTCCAGCGTACACAGCAAGGTAGCGTCTTCCTCGAAATCATCACGCCAGAGAGCCGGATTCTTGTTGCTGGTGAAGATCATATTGAAACTGCCTTCTTTGTTGTAGCGCCGGTCAATC
>CAJFFY010000032.1 GCA_904374465.1 uncultured Subdoligranulum sp.
TACCTGATCGAGGAGACCAAGGGCCGCTTCCCCACCTGGCTGGCCCCCACCCAGGTCAAGGTGCTGCCCGTCAGCGAAAAGACGCTGGACTACGCCCGCGAGGTCACCGACAAGCTGAAGGCCGCCGGCATCCGCGTCGTGCTGGATGAGTCCAACGAGAAGATCGGCTACAAGATCCGCCAGGCCCAGCAGGTGGACCGTGCTCCCTATATGCTGGTGCTGGGCGCCAAGGAAGTGGAAGCCGGCAACATCAGCGTGCGCAACCGCCAGGGCGAGACCACGACGATGGATCTGGACGGCTTCATCGCCCACGTGGAGGACGACATCCGCAACAAGACCTTCAACGTCTGATCGGCCGAAAACGCATTTATCATGGAAGGACCACACGGTCCTTCCATTTTTTGTCGGCTTGACTTTCCCGTCCGGGTATGCTATCATAGCTTCGCAACTGAATAGAAACAAACTGCCACCGGGTAGTGTAATGCATAACGCATTCGTCTGCACATCGTTAGGTCTTGGAAGATGTGCATACGGATGCTTTTTTTCGGGGGTTTTGCCATGCTTTCTAAACTGAACTATTTTTCCAAAGCCGAATGGACGCTGTGGATCAGTTCGGTACTGCTCATTGTGGGCACCTTTGTACTGTTCCACCAGACCGACTATCTGTCTTTGGCGGCATCGCTCATCGGCGCCACCTCGCTGATCCTCAACGCCAAGGGTAATCCCTTGGGGCTGGTACTGGGCATCGCTTTCAGCCTGCTGTACGGGTATATCTCCTACACCTTCTCCTATTACGGGGAGATGCTCACCTATCTGGGTATGACTGCCCCCATGTCCCTGTATGCGCTGGGCTGCTGGCTGCGCCATCCTTCCGGCGCAGGCCGGGCCGAGGTGAAGGTGGGCAGCATCTCCCGCCGGGAAGCCTTGCTTGCCCTGGTGCTCAGCGCGGTGGTCACGGTAGTATTCTACTTTATCCTGAAAGCGTTCGGCACTGCCAACCTGCTGCCCAGCACCATCTCGGTCACCACCAGTTTCCTGGCCGTCTATCTCACCGCCCGGCGCAGTCCTCTGTTTGCGGTGGCCTACGCTGCCAACGATCTGGTGCTCATTGTGCTGTGGGGTCTGGCCGTGCTGGAGGACCCCTCCTACCTTTCGGTGGTGGTCTGCTTCGTGATGTTTTTCGCCAACGATGTGTACGGCTTTATCAACTGGTCGCGGATGCGGCGGCGGCAGGCTGCAGCGGCGTGATCCAACGGGCGGGGCGTTTGCTCCGCCCGTTTTGTGTTGTGGGGCAGGCAGGGGCTGTGTTGTATTTTCGCGGGTATTGTGGTAAAATGTAGTATCTATTGGTATGCAATTTTAAAAGGAAAAGGTGCCCTATGGCTGAAAACATCCAAACTTCCCGCCCGGCCGATGACGGCTGGACGACGGTGATCCGCCCCCGCAGCGGATGGTTCGACATCAACCTGAAAGAACTGTGGCAGTACCGCGACCTGACCCTGATGTTCGTCAAGCGCAACTTCACGGTGCTGTACAAGCAGACCATCCTGGGCCCCGCCTGGATTCTTTTGAATCCGCTGATCACCACCCTGATCTTCAATGTGGTGTTCGGCAACATGGCGGGCATGCCCACCGACGGCGTGCCGGGTTTCCTTTTTTATATGGCCGGCAACACCGTCTGGACCTTCTTTGCCAACTGTGTCAACAATACGGCCAACACCTTCGTGACCAACTCCCAGGTGTTCGGCAAGGTATATTTTCCCCGGCTGACCATGCCGGTGAGCCAGGTGCTGACGAGCTTAATCAACTTTCTGATCCAGGCTGCGATGTTCCTGTGCTTCTGGGTTTATTTCTTTGCCACCGGCTCCGATGTGCATTTCACTTTGTGGACGCTGGCACTGCCGCTGGTCATCCTGCAGGTCATGCTGCTGGGTTTGGGCGTCGGCATCATCGTTTCGTCTTTGACCACCAAATACCGGGACCTGGCCATTGCCGTGGGATTCGGCGTACAGCTCTGGATGTACGCCTCCCCCGTGGTCTATCCCCTCTCCATGCTGGACGAAAGTCCCCGCCTGAAGGTGCTGGTTCAGCTCAACCCCATGACTGCCCCCATTGAGGTGTTCCGCGCGGCCACCTTGGGCACCGGCAGCGTTTCGGCCGGCGCTATCCTGTACAGCGTGATCCTCACACTGGCAGCCCTGGTGCTGGGTGTGGTGCTGTTCAGCCGCATTGAAAAAACCTTTATGGATACCGTGTAAGGAGGGGCGCAGATGAACACAACCGAAAAACGCCCCGTCATCCAGGTCACGGGGCTGAAAAAGCAATACAAGCTCGGGCAGATCGGCGGCGGCACGCTGACCCACGACCTGCAGAGCTGGTGGGCCCGGGTCCGCGGCAAGGAGGACCCCAACACCGTCATCGGCACCGACCAGCGGCTCTTCGGCCAGACCTTCATGGCCCTCAACGGCGTGGACCTGACAGTCTACCAGGGGGAGGCCCTGGGCATCATCGGCCGCAACGGCGCCGGCAAATCCACCCTGCTGAAACTGCTCTCCCGCATCACCGCCCCTACCGAGGGCGAGATCCGCATCCGGGGACGGGTGGCTTCCATGCTGGAGGTGGGCACCGGGTTCAACAACGAGATGACCGGCCGGGAAAACATCTATATGAACGGTGCCATCCTGGGCATGACCCGGGCAGAGATCGACGCCAAACTGCCCCAGATCATCGAATTTTCCGAGTGCGGGGACTTCATCGACACCCCCGTCAAGCGGTATTCCAGCGGCATGTTCGTCAAGCTGGCCTTCGCCGTGGCGGCCCATCTGGACAGCGAGATCATGGTCATGGACGAGGTCCTGGCCGTGGGCGATATGAAATTCCAGCAGAAATGTCTGGGCAAGATGAGCGACGTGGCCAACCAGGACGGCCGCACCGTCCTCTACGTCAGCCACAACATGAGCACCATCCGCCAGCTGTGCAACCGCTGCATCGTGCTGGACACGGGCAAGGTCATCTTTGACGGCGACGTGGAGCAGGCCATTGCCATCTATATGGACACCACCGACGTGAATGTGGTCCACTACGACCTGGCCGATGTGGCCCGGATGACCGGCAGCGCCGGCAAACGGTTCCGGCTGGAAACGCTGGACTTCGTGGGCAAGGAATCCAGCGTCTTTGCGGACACCGAAAAGATGCGGATCAAGATCACCTGGCGTGTGGCCGAGCCCTTTGCAGGCATCCACATGAAGATGAACCTGCACGCCCGGGATTCCACACCGGTGGGCATCACCCACCCCGTGGACCTGGGGGCCGCCGAACCCGGCAAACTCTACACCACGGTGTTTGAATTTGACCCAAGCCTGCTGGGTGAGGGACAATACTACTTCTACCTGGATATTTTTGACGGCGCACTGCGCCAGGCGGTCTGCCTGGACAAGCCTGTGACAGAATTTGCCTTTGAGGTGACCAACAGCGACCTGACCATGCCCGAATGGGCCTCCGGCTGGGGCCGCATCCACTTCCCGCCCGTCAAACTGCTGGAGGCGGATGTATGAAGCCCAATCTGTATGTCTGCCACACGGCCTACCAGGTGCTCGTAGACCTGCTGCGGGCCGGCCGCGCGGAAGGAAAGCCTCATACCATGGTGCTTTCCGCCGCCGTGGCCGCCGCCGAAGCGCTTTGCCGGCGGCTGGATGACACCGGTGTTGTGTGCACGGTGCTGGTGGACGAAACCCGCTGGCCCGGTACCGTCACGGGGCCGCTGGCCTCCCTGCGTGCCCGCCGCGCCTTTGAAAAACTGTGCGGCTGGAAGCTGAACGTCGAGCAGTACCGGAATATCTATATTCACAACGACTGGAGCGTACTGGGCCGCTACCTGCAGGACTGCCACGCCGGATACATCCTCTGCGAGGATACCTTCGGCAGCACCCTGGGACCCGACCAGCACCTGGTCACCGACCAGCGTGCCTTGCCGGATTTTTCCGTCCGGCAGAAAAGCGGCAAGGGATACCTCTATTGGGGGGACAGCCCCTGGTGCAAGCGGGTGGAAAGTGAAGACGCCGCCCGCTGCACACTGTTCGGTCCCGAAAAACTGGTCACCGACAGCAAGGGTGCGTTGTTGGCTTCCCTGTCTGACGCCGAAAAGGCCATGGTGCGCAGTGTGTTTCTGACCCAGCCGCTGCCCGACCATGCCGAGGGCGCCACCCTGCTGCTGCCCCGCAGCTTTGTGGCAGACGGTCTTTTGACTCAGGAGCGGCAGGATGCCATGTTCCGGGCCGTGGCGGCCCGCTACACGGTGGGGCCGTTGTTTATCAAGACCCATCCCCGGGATACCACCGATTACCGGGCCCTGTTCCCCGACGCGGTGATTCTGGAGCGGACCATGCCCAGCGAAGTGCTGAATTTCTGTCTGCCCTTCACCTTCCGCCGGGCCGTGACCGTGCAGAGTTTTGTGCTGCGCGGCTTTACGGCAGCGGAAGAAAAGATTTTGCTTACCCTGGAAGAAGCCCAGGCGCTGATTCCGGAAAAATAATCTATCTTTGGGCGGCCTTGCCGCCCAATGCAGGAGGTACCTCCATGAAAACGATCGCTGTGATTCCCGCGCGGTACGCCAGTACCCGTATGCCCGGCAAGCCCCTGGCCGATGTGCTGGGCAAGCCGATGATCTGGTGGGTCTACCAGGCCGCCAAAGCCTGCCCCAAGCTGGACGATGTGCTGATTGCCACCGACGACGAACGGATTGCCGACGCCTGCCGGCAGTACGACATGCAGTATCTGATGACCAGCGCCGACCACGACACCCCCACCGGGCGCATCTGGGAGGTCAGCACCAAGGTGGACGCCGACCTCTACCTGCAGCTGATGGGCGACGAACCGCTGGTGAATCCGGCAGCCTTCGACCTGATTTTGCCCGACGCTCTGCCGGAAGATCCCTACTACGTGGCGGTGCTGACCAACGTGATGGATCATCCGGCCGACGTCATCGACTTTTCCAACCAGAAAGTCGTCACCAATGCGGCGCGGGAAATCCTGCTGATCTCCCGCAGTCCCATCCCCTACCCCAAAGGAACCCTGGACTTTGAGTACGAGAAGGTGACCGGCATCCAGCTGTACAGCAAGCAGGCGCTGGCCTTCTACCACGAGACCCCCAAGTCCATCTTGGAGAAGGCGGAAGAAAACGACATGATGCGGTTTATTGAGAACGGCCACAAGGTGCACGCCATTGTGAGCCCCTACAAGACGGTCAGCGTGGACACCCCCAAGGATCTGGCACTGGTCAACGAGATTTTAAAGGAGAAACACCATGCCTGATATCAAACTGCTGGATTGCACGCTGCGCGACGGCGGCTACATCAACGACTGGAACTGGGGCTTCGGCTCCGCCCGGCGGATCATCCAGTCCCTGACCCGGGCCGGTACCGATCTGGTGGAAGTGGGCTTTCTGCGCAATGTGGAGGGCTACAACCCCGATGTGACGGTCTGCAACACCATCGAGGAGCTCAACCGCCTGCTGCCCCCCGAGGGCCAGCGCGGCCATACCATGTATTCCGGCATGGCCATGCGCTCCAACTACGACATTGCCAAACTGAGCCCCTACGACGGCCACGGCATCGAAGTCATCCGCATCACCGCCCATGACTACGACATCCGGGACGGCATGGATTTTGCCCGTGAGGTCAAGGCCCGGGGCTACAAACTGTCCATCAACCCCATCAACATCATGGGCTACGCCGACAAGGACCTGCTGTGGATTTTTGACCAGGTCAACGCCATCCACCCGTGGCAATTCTCCATTGTGGACACCTTCGGCAGCATGCGCCGCCGGGATCTGGAACGGATTGTGTCGCTGGCCGACCACAACCTGGCCCCCGACATACGTCTGGGCCTGCACCTGCACGAGAACATGGCCCTGAGCTTCTGCCTGGCCCAGGAATTCATGGACCGGCCCATGCTGCGGGACAAAACGGTGGATGCCAGCCTGATGGGCATGGGTCGTGCCCCCGGCAACCTGCCCATCGAACTGGTGGCCGACTACCGCAATGAGACCGGCAACTGCCACTATGACCTGGACGAGATCATGGACGCCATCCAGGACCACATCGCTCCCATCAAGGGCGAGAGCCAGTGGGGCTACACCCCGGCCTACTTCCTGTCGGCCCGGTTCAACCTCCACCGCAACTACGCCGAGCATCTGCTGAACAAGGGCGATCTGACCAACCGGGACATCAACCACATCCTGGCGGCCATCGACGACAGCAAAAAGACGGTTTTTGATGCCGCCTACGCCGACAAACTCTACACCGAGTACCGCAACCGCCGTACCGACGACGCAGCCGCTCTGGCCGCTTTGCAGACCGCCTTCGGCGGCAAGCGGGTGCTGGTGCTGGCCCCCGGCGCCTCCCTGGCCACCGCGGAAGGCCGTGCCGCCGTACAGGCTGCCGGCGCCGATGTGACCGTTTCGGCCAACTTCGTGCCGGATTTTGTGCAGCCGGACTATGCCTTCTTCACCAATGCCAAGCGCTTTGATGAGGAGGCCGTCTATCCCTGCCCGGTGATTCTGACCAGCAACCTGCGGGCCGACACCGCGGCCACCGTGGTCAACTATGACCGGTTGGCCGGCACCGATGCCCAGGGCGGCAACAGCGTACTGATGCTGCTGCGGCTGCTGCGGCTGTGCGGCGCGTCCGAGGTGCTGCTGGCCGGTGCCGACGGCTACCGTGCGGGCACCCCCGCCTACGCCGACGCAGGCCTGCACACCCACACCGGGCGCGGCGACGCCTACAACGCCCAGGTGGCCGGCGCCATCCGGGCTGCCGGGCTGCCTGTGCAGTTTGTAACCCCCAGCGAATACGAAAGGGTTTAAAGTATGATTCGAGTTTTGGTTCTGGATGTGGACGGCACGCTGACCGACGGCGGCATCTACTATGATTCCACCGGCAACGAGGTGAAAAAGTTTGCCGCCAAGGACGGCGCCGGGCTTCTGATTGCCCACGCTGCCGGCATCCGGGTGGTGATCTGCACCGGACGGGAATGCGAAGCGGTCCGCCGCCGCGCTTCCGACCTGAAAATCACCGATATTTACCAGAACGTGGGCAAAAAAGCCCCCTTTCTGGAGCGCTTTTTTGCCGAGAACGGCTATGCCAAAGAGGAGATTGCCTACTGCGGTGACGACATCAACGACCTGGCGGCCATGAACCTGTGCGGCTTTGTGGCCTGCCCGGCGGACGCCACCGACCTGATCCTGGACCGGGCCGACTATGTGTGTGCCCGGCGTGGCGGCGAAGGTGCCGTGCGGGAAGCCGTACAGAAGATTTTGCAGGAGGACGGGCGCTGGAAGGCTGCCGTACAGGCCACCTTTGGCGTACCGCTGGATTGAACCGGAGGAAGCCTATGCCGGGCAGAAGGAAGATCCCAAAAGTTGACAAGCCGCTGCTGGCGGCACTGACCACCCTGGTGGTGTTGCTGGCCGTCTCTCTGCTGGTGTGGCTGGCCGTGGTACGGCCCCAGCTGGGCAAAGGCCGGTCCCAGACCATCAGTGATGATTTCAGCACATCCACCTTGCTGGCAGACGGCCAGACCGTCAGCCAGGTATTCACCTTTGACGAGGACCTGCTGGCCATCGGTGTGGAATTCTACCTGCCGGGGGATCAGCCTTCCGGGCAGCTGGAACTGGTGCTGGCCGACGCCGACACCGGCGAGGAACTGGCCCGCTCCACCGGCGTGATGGATTACATCGTCCCCGGCCAGTACACCGTGCTGGGTCTGGACCGGGAGGTGCAGGGGGCCGCCGGGCGGCGGTATCGCCTTTCGCTGACCCCCCACTATACCAACGGCAACCAGCTGGCCATCGGCCACAGCAACGGCGTGGCCCTCTGGCAGGAAACCATGGCGGTGGATGGCACACCGGTGGACGGCACTCTGGCCGTGCAGGTCACCTACCAGCGCATCGGCGGCTATCTGACGCGCTTTTTCCTGCTGATCTGCGGCTTTGCGGCCCTGCTGGCTGCCTTCACCGTGTGGGTGGTCCTGAGCCGGAAGGTCCTGCTGCCCCGCCTGGTCTTTGTGCTGGTGGTGGGGCTGGGGGTTCTCTACTCCTTTGTGCTGCCCCCCTACGCCGCCCCCGATGAAAAGTACCACATCAACCAGAGCTTTACGCTGGCCTGCCGGTGGGCGAATTTCTTTTCGGACGAGGACTGGCAGATGGGGCACGTGCCCACCACCACCAGTTTCCGCCGGGAAACCGATGTGGACCCCACCCTGCAGGACGAAAATACCACGGTGTTCACCTGGCAGGAATTCACCGACACCCTCTTCACCACCACCGATGCGCCTTTTGACAGCCATCAGGAATACGCCGAACTGCAGACCGACCAGAATCCCCTGCTCTATCTGGTGAGCGGTGCGGCGGTCTTTGTGGCGTATCTGTTCCATCTGGGCTTCACCCCGGCGCTGGCGCTGGGCCGGTTGGCAAACCTGCTGCTGTTTGCCGCGCTGGCAAGCTTTGCCGTGCGGGTGGCGCCCTTCGGCAAACGGATTTTCGCTGCGGTGGCCCTGCTGCCCATGACGCTGCATCTGGCCGCCAGTTTCAGCCGAGATGCCCCGCTGCTGGGACTCTGCTTTGCCTTCACCGCCCTGCTGCTGGGCGCCGCTTTCGGCCCGGACACCGGCAAGGCACTGGCACCGGGACGGCTGGCGCTGCTGCTGGGCACCGGTGTGCTGCTGGCCCCCGGCAAGGTGGTTTACCTGCCGCTGGCTGCCCTGCTGTTGCTGGTGCCCGCCGTCCGGCTGGGCCGCCATGCCAAGGGCAAAAAAGTTCTGTATCTGACAGCCTGTGTGGTGCTGGCCCTGGTGCTGAACAGCGGTACCCTGGAGGGCACCGTGGGCAGTTCCGCCCAGGAAAGCTCCACCGTGACCGACGCCGGCACCACCCAGGCGGATGCCACCGCCCTGACGGTGTCCACCCGTCCCGAGAAGGCTCGTCCCACCGAACCGGACGAAGCCTACGAAACACTGATCTGCGGGGAAAACACACTGGAAAACTATGTGCGGCGGCTCTATTACTATGTGGAGGATAACCGCAACCCTGCCCAGAGTGAAGTGAATTTCTGGGTCCAGGCCCTGCAGGAGGGGGATGTTTCCCCCGTCGTGCTGGGGCAGACCTTCCTGTTCAGTTCCGCCAAGATCAATTCCTATACCGACGGCGCGGACATCCTTTCCCAGGCGTCGCTGGCGCTGCTGGGAGAAGATCTGATGCAAACCGGCGGCGAAGCCCTGACCAACTACTACCAGGAGGGCGGCGCGGTGCTGGTGTATAAAATCGTCTACAGCATGGACCGCTGCACCGAAAACTTTGCCGCCCTGGGGCTGGAGCCCGGCGTCATGGACGACCGGCTTCCCCTGGACCGGGATACCCTGGCCGCCGAAGTACAGGCCGCCCAGGCCACCCGGGCCACCCAGAGCGTCACCGATGAGGCAGACCGGGTAACCTACACACCGGGCTATATCCTGACCCACCCGGCAGATACCCTGCTGTTGCTGGTGCGCACCGCCGTGGAAAACGGCGACCACTATCTGCGCACTCTGGTGGGCGGCAGCCTGAGCTATTACTCGCTGGACCTGGCCTGGGGCTGGGTGGTGGCGCTGTATCTGCTGCTGGCCTACGCCGCGCTGCCCGTGCAGGCTACCCGCCTGCTGCCCGCAGGCACCGGACGGCTCTGGTGTGCCGGAGCGGCCCTGCTGTGCTGTCTGCTGGCGGTGGCCGGCTGCCTGCTGTGGACCCCCACCCACTACGAAACCCTCTACGGGCTGCAAGGGCGGTACTTCCTGCCCGTGCTGCCGCTGTTGCTGCTGGTCTGTCTGCCCCGGCGCCTGGCCTATGTTTCGGACGAAGAAACCGCCACCGCCCGGTTGCTGGGCGCGCTGGCCCTGGTGCAGTTCGGCGTGCTGATGAATAGCATGCTGGCGGTCATCGCAAGATAACGGCAAAGGATTTGGTATGACATTCTGCTTTTTTTCGGCGCAATACCTGCCCACCCCGGGCGGTGTGGAGCGCTATACCTGGAATTTGGCACGGCGGTGCGTCGCCGCGGGGCATCGCGCCCTCATTGTGACCAGCGCTTTGCCCGGTCAGCCTGCCCGGGAACGGGACGCCGACGGGCTGGAAATCTACCGTCTGCCGGTTTTTCCGGTGATGGACGGGCGCTTTCCCGTACTGCGCCCTTTTCCTCCGGCCACCGACCTGTGGGCCCAGCCCATCGACTTTGCAGTGATCCAGACCCGGATGTACACCCAAAGCATCTGGGCTGCCCGGCAGTGCCGCCGGCGGGGCATTCCGGCCCTGGTCATCGACCATTCCACCGGCTACATGATGCACGGCGGCTTGGGTGGTGTAGCCGGCGCCTGGTATGAACACCTGGCCTGCGGCATCATCCGCCGGTGCGGGTTCCCCTTCTACGGCGTTTCGGGAGATGTATGCCGCTGGCTGCAGAATTTTGGCATCACGGCGGCGGGTACCCTGCCCAACGCCGTGGACCCGGACGAACTGGACCGGCTGACCCGGGCGGAGCCCCGTACCGACTGGCGGCATGCCCTGCAGGTGCCTGACGACGGGCATCTGGTGGCCTTTGTGGGCCGCCTGATTCCCGAAAAGGGCGCTTTGCGGCTGGCCCGGGCCGTACAGCAGCTGCCCGGCTGTGTGCTGGCGGTGGCCGGCACCGGCCCCGAGGAGAAGGCCCTGCGGGCGTTGGGAGCCCCGGTTCATGTGTTGGGGGCATTACCTCACCCGCAGATCGTCCAGCTGCTGGATCAGGCCGACTGCTATTGCCTGCCCACCGAATACGCCGAAGGGTTCCCCACCACCCTGCTGGAGGCAGCCGCCTGCCGGTGCCCCATCGTCTGCACCCACACCGCCGGTACCGGCGAACTGCTGCCCGGGGAAGACTGTGCCGTCTACCTGCCGGATACCCGGCCCGATACACTGGCCGCCGCCCTGCGCACCGTACTGCAGGACCCCGCAGCGGCCCGGACCCGGGCGGACAACGCCCTGCACAATCTGCAAGCCCACTTTACATGGCAGGCCGTCTTTGCTACAATGATGAAAATAGCGCAAAGCGCCCCATCCCGGCGCTAAAAGGAGCCAAGATGTCGAAATTACTCATCGTCATCCCCGCCCACAACGAGGAGGACAATATTGTACAGGTGGTGGAAAGCCTGACTAGGCTTTACCCCGAATATGACTACGTGGTGGTCAACGACGGCAGCCGGGACAAAACGGCCGCCATCTGCCGGGCCCACGGCTACCGGCTCATCGACCTGCCCATCAACCTGGGCCTGGCCGGCGCCTTCCAGACCGGGCTGCGCTACGCCGCTGACAATGGCTACGACTGTGCCATGCAGATGGACGCCGACGGCCAGCACAAGCCGGAGTACATTCCGGCCATGCTGCAGGCGCTGGAGGAAGGCAACGACATCGTTATCGGCAGCCGGTTCCTCACGGTGAAAAAGCCCAAAACCCTGCGGATGCTGGGCAGCTATATCATCAGCTGGTCCATCCGGCTGACCACCGGGCGGGCCATCTGCGACCCCACCAGCGGCATGCGGATGTTCAACCGCGCCATGGTGGCAAAAACGGCGCCACCGTCAAGGAAGTTCAGGTACAGATGGGTGAGCGCACCGCCGGACAGAGCTACCTGAACCTGTGGAACAGCATCCAGTATATGGTCAAGATGTCCATCTCGATCCTGCTGATCCAGTGGTTCCGCAAGCGCGACACCGAAACCCCCTACCCCGAAAGGAGCCTGTGATATGTTTGATCAAACGATCATCCGCGTCTGCCTGATCGTGGGCAGCCTGTGCACGGCAGGCTTCATCCTGCGGCGGGTGCGGCTGGCCAAGGTCCAGATCGAAGACACCATCTTCTGGCTGGTCTTCAGCGCCGCGCTGCTGGTTCTGGCCATCTTCCCGGGCATCGCCTACTGGGCGGCCAATCTGCTGGGCTTTATGAGCCCCATCAACTTTGTCTATGTGGTCATCATCTTTTTGCTGCTGGCCAAACAGTTCTTCATGTCCATCCGGCTCAGCCAGCTGGACAGCAAGGTTCGGATGCTCACCGAACAGGTGGCCCTGAACCAGGAAAAGGTGGAACGGGACAAATTGGATTTGTAATACACCGCTAACTGTGGTATAATTGTATATTAAATCAAGTGAAAGAAGGTTTCCGCCATGGCTTATACCCCGAAACTGACCTATAAAGGCCGCCCGCTGGTCCGCTGCGGCAATGACATCTACTACGGTTCCATGACCGACCCTTATATCGTCTATCTGCAGGTGCTGAGCAACCGCAAGGAGAATGGCGTCGATGTGGCCGACAAGGTCCATCTGGTGCTGCTTTCCACCGACGATTCCAAGCCGCTGCCCGAGCGCATCGTGCGGCAAGCCAACAAAGTCGGCCTGTTCAATGCACTGAGCTTCGGCGACATCATGCTGCAGGGTGCTTTGCAGCAGAAGAAATAATCTCATATTCCAAAAAAGAAGCAGCCCGCCGGCATCGGCGGGCTGCTTTTTTAATAGATGGATTGGTGCATCAGATAGGCCAGCGTATAGGCCACACTGCCCACCAGCAGCAGGCTGCCCACCAGCCGGGTCAACCGGGGATGCCCCTGCAGCAGCACCGCCGCCGCCACCGGCAGGCAGAACAGCGCCACCGCATACCGGGGCGCGCTGAGCAACCAGGTGGCCCCCATGGTAACCAGCAGATAGGCCAGCCCGTACCCCAGCCAGGACGGCGGCAGCCGGCGGGCGGCCGCAGCCAGCAGGGCAAAGCTGCATACAATACACACCACCGCGGTCAGGCAGATCCACAGAGCTGCCGGGCGGTTGTCCTGCCACCAGAGGACCAGGTAGGAAAGATGATAGCGAATGGTCTCGGTGAACAGCCCGAGTTTTTGGCCCCAGTGCTCCCACTGGTAGACGCTGTATTGGTTCCAGCGACCGTAGATCGCCTGATTGAGTCCGAAATACAGTCCCAGCCCCACCGCAGGGCCCACCATGGCTGCCAGGGCACCGGCGCCCGGCCGGCGTTCTCCGGCCCGCCAGCACCGCAGCAGTTCCAGAAAAGCCAGCCCGGCCAACACCCCGCCGGGGGCGCGGGTCAATCCCGCCAGCATCCCCAGCAGGGCCGCCCGGGCCCAGTATCGTCGCTGCAAGCACCAGACATACCATACGGTCAGAGCCAGGAAGAGGCTCTCGGTCATGGGCGCCCAGAAAAAGACTGCCGCCGGGCTGACCAGCAGCAACCCCAACGCACGCCAGGCGGTGGCCTTCCCGTAGCGACTGCGCACCAGGGCAAACAGGCCGGTCCCCGCCGCACAGAAGAGCGGCAACTGTATCACCAGCGCCAGAATGCGAAGATCCTGCCCGCTCAACAGATGAAGCGCCCGCAGCAGCCAGGGAAACAGCGGGAAAAAGACAATCATCAGATACTGTTCCGGGAAGGCCTCCCCGGCTCCGTAACCGTACTGCGCCAGGTCCAGGTAATGCCGGGCGTCGGTGTTGCCGTAAAACTGGGCATCCAGAGCATCGAGCAGGGTGGCGTAGCGGCCGCTGCCACAGGCCCAGGCTACAAACAGCAGCTGAGCGGCTGCCCCCACCGCCAGGCAGAGCAGTGCGGGGCGCCACAGTTCCCGGGCCTCCAAGGGGGATCCGCCGGGTTCGGTTGCCGTTGTGATGGCGGGAAACAGGGTCCCCACCGCACAGCGCCAGGCCCCCCACACAAAGCACAAGGCCGCCGCCAGCGGCAGTACCACCCGCAAAACCTCCAGCACAAAATTCCCCCTTTCAACACAAAAGCCCTTTGCCGCCGGGGCAAAGGGCTTGGGCACAGTGTTTACTGATCCTGCTTGTCGGTCTCGTCGGCCGGGGTCTCCTCCTCGGTGCCCTCCAGCTCGATGTCAAAGGCCGCGCCGCAGTTGGGGCAAACCAGCTCGGACTCCTGGTCCAGCAGGGTTTCCTCATCCACGGTGGAAACGGCGCCGCAGTTGGGGCAGGTTACCTCGTACAGGTCCTCGCCCTCCTCTTCGTCCTCTGCCGCTTCCTCGTCGTCGCCGTACAGGTCGGCCACCACATCGTCCAGATCCTGGTCCAGGGTTTCCAGCTCATCATAGACCTGATCCAGCGCATTGTCGTGCTCGGTCACGGTGGCGGCCATCTCCTCCAGCAGGTCCATCATCGCTGCGATGACCTTGCCGTTCTTGGAGGCGGGGTCAAATTCCATACCGGTCATCAGGCCGCGGATGTAGGCGGCCTTTGCATTCAGATCCATAGCCATAGTGCTTTCCTCCGTTTGCGTTTGTCAAAAAATGCCGGGCGCGGCGGTATGCCATGCCCGGCAGGATAATCAGTTGACGCGCTCCATATACTCGCCGGTGCGGGTATCGATGCGGACCTTGTCGCCCTCGTTGATGAAGAGGGGCACGCGGATCTCGGCGCCGGTCTCCACGGTGGCGGGCTTCAGGGTGTTGGTGGCGGTGTTGCCCTTGATGCCGGGCTCGGTGGCGGTGATTTCCAGCTCCACGAAGTTGGGGATTTCCACGCTGAAGACCTTGCCCTTGTAGCTCAGCAGCTTGCAGGTGTCGTTCTCCTTGCAGAACTTGAAGTTATCCGGCACGTCGGAGGCGCTGACGGGAATATCGTCGTAGGTCTCCACGTCCATGAAGTGGTACAGGCCGCCGTCCTCGTAGGAGTAGGTGACCTCTTTGCGCTCAATGAAGGCCTGGGGGAACTTGGCGGTGGGGTTGTAGCTGGTCTCCACCACGGAACCGGTGATGACGTTCTTGGTCTTGGTGCGCACAAACGCGGCGCCCTTGCCGGGCTTGACGTGCTGGAACTCAACGACCTGAAGGACCTGGCCGTCCTGTTCGAAGGTAACGCCGTTGCGGAATTCGCCTGCAGAAATCATATAAAAATTCCTCCAATAATAGAATGGTACTACATAGCTGTAACTATTTTACAGGATACTGCGTGTTTTTGCAAGACCCAGGGGCCTTTTTTTGGGTGGAATTCGCCATTTTTTTGCCGGTTCGCCCTCACAGTGCCTGGTAGGTGCTGGCCAGCACCTGGGCGTCCTCGGCCTGGGTCCCGGCCGACTCACAGATGATGGTGGGGGCCAGACCCCGACTTTTCAGCAGCGCCAGCAGCGGTGCATGGGGCGGACCGTACTGGGTATCGGCAAAAGTCAGGTGGCACTTTTCGCCGCCTTTGGTGTAGGCAATGCGAGAAAAATGCGCATGAAAATGAGCTGCCCGCTCGGGGCCCAGCATCTGGAGCTGATCCAGCAGCTCAGCGTAATCCGCCGGGGCCGTGGCTTCGGCAAATTGGGTGCCCTGACTGCGGGCATACAGATGGCCGAAATCGATGCAGGGCGTGATGCGCGGGTCCACCTGACAGAGGGCCAGCACTTCCTCCAGGGTACCCAGCTGGTTGACCTTGCCCATCGTCTCGGGGCAGAGGATGCAGTCCTCGTAACCGGCTGCGTCACAGGCTTCCACCGCCCGGCGCATGGTGTCCAGCGCCTTTTCCAGGGCCTCTTCCCGGCTCTGTTTGCCGCAGGACCCTGTGTGGAAGATGACCCGCCGGCCGCCCAGTGCCTTGACCAGGGCACAGCTTTGCAGCAGGTAGTCGATGCTGTGCAGCCGCTTGTCCTCCTCCAGGCTGGACATACTGATATAATAGGGTGCGTGAACCGACAGCGTGATATTGTGCCGGGCACAGGCTTCCCCCAGGGCCGCAGCCTTGTCCAGCGCCAGCCGCACGCCGCGGCCGCACTGGTACTCAAAGGCCGTCAGACCGAATCCGGCCGTAAACGCGGCAATTCCCTCCGGGTCGAACTTTTTACCGGGGTAGCTGTCCGCCAGGCCCGCCGGACCAAACCGGGCTTGCTCACTCATAGAGTTTGCCTCCTTTATGGTAATAGCGTTGAATCCAGTACGGCTCAAACTTGCGCTTGAACTTGACGCTGCCGGCCTTGTCGTGGGGGGTACGGGGCAGCAGGAACAGGCACCGGATCCCGTACAAGCCGGCAGCCATCCGGTCGGCAAATATCTGATCCCCCACCATGGCCATCTGGGATTTGGACACCCCCAGCCGGTGGCGGGCAATCATCAGCCCCAGGGGCAGCGGCTTGCAGGCCAGGGACACCCAGTCCAGGCCGATGCGTTGGGCAAAAGGCCGCACGCGCCCGGCCGTGTTGTTGGAAACGATGGTCAGGCTGATACCGGCGGCACGCATCTCCTGCAGCCAGGCCTGCACGCTGTCCTCCAGCACCTGGCTGTTGTCACCGGTCAGCGTATTGTCCACATCCAGCACCAGGGCGCGGATGCCCTGCCGGGCCAGAAAATCCGGATGGATGCATTCGATCTTTCGAAAGATATATTCCGGGGTCAGGATCATGGTACAGCTCCTTATACAAAAAGTGCAGGCCCGCGCAAAACGCGGGCCTGCACAGTCGTTCTTTGTAAGCTAGCTTACTTAAACTTGCGCTTGCGGGCAGCCTCGGACTTCTTCTTACGGCGCACAGACGGCTTCTCATAAGCCTCACGCTTACGCACCTCGGCCAACACGCCGCTACGGGCGGTGCTGCGCTTGAAACGGCGCAGAGCGCTCTCGAGGGACTCGCCCTCTTTGACACGGATCTCCGACATCTTCTTCCCTCCCTTGACCTGAGACAGGAGTTTGCCGGTCAAATACAATTAACCAGTAAACAAGATTATACTATACTGACCCCGTCTGTGTCAACTGGGAAATAGGGCCTGGAACGTGGAATTTTTAATTTTTTAACATTTTTTCCGCTTTTCCACCAGGAGCCTTCAGCGGGTCGCATGCCAGAACCAGAGGACCCCATAGATGACCGGCTGATGCAGCATGTACACCAACAGGGTATGCCGTCCCACCGCAGCCAGCGGACGCAGCGGTGCCGGGGCAGGTCCCCGTTTCGGGTGCCAGATTCCCGCCAGGAAATAGCCACACCAGAACAAGAACAGCCAGGGCACCAGGGGGAAATAATCGGCCGAGGCAAACCGGGTCAGATCGGGCAGGCCCAGCCAGAACAAGTTCGTTGCGTACCAGGTCCCCGGCAATGCGCACAGGCGCAGTGTCTCAAACCCCAGATACCCTTCGGGGATCTGGTTGGTCAGGGCAAACAGCGCCGCGCAAACGGCCAGACCCAGGCCCGCCGGGCATTTTTGCAGCCATGGCCGTACCAGGCAGGTGAGCAGGACCGCCGCTGCGTTGAGGTGCAGCACCCCGAACCAGATGGACTCGGAGGGCATAAACCCCACCGTAACCACCGTAAGCACCACGGCACAACCGGCCACCACCAGGCCGTTTTTCAGCGGGCGACGGGCCAACGGGAAGCTGAATCCCGAAAGCAGGATGAAACTCCAACAGATATACTGCTGCCAGATATGGCACCCCGGCGACCAGATATCGTACCAGCCGCCCGTGTGACCGAACACATAGACCCAGTCATACAGCGCATGGTAGGCCAGCATGTTCACCAGGGCAGCCCCCCGCAGCACATCCGGCAACCACAGGCGTTTTGCGGTCATCGTTCCCCTTCCCTTCCGGAAATTTCATATTTTACAGTTTATTCATTGTAGCACACCATGCCCCAGGTTGCAATCACGGGCGTTTTGCGGTAAAATTTAACATGGATAACAATGATTGGGGAGAAGTATATGCAGATTCGTCTGATTGCGTTGGATTTGGATGGGACCGTATTCAATGACCAAAAGGAAATTACCCCGCGCACGCTGGAGGCTATCCGCGCCGCCCTGCAAAAAGGCATTACCGTACTGCCGGCCACCGGCCGTACCGTCACCGGTGTGCCCAAAGCTTTTTTGGAGATTCCAGGCGTGCGGTACGCCCTGACCTCCAACGGAGCTTCGGTGGTGGACCTGCAGACCGGGGAAAAGCTGGTCAGCCTGCCCTTTGATATGGAACAGGCCGAGCGTGCCTTTGACGTGCTGGAAGACTACGGCGGCATGCTGAGCATCTTCATTGACGGGGAAAGCTACACCACCACCGCCAACGCCCAGGACAGCCTGAGCATGGTGCCGGAAAACCTGCGGGAGTATTTCCGCAGCACCCGCAATGAGGTACCCGATATGCACGCCATGATGGAGGCACATCCCCGGGAGATTGAAAAATTCAGCATTCTGTACCCCACCGAGGCGCAACGGGATGCCGCCTGGCAGGCGGTGGCCAAAGCCTGCCCCCAACTGGAGATTACCTCCAGCATCGAGCGCAACATGGAGCTGAACGCCCCCGGCGTCAGCAAAGGCCGCGGTCTGATGGCCCTGGCCGAACGCCTGGGCCTGGCCCGGGATCAGGTGATGGCGGTGGGCGATTCCGGCAATGACCTGACCATGCTGGAGGCTGCCGGCCTGGGTGTGGCCATGGGCAACGCCACCCGGGAGGTCCGACACGCAGCCGACGTGATCACCGCCGACAACAACCATGATGGCGTGGCGGAAGCCATTGAAAAATACGCATTGTAATTTCATTATAAAAATATACAAGAGGTACACGCGATGAAAAATGTATTGGTAGGACAATCCGGCGGCCCCACCGCCGTTATCAACTCCAGCCTGGCGGGCGTTTACGAAACCGCCAAAGCGTGTGGTGCCCCGCACGTGTACGGCATGCAGTACGGCATTGAAGGCGTGCTGGAAGGCAAGATTGTCGATCTGGACACCGTTCTGTCCGACAAGATGGACATCGAGCTGCTCAAGCGCACACCGTCCAGCTTCCTGGGCAGCTGCCGTCATAAACTGCCTGAAGCTGCTGTGGACGAACGTCCGTACAAGCAGCTGTTCGACCTGTTTACCCAGTATGACATCGGGGCGGTCTTCTACATCGGTGGCAACGACTCGATGGACACCATCTCCAAATTGTCCGGTTACGGCAAGGCCATCGGCAGCAAAATCCGCTTTATCGGCGTGCCCAAGACCATCGACAACGACCTGATGCTCACCGACCACACTCCCGGCTACGGCAGCGCTGCCAAGTATATCGCCACCATCCTGAAGGAAGTCATTTGCGACTCCAGCGTGTATGACATGCGCAGCGTGACGGTGGCCGAAATTATGGGCCGCCACACCGGCTGGCTGGCTGCCGCGGCCAGCCTGGCCGCCGGGCCGGACTGCAGCGGTCCCGACCTGATCCTGCTGCCCGAGCGCGCTTTCGATGAGGAAGCGTTCCTGGCCAAGGTGGCGCAGCTGGAAAAGGAACGCCACAACGTGATCATTGCGGTAAGCGAAGGTGTCAAAAACGCTGAGGGTGTCTTCCTCTGTGATCTGGTCTCCACCGCCGGACAGCTGGACGCTTTCGGTCACAAGGCCATCCTCAGCGGCACCAGCCGGTATCTGGCTGAGCTGATCCGGGTGCGCCTGGGCTGCAAGACCCGTGCCATCGAATTTTCCACCCTGCAGCGCTGCGCCAGTCACCTGGCCAGCCGCACCGACATCACCGAGGCCTACCAGGTGGGCGGTGCCGCTGTGGAGGCTGCCATGCGCGGTGAAACCGCCGAGATGTGCGCCATCAAGCGGCTGAGCGATCAACCTTACCGCATCAAGACCGAGATGGTGGATGTAACCCAGGTTGCCAACTTTGAAAAGAAGGTTCCCGACGAGTGGATTGCCGCCGACGGCATGCACGTCAACGAACAGTTTGAGCGGTATGCCCGTCCGCTGATCCAGGCGGAACTGACCCCCATCTACATCAACGGCGTGCCCCGCCACATCCATCTGGGCTGATTTTTGGGCAAGATGCCCAGTGCCAGCAATTTTTGCAATGTAAAACTGCGTATTTTGCTGCAAAATCCCGCAAAGCGTTCCGCATAGTGGAACTTTCTACTGCTGTGTTCCCACAGGCACCTTCAACCGTTCCGCAGAGCGGAACAAAAAGTTTCACAACGCAACGCCATTTTTTCGGCAACTCCTGCAATAGCAAAAAAAACGGCCGCATGGTACACTGGATACAACAAATCCGGTGCGCCCTGCGGCCGTTTTCTGTGCCCTGCGGCGCAAAACCTTGTAAAAAATGCAGGAGGTATCTTATGGCAAAAAATGCGATTGTCGGTCAATCCGGCGGCCCCACTTCGGTCATCAACGCCAGCCTGGCGGGCGTGTACGAGAGTTGCAAGCGCCGTGGAGCCGGCAAGGTCTACGGCATGCTGCACGGTGTGGCCGGTCTGTTGGAGCGGCGCACCTGTGTGCTGGATGATAAGCTGACGAACGCATTGGACATTGAGCTGCTCAAGCGTACGCCCTCCAGCTACCTGGGCAGCTGCCGCTATAAGCTGCCCGACTGGCATACCCCCGAGGAGGAAGCTGTCTACCTGCAGTTGTTTGAGATCCTGAAGGAGCTGGACATCGGCTACTTCTTCTATATCGGCGGCAACGACTCGATGGATACCATCGGCAAGCTGGCCGATTACGGCGCCCACATCGGCAGCGAGATCCGCTTTATGGGCGTACCCAAGACCATTGACAACGACCTGATGGTCACCGACCACACCCCCGGTTATGGCAGTGCCGCCAAGTACATCGGCGTGGTCATGAAGGAGATCATCCGGGACGCCACGGTGTACGGCACCAAATACGTGACCATCGTGGAGATTATGGGCCGCAACGCCGGTTGGCTGACTGCCGCGGCCGCCCTGGCCAAGGTCGAGGACTGCGAAGGGGTGGACATGATCTGCCTGCCCGAAGTGCCCTTCAATGTGGACCACTTTGTGGAAAAGGTGGAGCGGATGCAGAAAACCAAACCCTCCATCGTCATTGCCGTGTCGGAGGGCGTCAAGCTGGAGGACGGCCGCTACGTCTGCGAACTGGCCGATGATGTCCATGCGGTGGACGCCTTCGGCCACAAGGCTTTGACCGGTACCGCCCGGTTTTTGGCCAATACGGTAGCCCGCCGGCTGGACACCAAGACCCGTTGCATCGAGCTTTCCACCCTGCAGCGCTGTGCCGGACATCTGACCAGCCGTACCGATATCACCGAAGCCTACCAGGTGGGCGGCGCTGCCGCCAAGGCCGCCTTTGAGGGACACACCGGCGAGATGGTGGCCCTGGACCGCATCTCCAACGCCCCCTACCAGTGCGGCACCAGCCTGCATCCCATTTCGGAAGTGGCCAACCTGGAGAAAAAGGTCCCGCTGGAATGGGTCAATGCGGATCACACCGCCATGACCAAGGAGTTTATCTCCTATGCAATGCCGTTGATCCAGGCCGAACTGACCCCCATTTATGTGGAAGGCCTGCCTCATCATATTTACCTCCCAGAAGCCTGAGTAGCGTCAGGCAAAAAACGCCCCGCAGAAGCGCATGCGCTTCCACGGGGCGTTTTTTGTAAGGATCAATAAAAGCCGAAGCTGGGCAGGACCTCCAGGGCCTGCGCCCACCAGGCGGGGATGGGCAGACCGGACAGCACCGGATAATACAGGGCAAACAGAACCGCCGATAAACCGCAGAGAGTCAGCCCCATCCGCAGGGCCTTGCGCCGGTTGCGCAGGTGGGACAGCACCAGGGCAATGGCCGCCAGGCAGAACATCGAACTGGGGAAATAGTGGTACAGGAAGGTGCACCGGGTGACCAGCATCCAGGGGATCAGCTGGGTGCCGTAGAGAATCAGGACCCCGGCCCCGGCCCGACTGCCCCGGCCGCTGACCTGATGCCACAACAGTGCCACCAGACAGACCAGCCCCACCAGCCAGATGACAGGCCCTCCCAGGCCCGCAATGCTGGCCTTCATACCGTCGGGCAAATGGGTGTTCTGGTAATACCAGACGGGCCGCAGCCCCAGCAGCCAGGTGTACCAGCGGCTCTCGAAGGGATGGGTAGCTTCCAGGTTGGCATGGTACTCATACATGGACACCTGGCACTGCCACCAGTCGGCCAGCCCAAAGGAGGCATCCCGCCACCAGTAGGGCAGGTAGGAAGCAATATAGATACACAAGGGCAGCGCCACATAGAAGACCACCCCGCCCACGGCTGCCGTGCGGAATTCCGCCCAGAACCCGGGCTGTTTCTGCCGCCAGCGGGCGTACAGCACCCCCAGATAGAGGATGGCCAGCCCGGCACCGGCATAAATACCGGTCCATTTGGCCGCACATCCCAGACCGAAGGCAACGCCGCCCAGCGCCATGGGCAACAGGGAGCCGTTAACCCCCTTTTGCAGCACACTCTGGCAATACCACAGCATACAGTAGGCGCCCAGCAGAATGAAAAAAGTTCCGTAGATGTCGATGGTGGCAATACGGCTTTGGGCAAAGCGCATGAAATCCAGAGCCAGCAACACACCGGCCACCGCGCCGATCCAACGGCGGCGGGTCAGACGCCGGGCAAAGCACCAGGCCAGGGGAACCAGCAGCACACCGAACAGCGAGCCGGAGAACCGCCACCCGAAGCCGGTCATGCCGAACAGCGCAATGCCTGCCATAATCAGGTCCTTGCCCAGCGGCGGGTGGGTAGTCTCATAAACCGGCATTTTGTGCAGTTGCTCATAGCCGGTGCGGCCATGGTAGATCTCATCGAAATACATGCTGTTGAGCTGGCTGATGGCGTCCGGCACTGCTGCCTGCTCATCAAAGAGGGCACCGCCCCCTGTAACCGGCACCAGGTTGCCGTCCCCGTCCCGGAACGCCATCTCAAAGACCTGGGCATTTTCCACCGTGACGGTCAGGGTCTGACCGGCCGTGACCGGCAAACGGTTTTCACTCCAGCTGAAACAGGTACTGTAGCCCAGTTCCTGCACCAGCAGCACGGTGCCCTGCCCGTCGGCCACCGTCAGGCTGCCCCCAAAGGACACCCCCGGATAAACCCACAGGTTCACCCCATTTTCTCCCACCGTGACTGTCTCGGTCAGCCGGGTGTCGGTGGCATCCAGCGGATGTTGCGGGGCGGTAGTATCCCCCAGATAGGCAAAGCTCAACAGCGCGGTGGCTGCGGTAAGCGCTGCCATTCCCAGCACTTCCCTCCGGGTCCAGACCGGCTGGTCCGGCGGCACCGGCTCCTCCGCCCGTGTTCGGGCAGGCAATGCCAGCGCATGGCCGCGGAGCGCCAGATCCCAGACGGCAAAGAGAAGCATGACGAAACAGACCGTCTCGGCCAGGCCCACCAGCACCGCCACTGTGGAACTGGTGGCACTGGTCAGCCATTCATCCTCGGTCCCTGCCAACGAGTAGACGGTGGCCAGGTTGACAAACCCTGTGAGGGACAAGCCGAAACCCGCCGCATACAAGCGGATATCGTTCCAGCGGGCTGCCGCCAGTAAGGTCAGCAGTACGCCGGGTACCATGTAACGCTCGTGCATACAATGGCCGAAAGTGAAGACGCCCAGGCCATAGTACGCCGCCAGCAGCAACGGGGAAAAGCGTCCCGCCTGCTCGCTGCGCACCGCAAAGAACACCAGCCCACCGGTGACCACCAGAATCAGGAACCATCCCAGCACATGCCAGGGAATACCCAGCAGGGCAATATCATCCAGAGATTTCCAATTACCGCCCAGCGCCGTCATCCAGTTGAAGGCATTGATGGAGGCATAAGGGTAGCCCGATACGGTGCCGGAATACTTTTCCAACAGCGAAGGCAGCAGCTTCGTCACCCCGTAAAAGGGAATGGCCAGCACCAGCGGCGGCAGCAGGGCCACCACCGCGCCGCCAAAGCAGCGCACAAAGGCCCGGAAGCGGTTGTCCTCCCGGACGATGGCTGCCAGGAAGCAGGCCGCCAGCACCGGTCCGAAAAGCAGTGCCTGGGGCTTGATGGCCAGCGCGATGCCGTAGCACAGCGCCGCCGGCAGATACCGCCGTTCTTCCAAAAGCAGGAAGCAGAGCAGCAGCGGCAACGAGAAGGCACCGTCGATCTGTTTCCAGACGCCGGTGTCAAAAAGCAACAGCGGATTGAAAGCTGTGAACGCTGTCAGCATCCATCCAGCACGGCTGCCGGGCATGGCACGCTGTGCCACCTGCCAGACCAGCCATGCGGCGGCACAGTCGCAGAGACTGGGCACCACGGCCAGCAACAGGTAGGTCAGCGGCGACTCATAGGACAGCGAGAAAGCGGCCCGCAACAGCCCCACCAATCCCAGCACCCAAAGGTACCCGGGCGGATAATCGGCAAAATAGCCCTCGCTGTAAAAGGCTGACGGCCCCTGGGCAGCCAGCTTGTCGCCCCAGGCCACAAAACAGCTCATATCATAGGGGTAGCCTTCGGTGACCACGGCCAGGATCAGCCGCAGCAGAAGGGCCGCCCCCAGCAGCAGCCAAAGGGGCCGTGGGCTCTGGATTTTTCGATGTAACGTACTCTGTGTCATAGAATCCTAACCATAAAACGCACGGGGCTTGCCCGCGTGGTGTCCGACCGGAACGCTCCCGTCGGCAACACGCAGGCAGCCCCTGCGTCATCTTTTTACAGTTTTGCAATCTTCGGGCCCTGAGCGGTATCGGTGACGCTCCAGCCCATCTGGGTCAGCTGGGCACGGATGGCGTCCGCTTTGGCCCAATCCTTGGCCTTTTTGGCGGCGGCGCGCTCCTCCACCAGGGCAGTTACCTCGGCGGGTACTTCGTCCTTTTTGCGGTTGTACAGCAATCCCAGCACACCGGTCAGCTCGTCAAAGGTCTTGGCGGCCAGTTCCAGCGTGGCTTTGTCCGAGGCATCGGACTGGGTGTTGATCTCCTTCACAAAGTCGAAGATCGCCGCCAGCGCATCGGGGGTGTTCAGGTCGTCGTCCATGGCGGCCTTGAACTTGGTGCGTGCTTCCTCGCACTTGGCAGCCAGTGCCGTGTCGGTGCCGTGGGCGTGCTGGATGGCAAAGTCCAGATTGTCCCGGCAGGTATACAGACGTTCCAGGCTGTTCTTGCAGCTCTCGATCAGGTCCACCGTGTAGTTCAGCGGCATGCGGTACCCCGCCGTGAGCATGAAATACCGGATGGGCTCATAGCCGTACTTTTCGGCAATTTCCCGCACGGTGAAGAAGTTGCCCGCGCTCTTGGACATCTTTTCGTTGTTGATGTTCAGGAAGCCGTTGTGCATCCAGTACCGGCTGAAGGTGCAGCCGTTGGCGCACTCGCTCTGGGCAATCTCGTTTTCGTGGTGAGGGAAGATCAGGTCCTGGCCGCCGGCATGCAGGTCGATGGTCTGGCCCAGATGCTTGCGGGCCATGGCGCTGCACTCGATATGCCAGCCGGGACGACCGTGTCCCCAGGGGCTCTCCCAGTAGGGCTCGCCGGGCTTGGCGGCCTTCCAGACCGCGAAGTCCGCGGGATCTTCCTTCAGGTCGTCGTCCATCTGGCTGCGCAGGGCGCGGTTACCGCTCTCCAGATCGTCCAGGTTCAGGTGGCTCAGCTTGCCGTAGCCGGGGTCGGACTTGACCCGGAAATAGACGTCGCCGTTGCGGGCCACATAGGCATGCCCGGATTCCACCAGATCCTTGACGATCTTGATGATCTCACCGATATGCTCGGTGGCACGGGGGCGCACGGTGGGGGCTTCCACGTTGAGGCCCTCGGAATCCTTGATGTACTCCGCTTCAAACTTGCGGGCCACCTCCTGCATGGAGATGCCTTCCTGCTGGCCTTTCTGGATCAGCTTGTCGTCAATGTCGGTGATGTTGGAAACATAGTACACCTTGTTGCCGCAGTATTCCAGATAGCGGCGCAACGTGTCGAACACGATCATGGGACGCGCGTTGCCGATATGGATATAGTTATACACCGTCGGGCCGCAGACATAGATGCGGTACTCGCCTGCCTTCTGGGGGACGAACTCCTCTTTCTGACGGGTCATTGTGTTGAAAATCTGCATGGTGGTCCATTCCTTTCCCATTCCAATGGTCTCCGATGGTTTCTATTATAGTCGCCACAGGGCGCCGTTGCAAGTATTCAGCCGTTATTTGCGAACTGGATTTCCAGCTGATCCCACACGGCGCTGAAATTGTAGGGGTACTGGGCATCTTCCTCGGCTAGCCAGCGCCGGTAGGTGTCCAGCTCCTCCACCGTGGGGGCCTGGACGCGGCGGTAGGCCGTAATGGTATAGCCGTTGCCCATATCGAAGGTGGCAGCCACCTCGAAGGGATGGTACCGCTCCTGGTTTTCCAGGAAGGCGTTGTTGATTTTTTCGGTGTGGTTGCTGGGGTCAAAGGGTGTGCAAGTCAGCACCGCCTGGGCCGTAAACAGCTCCTTGGGGAAGGCATCGTTGCCAGGGTTCACCGCACCGTAAGCCAGAATGGTGCGGATACTCTCGTCGGGCAGGGCCGCCGCGCGGAAGACGTCCGCACTGTACACCACGCCGTGGCAGATCATGTACGCCGAATTTTCCCCGCTGCAGTTGGCCCGCAGCCAGTCGTTGACGGCGGCAATGCCCTCCATATCGGTGCGCTCGTTGTCCACATAGAAGAACAGTCCGCTGTACACCGCGCTGGGAAAGACGATGGGCAGAATCTGGCTGCAGCCGCCGAAATTGAGCACGCAGAGTCCCCCCAGCAGGACGGCCAGAAGCCCCCGCAGCAGCGGGACCGCCAGATTGGCCACCGCCAGCGCGCAGAGAAAACACCCCAGCAGATAGAAGGGCGCCACGGCCAGCGACTGGTGGTCGTCCATATTCTGGACCCGGGTCACCAGCAGCACCGTGACCACCGCACCGGCCAAAGACAATACAGAAAGGAATCTTGTATTCTTTTTATACAGTCCGTACAAAAAGCCCACGGCAAAGATGGCGGCAATCAGCAGCCCCAGATAGATGTACTGGTTGTGCAGTTCCGCGAAGAACCCGCCGGTCTGGTAGGTGGCATAGCGGTCGCTGTAGTCGGCCTTGACGATCCGCCAGAACATGGGAGCCAGCGGCAGCCCCACGCAGACCAGCGAGATGATGGCAAACCGCCAGAACCGCACAAAAGCGGCCTTTTGCCGGTTCCGGACCGCCCGGAAGAGCGTCCACACCCCGTAGAAGAGGAAGAGCACCACCACGGTGAACATATAGCTGCGTCGGGTGACGATGAGCATACCGGTAAAGGCCGCCAGGCAGACCAGTCGGGCGGGCGCGGGGACGGTGAAATCATATCCCGTGAGCAGGGCCATGATCATAAAGGCAAAGGCCACCCCCAGCAGGTCGGGCATGCCCCGGTAGAGAGCAATATGCAGCAGCGGCAGCAGCAGCACAAAGGCCATACCCAGCGCCGTGAACAGCCGGGGCGCACGGGGCGCCAGCTGGCGGCGCAGCACCTGCAGCAGCACCAGCGCACTGCCGTACACCAGCGACGGAATCAGCAGCGCACAGAGGATGGCGAAGGTGTTGGCCGTACGCGCCGTGAACATAAAGAAAGGTTCCAGCAGGATGTTGATGACCAGCGGCGCGTAATCATTGAACCAGGTCTTATAGATGGTGGAACCCACCCCCATAAAGACCCCGTCGGCAAAGTTGGACTCCAGGCGGACCTGAAGGTTGTAGTAGGTGGCGTTGTCCCAGAGGTAGAGACTCTGCCGCCCCACCATGGCGTGCAGATAAAAGGCCGCGCTGACCACACAGCAGAGGGCCAGCACCGCCCCGTCAAAGGTCGTCAGCCGGACGGATGCCGCCCGCAGGGCACAGCGGTACAGGCAGTAAGTGCCCAGAAGCGCCGTACAGCAGAGCAGCAGCAGCCAGACATCCACCGGATGGCGGCCGCTGCCCAGCATATCCACCGGCTGCAGCACCGGCAGGAAATGGGCTGCGGTGCTGAACAGAAATTTGACGGCAAAAAGACACAGCAAAGCCAGAACGGCCCGCTCGGGGCGGGTCATTCTGGCAAAAATCTGCTGTACTTTTGCGCGGGGTGCAAAATTTGGCAAAGCAGTAAACCCCCGTTGTTATTTTGCCTGCATAAAGCAGCTGCGGTTCTGCCACAGATAGATACCACCGGACAGGACGGTGGCCGCCGCCACCAGCCAGGTGAGAACCATCGTGATGACCCCCACCCCCATTGCATCGGCGGGACCGCTCAGCGCGGCACCAAAGTAGTAGAACAGGATGGTGAGCATCTGCAGCACGGTCTTGACCTTGCCCCACATGTTGGCGGCAATGACGGTGCCGGATTCGGCGGCGATCATCCGCACGCCGGCCACAGCAAATTCCCGGAACAGGATGACGGCCAGCACCACCGGCGAGCAGATGCCGTCGGCCACCATATAGATAAAGGCCGCGGTGGTCAGGCACTTGTCGGCCAGGGGATCCATGAACTTGCCGAAGTCCGTGACCAGGTGGTATTTGCGGGCAATGTATCCGTCCAGGAAATCGGTAATGCTGGCCACGGCAAAGACGATACCGGCCACCAGCATGAAGGTCTGGTTGTATTCCGCCGTGCCGTAGCGGCTGAAGGCGGCAAACACCATGAACACCGGCACCAGAATCACGCGAAGCATCGTCAGTTTGTTGGGCAGATTCATAACTCAGTCCTCCAGTTTTTCCTCGGCATAGCCGTAGAGGTCGTATGTATCGGCATCGGTGATGGTCACGTTGTAGAACGCACCGGTCTCCAGCGGGGTATCCGCCGGGGTCAGCACGTTGCCGTCAATTTCGGGACAGTCGGCCTTGGAGCGCAGCAGGTACATGCCGGTCTCCTCGTCCACACCATCGCAGATGCATTCCAGCGTCTGGCCCACCTTTTCCTTTTCCCGCTGGGCGCTGACTTCCGCCTGCAGTTCCATGATATGGTCGGCCCGGCGCTGTTTGGTTTCCTCGTCCAGCTGGCCCTCCATCCTGGCAGCCACGGTGTTTTCCTCCGCCGAATAGGCAAAGCAGCCCAGCCGGTCAAACCGCATGGTCTTGACAAAATCGCACAGCTCGGCGTACTGTTCCTCGGTCTCGCCGGGGAAACCGGCGATCAGGGTGGTACGCAGCGTAATGCCGGGAATGGCAGCCCGCAGCCGGTGGACCGCATCCTCAATCTCGGCCCGGCCGCCGCGGCGGTTCATCGCCTTGAGCACCGCATCGTCGCAATGCTGGATGGGCAGGTCCAGATAGGGCACCACCTTGGTGTTGCGCACCATGGCGGCGATGAAGTCGTCGCTGATACGCTCGGGGTAAGCATAGAGAATGCGGATCCAGCGGATGCCGTCAATTTGCTGCAGGCGATCCAGCAGCTCGCAGACAGCCCCCGGTTTGCCCCAGTCCTCGCCGTAGGCGGTGGGGTCCTGGGCCACCAGGATCAGTTCCCGGACACCCTCCCCTGCCAGCCAGCGGGCTTCGGCCACGCAATCCTCCAGCGGGCGGCTGCGCAGCGGGCCGCGGATCAGCGGAATGGCGCAATAATGGCAGCGGTTGTTGCAGCCCTCGGCAATTTTCAGGTAGGCATAGTGCCGGGGGGTGGAGATGACCCGCGCGCCGCCCAGCGGCATATCGCTCTTGGGGCCGTAGCTTTCCACCTGGCCGGCACCGGCCGCGCAGACCCGGGCCACAATGGCCGGCAGCGCAGCATTGGAGCCGATGCCCACCACCGCGTCCACCTCGGGGATTTCCTGGACGATCTGCTGTTTGTACCGCTCGGCCAGGCAGCCCGTGACGATGACCTTCAGGTCGGGGTTCTGCTGCTTGTACTGGCAGGCCATGAGGATGTTCTCGATGGCTTCGGTTTTGGCGGACTCGATAAAGCCGCAGGTATTGACGATGATCACGTCCGCTTCGGCCGGGTCGGCCACCGTGGTGTGGCCCTCCTTCAGCAGTGCGTGGCAAAAGACGTCGGCGTCCACCTGATTCTTGGGACAGCCCAGGGAGATAATGGCAATGTTCATAGATGTTTCCTTATGGTTCAGATTCGGTTGGGTCGTCGGTTTCGTCCAGCACCGTGCGGATTACCCCATGGGAGAATCCGCGCCGGGCCAGTGCTGCCGCCACCTGGTCCCGTTTGCCGGCAGCCAGCTTGGCGGCATACTGCCGCGCCACCAGAGCGCGGGCGGTGGTCAGTTCGGGGTCCTCCCCCGTTTCGTCGGTGTCGTACAGATCCTCCACCGCCCGGGCAGCGGTATCCCGGTCGATGCCCTTGGCCGCCAGGTCCTGCAGGATCTCCCGCCGGGATTTGCGCTTGCGCAGCAGCTCGGCGGCACGGCGGCGGGCAAAGCCCTCGTCGTTCAAAAGGCCCAGTTCCCCGGCCCGCGCCACCGCCCAGGCGGCGCTGTGGGCGTCAAACTTGCGGCAGAGTTTCTGGTACAGTTCCCCCGCGGCGTGATCCCGCAGGGAGAGATAGTCCATAGCCTTGTCCAGCGCACGGCGGGTATCGCTCTGCTTGCGCAGCTGCTCCACCTGCCAGGGTTCCAGGTCGTCCCCCTCGTGAAGATGGGCCGTGGCGAAGGTATCCTCGTCCAGGGAAAAAACAAATTCCCCATCCAGGAACAGGGCCAGCCGCCCCCGCTTGGTTTCCTTGATCTGGGTCAGCTTTGGCATTATTCGTCAACCATAATGTCCAGATCCACCTCATCGCCGGTGGTCTTGGGGGCCGGCGCCGCAGCGGCAGGGCCCTCGCCGGGGGCGACAGGTTTGACGATCTCGCTGGGATCCAGCGGTTTGACGGTGCCCTTCTTGCCGGCGGCCAGCAGACGGTCGGCATTGGCACGAACGATCTTCTCGATCTCGTCGGAGACCTCGGGGTGGTCCTTTAGAAACTGTTTGGCGTTGTCGCGGCCCTGGCCCAGGCGCATATCCCCGTAGTTGAACCAGGCACCGCTCTTCTGGACGATGCCCAACTTGACACCCAGGTCAAGGATTTCGCCGATCTTGGAAATACCCTCGCCGAACATGATGTCGAATTCCGCCTCCCGGAAGGGGGGCGCCACCTTGTTCTTGACGATCTTGGCACGGGTACGGTTGCCGATGAAAGCACCGGTGGAATCCTTGAGGCCTTCAATCCGGCGCACATCGATGCGCACGCTGGAATAGTACTTCAGGGCCCGGCCGCCGGTGGTCACTTCGGGGTTGCCGTAGACGATGCCCACCTTCTCACGCAGCTGGTTGATGAAGATGCACACCGTGTTGGTCTTGCCGATGACGCCGGTGAGTTTACGCAGCGCCTGGCTCATCAGACGGGCCTGCAGACCCACATGGCTGTCGCCCATCTCGCCCTCGATTTCGGCGCGGGGCACCATAGCCGCCACCGAGTCCACAACCACCGCGTCAATGGCGCCGGAGCGGACCAGCGCTTCGCAGATTTCCATGGCCTGCTCACCGGTATCAGGCTGGCTGACCAGCAGGCTGTCGATGTCCACGCCCAGGGCGCTGGCATAAGCCGGGTCCAGGGCATGTTCCACGTCGATGAAGGCCACTTCGCCGCCCATCTTCTGGGCTTCGGCCAACACCTGCAGGGCCAGGGTGGTCTTGCCGGAGGATTCCGGTCCATAAATCTCGATGATACGGCCCCGGGGCAGACCACCGATGCCTAACGCCAGGTCCAGACCCAGACTGCCCGTGGGGATTGCGTCCACCTGCATGGTCACATTGGCCCCCAACTTCATGACGGCGCCTTTGCCGAACTGTTTTTCAATCTGTGCCAGAGCGGTTTCCAGCGCAGCCTTCTTGTCGGTGGCCGGACCGGTGCTCTTGGGGGAAGTGTCTTTCTTTGCTGCCATCTTGCGGTTCTCCTTTATCTGTAAAACAATCGCTTTTATCCTTTGCGTCTGGGTCTATTATATACGATCCGGATTGAAAATACAACCATATGTTGTGTATATAGTATCCCATAACCGGGACTTTCAGCCGGTTTTTTCGGGTTTTTGCAGCACAATCACCCGATCATTGCCGCCGTAATCCTTGCGGCACCGGCCATGGGACCACCCTTGTGTGGCCCCCAGGGCCAGCACATCCGCCGCCTGGGCACAGCCGATTTCCAGTACCAGCCAGCCGCCGGGGCGCAGCGCCATCCTATACCGGGCGGTAAGCAGCCGGTAAAAGGCCAGACCGTCTTCGCCGCCATCCAGGGCCATGGCGGGCTCATAGGCGGTTTCCGGCATGAGGGCGGCCATCTCCCCGGCCGTCAGATAGGGCGGATTGGACAGGATCAGGTCTACGCTCTCCGGGGCCAGCGTCCGGTACCAGGCAAAGATATCGGCCAGCACGGTGCGCACAGCGGTTCCGGCGGTGTTGGCCTGCAAATAGGGCCAGGCTTCGGCGCTTTTTTCCACACAGGTAACCTGCGCCCCCGGACAGGCCCGGGCCACCCCCAGCCCCAGACAGCCGGTGCCGGCGCAGAGATCCAGCACCACGGGGGCAGGCTTGTCCCGCAGCAGCTCGATGGCGGTCTCGCAGACTACCTCGCTGTCAGCCCGGGGACAAAGGACCCCGGGGCCTACCTTCAGGGTAAAGTCGAGGAAATCCCACTCCCCCAGCAGGTACTGCAGCGGTTCCCGGGCGGCACGGCGGGCGGCCAGGGCTTCCAGCCGGGCCGCTTCCTCCGGGGAGGGTCCGTCATCCAACCGGGGATCCCGCCCGGTGACAAAGCGGTAGAGCTGGGCCGCGTCGAAGCGGGCGTCGGGTACGCCGGCAGCCTGCAGCCGGGTGGTCAGTGCCTGAAATGCAGTGTTCACCAGCGGCCATCCTCCCGGTTTTCCGGCAGGACCGGCGTAACGGCGGCAATGGCCACTTCGATCATGGAATCGTCCGGCTCAAAGGTGGTCAGCCGCTGCATCCACAGCCCCGGCTGGGAGATGATATGGGAGAGCAGGCTGTCCGACCGCCCCGCCCATTTGAGGATCTCGTAGGAGATACCCACCAGCAACGGGAACATGCACAGCTTGTACACAATGCGCAGCCAGGTGCTGGTCCAGGGCAGCACGGCGTACAGGAAAATGCTGATGATGATCACCAGAATCATGAAACTGGTGCCGCAGCGGGGATGGAACCGGCTTTGTTTGCGGATGTTTTCCACCGTCAGCGGCAGCCCTGCCTCATAGCAGGCGATGGTCTTATGTTCGGCACCGTGGTATTCAAAGACCCGGTGCAGTTCCTTGTAGCGGGTACACAGGAACATATACCCCAGAAAGATGGCCATTTTGAGCACGCCCTCCAGGATGACCCGGGGCCAGCGCCCCATGGGCACCACATCGGCCACCAGTCCGGTGAGGAAGGTGGGCAGAAAGGTGAAGAGGAAGAGCGCCAGCACCACACCGGCAAAAGCCGCGCAGCCCATCAGCATATTCTGTACGGCGGGGCTCAGGTGGGCTTCCAGCCACTGGTCCAGCTTGGAGTCCGAGGGTTCGGTCTCCTCCTCCATGGCAATATCGGCAGCATGCATCAGGTACTGGTAGCCTTTGTAGAGGTTTTCGGCCATATTGCAGACGCCCCGCACCAGCGGGACTTTGTTGTACCAATGGGTGCGCACCGTGTCATAGGTCAGGTCGATGGTCCCGTCGGGACGACGCACGGCACAGCAGATCTTTTCGGGGCCGCGCATCATGATGCCCTCCATCAGGGCCTGGCCGCCCACGGAGGTGCGAAATTCTTTGGACATAGTTGCTCCTTCCCCCTGGGGGGACTGTTTCAGATGGATTCGTGCAGGTGTTCCTGCCCGGGATGATAAACCGGCAGCGTAATGGACACCGTGGTCCCCTGACCCAGGGTGGATTCGATGTCCACATGGCCGCCCAAGGCCTGGACAATCTCGTCCACCACCGCCAGTCCGATGCCGGATCCCCGCACCGCGTTGCGGGCCTTGAAGAATTTTTGCTTTACCTTGTCCAGGTCATCCGGCGCGATGCCCCGGCCCTGGTCCCGGATGGACGCCGTCACGGTATCCGCCGTGCGGGTCAGGGTCAGGAAGATGGTGCCGCCGGCCTCCGAGTATTTGATGGCGTTGTCAAACACGTTGACAAAGACCTGCCGCAACCGGGCTGGATCCGCCCACACCGGGTAGGGCTCGGGCGGTTCCTCGTAGACAAAGTGCAGCCCCTCCTGGCCGATGCGGGCTTCCACAAACAGGGCGGCGTCGGTGGCTTCGGCCACAAAATCCAGCACCTCGCAGTGGAGCTGGATGCCGTTCTGCAGGCGGGAAAAATCCAGCAGTTCCTCCACCATGGTGTACAGGCGGTCGGTCTCGGTACCGATGATGGAAAGTCCCCGCCGGTAGTTTTCGTCGTCGGGATTGTCGATGGTCTTGATGGTTTCCACCCAACCTTTGATGGAGGTCAGGGGGGTGCGCAGTTCATGACTGACCGAAGAGATGAACTCGTTTTTCAGCCGGTCGGTCTCGGCCAGGTCCTCCGCCATCTGGTTGATGGTGTCGCACAGCCGGCCGATCTCATCGTTGTATTTGGTGGCGGGCAGCCGGGTTTTCAGGTCTCCCCGGGCAATGCGGGTGGCGGTGGCCTCCACCTCGCCCAGCGGGCGCACGATGGAGCGCACAAAGAACAGCCCGCTCCACAGCATGAGCAGGAAAGCCAGCACGCCGATGCCCACCGATACGGCGATGTAACGCCCCCATTGGCGGTCCACCAGGGTCAGGCTGGTGACCATCCGCATGGCGGCCACATTGCCCGCCGCATAGGGCACCAGGCAGGTCACCGCCATGACCCGTTCCCCCTGGGGGGTGGTGAAGATGGCGCTGCCGATGCCGCTGGCAGAGGTCAGCGCCCGCATATAGTCGGTTCCGTCGGTCAGGTCCTGGGTCATGGTACCGCTGCTGGTGGCCAGGATGATGCCCTGGGCGTCCAGCAGCATGAATTCGAACTTGTCCTTTTCGTCAAACTGTTCCACCGTGCGGCGCAGGGCCTGGCCGCGGCTTTCGGCCGTTTCGCGGCTGTCCCCCGCCGTGCCGGTGGCCTGCAGCCGGCCGGAAATGGTGGAGAAGCGGTTTTCGATGGCGCCTTGCACCCCGCCGTACAGATCCCGGTAACTGGTATAGAGGAAGATTGCCTCGGCGGCAAACAGCACCAGCACCATGATGAGCAGGCTGCCCTTGACCCAGCGCTGGATGATGCTTGTCTTGGCCATGGCGGTTCCTCTCCCCCTTTCCGGCGCCGCGGCGGCGTCAGGCGTTCCAGCGATACCCATAACCCCATACCGTCAGGATGTGCTGCGGATTGCTGGGCTCGTCCTCAATCTTCATGCGCAGACGGCGGATGTTCACATCCACGATCTTCACATCGCCGAAGTAGTTTTTGCCCCAGACCCCTTCCAGGATTTTTTCCCGCACCAGCGCCGTGGCCGGGTTGCGGAAAAACAGTTCCATGATCTGGAATTCCACCTGGGTCAGGTCGATGGGCTTGCCGGCCTTGTAGAGCACCCGGCTCTTTTCGTCCAGCACAAAGGGACCACTGACCAGCTGTTCGGGCTCTTCCGCGGCCTTGGTGCTGTTGCCACGCTTGATGCGGCGGGTCAGTGCCTCCAGCCGGGCCACCAGCTCGGACACCGAGAAGGGCTTGGTGATATAGTCGTCAGCACCGATGGACAAACCGCGGATCTTGTCGCTCTCCTGCCCTTTGGCCGACACGATGATGATGCCGATTTCGTTGTCATCCCGGCGGATGGTCTCGCAGAGGCTGAGACCGTCCATACCGGGCAGCATGATGTCCAGCAGGGCGGCATCGCAGGGTTCGCTCTGATGCATCAGCTCCAGGGCCCGCTCGGCACTGGGGGCTTCCAATACCTCCCACCCCGCCATTTTCAGGTTCAGTGCCACCATCTCACGGATGCTGGCCTCATCTTCCACGACCAAAACTCGTTTCATACCGTGCTCCCTTTCGTTATTCCAGTCCCAACAGCACCGTGCCGCTGGTGATGGTGTCGATGCTCAGCCCATAGTACGGCGTTACGATGCGCGCCTGCAACTGCTGGCTGCCGATGTTGGCAATGCGCTGATACTCCGCCGCGCTGTCGGCAGCGTCCTCCGCGGTGGCAGGGTCCACCACCCGCATTTCGCAGTACACCGTGGTACCCTCACTGTTGCAGATCATCCACCCGGTCCCGCCCTGGTTGCTGCGGATCAGGATGCTGCCATGCATGGATTCCGGCAGCGACATAAAGAAGTTGTTCTTGGTATCATATACGCCGAAGTGGCTGTTGCCCCCGCTGCCGGTGGTGTAATCCTGCCAGAGCAGGAAGACCAGGCTTTTGTCCATGGGGTTTTGCAGTTCCCCGCCGTCATCCACCTCGGCGGGGATGTCGATGGTACCGTTGCCGTCTAGGTCCCGGCTGAGCAGTTCTTCGTGGTAGCGGATGGTACTGCGCTGGGGATTGCTGAGGCCAGGCGGATGGTAAGGCTGCAGGAAACCGGTCTCGCCGTCATACAGGATGATGTCCGACACCAGGCTGTTGCCGCCCGCCCAGGCATCCATGACCAGATACATGGCATCGTCCCGGCCCTGACCAGCGCTCAGCGCCGCACAGCCGCTGTAGGATCCCTCCCCCAGGTTCAGCGTCTGGTAGGAGCGGAACTCCCCTTCCACGTTGGTCAGCAGCTGCAAGGTCACACCGCCGTACTCGGTATCGGTGGGCAGGGCGATGACCAGATCCTGGGTATTGCCCTTGCCGGTAAAGTCCCCCAGCACCATCTCGGTATAGCGGTTGCTGATGATGGTGGAAAGGGTCGTGCCGTCATACTCGTACACCACCAGATAGCGGTCACCCTGGGCACTGCCGTACCCGGCCAGCAACTGTTGGCTGTCTGCATCCCGCAGGTGGGCGGCGGAAAAGGTTTCCACCTCGCTGGAAAGTCCTTCCACCGTCTGGCTGACCCGCCAGCTGTTCTCCCCGTTGGGTTCCAGCACCGCCAGAAACACGTTGGAGCCGGTGGTATCCACGGTGTACAGGACCGCTGCCTCGTTGGCGCCGTCGCCATCCCAGTCGCCGAAGGCAAAGGGAGACAGGAAGTCGCCGCTGGCCGGATATTTCAGGGTAGCACTGCCCCCCAGATAGCTGTTAAGCGCCTTTTGCAGCGCGGCGCTCTCGCCGGAAAGCTGGGGTGCACGCAGCAGCGTATCCACATCGTTGGCGGCGCTGCAGCCGCTGAGCAAGGCAACCGCCAGGATCAGGGCGACCAATCGGCTCTTCATACGTCACCCCCTCCCGGCGTTTTTTCAACATTGATACAGGGTATAGTATAACACATTCAGGGCAAAGCCGCAATGCCCAGCAGCATGGCCAGCACACCAGCCGCCACCCCTACCAGACCCACGACGCGGTCCCGCTCCAGCAGCGCCGACGGCATCAGCTGCGCCAGCGCCACCCAGAGCATGATGCCGGCCACCAGCACCACCGTACCGTTGAGAAATCCCGGCGTAAACCACCCCTGCAAGCACCACAGCGCCAGTACCGCACCGACGGGTTCGGCCAGTCCCGAGATCAGCGCTGCCACGACACCCCCCAGCCGGCTGCGCAGAGCATAAGCAAAAGGCACGGCTACCGCCAGCCCTTCCGGAATATTGTGCAGGGCGATGGCCAGCGTTGTGCGCACCCCCAGGGCCGGGTCGGCGGTACCGGCGAACAGCGTGAGCACCCCTTCGGGAAAATTGTGCAGCAACAGGGCCGTGCCGGTGATCAAGGCGGTGCGCAGGGCCGCTGTGCGGGCCTCATCCCCGGCCAGACGCCCGGCCAGCGCCGCCTCGTCAGGCAGCAGCCGCCCCAGCGCTGCTGCCGCCACCATACCGCAGGCCAGCAAGCTCACCAACGCCGCGCCACAGGCCAGGGGCGGCAGATACTGCCCATAAAAACGCAGCGCCTCGGGCACCAGATCCGCCAAAGACGCTGCCAGCATAACGCCCCCCGCGAACCCGGCACTGACCGCCAGCAGGCGCCGGGTGGGTGGGCAGAGTGCCGCCAATACCCCGCCCACCCCGGTGGAAAGCCCCGCCAGCGTGGTCCAGACCAAAGGAGATGCAACCATAACAAAAGCCTCCTTGCCGTTTTTTTCAACCTATGCGACGGCCGGGAAAGCTATACAAAAATGCACCCGCCCGAAAGGGCAGGTGCCTTGCATACAGATGGATTGCAACCGGATCAATACCCGCTGCCCGACTCGCCGGTGGTCAGCAGTTTGACAGCGCGGGAGGTGCCCAGGCGATCGGCGCCCAGGTCGAGGAATTTCTCGATATCCTCCACGGTGGAGATACCACCCGCCGCCTTGATCTTGCAGCGGCCCTTCACATGCTGGGCAAAGAGCTCCACATCGTGGAAGGTGGCGCCGCCGGTGGAGAAACCGGTGGACGTCTTGATAAAATCGGCACCGGCCTCGGGCACGATGTCGCACATCTTGATCTTTTCCTCATCGGTGAGCAGGCAGGTCTCGATGATGACCTTGAGCACCTTGTCCCCCACCGCAGCTTTGACGGCGGCAATGTCGGCACGGACATCGTCGTACTGCTTGTTCTTCAGCCAGCCGATGTTGATGACCATATCCACCTCGGAAGCACCGTTTTCCACCGCGGTTTTGGCCTCAAAAGCCTTGCTGCGGGTGTCCATGGCACCCAGGGGGAACCCGACCACGCAGCAGACCGGCACGCGGCCCGCCATATATTCCACAGCCTGCTTCACGTAGCAGGTATTGATGCAGACCGACGCACAGTGGTTTTCGATGGCCTCATCGCACAGGGTCTGAATCTGGGGCCAGGTGGCCTCGGGCTTGAGCAGGGTGTGATCCACTTTACTCAACATAAATTCTTTCGTGTACTTCAACGGAAATCGTCCCCTTTCGCACAGTGTTTGCACAGATGGGCCTGGTGCAGACCCAGTGCCGAGAAAACGATGGAGGTCACGCTGACCGTGGCACCAACAATGCCCAGAATCAGCCCGACCACGCGGAACCCACGTCCGCGGACTTTCTTTTTCATAGGGATTGCCTCCTTGTCATGTTTCGCTTGGTTGTCAAAGCCGACGATCCATCGCGGACCGGGCGGCCTTATTTTTTCTTGAAGATGAACAGCTTACTGAACACATAGTTGGACAAAATGACGATGACCTGGCTGAACAGCTTGACCCCCATGGCCCAGAGTGCCCCGTTGGCCGCGGCAAAGGCCACGTGGGGCCCAAGGAGGGATACCCCCAGCCAGATGATGGCCTGGTCCATGATCATGGTGGCAATGCGGCAGGAGACAAACTGCCCGAACTCCGCCAGGGCCGCGGCACCTTTGTTTTCGCTGCGGAACACAAAGGTATGGTTGGTCCAGTAGGCGAACAGAATGCAGATTACATTGTCCAGCACATTGCCGATGCCGGTGGCAAAACCAGTGCCGAACAGGGCCTGGAACAGGGCAAACAACACCAGATTGAGCAAGGTAGCCACACCGCCGAAAAACAGATAGGCCAGACCCTCGTAATATTTTGTGACAAAGTCTTTGATTTTTTGCATACTACCCACTCGGTTGCAACAAAAAGGGCCTGCCTGTACTGACAGGCAGGCCCCCTTGCGGTTGCGAAAAGATTATTCGGCGTCCTCGTTCTCGTTCAGGCAAGCCTTCATGGAAAGGCTGATGCGCTTGCGGTCGAAGTCGACGTTGGTCAGCTTGACGCGGACCTCGTCGCCCACCTTCAGCACGTCGGAAACCTTGTTGACGCGCTCGTTGCTGATCTCGCTGATGTGCACGAGACCGTCGATGCCCGGCATGATGCGGACAAAGGCGCCAAACTTGGTGATGGAGACAACGGGAGCGGTGAACTCGGTGCCCACGGGCACTTCATTCTCCAGCTTGACCCAGGGGTTGTCCTCTTCCTTCTTGTAGCCCAGGGAGACCTTCTGGTTCTCGGGATCGTAGCTCTTGACGTAGACTTCGATCTCGTCGCCCACATTGACAACCTCAGAGGGATGCTTGATGTTGGACCAGCTCAGCTCGCTGATATGGCACAGACCATCCACGCCGCCGATGTCCACGAAAGCGCCGTAAGAAGTCAGGCTCTTGACAACGCCCTGGTACTTCTTGCCCACTTCCACATTGGCCCAGAACTCTTCACGCTTGGCCTTGTTGGCTTCGGCGGTGACCTTGTTGATGCTGCCGACGATCTTGCGGCCGGCGCACTCGGTGATCACCAGCTTGACATGCTGACCCACCAGCTTGGTGTAGTCCTCGTCACGGCGCATGGTGGCCTGAGAACGGGGCACGAAGACACGCACGCCCTTGACATTGACGACCACGCCGCCCTTGTTGGCTTCCATGACATCGCCTTCCATCACGGTGCCGTTCTCGGCAGCCTCGGCGACGTCCTTCATGCCCTTCTGGGCCTCGAAACGGACACGGGAAAGGGTATCCACGCCTTCCTGGTCGTTGGTCTTGACAACCACCAGATCCAGCTCGTCATCTACCTTAACAAGGTCTTCCATCTTGGCGTTGGGGTCATGGCTCATCTCACGCAGCGTCACAACGCCGGTGTGCTTGGAGCCATCGATGCCGACGACACATTCCGTCGGAGAAACGCTGATGACCTTGGCTTTTACAATCTTGCCTGCATACAGGGGCTTTGCTTCGGACGCTTCCAGCATCTCGGCAAAACTCATGTCGTCACGGATCTCTTCACTCATACTGTTAAGTACCTCCTCAATTATAGACGAAGGCGTTGAAGCAGGATCGAGTTCATCAGCAGTCTCGACATTGATGGCTGTGGTATGCCTGGCGGCGACCTGTAACAACTTTTGGGTATTGGAAGAATGATGACCACCAATGACGACCATACGATCACATTTTTGGCTGAGGTCTTCCGCTTCCTGTTGCCTCGCCCACGTTGCGTTACATATTGTATCAAAAATTTCGGCTTTTGTACACTCTTTTTTTAAAAAACCTTTGCAGCTTTCCCAACTTTCCACCCGAAAAGTGGTCTGGGCCACCACATGAATGGACTCTTGTTGCACAAGCTCGGGCAGCAATTTTTGCAGCTCTTCCAGGTTGGCAAAAACCCGCACCGGACCTGTCGCGTGGCCTACAATTCCCTGTACTTCGGGGTGATTTGCATCCCCCGCCACCAGCAAAAGTGCACCTTTTTTGCCCGCTTCCGCGGCCAGTTTATGGATTTTTGCTACAAACGGGCAGGTGGCATCTTGATACGCCAGGCCGCGTGTTCTTATTTTTTCGTACACATCCCGGGGCACGCCATGGCTGCGGATCACCACTTCGTATCCGTCGGGCACATCCTCCACCCCATTGCAGGTCAGCGCCCCCTTGGCTTCCAGATCGGCCACCACCTGGGGGTTGTGGATCAGCGGCCCCAGCGTGGCCACACGGCGGCCCTGGGCCAGCAGATCATAAGTCAGCTTGACGGCACGGTCCACGCCGAAGCAGAAGCCGGCGGTCTTGGCACGGATCACTTTCATAGACGAACTCCTTGGTTTTACGCGGTGGGTTGTTGCTTTTCTTCCGGCACGGCAGACACCGGCGGCACAGCGGGCGCCGGCCCGGCCGCGGGTGCTGCCCCCTGGTTCTGCTGGGCTAACGCGGCACGGCGGCCCTCAAACTCATAGGTTTCCAGCAAATCTTCCAGGGCGGTCTTCAACCGGCGCTTCATATGGCGCAGTGCCGTGACCTTGTGCCCGGCATCGGTGATCTGCAGTTCCGACGCGGGAATGGCCGGGCCGAACACCACCCGCACCCGGCAGAACAGATGCAGTTTACCGTCCTTGGTATTGTAGATGATACGGCAGGGCAGCATATCAGCCCCCGCCGACGCAGCAATGACAAAGGCGCCGCTTTTGAGCACCCCCAGCTGGCCGTTCTTGGTGCGGGTGCCTTCGGGAAAAATCAGCACACCGATGCCCCGACGACAGGCGTTGGTGACTTTTTCCAGGGTGACGGTGTCCCCCTTGCCGCGGTCGATGGACACAGCCCCCATACAGCGCAAAAACCAGCCGATGAAGGGATTTTTGAACAGTTCCTCCTTGGCCAGCACACACATGCGCCGCCAGTCCATGACCGCCAGGGCAATGAAAACCGGGTCCAGGTTGGCAATGTGGTTGGACGCAATAACATAGGCGCGGCCATCGCGCACAGCCTTGTAATGCTCCAGGCCGATGACTTCGATACGCCAGACAAACCGGGCAAGAACCCAGACGATGGGCAGGATAATCCAGTACAGCAGCATCCGCGTACCTCCGTTAGATGTGTTCCAGAATGGTGTGTTTCAACAGCGCAAAACTCTGGTCAAAGTCAATGTCGCTGGTGTCCACGCGAATAGCGTCCTCCGCCTGTTTCAGCGGGGCAATCTCCCGATGGGTGTCCTGATAGTCCCGCTGGCGGATATCGGCCAGCACGGTGTCGTAGTCGGCGGGCTGGCCCTTCTGCTGCAGTTCCTTGCAGCGGCGGTCTGCCCGGGCTTCGGCACTGGCGGTCAGATAAATTTTGACGGTGGCATGGGGCAGCACCACCGTGCCGATGTCCCGGCCGTCCATCAGCACATTCTGGTTGGCGGCCAGCCCCCGCTGGGTATCCAGCAAAAAGGACCGCACCGGCGGGTGGGCAGACACCGCCGAGGCCGCCATGCCGATGGCCTCGGCACGGATGGCCTCGCTCACATCCTCACCGTTGAGGTAGACGTGCTGGGTCCCCGCCTCCAGCCGGATATCCAGATGAATCCCGGGCAGCAGGGCCGCCACGGCGCCGGCGTCCCGCAGGTCCACTCCCTGGCGGGAGGCATACAGTCCGATGGCCCGGTACATGGCACCGGTGTCCACATAGACATAGCCCAGGTCTGCGGCCAGGCGCTTGGCCAGGCTGGATTTACCGGCCCCGGAAGGGCCGTCGATGGCAACTGAAATCATTAGAAACACACCCCGTTTTTCTCACTTCTGTATCATTTTCCGGGAAGGCTGCGCGCCTTCCCGACGATCATCCTTGGGCCTGCGCCACGGCTTTTGCGGCCGCCTGGGCGGTGGACCAGGCAATCTGCAGGTTGTAGCCGCCGGTGCGGGCATCCACATCCAGCACCTCGCCGGCAAAATAGAGCCCCGGACAGCATTTGCTGGCCATGGTCTTGGGGTCCACCTGGCGCACATCCACACCGCCCGCCGTGACCACCGCATGTTCCCGGTCCCCCAGGGCGGTGATGGGTACTTCCCAGTGCTTGCAAAGACGCACCAATGCCTGTTTTTGTTCCCGGGTGATCTGGGCCGCCCGGGTGGCGGGATCCACACCCCACTTTTCCACTGCCACCGGCCGCATGGAATGGGGCAGCAGTTTTTCCAGGGCGCCCTGGACACTGTGCCCGCCCAGCGCCGCGAAGTCCCGGGTCAGGCGGTCGTAAAGCGTTTTTTCATCCAGTGCCGGTTTCAGGTCAAAGGCACAGACGTACCGATGCCGGGCCAGATCTTCGATGTAGGTGCTGGCGGACAGTACCAGCGGCCCCGACAGGCCGAAATGGGTGAACAGTGCCTCGCCCTGCTCCGAAAAAAGCGGTTTGCCGTCGCAGAGCAGCGTCAGCCGGACGTTGCGCAGCGACAGGCCCATCATTTTGCGGCAGGCCGGGTCGGGGCTGACCAGACTGCACAGGCTGGGCTGGGGGTCCACGATGGTGTGTCCCGCCTGACGGGCCAGTTGGTATCCGCTGCCGTCGCTGCCGGTAACCGGATAGCTGATGCCGCCGGTGGCGATCAGCGTCGCTGCCGCCCGCAGCGTCTGGCCCCGGTCAGTGACAACACCCCGGCAGACGCCCTCTTCCAGGATCAGTTTTTGGGCGCTGCCGCGCAGAAACTCCGCCTCTCCGGCATAACTGCGCAGCGCTGCCAGCACATCCGCCGCCCGGTCGCTTTGGGGGAAGACCCGACGTCCCCGCTCGGTTTTGAGGGGTACGCCCAGGGATTCAAACAATTCCATGGCCGCCGACGGCGGAAAGGCGTACAAACTGGAATAAAGGAACCGGCCGTTATGGCGCACATACGGCAAAAATTCCCGCACATCGCTGTCACTGGTAACATTGCAGCGCCCCTTGCCGGTGATGAGCAGTTTTTGGCCGGGCCCCTTGGGGTTGTGCTCCAGCACGGTGACCCGCAGGCCCCGGGCGCAGGCGGCCCCCGCAGCCATCAGGCCAGCGGCGCCTGCTCCCACTATGAGCAGATCGGTCATGCAGCGTTCTCCTTTCGTTTTTTCGGCCAGCCGAACGCCGCGATCGACACAAAGGCATACAAAACAAGCAGCGGATGTACCGTGGCCAGGTACATGGTGGAGGTGCCGATGCCGAAGCTGGATACCTCCACAAAGGCAATCATGGCACAGCGCAGCAGCGCCATACCCAGCAAGCCAAACAGCAGCAGCCAGAGCACGGCAGTCTCCGCCTTACGGCGGCGCAGCATGCCGGGTAGGGCGCCAAAATGGCAGACCAGCCCCGTCAGCAGCCCTACCACCAGCAACAGCCGGTACAGCCAGGTGATGCCGCCCATCCCGGCAAAGACCAGCTTTTGGTACGGGCTGTAATAGGGTGTATCTTTACCGGCCTCGGCGGCATTGTTGAAGCCGCAATGCAGGTAACCGGACCATTGGGCGATGTCCTCCTCTGTGCCGATGGAGCGTGCCGTCTCGTAGGGGGCACAGTCGGCAAAGGTCACCACATGGAGCAGCGAGCGGGCCGTTTCGGCCAGGGTGGGCGCTACATAGGACAACCGGATGGGCTGGTTGGTGGCTGCCCGCTCCCCCGTCCGGCTGGGCAGGGTGCCATCCTCACAGGCAGCATTGATGGCGTCGGCCACCTGCTGCCAGTAGGCATCGGCGGTCTGGGCGCTGGCATAGATGCCCTCATACTGGGCAGCCCGGCGGATGGCCCAGTAAAAGCTACCGGCACGGTAATCGTCCCGTTCCGGGTCCCGGAAATCGTTCTGCAGCTGTTCGTCTTCCTCCAGCCAGTAGGCCAGAGGTTCCAGCTCAGGCACCGCCGCATAGAGTTTTTCCCGGGCGTCGGCGGGCACCGAGAGCAGCGGATCGGTACTGTCGGTATCCACCCGCATCATGGCCCCCATGGCGGCGGCAAAGGACCCTTCGGAAAAATCCGAAAGGGCAAACACCCCGTACTGACGGCTGTTCAGGCCGCAGAAGGTCAGCACGGCCACCGCCAGTACGCCGTAGGGCAACACCTGCACCGCGCAGCTGCGCCAGCGGCGGGCACGCACCAGCACCACCAGCAGGATGACGGTTGCCACCGCCCCGAAGGGCAGCAGAAACAAACCGGCGTCCTCCCGGTCCAGATACCCGCAGGCCAGGCCCACACCCGCCGCCAGCCCCCAGGGCCAGAGGGATGCTTCCGGCCGGAGCACGGCGCGCAGCGCCATACCCGCCATACCGGCAAAGAAAATCAGACACAAGGCCGGGAAGATATTGTCCCGGTAGACCCGCAGTGTGTAGGCTGCCCAGCTGGAGGGCAAAAATGCCAGCACAGCGAACAGTCCCAGCGTCCACGCCCGGGAACGCCACAGGGGGGAAAAGGCGAAGGCCGTCAACAGCGAAGCAGCGCACCAAAGTCCGGCTCCCGCCACCAGGTAGGGCAGATGCAGGGCGTGAAGCAGCGCCAGCCAGACCGGGAAAAACATTGCCTTGGACAGGGTCAGGTAATCGTAAGCGCCCAGCCATTCCCCCGCCGTGATGGCGTTGGCTGCCCGGAACATCAGTTCATCGTCCAGGGGGGCGCCCCCCACCCAAGTATATGCCTGCTGAAAGGCTGTCAGCGCGCAGCGCAAACACACCAGCAGTGCCACGCACAGCCAGAAGGTACGGCGATTCAGTTGTAGGCGGTTTTTTCCCATTATTTCTGCAGTTTTTCGATACTTTCCACAAGATATTTCTGCTGCTTGAAGGTCAGGTCCAACAGCAGCGAAAGGTATTTGACCACGATGGTGAGCACGGCAAACAGCCCCGCAAACCCCAGCGTGATGACAAACATGGTGGTGGTCCACCCGGCCACCGGATGCCCGGTGAAGAAGACGATGACCGTATAGAGCAGCTCCGCCAGAGCCAGCGCCATCATGCACAGGGTGATGCCCATACTGGCCTTGAACCCGGCGTCGGTGTAAAGTGCCAGGCTGTCCATAGCCAGATTGAACCGTCCCGTCCGCTTCTCCGCCAGACGGCCTTCAAACGTCAGGTCTGCCATCTTGAGGCCGGAAGCCGCATAGGCAGCCTTGCGGTAGGGCAGATGAGCGCTGGAGGCATGGACCCGGTTGATGGCCCGCCGGGTCACCAGCCGGAAGGCATCGGTACGCAGCCGGTAAGGCGAGTGGGAATTGGCATTGAAGATTTTGTAGAACAGTTCACTGCCGCCACTGCGGATGACGCTGGGGCAGACCGAGACAATGTCGTTGCCCCGCAACGCCGTGCGGTAAGCATCAAAGATGCAGGAAGCCGGGTAGGGCATGTCGGTGGAGTCGAACTCGTAGACATAGTCACCGATGGCGGCATCCAGCCCGGCGTTCATGGCATTTTCCAGCCCGTGGTACAGGCTCATATGCAGGATAGTCAGCGGGGCTGCCTGTTCCCTGCCCCAGGCCCGCAGGGCTTTCACCGTGTCATCGGTGCAGGCGTCGTCCACAGCGATGAGCTCATACTGGGCAAAATGGGCATCCAGTTCCGCCGTCACGGCCTTGCAGAAAGTCACCGCCCGCTCCCCGTCATTGTGAAGGTAGATCACCGCCGAGATAAAGTTTTTTTCTTTTGTATTCACAGTTCCAGCACCTCATCCAAATCATATACGGTATTGATCTTACCCGAAAGTACACTGACCAGCCGGGGTTGCTCGCTCATGACCCGGATCACCGTGGGGCGAGAGTCGTCAATCTCGCTGGCTTTCAGGATGGGTTTCATGCTGAACAGACTGCTGTGATAGGCAAACCCGTACTCTTCCTTCAGATACTTGCGGGCCAGGCGGCTCATGTAGGGCCAGGCGCTGGCCGGCTTGGCCGGGCATTCATTGCAGTTGTACAGATTGCCAGGCGCACAGCGGCCACCGCTTTCCGCCTGGCAGGTAAAGGTGGCCACACTGTCGTAGCTGGTTTCGTGGGGGGTGAAGGTCACGCTGGTCAGACTGTGCAGACCGGTCTGGCCAAAGGGCATCAGGCTGAAGAAGGGCCCGTCCATGACGGTGATCCCGGTGTGCTGCAGCCGCTCGTCCACCGTGCAGAGGATCATCTCGCACTTTTCGTATTTGATCTGGAAGGGGGACAGCCCCAGCAGGGCGTGCACGTCGTTGACGCCCGCATAGGTGGCGTTGAGCAGGTAGGGCGTTTCGGCGGTGATGTCCCCCGCCGTCACCCGCCAGGCATCCCCCACCCGCTCGATGCGTTCCGGCTTATGGTTGTACAGCACGGTCACCTGGGGCAGCTTGGCCAGCTGTTCCAGGAACCACCGCTTGAGTACCTGGGCATCGTAGGTGTATTCGGTGGTCAGGAATGCCCCGTCGCACAGTCCGGGATTGAAATATTTGGTGGGGGCCACGTCGTCACAGCGGATGCCCGCCGCGGCGCAAAAGCGGCGGAACTCCGCCGCGTTGGTCCAGGAAAAATGGGCACTGGTGGCATAAATCTGGTCAAATTCGGTATGCAGGCAGAAGCCGTAGTCCCGGCAGAAGCGCGCAAAATAGTGGGCGCTCTTGATGGCCGTGGAGTAGCTGCGGGGATAGTGGTAACCCATGTGCACCCGGGCCTGGTTGATGTAGGTGGCGCGCATGAAGGGCGCGGGGTCCCGCTCCAGCACCAGAATCTTCTGGCCGGCGGCGCCGCATTTTTGCGCCGCATACAAGCCGTACAGCCCGGCACCGAGAATGATTTTATCGTAGGTCATAACGCGTTCCCCCGGCGCCGCCCGGCGCCTTGTTTTTTGTTACGGATTGTATTTGCCGGCCATGGCGTTGAGCAGCACCTTCAACAGGTCGCTGTTGCCCTTGAACCCGGTAATTTTGGTGGGTGTTTTGCCGGTAGCCGGATAGGCCCGGGTCACCGGCACTTCGCAGGCGCGCAGTCCCAGCTGGGTGGCACGGATGCTCAGGTAGGCCAGCAGCTCGTACCCCTCAAAGACGTCCCGCAGCGGGCGCACGTCGGGATGGGTCAGGTATTCCCGGCTGTAGGCCCGGTAGGCGTTGGTGGTGTCGGTGAACCACTGGCGGGCCGCCAGACTGACCAGCGGTGCGTGAATCAGCCGCACGGCGGCATAGCGCATCGGCGGCGTGTTGATGGCATGGCCGCCCCGACGGAACCGGCTGCCCTGGACCAGGTCGTATCCTTCCCGGAGTTTTTCGATAAAGCGGGGTACGTCCTCGACGGAATCCTTGTTGTTGCCGTCGATGGTCAGCACACCCTTGTAGCCCCGGTTAAGGGCAAAATAGATGCCCATACGCAGCTGCGCCCCCTGCTTGCCGGGGCCGGTCTTGGTGAGCAGCGTGTTGACGCCGTACAGCTGCAGGGTGTCAAGTTTCATGCTGCCGTCGGTGGAACCGCCGTCGCAGATGACCACATCGCACACTTTGTCCACTCCGGCGTGCTGGGCACGGCCCAGTTCGGTGAGGATACGGGCACCTTCGTTGATGACGGGAATCAGCAGGCAGTAATCGCTCTGCCGGGCTTCCAGCTCGGCAGCCCGGAAATCCGGCACACCGCTGATGGCGTGGCGTTCATATTCAATCATGCAAATACCTCCGCAACGTAGTCCAGTGTGCGCCGGACGGTTTCCAGGTCGGTGGTTGCCATCTCCACCGAGACATAGCCGCGATAGCCCACAGCCCCCAGCAGCAGAGCCAGTTCCCGGTGCTCGGGGCGTTTCTGGAGGGGGACCAACCCCGGTTCGCTGATATGCACGTGACTGACATACTGCAGATCATCCACAAAATCCTGCAGATGCTCCCCCTGGGCCAGCATGGTGGAAAGATCCAGATTGACCGCCAGTCCGGGGTTGTCCAGCCGCTTGACCAGGGCAAAGGCCTCAGCGGTGCCGTTGAGGTAGTTGGTATAGACGGGGGGATTGGCCTCGATGGCCAGCCGCACGCCGTACCGGGCCGCCAGATTGCCCGCCTGCATAAAGAAGGATTCCGCCTGGGCGTCAGTGGAGCCTTCCGGGCGGGTACGGTTCTTGGGGCAGCCGAAGACCAGCGACGGGCAGTTGAGGCTGTGGGCAAACTGGAAAGCGCCCGCCGTGTAGTCCAGCAGCGCCTCGCTCTGGGCCGCATCAAAAATATTGCCCGTCCGGCCGTACCAGATACTCTGCAGGCTGGGAACCTCAAAGCCCCAGCGGTGTTTCAGGTAACCGCCGAACAGCGCGGCGGAGGTCAGATTCTCGTACGGGTCCTCCGGAAAGATGCGGGTGGGCGCGATTTCCAGGCCGGTGAACCCCGCCTGCTGCATGGCGGTGTACACCGCCTCGTCGTCCTGCTTCTGCCATGCAATGTTGGAGATGGCCAGCTTACATACCGGCATGGTGTTTTTCCTCCCCTTGGTGCAAAAAGTGCCTGATATCGTCCAGTTCCTGAGCTTCGGTGCAAAGATAGGCCCCGTCGCCCCCCAGCAGCGCGCCGTACCGGCTGCGCAGGTCGTAGTCAAAGGGCGTGCCGGGCAATTCGTTGTGCCAGTCGGTGCGGCCGGTTACCGCCGTGTAGACCGTACTGGCCGCAATGGGCGGCGTGCAGAGATGCAAAAGGCGCAGCCCGGCCTTGCGGGCCGCCGTGATGTCCTGCCACAGGCGGCCCAGATTGTAAAACTGGTAACGGCTGCGGGAGTCGGTGAAGGCCAGTGCGTTAAAGTCATTATGGGCAAAAAAATCCCGCAGTGCAGCGGCATCCACCCGGCCGTTGACCTTGTAGAATCCGTTGTCCGCCAGGGTGTACCCCTCCCGCACCAGCGCCGATTGTTTCGAGAGTTCCTCGTATTTGGGGGGCTTGAGCATGGACGGCGTGAGGGTGCGCAGGTCATAGAGGAAATTCTTCTTCAGACCCTTGCCGTAAAGCGCCGGCAGACGGACGATGAGGGCCTGGGGGAAATCCTGACGCACCCACTGTTCCAGCTGCAGCCGGTTGCGGCCGTAAGCCGAAAGGCCTTCGGTGTCCGGCGCATCGTTTTCGTCCTTGCCGCGGCTGTCGGCGTATACGGCGATGCTGGAGATCAGCACCACCTCTTTGGGGGCAATCTTCTGCAGATTTTCCCGGGCTGCTGCCATCACGGCCAGGTCGGCCGCCGGGTCCGCATTGGCCAGGAACATGGCCGCCGGCACCCCCGCATAGACGCACAAATCGGGGCGGGTGCCGTACTGCGCCGCCACATCCTTGCTGTGGCAGACCGCCGCAAACCGGTGGCTGGCCATCAGGTTGCCACCCACAAAGCCGGTGGACCCCACCAGAAGATCGCTGTACACACACTTCGCCCCATTTCTACATATTCATACAGAATGCATTATAACCGATTACCGCACAAAAAGCAACGCCCCGCGTTGTGAGAAACGCGGGGCGTCAGCTTATTTTTGACAAACGTTTAGAAATTGACTGAGAATTGACAGTCCCACCGGACCGGATTTTTCGGGATGAAACTGGCACCCCACCACGTTACCATGCGCGGCGACCGCACAGACGTCGCGCCCGCCGTAGCGGGTATCAGCCAGGCGGTCCGCTTCCTCGGCGGGCTTGGCCTCATAGCTGTGGATGAAATAGCATTCCTGGCCGGGGGTGACACCGGACAGCACCGTGCCGGCAAAATCCGTCCGGCCGCCCGCCGGGTAAAGCGGATCCCAGCGGATATGCGGTACCCGCTGGGGGTTGCCCTGCACATCCTGGGCGGGAATTTTTACCACCCGACCGGGAATGAATCCCAATCCGGGGTAAAGTCCGAACTCTTCGGACTCATCGAACAGCATCTGCATACCCAGGCAGATGCCCAGCAGGGGCGCTCCCTCCGCGACCCTTTGGCGGATCGGTTCCACCAGACCCAGTTTTTCCAGACCGGCCATGCCGTCGCGGAACGCACCCACGCCCGGCAGGACCAGCGCCTCGGCGCTTCGCACATCCGCCGGGTCACTGGTCAGCAGCGTTTCGGCGCCACAGTGGGCAAAGGCGTTCTGCACGCTGCGCAGGTTGGACAGGCCGTAGTCAATGACCGTTACTTTCATACGCTGCGCACCTCCACACCGCCGGCCCGGATTTCTTCTTTCAGTTCGGGCACCGTTTCTTTGCCGTAGTGCAGCACCGCCGCACAAGCCACCGCATCGGCCCCCGCACGGGCCGCCTCCACAATGTCGTCGCCGCAGCCCACACCGCCGCCGCAGATGACCGGAATGTGCACGGCCTCGGTGACAGCCCGGATCAGCTCCAGATCCATGCCCCGCTGCAAGCCCTCGTTATCCACGCTCATGAGCAGGATTTCTCCGGCGCCCAGGGCCTCGCCGCGCTTGGCCCACTCCACCACATCGTAGCCGGAATGGGCACGGCCGTTGTCGTAGTAGGCCTCCCACTTGCCGGGCCAGGTGCGGCTGCGCTTGGCCTGGATGGACAGCACCATGCACTGGCTGCCGAAGGCCTCGGCAATTTCGGTAATGAGCTCGGGGCGCTTGATGGCCGCCGTGTTGACGGCCACCTTGTCGGCGCCCATGGAAAGCAGATGGCGCACATCCTCCACACTGCGCACACCGCCGCCCACACACACCGGGATGAAGACGTCATCTACCGTTTTGCGCACAATATCGCTGAGGTTGTTGCGGTTGTACAGGCTGGCCACAATATCAATGTAGAGCAGCTCATCAATGCCCTGCTCATAGTACTGTTTTGCGAATTGGTTGGGATCGCCCAGTTTGCGCAGCCCTTCCATCTGGATGCCCTTGACCAGATTGGTGTCCTTGACGTCCAGTCGGGCGATCAGGCGTATTTTGTCTGCCATATCCGTCTGCCTCCGGAATCAGATCTCGTGGTGGGTACCCTTCGGGTCGCCCCACAGCACTTCACTGTCCCCTTCATAGGGGGTGTAGCGCAGTTTCCACATGTTGTCCTCCCACTTCCACAGATGGGGCGAACGGAACCGGTCGGCCAGGTGCATGAAGTAGGCCCGGTCCATCTTGGGCTGTTCGAACAGCTGGGAAGCGTGGGGGAAATGCTGCTTGTCGATGGAGAGATACTGCATGATCTCCTTCTCGAAGCGGTCGGGGTACTCACCGTCAAACTTCTTGCACAGCGCCTTGGCTTCGTCCAGGGTGATCTCCTCGTTGCGGATTTCCTGGGCTGCGTCGTAGGTGGTGCGGCCGATGCCGTACTTGATGTAGGTGGTGTAGTAGAAGAAATCGTCGATCTTGTCGTCGATGGAATTGTACTTGGAATAGGTGCCCTGGGTGCGTTCCGGCGCCGGGCGGAAGCCGCCGTGTTCCACGGCGTAGTAGTAAGCGCCCTGGGGATGCCACTTCTCGTAGTAGCCCAGATACCGCACCTGGACGTGGTTTTTCTCCAGGTTGGAGGTTTCGGAGGGCAGGTAGATGGCCAGGTCGGCCTTGTCGATCTTGTAGTCCTCCTCCAGCTGGCGCAGGCTGACGCCGCCCAGATAGATGTGGTCGTAGTCGTTCACCGCGAAGAAGTGCTCGTCACGCAGCGCCGAGTTGTTGTCGGCGATGGGGTTACCGAACTCGGCCTCGTTCTCCCCGTAGAAGACCAGCGGGATACCGAACTTGGCGGCCATCTTGGGTGCCAGCTGCTTCTGGCCCAGGATGAACGGCTGGAAGGGGTGGAAGAGGTTTTCGGTGGCCAGGCGGGTCAGCAGCCGATGGGTCTGGCCGTTGGGGGTGCACAGGTAGTTGTCAAACCCGGCATGGATCCAGGCCTGCATATTCTCCCAGCCCCAGGGGGTGTAGATATGGGGCGCCCAGGTGACGGTGAGCGGATGCATGCCGTACTTATACTTGAGCAGGTGGGCGGCGTAGAAACTGTCCTTGCCGCCGGACCCCGGCACCAGGCAGTCGTAGGAGCCGTCGTTCTTGCGGTACTCGTCGCAGAGTTCCCGCAGTTCCTTTTCCCGCAGGGCCCAGTCGATGTGACCGTTGGCCTTGTTGTGGCAGGCGTGGCAGGCATCGCAGACACCGTCCTCCTGAATGACCATCGTCTTTTTGATGGAGTCGATGGTGTGCTCAAACTCATAGCAGGAGTTGGGCTTCTGGTTGCTCATGACGCATTCCTTGCAGAACTGCACATGCTTGGGCAGGCCGTAGTAGGCCTCCCGCTGGTCCTCCGGCAGATCCGGGGCGTATTTGCTGTAATCAATATCCACGTAACGAGGAAGTTTTTCCATATTTCTACACTCCAATCCGGCATTTCTGAATACAAAAAAGGCGCCGTCCGTATGGCGATGCCAAACGGACGGCGCCTTTGCCGTTCCAACGTATTATAACACAGCTTGCTGTTCGGCGCAAGGGGGTTGCCGTTTTTTGTCAGCAGTCGAAGTCCAGACAGCTGCGGATCCTGGTGTAGGGGCGCACTTTGCTATTCGCCACCGCTACGTGGGCCGGGTGGGTGGCATAGGCCTGCAGGGCCGCTTCATCCGTGAAGGTGCAGTCCAGCATCAGGTCGGCGTTGGAGGAAGGCAGGCAGTCGGTCTGCACATGAATCTCCACCAGACCGGGAATTTGACCGGCCAGACCTTCCAGCCCGGCCTTGATGCCCGCTTTGACGGATGCCTTTTCTTCGACGCTCAGACTGTCCTGGAGCGTCCAGAGGATGATGTGTTTGGTCATAGAATTACTCCTCCCCGGAAGAATCTGTGATAAGAGCCGGCCCGCTGACCAGATCCCCGTACACAAAGTAGCGCTGGGTGGTGCGGGTCAGGATGCCGAAGGGATAGCAGGTGTACAGGATGATGTTTTCGGTATCCGCATCCAGATCGTAAGCGGTGGTATCGGTTTCCTGCACCACGGCCATCCGGGTGACGGTATAGTGGTATTCCCCGTAGTCGGTGGTGATGGTGATGTCCGCGCCTTCGGTCACGCTTTCCAGATCCCGGAAATAGGTGCCCGTATGGCTGGCCATCAGGATGGTGCCGCCTTCCCCGGGAAGATGGCTGCCCGCGTAGATGCCGGCACCCAGGGCAAACTGGGCCTCGGAATCCCCCCAATAGACATCACAGTCCACCACCGTACCGCTGATGGTCAGATGCCCGATTTTATCCCCCACCGCAGGATATTGTGCCAGCGTCACCGGAGTCGGGGTGGGCGACGGGGTAGGCGCAGGCGTCGGTTCCGGCGTGGGAGATGGGGTGGGCACCGGGGTGACCGCCGGCGTAGGGCTGGGGGTGGGCACCGGTTCCGCCGGTTTGCCCGTGACCAGCCCCACAAAATAGGCCGCAAACCCCAGTACCGCCACCACTTCCACCGCAAGCAGCAACACAAACAGCGGGGTACCTTTGTGATTCCGGGGAGCGGGCCGCTCCGGTGTTTTGTTGTCCATACCGGATCGCCTCCCCTCCGCGGATACCGGATTTACGGTGCAAGGCCGTAGGTCTTGTAATAGCTCAGCAGTTCGCTCAGCGTCAGCTTGCGGGCAAACAGCTGGCGATAGGTGGCGGTTTTCTCCTTGCCCTGGGCTTTCAGGGCCGCCATCTTGTCCGCCGTGCGGTCATATTCCTGCTGCACGGCACCCTGCATGGCGCGGTAAGCGGTCAGCTGTTCCTGATCGGTCATACCTTGTCCTCTTCCCAGATGGGATGCTTGAGGACCCACTCACCGAACGCATTCTTTTCAAAAAGGTCGCGGTTGTAGAACTTGTCCATGATGGCCCAGAACTCGCTCTCGGTATAGCCGCAGAACTCGCAGAAATCCCGCACGCAGAGGGGATCCAGCTTGCCATCCCGCTCCTTGATGATGGGAATGGCCTGCTCGCGGGTCATCATACCGTACCGGATATAGCGGGCGGTGTAGTCGGTGGCCGCCGCATGGCCGAACTTGGGATACTTCAGCCAGGAATGCACCAGGTAGGCGCGGGAATCGATCTGGTCGAAGTTCTCGGCATGATGGGTGCGGTCCCACTCATGGGTCAGATCGTGGAAACCGTGGGCCTTGGCGATCTGGTAGTTCTTGTAGCTGTTCCAGGGCACAAAGTAGCTCATATAGAAGGGATCCAGCTTGGCCCTCTCCTCGGCGCTGGGGGCCAGGGTCAGGCTCAGGTCGTTCTCGGTGACGCCGTCGCCCACCAGTTCCTCCATGGGGAAGCCCACGGCCACGCCGTTTTCGATCTGATCCATGGCGGAGTAGGTTTCCTTGTCGGCATTGCCGCCGTACTCAAAGCTGACGTTCTCGCCGTAGCAGAGCATGGGGGTGTTGAACTTGGCCGCCATATGCAGCGGGAAGGTGTAGATCAGGCGGTCCACATACCAGGTGGGCTTGCCGTATTTTTCAAAGAATTTGCGCATGAGGATCTTCTGCGCCTTGATGTTGGGCTTGCAGGAGATGATGGTGCAGCCGAATTCCTCGCTGATGTTCTTCAGGTTGTGGATGCCGGCCTGGGTCATGGGGAAGTTATCCTCCACGCTGAAGAGGATGGGATTCATATGCATGACTTCCTTGAGCATCCAGACCTGGAAGTGGCTGTCCTTGCCGCCGGACACCGCCACAGCGCAGTCATAGCCGCCGGGGCCGTTCATGCCGCGGTACTTGTTGCAGTAGGCTTCGAACTCCTTGAAGCGGGCGTCCCAGTCCACATTCTTGCGGTTTTCATAGTGGCGGCAGGCGCTGCAGACGCCCTCCGCGTCAAAGGTGATGCCGGGACGGGTGTCGGGCATGGTACATTTTTTGCAATAACGCATACTGTGTCTCCTTTGATTTCACCCGCCGCATGGGACGGGAAAATGGAAGTGCATTCTTTTTGTATTGTACCCCATTTGCCCTTTCGGTGCAAGGCCGCCCCCGAAAAATTGCGATTTTGCCGGGTCCGGCCGTTGCAATTTCACAGCGGGTATTTTACAATAAGAGTGAGCAAATCACAAAACAGGAGGCGTATCCATGTCCGCATCGAAAGTATATTTCACAGACCTGCGCACTTCTTTCAACGAGAATCTGCCCCAGAAGCTGGAGCGGTTGATCAAGACTGCCGGCATCGGCCAGATTGATTTCACCAACAAATATGCCGCCATCAAGATCCACTTCGGCGAGCCGGGCAACCTGGCGTATCTGCGTCCCAACTATGCCGCCGTGGTGGTCAAAGTGGTCAAGGAGCTGGGCGGCAAGCCCTTCCTGACCGACTGCAACACCCTGTACGTGGGCGGACGCAAGAACGCGCTGGACCATCTGGACACCGCCTACGTGAACGGGTTTTCTCCCTTCTCCACCGGCTGCCATGTGATCATCGCCGACGGCCTGAAGGGCACCGACGAGGAGCTGGTTCCCGTGGAGGGCGGCACCTATGTCAAGGAGGCCAAGATCGGCCGGGCTATCATGGACGCCGATGTCTTCATCACGCTGTCCCACTTCAAAGGTCATGAGTCCACCGGCTTCGGCGGTGCACTGAAAAACATCGGCATGGGCTGCGGTTCCCGCGCCGGCAAGATGGAGATGCACAGCGCCGGCAAACCCTACGTGAAGCAGGAGCTCTGCGTGGGCTGCGGCCGCTGCGTCAAGATCTGCGCCCACGACGCTCCCCACATCGTCGACCGCAAGTCCAGCATTGATCAGAACAAATGTGTGGGCTGCGGCCGGTGCATCGGCGTCTGTCCCACGGATGCCGTGCGCGCCGCCGAGGACGAGAGCAACGACATCCTGAACTGCAAGATTGCCGAGTACAGCAAGGCCGTCGTCAGCGGCCGTCCCCAGTTCCACATCAGCCTGGTCATCGACGTGTCGCCCTACTGCGATTGCCATGCCGAGAACGATGTGCCCATCGTGCCCGACGTGGGCATGTTTGCCAGCTTTGACCCGGTGGCCCTGGATCAGGCCTGTGCTGACGCCGTCAACCGGCAGCCGGTCATGCCCAACAGCCACCTGGCCGAGATGCCCCACGAACACCACGACCACTTCACCGACTCCAGCCCTGCCACCAACTGGAAGAGCTGCCTGGAGCACGCCGAAAAGATCGGCCTGGGCACCCGGGAGTACGAGCTGATCAAGATCTGATCCTCTCTCCCTTATAAAATCCTTAGAATCTCCTGTTATGCTGGTCCCGTACCATGTAACAGGAGGTTTTTGTTGTATGTCTGTCTGTATAACCGCCCGGTTCCGGGGTCTGAGCAGCACCGGCCTGAAATTTCTGGCGCTGGCGCTGATGATCCTGGACCATATCCATTACTTTTTCGGATACACCGGCGCCATCCCCCTCTGGTTTTCCCAGGCGGGACGGTTGTCGGCACCGCTGTTCCTCTTCTGCACCGTGGAGGGGTTTGCCCACACCCACGACCGGCGGCGGTATTTTCTGCGGATCTGGGCCATTTCGGCCGGCATGGGGCTGCTGCAGTTCCTGATGATGTACGCCCACCTGGGGGTGCGGCCCGACGGCTTTTTCCCGATGAACGCCATCTTCATGAATTTTGTCATCCTCATCCCCGTCTGGCAGGGCATCGACTGGCTGCGGCAGCGCCGGTGGTTCCGCGGACTGGCCGCCGTCGTGCTGCCGCTGGCCTGGCCCTTTGTTTTTCTGGTTCTGTATGGGGCAGCCAACACCACCGACCTGGCCTGGCTGCTGGACAGTGTGCTGGCCGCTCTGGTCTACACGGTGCTGCCCTGCTGGTCCCTGATCGTGGACGGCGGCGGCTTTTTCATTGCAACCGGCATCGCGCTCTACCTGCTGCGCAATCGCCGGATTCCCCAGGCTCTTGTGTACGGGGCGCTGACGATGGTGTTCTACTTTGCCTTTCCGCTGATCCAGCTGATGGGAACCCCGGGCTTCACCGCCTCCCAGATGCTCACACTGGCCTATGAATGGATGGGGGTGTTTGCCATGATACCGATGCTTTTGTATAATGGACAGCGCGGACGCGGCTGCAAAGCGCTGTTTTACATCGTTTATCCGGCGCATGTCTACCTGTTGTATGCCCTGTCCTGGGCGGTCATGGCGCTGCGCTGAACCGCATCCCGCAAAGGAGGAATGTTTGTGGCTCATATTCTGGCGGTGGACGACGACCGTGACCTGTGCCAACTGCTGCGCACCGCCCTGGAACGGGACGGGCACCAGGTGGAACTGCTGCACAGCGGCCGTGAGGTCACCGAACGGCACTGCGCCTGGGCGGACTGCATCCTGTTGGACGTCATGATGCCCGGGGAGGACGGCTTTGCCACTTGCCGCAGGCTGCGGGCGGTGGCCGACTGCCCTATCCTGTTTCTGACCGCCCGCACCGAGGAAGCGGATATTCTGCGGGGGCTGGGTCTGGGCGGAGACGATTACCTGACCAAGCCCTTCCGGCTGGCTGAGTTGCGGGCCCGGGTCAACGCCCATCTGCGGCGGCAGAACCGGACACCCCGCCACCGCATCCTCCGCGGAGGCGTCATCTTTGACCTGCAGGCCGGGGAGGCTTTCGGCGGGGAAACGCCGCTGCACCTGACCCGGGCCGAATACGCCATCTGCGAATATCTGGCCCTGCACGCCGGCTGCACCTTTTCTAAGGAACAACTCTACGAGGCCGCTTTCGGGTGGGACGGCACCGCCGATACTTCCGCCGTTACCGAACACATCAAAAACATTCGGGCCAAGCTGCGGGCCTGCGGCCTGCAGCCCATTGAGACCGTCTGGGGGATCGGATACCGATGGCAAAGCGAATGAAAAAGCCCACCACCCTGCAGCGGTTTCTGTTCGGCTATCTGCTGCGCACGGCGCTGGCCTGCCTGGCAATGGCTATGCTCTGGTTCGCCCTGCTGCTGGGGCTGATCTCCTGTGGGGTGGTCCTGCCCGCCTATGCAGGATCCGACGCCACCCTGCAGGCCATGGAAAAGCTGCCCGCCATGTCGGCCGATCATTTTGATGCTGCCCTGCTGCCCGATCTTTGCCGCTGGGTCCTGCTGGACGGCAGCGTTACCCCCGGCACGGCCACCGACGCCGGTCATGTACTGGCAACCAACCTGTCCCAGGGCTCACTCTCCCTGGCGCTGGCCCTGGGAAGCCCCCTGGGGTACCAGCAATTTTACCGGGATGTGCCGTTGATTGACGGTACTCTCTGCCGCCTGCAATACGACTTTTCCATGCCCTACGCAGACCCGGCCCTGCGCGGCCGGCTGCCGGATTTTCAGCTGTGCATGACAGTGTTTCTGGCCCTGCTGGAAGTTCTGGTGGTGTTCTGTACCACCCGCCTGACCGCCCGGCAACTGCATCGGGAGACTGCGCGTCTGACGGAGGCCTGCCGGATTCTGGCCGACCGGGATTTGTCGGTACCCATGCCCCACGGCGCCGCTCTAAGAGAATATGCGCAGACCCTGCAGACCATGGAATCCCTGCGGCAGGAACTTTCTGAAGCGCTCAAAACCCAGTGGTCGCTGGAACAGCAGCGCACCCAGCGTCTAGCCGCCCTGGCCCACGACCTGAAGACACCGTTGACCATCATCCGCGGTCATGCCGAGTTGCTGGACGAAGAAACCGCTGCTCCCTCCCAGCACCCCGCTCTGGAAGCCATTCTGCGGAGCGTTGACCGGGCCGAAGGCTATCTGACCGATCTGCGGGCAGCCTGCCGGGTGGAATCTGCTCCCGGCCAGGCCAGTTTCTTTCCAGCCGCGCCTTTTGTGGAGACACTGTCGGAAGTCGGCCGCGCTCTCTGTGTTCCGCGGCACCTGCAATTTTGTGTGGAAAATCACCTGCCGCAGGGGTATATGCTTTATGCACAGCGGCAAGATTTCCACCGCGCTGTGGAAAACTTGCTGGCCAATGCCGCGCGGTTTACCCCGGAGGCGGGCCGCATCACCCTCTGCTTTGCGATACAGGCGCAGACCTTGCGCATCACGGTGACCGATACCGGCCCGGGCTTTCCCCCTGAGATCCTGCGCTACGGCGGACAGATGTTCCACACCGGAGATACCGCCCGCAGCGACGGGCACCAGGGGCTGGGACTGTACTTTGCTGCTCGGGTGGCACAGTCCCACGGCGGTACGCTGCAGCTCTCCAACCTCGCGGTCGGTGGCGCTTGCGCCACCCTGGCACTGCCGGTCTGCATCCCCCGGGACACCTGAAAAAGGCACCGCTGCCCATGGGCAGCGGTGCCTTTTGTCTGTTATTCAGTGCTGCTGCAACCAACAGGACGCCGCAGTACCGGCTTCGGTGCCCACCTCATTGTACGCCTGTTGGTAGTAGTGGTAGGAGTCCTTCATCAGACCGCGGGTGCGCATGCCATAGAATCCATCACTAACCAGCACCACACCGGGCTCTTTCCGGGGCAGTTCCAGCTGTGCGGCATGAATAGCCGTATAATCGTACCCTTTGATGCCATTGTACTGTCCGATGGCAATCAGAAAACAGGTTTCCAGCCCCGACCGGCGGCAACGCGACCACAGGGTATGGAACCGCGCCTGGTAGATTTCGGGCGGGGTTTCCTTATCCCCGTCCGTTTCTCCCTGGCACCAGACCAGCAAGCGGTGCCGCACCGGAATGTGTGCTTGCCGCAAAAAGTCTTCCGCCGCGGCAAAACGAGCCAGTGCATCGGAGAGATAATCCGAATCTCCCTGCCAGAGGGCAATCTCCGAACCGCCCTTGCTGGCGGAAATCCCCACCACCGGCACACCCGTGTTTTGGTACCAGGCATTGACGAAGGCCGTCACCAGGGAACCGGTTTTCATACCCGGTTCACAGATCCCGTCGGGGTTGTTTTCCGCCGCACCGAAGGGTTCCGACAGGGCATGAAGGGTACCCGGGTCCGAAATGGCGCGGTATTCATACCCCGCACCGGGGAGCAACGCCGGTGCCGGTTGCGGCCACCGGGCATCGGTGATACCACGGCCCGCCATATTGGATTGTCCTGCAAACAGAATCAAATCACAGGTTGGAAGTTGTAGGTCGGTCATACACAGGTCACATTCCTTCTGTTCGTATTGCAGCCTCTATTATAGTGCAGTCCCTTGGCGCAGGCAATGGCCCGGGCATACAAAAAGTGCCGCCGCACTCCTTGCGGAGTGCGGCGGCACCGTTATGCGGGAAGATTCAGATTACAGCTCAGCGAAGTACTTAATGGTGCGGACCATCTGGCTGGTGTAGCTGTTCTCGTTGTCGTACCAGGACACGACCTGAACCTGATAGGTGTCGTCGTCGATCTTGGTGACCATGGTC
>CAJFFY010000033.1 GCA_904374465.1 uncultured Subdoligranulum sp.
CGTTACGGTTCGCAGGTATTCTTCCGGATCGCCATTCAAAATCAATTCTGCATAGGACAGCGGATCGTTGTAGATGAGCCAGTCCAGTTCAGACCGCTGGAAACGATTATTCGCCACCTCATCCTCAACAGCGGTGCAGTTAATGGAAATTATGCTTCCGTTAGAATAGTTCAGTTCCACACAGGCGGTGTCGATATTAAACTCACAGGAAAGTAATGTTTTCATAATGCTATCCTCCAATATAGGCTCTGTTAACAAGAAAAACTCCCGCCTAATTCCTGTTAGGAATCAGACGGGAGTTTCGTATGCACCCGAAAACCGTCAGCTAACAGTTGATAAGTGATTTGTTAGGAATCAGACGGGAGTTTCGTATGCACCCGAAAACCGTCAGCTAACAGTTGATAAGTGATTTACTTCCTTATCACTGTTAAGCCAAAGTTCCACGGGATTTTTCTCTATCACTCTATCAGGTGATCAGGCGATCAGACGTTCAGCTCTACCTTCTGACCGATGTCCTCCACATTGGCGGCGAGGACCGGCGCAATAACCTCTTTCAGGTATTCGGCGACCTGTTCGGGGGCGCGGCCGGTGAAGGCTTCGGGGCTCAGCTCGGCTTCAATCTCCTCACGGCTCAAGCCGAAGGCCGGATCCGCTTCCACTCGGGCAATCATATCGTTGGGCTTGCCCTCCTGCTTGACCACGGCAGCCGCTGCCACCGCATGCTCACGCAGACGCTCATGCAGCTCCTGACGATCGCCGCCCTTCTTGACGGCTTTCATCATGATGTTTTCGCTGGCCATGAAGGGCAGCTCCGCCATTACACGGGCGCGGATAACCTTCGGGTAGACCACCAGGCCGTCCGAAACATTCAGCAGGATGTTCAGGATGGCATCGGCAGCCAGGAAGCCTTCCGCCATGGCGATGCGCTTGTTGGCAGAATCGTCCAGCGTGCGCTCAAACCACTGGGTGCCGGCGGTCATGGCGGGATTCAGCACATCCACCATCAGGTAGCGGCTCAGGGCGCAGATGCGCTCGCAGCGCATGGGGTTGCGCTTGTAGGGCATGGCGGAAGAACCGATCTGGTTCTTTTCAAAGGGTTCTTCCATCTCTTTGAAGTTGGCCAGCAGACGGATATCGGTGGCCATCTTCATGGCACTCTGGCCCAGGCCTGCCACGGCGGACAGCACATTGTAATCCACCTTGCGGCTGTAGGTCTGGCCGCAGACAGGCACCACCTTGGTGAAGCCCATCTGAGCACACACATCGGCTTCCACGGCCTTGACCTTGGCGGAATCGCCGTTGAACAGCTCCATGAAGCTGGCCTGGGTGCCGGTGGTGCCCTTGACGCCGCGCAGCGCCAGCTGGCTGATCTGATGATCAATCTCCTCCAGATCCATGTACAGCTCGTTCATCCACAGGGTGGCGCGCTTGCCCACGGTGGTCAGCTGGGCCGGCTGGCAGTGGGTGTAGGCCAGGCAGGGCATGTCCTTGTATTCATCGGCAAACTTGGCCAGATTGGCCAGCACACCGATGATCTTTTTGCGGACCAGCTGCAGGGCCTCCCGCATGATGATCACATCGGTGTTATCGCCCACATAGCAGCTGGTGGCACCCAGATGAATGATGCCCTTTGCCTTGGGGCACTGCAGGCCGTAGGCATAGACGTGGCTCATCACGTCATGGCGTACCAGCTTTTCCCGGGCGATGGCGTCCTCGTAATTGATGTCATCCTTGTGGGCTTCCAGCTCGGCAATCTGTTCGTCGGTGATGGCCAGGCCCTGCTTCTGCTCGGCCTTGGCCAGGGCAATCCACAGCTTGCGCCAGGTGCGGAACTTGTTGTCGTCAGAGAAGATATACTGCATCTCGTCCGAAGCATAGCGGGTGCTGAACGGCGAGATATAGCGGTCATGTTGTGCCATTGCGTGATCCTTTCTTACAGCTTGAAGTAGTTGACGCCACCCTCGAAGAGCGGTTGATACTTGTCGCCGGTAACGTTCTTGTACAGCTGGTTGCCACTGCGCTCGCTGTGGCCCATCTTGCCCAGCACACGGCCGTCGGGACTGGTGATGCCCTCAATGGCCAGCACCGAACCGTTGGGGTTGTAGCGCAGGTCCATGGTGGGCTGGCAGCTCAGATCCACATACTGGGTGGCGACCTGGCCGTTGGCGATGAGCTTCTGCAGCAGATCGTTGTTGCAGACAAAACGGCCTTCGCCGTGGCTGATGGCGATCAGGTGCTCATCGTTCACATCGCACTCGCTGAGCCAGGGGCTCTTGTTGCTGGCGATGCGGGTGCGGACCAGCATGCTCTGATGGCGATGAATGGTGTTGAAGGTCAGCGTCGGATCATTCTCCGTGATGGGGCGGATCTCGCCGTAGGGAACCAGGCCCAGCTTGATCAGTGCCTGGAAACCGTTGCAGATACCCAGGGCCAGGCCATCCCGCTGGTTCAGCAGGCGGTTGACGGCATCGGCCACAGCGGGAGCCCGGAAGAAGGCCGCGATAAACTTGGCGGAGCCGTCCGGCTCATCGCCGCCGGAGAAGCCGCCCGGCAGCATCAGGATCTGGGCTTCGTCCAGTTCCTTGACCAGGGCTTCGCAGCTTTCGGCCACATCGCCGGGGGTCAGGTTCTTCAGGACCAGCACGTGCGGGTCACCGCCGGCACGGCGGAAGGCACGGGCGGTATCGTACTCACAGTTGGTGCCGGGGAAGACGGGGATGACAACCCGCGGGGTGGCCAGCCGCACGGCAGGCGCCACGCGCTCGTTGGCCGGGCATTCATAGTTCAGTGCCTGCACGGCATCGCCCTTCTTGCGGTAGGGGAAGACAGGCTCCAGCTTGGCTTCCCACAGTTCCTGCAGGTGGGCCAGGTCGATCTTGTTGCCCTCCGCTTCCAGGGCGTAATCCACGGTGGTAAAGCCCAGGAACTCACCGGCAGAGGGATCCATCAATTCCAGAATGACCGCGCCGTAGGCAGGCTGGAACAGATCTTCCAGATTGAGGTGGTTGCTCAGCTGCAGGCCCACATGGTTGCCCACACACATTTTGAAGAGGGCTTCGGCCACACCGCCATAACCGGGCGTGGCAGCCGCCAGAACCTTACCCTCGTCAATCATCTGCTCCACGATCTTGTAGATGGCAAGCAGGCTGCCGATCTCAGGCAGGCCGTCCTTGTACTGGGGACGCAGCATGACCACCGAGCTGTTGGCTTTCTTGAACTCGGCACTCTGCACGTTCTGGACATTGCCCACCGCGGTGGCAAAGCTGACCAGCGTGGGCGGCACATCCAGCCCCTCGAAGCTGCCGGACATGGAGTCCTTGCCGCCGATGGAAGCGATCCCCAGACCCATCTGGGCATCCAGGGCACCCAGCAGGGCGGCCATCGGCTTGCCCCAACGGGTGGGGTCATCGTTCATATGCTCGAAGTATTCCTGGAAGGTCAGGTACATATCTTCGTGGCGGAAACCGGCGCAGACCAGTTTGGTAACGCTTTCCACCACAGCCAGATAGGCGCCGCGGTAGGGGTCCGCCTCGCTCAGGTAGGGATTGAAGCCCCAGGCCATGCCGGAGCAGGTGGTGGTTTCGCCGTCCACCGGCAGCTTGGCCGCCATCGCCATGGTGGGGGTCAGCTGGTATTTGCCGCCGTAGGGCATCAGCACGGTGGCGGCACCGATGGTGGAGTCAAACCGTTCGCCCAGGCCTTTCTGGCTGCAGACGTTCAGGTCGGAAACCAGATTCTCCATCTTCTCCTTGAAGTTGGCGCCGGACCACTGGGGCTGCCAGACATGGCTGGGCAGGATATGCACATCGGCATGCCGCTCGGCACCGTTGGAGTTCAGGAACTCACGGGACAGGTCCACAATGGCCTTGCCGTTCCAGATTTCCCGCATCCGCTTCTCTTCGGTGACGGTAGCCACAATGGTGGCCTCCAGGTTTTCCTCATGGGCATAGCCGATGAAGGTTTCGGCATCCTCGGCAGCCACGGCCACCGCCATGCGCTCCTGGCTCTCGCTGATGGCCAGCTCGGTGCCGTCCAGGCCCTCGTACTTCTTGGTGACTTTGTTCAGGTCGATGCGCAGGCCGTCGGCCAGCTCACCGATGGCGACGGAAACACCGCCGGCACCGAAGTCGTTGCAGCGCTTGATCAGGCGGCAGGCATCCTCGCGGCGGAACAGGCGCTGGAGTTTGCGCTCGATGGGGGCGTTGCCCTTCTGCACCTCGGCACCGCAGGTCTCCAGGCTGGTCAGTTTGTGGGCCTTGGAGGAACCGGTGGCACCGCCGATGCCGTCACGGCCGGTGCGGCCGCCCAGCAGGATGACCACGTCTCCGGGGGCGGGTTCTTCGCGGCGCACATGGCTGGCCGGGGTGGCACCCACCACGGCGCCGATCTCCATCCGCTTGGCCACATAGCCGGGGTGATAGAGCTCGGACACCTGGCCGGTGGCCAGACCGATCTGGTTGCCGTAGCTGGAGTAGCCGGCGGCGGCGGTGGTCACCAGCTTGCGCTGGGGCAGTTTGCCGGGCATGGTTTCGGAGACGGGCTTCAGCGGATCGCCGGCACCGGTCACACGCATGGCCTGGTAGACGTAGCTGCGGCCGGAGAGGGGATCGCGGATGGCGCCGCCGATGCAGGTGGCAGCACCGCCGAAGGGCTCAATCTCGGTGGGATGGTTGTGGGTTTCGTTCTTGAAGAGGAACAGCCAGTCCTGCTGTTCGCCGTCCACATCGCACTTGATTTTGACGGTGCAGGCGTTGATCTCCTCACTCTCGTCCAGGTTCTTCAGGATGCCGCGCTGCTTCAGGGCCTTGGCGCCGATGGTGGCGCAGTCCATCAGAGTGCGGTTCTTCTTGTCGCGGCCGGTTTCTTCCCGCAGAGCCATGTAGCGGTCAAAGGCGGCCTGCACCAGCTCGTCGTCAATCTGCACATTGTCCAGAATGGTGCCGAAGGTGGTGTGGCGGCAGTGGTCGGACCAGTAGGTGTCGATCAGCCGGATCTCGGTGATGGTGGGGTCCCGGTGCTCGCTCTTGAAGTAATCCTGGCAGAAGACGATGTCCGCATGGTCCATGGCTAGGCCCTTCTCATTGCGGAAGGCTTCCAGGGCTTCGTCATCCAGGGCGGTGAAGCCGGTCAGCGTTTCCACCTCGGTGGGGATGGCAAATTCCATCTTGAGGGTTTCGCGCGGTTCCAGGCTGGCCTCGCGGGCCTCCACCGGGTTGATGACGTACTTTTTGATGGCGGCCAGGTCCTCCTCGGTCAGGTCACCGTCCAGCAGATAGACGCGGGCGCTGCGCACGTCGGGGCGCTCGCCCTGGCTCAGCAGCTGGATGCACTGGCTGGCAGAGTCGGCGCGCTGGTCAAACTGACCGGGCAGGTACTCCACGGCAAAAACGGTGGCAGCTTCCGGCAACTGGGTGTAAGTCACATCCACGGGCGGCTCGCTGAAAACCGTGGGAATGGCCTTCTGGAAGAGGGCCTCGTCGATGCCCTCCACGTCATAACGGTTGATCAGCCGCAGACCTTTCAGACGGGTGATGCCCAGCAGATCCACCAGTTCGTGGAACAGGCCCTGGGCCTCACCGTCAAAACCGGGCTTTTTCTCAACATAAATGCGATATACCATTGTAATTCCTCCTGCTTACTGCATGGCGGCCAGTGCGCGGGCACCGATGTCGCTGCGCTTGTGCAGTTTCTCAAAATGGATGTTTTCGCTGGCGGCATAGGCCTTGTCCAGGGCCTGGGGCAGGGTGTCGGCGGTGGCCGTCACACCCAGCACCCGGCCGCCGTTGGTGACCAGTTTACCGTCCTTCAGGGCGGTGCCGGCATGATAGACCGTCACGTCGGCGCAATCGGGCAGTTGCCCCTCGGTCAGGCCGGAAATCTCCTTGCCCTTCTCGTAGGCGAGGGGATAGCCGCCGCTGGCCAGAATCACGCAGGCAGCGGCGCCGTCCCGGAACTTGACCTCGGTTTCGGCCAGGGTACCGTGGGTGGTGGCTTCCATCACGGTCAGCAGGTCGCTTTCCAGCAGGGGCAGCACCACCTGGGTTTCGGGGTCGCCGAAACGGCAGTTGTACTCAATGACCTTGGGGCCGTCGGGCGTCAGCATCAGGCCAAAGTAGAGGCAACCCTTGAAGGGGCAGCCTTCCTTTTCCATGGCCGCCACGGTAGGCAGGAAAATCTCCTGCATGCAGCGGTCGGCCACTTCCTTGGTATAGTAGGGATTGGGGGCCACGGTGCCCATGCCGCCGGTATTCAGACCCTGGTCGCCGTCCAGCGCGCGCTTGTGGTCCATGCTGGACACCATCGGTTTGACGGTCTTGCCGTCGCAGAAAGAGAGCACGCTCACTTCGGGGCCGGTGAGGAATTCTTCCACCACCACGTGGTTGCCCGAAGCGCCGAACTTTTTGTCCAGCATGATCTCCTTGACGGCTTCCACCACATCGTCGTGATTCTGGCAGATCAGCACACCCTTGCCGAGGGCCAGACCGTCGGCCTTGATGACCACGGGGTACTTGTTTTTCTCTTCCACATAGGCGATGACCTTGGCGGGATCATCGAACACCGCGTAATCGGCGGTGGGAATGTCGTATTTCTGCATCAGGTTTTTGCTGAACACCTTGCTGGCCTCAATGCGGGCCGCAGCCTTGTCGGGGCCAAAGGCGGGAATTCCCACCGCGGCCAGGGCATCCACCATGCCCAGCGCCAGGGGGTCATCCTGAGCCACGACCACATAGTCGAAGGCTTCCTCCTTGGCGAAGGCAACCATGGCGTCCACATCGGTGGCAGCAATGGCTTTGCAATGGGCATCGTAGCTGATGCCGCCGTTGCCGGGGGCACACCAGATCTCGGTGCACCGGGGGCTCTTTTTCAGGGCGCGGATGATGGCGTGTTCACGTCCGCCGCCGCCTACCACAAGAATTTTCATAGGAAACTCCTTTGACAGCACAACTGCCCGCGACGAAAAAACGCCGCAGGCAAGTGCAATTTTTAGTGATGGAACAACCGGATTCCGCAGAACGCCATGGCAATGCCAAAGCGGTTGCAGGTATCGATGACCTGCTGGTCACGGATGGAGCCACCCGGTTGTACAATGGCGGTCACGCCGCTGCGGCGGGCGCGCTCGATGTTGTCCCCGAAGGGGAAGAAGGCATCGCTGCCCAGGGAAACGCCGGTCACCTTGTCCAGCCAGGCGCGCTTTTCCTCGGCGGTCAGCGGGGCGGGCTGTTCGGTGAAGGTCTCGGCCCAGACGTCGTCGCCGATCACGTCCTCCGGCGTGTCGCCGATGTAGACGTCGATGGCATTGTCACGGTTGGGCTTGGAAATGTCCTCACGGAAGGGCAGGTTCAGCACCTTGGGCATATGGCGCAGCTGCCAGTTGTCTGCCTTCTGGCCCGCCAGGCGGGTGCAGTGGATGCGGCTCTGCTGGCCGGCACCCACACCGATGGTCTGGCCGTCCTGCACATAGCAGACGCTGTTGGACTGGGTGTACTTCAGCACGATCAGGCTGATGATCAGATCCCGGCGCTGTTCGGCGCTGATCTCTTTGTTCTCGGTGACGATGTTCTGCAGCATGGTGGCGTCGGAGATGTCCAGATCCTGCCGGCCCTGCTCAAAGGTCACACCAAAGACGGTGCGGGTCTCCAGCTTGGCGGGCTCGTAGTCGGGATCAATGGCCACAATGTTGTAGTTGCCCTTCTTCTTGGACTTCAGCACTTCCAGGGCGTCGGCGTCGTAACCGGGGGCGATGATGCCGTCGCTGACCTCATGCTGGATGAGCTTGGCCGTGGCCAGATCACAGACATCAGACAGGGCAATCCAGTCGCCGAAGCTGGACATACGGTCAGCGCCGCGGGCCCGGGCGTAAGCGCAGGCCAGGGGGCTCAGCTGGGCATCGGGTGCCACATGGTACATGGCGCGCAGCGTGTCATCCAGCGGCAGGCCGATGGCCGCACCGGCAGGGGAAACGTGTTTGAAGCTGGCGGCCGCAGGCATGCCCAGGGCCTTTTTCAGGTCGCGCACCAGCTGCCAGGAGTTGAAGGCATCCAGGAAGTTGATGTAGCCGGGACGACCGTTGAGGATCTCCACCGGCAGCTCGGCGCCGTCTGCCATATAGATGCGTGCGGGCTTCTGGTTGGGGTTGGTGCCGTATTTCAATTGAAATTCTTTCATTTATTCACCCTCCACCGCATTGTATTTGTTCAGGATAATGTCTTCGTAATCGCCGGTCTCCAGTGTGATGGTGCGCACAAAGAGGCTGACTTTGTTGTCTTCGTTGAGGGACTCCCACAGCTTGCCGGCCAGTTCGGTGCCGTCGTTCTCATCGATGGCGATGCGCATGGGCTCACCCGCAAAGCTGGGAATGGGGGCACCGTTTTTCAGGTAGGTGCTGATGAAATGCCCCTCGCCGGCCACCGGCTGCGGATAGTCGAAGGTCTGGCGCTGGACGCTGGCGGCATTGCCGTCGCAGCTCTTGACGATGGACAGCTTGTAGGCGCCGCCACGCATATCCACCACACCGGAGATGCGCGGCGTGAAGTTGGGCGCGTCATCCTCGTAGGTGCGGGTGGTCAGAGCCGCCTCAAAGCTGTAGCCGGGGAAGAGGTTCTCGTTCATGAAATGGACAATGGTATCGGTCTGGTCGCCGTTGGTGACCACCGTGGTCTCCCGCAGCGTCAGCACGGCGTTGTAGATGATCAGGTGCGGGTCCTCCAGCTTGGCCGGGTCGGCCGCCACCGTGCGGATACCACCGGGGATAGCCTCGAAAACGCGGTTGCGGCTGTTGGCGCTGCGGCCCATGATCCAGTAGGCGATGACCGCCTTCTGGCCGTCGGGGGTCAGGCCCAGCACGATGCCGCGGCCGGGGTACTCGTTGCCGGAAAGATATTTGTACAGATTCTTTTTCATTGCTTACACCTCGTCGTTGCAAACCATGGCCAGAGCCTGGGGCAGCAGCTTCCACTCGGCCTCCACCATCACGCGCTTCTGCAGCACTTCCGGGGTATCGCCGGGCTGGACCGCCACCGCCTTCTGCAGCAGGATGGGGCCGCCGTCGCATTCCTCGTTGACCAGATGGACGGTGGCGCCGGTGACCTTCACGCCCCGGGCCAGGGCCGCCTCGTGTACCCGCAGGCCGTAAAAGCCGGGGCCGCAGAAGCTGGGAATCAGACTGGGATGGACATTGAGGATGCGGTTGCGGTAGGCCTCGATGACGCGGGGGCCCAGCACCGAAAGGAAACCGGCCAGCACCACCACGTCGATCCGGTGGCTCTGCAGCGTTTGCAGCAGGGCCGTATCAAAGGCTTCGCTGTCCGCATATTCCTTGCGGGCCACCACAGCGCTTTCCACACCGAAGTTGGCGGCCCGTTCCAGGGCATACACGCCGGGTTTACTGGCCACCACCAGCACGATCTTGCCGTTGGGATTCTCGCCCCGGGCCTCACTTTCCAGCAGAGCCTGCAGGTTGGTGCCGCCGCCGGAAACCAGTACAGCTACACGCTTCATACCAGTTCCACCCCGTCGCCTTCCACGATGGTGCCCAGACGGTAGGCACCTTCCTCACCATGGGCATGCAGGATCTCCAGCGCCTTGTCGGCGTCCTCGGCTGCCACCACAATGGTCATGCCGACGCCCATGTTGAAGGTGTTGAACATGTCGCGCTCGGGCACGTTGCCCTCCTTGGCCAGCACACCGAACAGGGCGGGAGTGCGTACATCCGCCTTGGCGATATGGGCGGCGCAACCCTTCTTCAGGCTGCGGGGAATGTTCTCGTAGAAGCCGCCGCCGGTGATGTGGGACACACCTTTCACGGTGACCTGTTCCATCAGGGCCAGCACGGGCTTGACATAAATCTTGGTGGGGGCCAGCAGGGCTTCACCAAGGGTCTTGTCCATGCCGTCGAAGGTCTTGTCCAGCACTTCGGGGTGGTTGTCGATGTCAAAAATCTTGCGCACCAGCGAGAAGCCGTTGGAATGCACACCGGTGGAGGGCAGCGCCAGGATGACGTCGCCGGGCTGCATGGTGGAGTTGTCCAGGATCTTGCTCTTGTCCACCACGCCCACGGTGAAGCCGGCCAGGTCGTATTCCTCCTCGGGCATCATGCCGGGATGCTCGGCCGTTTCGCCGCCCACCAGGGAGCAGCCGGCCTGCACGCAGCCCTCGGCCACGCCTTTGACGATCTCGGCGATCTTCTCGGGAATGTTCTTGCCGCAGGCAATGTAGTCCAGGAAGACCAGCGGCTTGGCGCCGGCGCAGATGACGTCGTTGACGCACATGGCCACGCAGTCGATGCCGATGGTATCGTGCTTGTTCATGTACTGGGCCACACGCAGTTTGGTGCCCACACCGTCGGTGCCGGAGATCAGGACCGGATGCTCCATACCGGAGCAGTCCAGCTCAAACAGACCGCCGAAACCGCCCAGGCCGCCGATGCAGTTTTCGGTCATCGTGCGGGCCACATACTGTTTCATCAGTTCCACGGAGCGGTAGCCGGCCGTAATATCCACGCCGGCAGCAGCGTAGCTGGCAGAATAGCTTTTTTCCATGTCGGTACTCCTATCGGGTATTGTTGCAGCGACACGACCGCGGGGCCGGTCACAGTTTTTTGTTCGGGTTGGAGGTGCTCAGCGGTTTGTCGTAGACAATGTCCATCGTCTCTTCCGGCGGGTCCACCGGGTAATGGCCGGTGAAGCAGCCGGTGCAGAAGCCGCAGCGGCTGTGGATGGCCAGCTGCTGCACATGCTCGATGCTCAGGTAGCCCAGCGTGTCGGAACCGACCAGCTTGTTGATCTCCTCCACCGTATGGCCGGTGGCAATCAGCTGTTTCTCGTCGGGAATGTCGGTGCCGAAGTAGCAGGGATGGGCAAAGGGCGGGGCGCTGATGCGGTAGTGCACCTCTTTGGCGCCGGCTTCCCGCAGCAGCCGGATGGTCCGGGCGCTGGTGGTGCCGCGCACGATGGAGTCGTCCACCAGCACGACACGCTTGCCCTTGACGGTGGAGGAGATGGCGTTGAGCTTGATGCGCACACTGCTCTCCCGCTGGGCTTGGCTGCCCTGGATGAAGGTACGGCCCACATACTTGTTCTTGATGAAGCCGATGCCGTAGGGGATGCCGCTCTCCTGGGCATATCCCAGGGCGGCGTCCAGGCCGGAATCGGGCGCACCGATGACCACATCGGCCTCCACCGGGTGTTCCTGGGCCAGGAAGCGGCCGGCCTGCAGCCGGGCCTCGTGGACGCAGGTACCTTCCAGCACCGAATCCGGGCGGGCAAAGTAAATGTACTCGAAGACGCACATGGTGTGGGGGGCGGTACCGCAGTGGGTGTCGATGCAGCGCAGTCCGTCGTGGTCGGCGATGACGATCTCACCGGGGCGGACGTCCCGCACGAAGGTGGCGCCCACGGCGTCCAAAGCGCAGGACTCGCTGGCAAAAGCGTAACCGCTGCCGTCGGGCAGTTCGCCGATGCACAGCGGGCGGAATCCATGGGGATCCCGGGCCGCAATGAGCTTGGTGTGGGTCATGATGACCAGGCTGTAGGCACCTTCGATGTCATCCATGGTACGGCTGACGGCCATCTCGATGTTGGGGGTCAGCAGCCGGTTCTGGGTCAGCAGATAGGCGATGACCTCGGTGTCCGACGTGCCGTGGAAGATGGAACCGCTCATCTCCAGTTTGCGGCGCAGCTTGGGGGCGTTGACCAGGTTGCCGTTGTGGCAGACGGCCATGGCACCCTTGCAGTGATGCAGGATCATGGGCTGGGCGTTGGAACGGCTGCGCTGGCCGGCGGTGGCATACCGCACATGGCCGGTGGCCATCTTGGCGCCGCGGGGCAGTTCTTCCAGCACCCGCTTGGTAAAGACCTCACTGACGAGGCCCAGGTCCCGGTGGCCGGACAGTACACCGTCCACATTCAGCGCAATGCCGCAGCTTTCCTGGCCACGGTGCTGCAGTGCGTACAGTGCACTGTAGACGGCACTGACCATATCGGTCTCGCCGGTCTTGTCATAGATGCCGAAGACGCCGCATTCCTCGTGCAGCGACTCGGTATATTGGGAAATCTCACTCATTCCGCTTTGTGCTCCGTTTTCTCAAATCAACCCAGCAGGCGCTTCATGACTTCCTGGTAGGCATCGGCCTCGCCACCCATGTTGCGGCGGAACAGGTCCTTGTCCAGGTGCGCGCCGGTGGTGGCATCCCAGAAGCGGCAGGTGTCGGGGCTGATCTCGTCGGCCAGAATGATGGTGCCGTCGGGCAGGCGGCCGAACTCCAGCTTGAAGTCAATCAGGCGGATGTTGGCATCCAGCAGAATCTTCTTGAGGATCTCGTTGATCTTGAAGGAGTAGTTGGTGATGGTGTCGATCTCTTCCTGGGTGGCCAGATCCAGGGCCAGGGCATAGTAGTGGTTGATGAACGGATCATGCAGATCGTCGTTCTTGTAGCTGAACTCCAGAATGGGGGTCTTGAAGGGGGTACCCTCGGGCACGCCCATCCGCAGGCTGAAGTGACCGGCGGCCACATTGCGGATGATGACTTCCAGGGGCACGATCTGGACCTTCTTCACGAAGGTGTCACGGTCGTTGATCTCCTCCACGTAGTGGGTGGGAATGCCCTCTTTTTCCAACTTCTGCATCAGGGCGTTGGACAGCTTGTTGTTGACAATGCCCTTGTCGCGGATGGTGCCTTTCTTCTCGCCGTCGCCGGCGGTGGCATCATCCTTGTAGTGGACCATAACAATATCGGGGTCGCTGGTGGCGAAAACCTGCTTGGCCTTGCCTTCGTACATCTGCTCTTTGACTTCGTATTTCATGATAAACGCTCCCTTTATGTAATGTATAAAAACGGGTGTCAATCGTACTTTTATTGTAACCCGTTTTGTGGCGGTGTGCAAGAATTTGTTTGGTTACAGTGCGGCGGCTTCGGCGGCGATGGCCGCGTCCTTCTTGGCGATGGCGGCGGCGGTATCGGTGCGGAACTGTTCCAGCTTTTCGGCCAGTTCTTCATCGGCCACAGCCAGGATGGCCACGGCCAGGTAGGCGGCATTCTTGGCGCCGTTCAGCGCCACGGTGGCCACGGGGAACCCGCTGGGCATCTGCACGGTGGCCAACAGGGCGTCCAGACCGTCCAGGGCGCCGCCCTTCATGGGAATGCCCACCACAGGCAGGGTGGTGTTGGCGGCAAAAGCACCAGCCAGGTGTGCGGCCATACCGGCGGCACAGAGGATCACGCCGTAGCCGTTGGCGCGGGCTGCTTTGGCAAAGGCGGAAGCGGCCTCCGGGGTGCGGTGCGCCGAAAGAACGTGGGCCTCATAGGGGACGCCGAAGTCCTTCAGCACGGTGCAGGCACCTTTTACGACGGACCAGTCGCTGTCGGAACCCATGATGATCGCTACTTTTTTCATTGGAAAAGCTCCTTTCCTGATTACACGCCAGAATAAAAGAGCGCAGCGGCCGGCAAAACGGTACACTGCGCTTTTGGTATGCAAATAGGCGTATGGGGTACAAAGAACCCGTGAAAAATTCCAAGACGCATCAGCGAGTCTTGCACGGAAGATCCCCCTTTAAATAAAGAAGTAAAGTACCCTTGTAAAATTAGTGTAAGGCGTAAACGGTAAAAATGCAAGATGGGGGCCGCTTTTTCAGCCAAAAAACCACGGGAAACTGTTTTCCCCGGTGCTTTTTGTCGTTTTTGATGGGGTTAAAACGGGAAAAGTATGACTTTATACAAAATCACCTCGTTGGTGTAAGTTTTTGTGGCGTTGGTTGTGGGAATATGGTACAATATGGAAAACGATCTCCCGAAGAGAGGAAACATGACGATGAAAAAACAAAAATCGCCTTTTTGCAATACGGCACTCCATGGCCGGGAGGAACGCGTCAAGCGAATCTTCCGGGACCAGATTGCCGAATCCGCCGGACTTCTGGAAGTCTTGCTCTCCGGCATTGTGCTGGTGGGCCTGTTGTTCAGCATTGTGCCCTTGCTGCAATGGATGCCCGGCCTGATCACGGATGGCAACGAAGTGGAAGTGTACGAGTTTCTGACCCGTGCACTGGATATTGTTATTGGCATCGAGTTCATCAAGATGCTGGCCAAGCACAGCCCCGGCAGCGTGCTGGAAGTGCTGCTCTACGCCATCGCCCGTCATATGATCGTCGGGCATGAGGATGCGGTCCAGAACCTGGTCAGTGTGGTGGCCATCGCCCTGATTTTCATCATCCGCCGCTTCTTCTTTGTGCCTTCTTTCGGGCAGAAACTGCCCGGCGGACAGCTGGCTCCCGACGTGGCGCATCTGTATGCCACCGGAACGGAGGAAGGCGAGGAACTGGGAGAATCCCGGGACGAGGCGCACGAATAAAGGAATATAATACGGGAGCCCGTCAGCTGACGGGCTCCCGTTTTTTGTTGTATGGTTGTATGAATCAGAACAGGCCGGTGATCTTGCCGTGCACATCCACGTCGATGTCCATGGCGGCCGGGTGTTTGGGCAGACCGGGCATCGTCATGATGTTGCCGCAGACCACCACCACGAAACCGGCACCGGCTGAGAGGCGAACCTCCCGCACATGGAGGGTGAATCCTTCCGGTGCGGCGATGAGCTTGGCATTGTCGCTGAAGGAATACTGGGTCTTGGCAATGCAGACGGGCAGATTGCTGTAGCCCATGGCGGCCAGTTCGTCCAGCGTCTTCTGAGCTGCGGCGCTGTAGGAAACATCACCGGCGCGGTAGACCTTCTTGGCCACGGCCTCGATCTTCTCGGGCAGGGAAGCGCTCAGGTCGTAGGTATAGCGGACCTGGGCGTTGTCGTCCAGGATAGACAGCACGGTCTCGGCCAGCGCTTTGCCACCCTCACCACCCTTGGCGAAGACCTCGGACAGGGCGCAGGGAACACCGGCTTTCTCGCAGACCGCGTAGATGGCATCCATCTCTTCCTTGGTGTCGGTGGGGAAGGCGTTGATGGCCACGCAGACCGGCAGACCGAAGTTGCGCATATTTTCGATGTGGCGGGCCAGGTTCACCGAACCGGCCTTGACGGCCTCGGCGTTGGGCTTGCTCAGGTCTGCCTTGGCCACACCGCCGTGGGATTTCAGGGCGCGGACGGTGGCAACGAGCACCACGGCGGCGGGATGCAGCCCGGCATAGCGGCACTTGATATCCAGGAACTTCTCGGCGCCCAGGTCGGCACCGAAGCCTGCTTCGGTCACCACATAGTCGGCCAGTTTCAGGCTCAGCTTGGTGGCAATGACACTGTTGCAGCCGTGGGCAATGTTGGCAAAGGGACCGCCGTGGATGATAGCGGGGTTGTGCTCCAGGGTCTGGACCAGGTTGGGATCCAGGGCGTCCTTCAGCAGGGCGGTCATGGCGCCGGCGGCGCCGATCTGCCCGGCTGTGACGGGCTTGCCGTCATAGGTGTAGGCGCAGACAATGCGGGAAAGCCGGGCCTTCAGGTCCTCCAGGTCGGTGGCCAGGCAGAAAATGGCCATGACTTCGCTGGCGACGGTGATGTCGAAGCCGTCCTCACGCGGAGTGCCGTTGACTTTGCCGCCCAGGCCGTCCACAATGAAGCGCAGCTGCCGGTCGTTCATATCCATGCAGCGCTTCCAGGTGATGCGGCGGGGGTCGATATTCAGCGGATTGCCCTGCTGGATGGAGTTGTCGATCATGGCAGCCAGCAGGTTGTTGGCGGTGCCGATGGCATGGATGTCACCGGTAAAGTGGAGGTTGATGTCCTCCATGGGGACCACCTGGGCATAGCCGCCGCCGGCGGCGCCGCCCTTGATGCCGAAAACGGGGCCCAGGGAAGGCTCACGCAGGCAGAGCATCGTCTTTTTGCCCAGAGCATTCATGGCATCGGCCAGGCCCACGCTGGTGGTGGTTTTGCCCTCACCGGCGGGGGTGGGGCTGATGGCAGTCACCAGGATCAGCTTGCCCTCGGGACCATCGCCCTTGGCCAGCTTGTGGTCAATCTTGGCCTTGTAGTGGCCGTAGGGGATAACGCTCTGTCCCTGCAGGCCCAGTTTGGCCGCGATCTCGGTGATGGGCTTCATCTCGGCAGCCTGTGCAATTTCGATATCGCTCAACATACGCAATTCCTCCTGTGTGGTAAAAACAAAGGGCTGCATACACCTGCTTCAGTGCATGCAGCCCAGACGGTCGGCTTTTTCTTCGGTTGCCTTCCCTGTGGTAATCCCCACAAATCCGTCGGTCAGCAACCTGCTATCGTTACTGTAGCATATTCGGGCAAAGTTTGTCAAGACTCAAACGCTGCCTTTTCCATACCCCCATTTTCGGAAGTAACGGCCCATGCTGATGAGCTGCATCTTGAACTTGCCCGCATCCCGCATAGGGGCGCGGTGCCAGGCATGGATGGCGGAAAACTGGGGTGCCAGCCAGACCGTGCCTTCCTGCAGCACCTTCTGGGTCAGGTCGGCATCTTCCACGTACATGAAGTATGCCGGGTCAAAACCACCGATTTTTTTCAGCACATCGGTGCGCACCGCCATAAAACTGCCGGTGCAGAACTCGATGCGCCGGGGCACCGTCAGGTCTTCGTCCTGCATGGTGTAGTGATCGTCCGCCCTGCGGAAAGCGCCGCCCAGTTTCGGTGCCAGCTGGCGGGCAAGCAGCAGCCAGGGGGTGGGTTTGCGGCGGGGCAGATGCTGCAGCCGCCCGTCGGGGTAGTGCAGCTGGGGCGTGGCCATGGCGGCGCCGGGGGTGGCCAGCAGCCAGTCGGCCAGGGGGCCCAGGATGTCTTCGGTCAACAGGATGTCGGGGTTCAGGATAAAATGCACCTCGCTGTCCAGCCGGTCCAGCACGGTGTTGTGGCCTTTGCCAAAGCCCACATTTTCGGGCAGCGGCAATACCGTCACCCGGTTATCACCGAAATCGGTGGCGGCCAGTTTGGACCCGCAGCCGTCGGGGCTGCCGTTGTCCACCACATACAGCACAAAATCCGGGGCCGGGGTGTGGTGCAGGATGCTGCGCACGGCGGCGCAGACTTCGTCGTAATCACAGTACGCCACAATGCAGGCGCTGATCTTGGCCATGGGGAAAACTCCTCACTTTTTCAGGGCTTCCAGCTGGTTCAGGTCATAGGGGGTGTCCTGATAGACATAATAGTTGAGCCAGTTGGTGTACAGCAGATACCCGTGGGCACGCCAGCGGAACAGCGGGTCCCGGCCGGGATCGTCGTCAGGGTAGTAGTTGCAGGGAATGTTGATGGGCTTTCCGGCGGCTACATCCCGTTTGTACTCGGTGTCCAGGGTGTATTTGTCGTATTCGGGATGGCCGATGACAAAGATCTGGCGGCCCGATTCGGTGGATAGCAGCATGGGGCCGGCCACGTCGCTTTCGGCCAGAATGCGCAGGTCGGGGCAGGCGTCGATGGCTGCCCGGTCCAGCCCGGCCCAGCGGCTGTGAGGCGCATAGAAGACCTCATCGAAACCGCGGACCAGCGGGTTGGAAGGCCGCGTCACCCGGTGCTCAAACACACCGAACATCTTTTGGGGCAGATGCACCGTGGGAATGCCGAAATGGTAGTACAATCCGGCCAGGGCACCCCAGCAGAGATGGATGGTGGAGTAGACGTTCTTCTTGGTGTAATCCATGATCGTGCACAGTTCGTCCCAATAGTCCACGTCCTTGTAGTCCACGTCCTCCAGCGGTGCGCCGGTGATGATCATGCCGTCAAACCGTTCGTCCTTGATCTCGTCGAAGGTCTTGTAAAAGGCCTGCATATGTTCCGGCGAGGTGTGGGTGGCGTCGTGGGTGGCGGTTTTCAGCAGGGTGATCTGCACCTGCAGCGGGCTGTTGGCCAGCAGGCGGGCCAGCTGGGTCTCGGTGACGATCTTGGTGGGCATCAGGTTGAGAATCAGGATGCGCAGTGGCCGGATGTTCTGGCTCTGCGCGCGCTCGCGGTGCATGACGAAGACGTTCTCCCGGGAGAGCTCTTCGTAGGCGGGCAGTTCTTTGGGAATAATCAGCGGCATAACTTCGCTCCCTTTTCAGACTTCCTTGGGGCGGTGCTCAGATCTGGGCCAGCGCCTGCTCGATGTCGGCAATCAGGTCGCGCTTGTCCTCCAGACCGCAGCTCATACGGACCAGATCGGGCTTCACACCGGCGGCGATCAGCTGCTCGTCGTTCATCTGGCGATGGGTGGTGCTGGCGGGGTGCAGGCAGCAGGTGCGGGCGTCGGCCACGTGGGTCTCGATGGCCGCCACCTTCAGGTGGCCCATGAAATTGGCAGCGGCTTCCCGGCCGCCCTTGACACCGAAACTGACCACGCCGCAGGAACCGTTGGGCAGATACTTCTGGGCCAGGGCGTGGTACTTGTCACCGGGCAGACCGCAGTAATCCACATAGGCAATCTTGGGGTGGGAGGCAAGGAACTCGGCCACTGCCTGGCCGTTCTCGCAGTGACGGGCCATCCGCACATGCAGGCTCTCCAGACCCAGGTTCAGCATGTAGGCATTCATGGGGCTCTGCACACAGCCCAGGTCACGCATCAGCTGAGCGGTAGCCTTGGTGATGAAGGCGCCTTCCTTGCCGAAACGCTCGGCGTAGGTGATGCCGTGGTAGCTTTCGTCGGGGGTGGTCAGGCCGGGGAATTTGTCGGCGTGGGCCATCCAGTCGAACTTGCCGCCATCCACAATGGCACCGCCCACGCAGCCGCCGTGGCCGTCCATGTACTTGGTGGTGGAATGGGTCACGATGTCGGCGCCCCAGGACAGGGGACGGCAGTTGATGGGGGTGGCAAAGGTATTGTCCACCACCAGCGGTACGCCATGGCGGTGGGCCGCTGCGGCAAACTTTTCGATATCCAGCACGGTCAGGGCCGGGTTGGCGATGGTCTCGCCGAAGACCACTTTGGTGGCGGGGGTGAAGGCTGCATCCAGTTCCTCCTCGGTGCAGTCGGGGGAAACAAAGGTGGCGGTGATGCCCATCTTGGCCATGGTGACGGCGATCAGGTTGAAGGTGCCGCCGTAGATGGAGCTGGAAGCCACGATGTGGTCCCCGGCGTTGCACAGGTTGAACAGCGCAAAGAAGTTGGCTGCCTGGCCGGAGCTGGTCAGCATGCCGGCGGTGCCGCCCTCCAGCTCGGCGATTTTGGCCGCCACCGTGTCGCAGGTGGGGTTCTGCAGGCGGGAATAGAAGTAGCCGCTGGCCTCCAGGTCGAACAGCTTGCCCATCTCGTCGGAACTGTCATACTTGAACGTGGTGCTCTGCACAATGGGAATCTGGCGCGGTTCGCCGTTTCCCGGGTGATATCCGCCCTGCACACACAGGGTGTTGATGGAATACTTCTCGCTCATACTTTTCCGCTCCTTTTGCATATAGGGCGTCCGGCCCCATATGGATTTTACAAGAATTATTTCTATTGTAAGGTCTTGCCGCCCCAAAATCAAGAGGCAAACCCCTGCCCGCAAGGCAGAAAATCCCAATCTGAGGCAAAACAGGTATGGAAATCCGGGCGGGGGTGTGTTATAATACAAAACGGCAGCGGATCCCGGGAAGTCCGGAAAAGGCTGAAATGCCCAATGATTCTGCAAAAGAGGTAAAAACTATGCTTACTGCAATCACCGGTATCAACTGGGGCGACGAAGGCAAAGGCCGTATGGTGGACCTGCTCAGCCAGGACTACGACATCGTTGCGCGCTATCAGGGCGGCGACAACGCCGGCCACACCGTCAAGAACGAGCGGGGCAAGTTCATCCTGAACCTGATCCCCTCCGGCATTCTGCGTCCCGAGGTCGTCTGTGTCATGGGCGGCGGTATGGTCATTGACCCCGAGCATCTCGAAAAAGAGATTGCCTCCCTCACCGAGAAGGGCGTCCAGATCAGCCCGGCCAACCTGAAGATCTCCGACCGCGCCACCATTACCATGCCGTTCCATGTGGCCCAGGATGGCCTCGAGGAGGAGCGTCTGTCCAAGACCGGCGCTCAGTTCGGCTCCACCAAACGTGGCATCGCCTACACCTACGGCGATAAATATATGAAGAAGACCCTGCGCATGGGTGACCTGTGCCATATGGATGAGGGCGTCAAGAAGCGCCTGTCCACCATTGTGGAGTCCAAAAACCTGACCATGGTGAACATCTACGGCCAGAAACCGGTCAGCGTGGATGAGATGTGGGCCTGGTGCGAGCATTACGCCAAGGTCTTCGCCCCCTACATCTGCGATGTGGGCCAGTACCTGGCCGAGGCGGACGAGGCCGGCAAGAAGATCATGTTCGAGGCCCAGCTGGGCGCGCTGCGTGATATCGACTTCGGCATCTATCCCTACACGTCTTCCTCCAACACCATCGGTGCCTACGCGCCCATCGGTGCCGGAATCCCGGGCCACAAGCTCAACCTTTCCATCGGCATCATGAAGGCCTACTCCTCCTGCGTGGGCGAGGGCCCCTTCACCACCGAGCTGGCCATGACCGAGGAGGAGAAGGACGTCCTGCGTGAGCATGGCCATGAGTATGGTGCGGCCACCGGCCGTCCCCGCCGCGTAGGTCCCTTTGACGCGGTGGCCAGCCGCTACGGTGTCCAGTGCCAGGGCTGCGATGAACTGGCCCTGACCCTGCTGGATGTGCTGGACTACATGGAGGAAGTGCCCATCGTCACCCAGTACCGTCTGTCGGACGGCAGCCTGACCACCCGGTTCCCCATGGGCAAGACGCTGGATGATGCCCAGCCCGTGGTGGAGAAGATGCCCGGCTGGCACTGCGACATCACCGCTGTGCGCAAGTTCGAGGATCTGCCCGTCCAGGCACAGAACTATGTCAAGCGCCTGGAAGAACTGGTGGGCTGCAAGATCAAGTACATCTCGGTCGGCCCCGAGCGTGACGCCTGCATCGTGCGCGACTAAAACCAAACAAATCTGAAGAATCCAAACAACGGCGGACTTTCGGAGTCCGCCGTTTTCTGAAAGGGGGGCGAACGGGTTGGTCGATCTGCTGATTCGCGTTTTCATCAAAGATCACGACAATACTGCCAACCGTGCGGTGCGTACCGCCTACGGCAATCTGGCGTGCATTGTCAGCGTCGTCTGCAACCTGTTGCTTTTTGCGGGAAAAACCGCCGTCGGCTCGCTGGCCGGCAGCGTTTCCATTATGGCCGACGGTATGAATAACCTGTCGGATGCCAGCTCCAACATCGTCAGCCTGGTGGGCTTCAAACTGGGGTCCCGTCCGGCGGACTCGGAGCATCCTTACGGCCATGCCCGGTACGAGTATCTGGCCGGGCTGGCGGTTTCGGTCATGATCCTCGTCATCGGGGTGGAACTGCTCAAGGAGAGCTTCGGCAAGGTATTGCATCCCACCGAAGTACAGTTCGGCTGGCTGACGGTAGCCGTACTGATTGCTTCCATCCTGGTCAAACTGTGGATGAGCGTGCTCAACCGGAAAATCGGTCGCATCATCCAGTCGGAGACCCTGATGGCCACGGCTGCCGATGCCCGCAACGATGTGATCACCACCGCCACGGTGCTGGTGGCCTCGGTGCTGACCTGGCTGACCCGGTTTGACCGTCTGGACGGCATCATGGGCCTGGGCGTGGCGGCCTTCATTCTGTACAGCGGTATCCAGTTGGTGCGGGATACCATCGACCCGATCCTGGGCGCCGCACCGGACCCGGAACTGGTGGAACATATCGAGAAAAAGGCGCTGGGCTACCCCGGCGTGCTGGGCATCCATGACCTGATGATCCACGATTACGGCCCGGGCAACCGGCTGGTGAGTTTTCACATCGAGATGGACGCCAAAGGGGATGTCATGCAGAGCCACGACGTCATTGACAGCATCGAGAAGGACCTGCTGGTGCAGGACGGAATGATTGCCACCATCCATTATGACCCCATTGTCACCGGCAATGCCCATGTGGAGGAGATCCGCAGCTTTTTGCAGCAGCAGGTGGCCCAGCTGGAACCCAAGGCCAACCTGCATGACCTGCGCATCGTGCCGGGGCCTTCCCATACCAATGTGATCTTTGACTGCGCCGTCCCGGCGGAATACCTGACCGACAAGCAGCGCCGCGGTGCCAAGCTGGTCACCGCCCTGCGCACGGCGGTCCAGCAGAAATGGCCGGACCATTTCTGTGTCATCAAACTGGAACCCGAGTACGCACCTTCCGTACACCTGGAAAATTAAAGAAAGAGGAAAAACTATGGACTACAATCAAGCTGCTCTTGAACTGCATGCCAAAGGCCCCGGTAAACTGACGGTGCAGAGCCTGGTGCCCTGCAAGGACAAGGATGCCCTGTCCACGGCCTACACGCCGGGCGTGGCCGAGCCCTGCCGCAAGATCGTGGCCAATCCCGACGACGTCTACACCTACACCCTCAAGGGCCGCACGGTGGCGGTGGTAACCAACGGTACCGCCGTGCTGGGCCTGGGCAACATCGGCCCCGAGGCAGGCCTGCCGGTCATGGAAGGAAAGTGCGTTCTCTTCAAGGAGTTCGGCGGTGTGGATGCATTCCCCATCTGCCTGAACGCCAAGACGAAGGAGGAGGTCATTGCCGCCGTCAAGGCCATTGCGCCCACCTTCGGCGGTATCAACCTGGAGGATATCCGCAGCCCCGAATGCTTCGAGATCGAGGCAGAACTGGAACGGGATCTGGACATTCCGGTATTCCACGATGACCAGCACGGCACAGCCATCATCGTGCTGGCCGGTGTGCTCAATGCCCTCAAGGTGGTGGGCAAGCGCATCGAGGATGTGCACATCGTCCAGAACGGTCCCGGCGCCGCCGGAACGGCCATCATCCATATGCTGCAGGTGGCGGGTGCCAAACACATCATCGCGGTGGATGAACACGGCATTCTGGTGCCGGGCCGTCCCCAGGGACTGGCCGGTCACAAGGCGAAACTCGCAGAGGAGACCAACCCCGAAAAATTGAGCGGCGGTCTGGCAGAAGCCATTCGCGGCGCCGACGTGTTTATCGGTACCTCCATCGCGGGCGCGTTGACGCCGGAACTGGCCGCCACCATGGCCCCGGACGCCATTGTGTTTGCCATGGCCAACCCCACGCCGGAAATCATGCCCGACGCCGCCAAGGCAGCGGGTATCCGGGTCATTGGCACCGGCCGGTCGGATTTCCCCAACCAGGTCAACAACGTGCTGGCCTTCCCGGGTATCTTCAAGGGCGCCCTGTCGGTGCGTGCCCGGGACATCAACCCGGCCATGAAGATGGCGGCCGCCCAGGCCATTGCCGGACTGATCCCCGACGAGGAACTGAACGAGGAAAACATCCTGCCCAAGGCTTTTGATCCCCGTGTACCCGAAGCGGTGGCGGCGGCGGTAGCCCAGGCAGCCCGGGAAAGTGGAGTGGCGCGCGTATGAATACCATCCGGGAACTGAGCGCCGACGTCATCCGCGACGCCGTGGAGGCGCTCTGCATTGAAGCCAATACCACACTGCCCGCCGATGTGAAGACGGCGCTGGATCGGGCGCAGGCAGCGGAGCCCTGGCCGCTGGCCAAGCAGACGCTGGAACTTTTGCAGCAGAATCTCTGTGTGGCGGCTCACCAGGAACTGCCCATCTGCCAGGACACCGGCATGGCCTGTGTGTTTCTGGAACTGGGTCAGGATGTGCACATCGACGGCGACCTGAATGCCGCCGTCGATGAGGGCGTGCGCCGCGGCTACGAAAAAGCCTACCTGCGCAAATCCATCACGGCAGACCCGCTGCAGCGGGTCAACACCGGGGACAATACGCCGGCATTCCTGACGGTGCATCTGGTACCCGGGACGGGCTGCAAGGTTACGGTGGCACCCAAGGGCGCCGGCAGTGAGAATATGAGCCGTCTGGCCATGCTCAAACCTGCCGACGGTGTGCAGGGTGTCAAGGACTTTGTGCTGGATACCGTGCGGCAGGCGGGCGCCAATCCCTGTCCGCCCATCGTGTTGGGCATCGGCATCGGCGGCAGCTTCGACCACTGTGCCGCCCTGGCCAAAAAGGCACTGCTGCGCCCGCTGGATCAGCCCAACGCCGACCCCTACTACGCGGCACTGGAAAAGGAACTGCTGGATGCCATCAATGCCACCGGTTTCGGGCCCCAGGGATTTGGCGGTGCCACCACCTGCCTGGGGGTCTCCATTGAGCAGCGTCCCACCCATGTGGCCTGTCTGCCGGTGGCCGTCAACATGAGCTGCCATGTGACCCGCCGTGCCAGCCGGGAGGTGTGAACCGTGACCAAACGAACAATCGACATCCCTTTGGACGGGGTGGGGGAGAACAACCGTCCTTCCCGCCGCACCATCGACATCCCGCTGGATGGCGGCAAAGGGGCAGACGGCATCAACGATAAAGAATATGAGTTTGTGAACCGTCATCACGAAGAATACAAGGAACTGCGCCGCCGCGCACGGGAACAGGGAGGCTATTGATGCAGTACGTTTTACAGACCCCGCTTCAGAAATCTGACCTGGCACCGCTGCGCGCGGGGGACACGGTGCTGCTTTCCGGTGTGGTGTACACCGCCCGGGATGCGGCCCATGCCCGCATGATGGAACTGCTGGATGCCGGCAAAGAACTGCCGTTTCCCATCGAGGGGGCGGCCATCTATTATGTGGGCCCCACGCCGGAACGCCCCGGCTGCGCCATCGGTGCGGCAGGGCCCACCACGTCCGGGCGTATGGATGCCTACACGCCGCGCCTGCTGGATCTGGGCCTGGCCTGCATGATCGGCAAAGGCAAGCGAAACCAGGCCGTCAAGGACTCGGTGGTGAAGAACGGAGCGGTTTATCTGGCGGCCATCGGCGGTGCCGGTGCCCTGATGGCCCGCAGCGTGGAAAGCTGCGAGATCATTGCCTGGCCGGATCTGGGCTGCGAGGCGGTACGCCGCCTGGTGGTGAAGGACTTCCCGCTGACGGTGCTGCTGGACCCCCAGGGCGGCGATCTCTATGAGAGCGGCCCGGCGGCCTATCTGGCCTCTTTGCGGTAATCCCATGGGCCGCGCAAAAGGATTTTCCGGGAAAAGAATGCGCCGGTGTCTTGCGTTGTGTGCGGTTTTGCTGCTTGCCAGCGCAGCAGTGGCCACGGCGTTGGTGCTGCATGCCAACCGGGTCGCCCGTCAGCGGCAGGAGGAAGCCCGCCTGGCGGCCGAACATGCCGCTGCGGAACAGGCGGCCCTGGCGCAGGCCCGGGCCGAGGAAGAAGCCCGGCAGGAGGAAGAACGCCGCCGTGCGGAGGAGGCGGCAGCCCTGCGCCAACAGCAGGTGGCAGATGCCGCCGCTGCCCGCGAAGCCGTACAATATGGCGATAAGCTGGGAACCATCCGGGTGGAAGGAACTCAGATTGACTGTGACCTGTATTGGGGGGACAGCAACACACAGTTTGATGCCGGAGCCGGTTGCCACGCATCGGACGGTTGTGTGCTGCCCGGGGAAAACGGCACTGTGTTTATCGGCGCGCATACGGGCACCTATTTTGCCGATCTGGGATCGGCGGAGGTGGGAGACCGGATCCACCTGCAAACCGAGTGGGGTGAGTTCGTCTATGAAATCACCGAAATGCAGGTGATTTATGAAACCGATATCGATAAGGTGCGCTGGGGCGCTGCTGAACCCAGCTGTATCCTTTATACCTGTTATCCCTTCGGCATCCTGACCCACACGGACCGTCGCTATGCGGTGTATGCAGATCCGGTGGCTGCCGATGCGGACGGTGTGATTCCCCAGTGAGCTGCCATTGACAAACCCCGCCAAAGTTGTTACACTAAACTGTACTGGGCGGCTATGGCGGAATTGGCAGACGCGCTGGTTTTAGGGTCCAGTGTCCATGACGTGCAGGTTCAAGTCCTGTTAGCCGCATTGTTTTATATCGCGCTGCGATACCACGTTGATATCGCAGCGCGATTTTTTCATACCAAAAAGGAGGTGGCGCTTTTGAATGAAGCCATTTTGCTGGTGGGGGCAGTCATCCTCATCTGCATTCTGATGAACCGTTTTCTCGAAAAGATCCCGGTGCCGTCGCTGCTGATTTTTATTGCACTGGGTATGTGCTTCGGCGAAAACGGCATTTTCCGGATTGCATTCAATGACTATGCCTTTGTGGATGTCATCTGCTCCGTCAGCCTGATTTTTATCATGTTTTATGGCGGCTTCGGCACAAATCTGCAGGCGGCCCGCCCGGTGCTGGCACAATCGGTGGTGCTGTCCACGTTGGGGGTGGCGGGTACCGCCGGGGCTGTGGCGGTCTTTGCCCATCTGGCACTGGGGCTTCCCTGGCTGGAAAGTCTGCTCATCGGCTCGGTGATTTCTTCCACCGACGCGGCCTCCGTGTTCAATATTTTGCGGACCAACAAGCTGGCTCTCAAGTACCACACAGACTCCTTACTGGAAGTGGAGTCCGGATCCAACGACCCCATGTCCTATATGCTGACCACCGTGACGCTGTCGCTGATGGCCGGGCAATCGGTCTTTATCCCGGCGGTTCTGTTCCGGCAGATCAGTCTTGGCGTGTTGGGCGGCGTGGCCGTGGGGGCGGTCACCGTCTGGCTCATGCGACAGAATGTGCTGGACTCCCAGCAAAACCGGACGGTGCTTTTGTTTGCCGCTATGCTGCTGGCCTATGCATTGCCATCGGTGCTGGGGGGCAATGGGTATCTGAGTGTTTACCTGTGCGGTATCTGGATCGGGAACGCGCCCATGTCGCAAAAGCGGTATCTGGTACATTTCTTTGACGTGCTTACCGACGTCTCGCAGGTCATTCTGTTCTTCCTGCTCGGCCTGCTGGTCACGCCGGTGGAACTGCCCGAGGCCCTGCTGCCTGCATTGGGAATCATGCTGTTTCTGACGCTGGTGGCGCGCCCGGCGGTGGTTACGGCGTTGCTGCTGCCGTTCCGTGCAACGTGGGGGCAGATCGGCATTGTTTCGTGGGCGGGGTTGCGCGGTGCCGCTTCCATTGTGTTTGCCATATCTGCCGTGCTCAGCGGTGTGCAGACGCGCAACAATCTGTATAACCTTGTGTTCTGCATCGTGCTGCTTTCCATTGCACTGCAGGGAACGCTGTTGCCCAAAGCGGCCCGCTTTTTTGGTATGATCGACCAGAACGAAGACGTGGCCAAGACCTTTAATGACTATCATATCGAAAGTGATGTGGATTTCATTAAGATTCACCTGGGCGGCGGACATCCCTGGTGCGGTCTGACCTTGCGGCAAGCGGCCTTGCCGCCGGAACTGCTGGTGGCTATGGTGGTACGCGGCAGCCGGACCATTGTGCCGGATGGGGATACTACCCTGCAGGCGGGGGACTTGCTGGTTCTGGCCGCCCGCGCTTTTGAGGATCGGGAAAATCTTTCGTTGCACGAAATCAATGTGGAGCGTAACGGTCGCTGGGCCAACAAAGCACTGTGCGAGATTTCTGTGCCGGAGGGACGTTTGATTATCCTGGTCAAACGGGGCGTGGAAACCATGATTCCCACCGGACATACGGTACTCAAGCCGGGGGATACCCTGGTGGTGGCAGAATCGCTGTCCACGGCGGAGCACTGAGTGGAAAGATTGTCTTTTTGGGTAGAAACTTTGGATCTGCTCCGGCATTCGCGCATCACCATGGGGCCTGGCCCGGTATGCAGAAACTATAAATGCCTGAAAGGCATGGAAATTGATAAAATCAAAGTATTGGACATGGTACGAGATTTCCCTTTATACTGAAAGCATGGCAAAGACGTCTGTTGTCTTTGCCATGCTTTCTTTTTTGTGCGGTATACAAAACATTGCACAGCCGTAAAAGAATGAAGTGTGGTATCACGAAGGGAGAGTACTATGTGGAAAGAAAAAGTGCGCAAAGGTTTGGCGAGCATATGGCAATGGGGCGCGCGTTTGCAGGATCGTCTGCTGTATCATGGTTGTGATTTCGGTTCCTGGGTGGAACCGCAGGAAGCCGGCTTTACGCTGGAGCAGGGCAACCGCTATCAACCCAGTAACCGGGCATTGCTCCGGGTTCTTGGAGACCTGCCGATCACCTCGCAGGATCGGATATTGGACATCGGTTGCGGGAAAGGGCATGCGATGGTTTTGATGAGCCGCTTTCCGTTTCAAGAGGTGGCGGGAATCGAGCTTTCTGCTCAATTGCAGGATATTGCCAACCGGAATTTTGCGCGGCTGGGTCTGCCACAATGCAAGGCGTACCGGGCAGATGCGGCTGTGTATCAGGACTACGATCGGTTTACTTATATTTATCTATTCAATTCGGTGCCCAGGGTGGTGTTTCTGGCGGCCATGGAACAGCTTTGCCTCAGTCTGCGGCGTCGTCCGCGCCGTTGTGTGTTGATCTATCTGAATCCGGTTTATCATGAGGAACTGGTACGCAGTACACCCTTCCGGATGGTGAAGGTGCGCAGCGCGTGGCTGCCTTGGTTTGAATACCGTGTGTACACCAACGGAGAAAACTAAACAAGAAAAAAGGAACGACAAAATGTCGTTCCTTTTTTGGTGGGAGCTGGTGGATTCGAACCACCGAAGCATTAAGCAGCAGATTTACAGTCTGTCCCCATTGGCCACTCGGGAAAGCTCCCTTATCTTGTTGTCTGCACCCGACGTCCGAGTGCTTGATTATTATAGCAAAGGAATCCGGAAAATGCAAGCTTTTTTTTCGAATTTTTTAAACTTTTTTTTGCAAATTGCAAAAAGATCGAAGTGTCGAGATTTTTGCGCCAGAAAAGTTGGCCGGTCAGAAGCAGAAAAGCCTCTGATCAGCCATGGTAGGTGTCGTTACTTGCTTTTTTTATAAAAATCCGCTATAATAATACAGTTCGCCAACACACAGATTGCACAATAAGAGCATAATGTTGGCAGCGTGGATCCAAGACAGAGAAAACTTTGGGGGAACCGCATGACAGGGGAGAAACCACTGTTTTTGAAGTTCCATTGAACAGAGAAGTTGTTTCCTAGCTGCACCGACATCAGGTCGGTAGAGGCGAGAAGTTTAGGGAAAATTGAATAAGATTGAAATGAGTCTCAGTAGCTCAGCTGGATAGAGCACGCGCCTCCTAAGCGGCAGTTCGTTCGAATCCTGTTGAGCCTGAAAATTGAATATTTGTTGTATAAGCCCCCGTACCTCACCGGGATAGAGGGTCCGCCTC
>CAJFFY010000034.1 GCA_904374465.1 uncultured Subdoligranulum sp.
ATGCAAGTGGCGACTTTTTCAGTGCCTCTTGAGAGGCTTGCCGGTACGATGCCCTTCTAGGGCTTACACAAGCCCCCGGCTTAGCCGGGGGTCATGACTTTATATATAGGAAGGGGATCACTCCACTTCCAGCCCGTGCATGAAGCGGTGCAGGGCGGGTTTCAGGGGATCGTAGAGGCCCAGGATCTTGCCCACACCGAAGGCGGCGATGACGGTGCCTTCCCGGATGCCGTGGAACTGGCGGAAGTAGGCCGGCGAGATGGCCAGGGCAATGAGGGAAACCGTGCAGTCGAAGCACATCTTGATGACCGGCAGGGGCTTGTCCAGCTTGTGGGCGATGACCTGCATGATGCCCTCACCGGGCAGCGAGATCAGGTTGGGGGCCAGGTAGAACAGGATGCCCAGGGCGATGAGCACCATGCTGATGGCCAGGTAGAGCAGCCGCACGCCGTAGACCGCCACGGGGGAGAAGGTCATCCGGGCGGGGTCGGGCAGGAAGTCCGGCGTGTTCAACGGCACCGACGGCGGCCCGGGCAAGCGCACCGGCATCGAGGCCTTCCGGGAGATCCGCGATGTGTCCATCATGGCGGTGCCCGGCATCACCGACGTGAGCGTCCAGGCCAAACTCATCGCCCACTGTGAAAACCTCACCAGCCGCTTTGCCGTGCTGGATGCCCCGCTGGACTGCACCTCGGTGGACGCCCTGAACGCCCACCGCAGCGCCTACGATACCTCCTACGCCGCCCTCTACGCCCCCTGGGTGCAGGTGTATGACCCGCTGCTCAAGCGGCCCGTTTTCCTGCCGCCCTCCGGCTCGGTGTGCGGCATCTATGCCCGGGTGGACATCGAGCGCGGCGTCCACAAGGCCCCCGCCAACGAGATCGTCAAGGGCTGCACCGGCCTGGCCGTCCAGTACAACGAGGCGGAACAGAGCAAACTCAACCCCAACGGCGTCAACCTGATCCGCGCCATCCCCAGCCAGGGCATCCGGGTCTGGGGCGCCCGCACCTGTTCCAGCGACGGAAACTGGAAGTACGTCAACGTCCGCCGGCTTTTCATCTTCCTGGAGGAGTCCATCCGTGCCAACACCGGCTGGGGGGTCTATGAGCCCAACGACGAATCCCTCTGGAGCCGGGTCAAGGGGACCATCTCCCTCTTCCTGGAGACCCAGCGCCGCAACGGCGCCCTCGTGGGCTCCACCCCCGACCAGGCCTACTACGTCAAGGTGGGCACTGACACCATGACCCAGGACGATATCCGCAGTGGGCGGCTGATCTGTGAGATCGGCGTTGCCCCCGTGCGTCCCGGGGAGTTCGCTGTCTTCCGCATCACCCAGACCACCCAGAGCGCGACCTGAGGAAAGGAGATCCGCACCATGGCAGAAATCATGTACCCGTATAAAAAGTACAACTACAAGGTCCTCATCGACCAGAAAGAGGAGGCCGGATTCAGCGAAGTATCGGACCCCGACATCACCTCCGACCCGGTGGAATACCGGGAAGGCAACATGGCCGGCAAGCCCCCCGTCAAACAGCCCGGCATCCTGATGTATTCTAACGTCACCCTCAAGCGCGGCACGACCGAGTCCCAGGGCTTTGTGGACTGGATGAAGGAGATCCAGAACGGCAAGGCACCCCGCAAGACGGTGGTCATTACCCTGATGGACGACGAAATGCAAGAGGTTGCCTCCTGGCAGCTGGAAAAAGCCTGGCCCACCAAGTACAGCGCCCCCGACTTCAACGCCACCAGCAACGAGGTGGCCATCGAGAGCCTGGAACTGGTCTGCGAGGGCATCACCCGCACCAAGTAAGGAGGAACCGCTATGGAATTGCAGACCGTACCATCAACAAGGCCGACAAACCCCGGATCCAAGTCACATGTTGCCACTGCGGCCATCCGTTCGCCCATGCCCTGAATTTCGAGAGGGTTGTGTGAAATAACCTTCCCCCCGAGGTGTTTTCGAATCTCGGGTGAAAAATAGCCGGGTCTGCTGCGCCGGGCGCAACAGTACCAGAAGAAACGGATACAGGGAGAGGATACCACCCCATGAAGGACTGGCGCCCGGAACCGTGAAGGCGGCCTGGATCGCCACCCAAAACCAGAGAAGCGTTGCCGCAGGGCAACGCTTTTGCTGTTTGTACAAAGTGATAAAAATGCATAATTTATACTGATTGTATAATTGCGCGGGGCCGCACCGTTTTCACCGGGTGGGCTTTCGGAAATCCTTCTGTCTTGTCCCGATTGCCCCGTGGCGTCCGCTTATGGTATGATGATACCACAGGAGAGGAGGTACTGTTATGCCCTTGCAGATTGTACAAAACGACATCACCACCATGAAGGTGGACGCCATTGTCAACGCCGCCAACGAGAGCCTGTTGGGCGGCGGGGGCGTGGACGGCGCCATCCACCGGGCGGCAGGCCCCGGACTGCTGCAGGAGTGCCGCACTCTGGGCGGCTGCCGGACCGGGCAGGCCAAGATCACAAAAGGCTACCGCCTGCCGGCCAGGTTTGTGATCCACACGGTGGGGCCGGTCTGGCGGGGCGGCGGCCACGGGGAGCGGGCGCTGCTGGTCTCGGCTTATCGCTCCTCGCTGGAACTGGCCCTGGCCTATCACTGTGAGACCGTTGCCTTCCCGCTGATTTCCTCGGGGGTGTACGGCTACCCCAAAGAGCAGGCCCTGCAGGTGGCGGTGGAGACCATCGGGGATTTCCTGCGGGACCACGAGATGACGGTGTATCTGGTGCTCTTTGACCAGGCTTCCTGCGCCATCGGCAGCAGGCTTTTCGCCGGCCGCTATATCCCGGAACAGACAGACGGCGGGAAGTAACGCCGCCGAGCAGGATTTCCAAGGGGGAAAGGAAGCGGCATCCCCCACAGAAAAACAAGGGAGTTTCGACCATGCATATCTCCATTACCGACGACTTTGACCTTGCCAAAATCGCCCGCAGCGGACAGTGTTTCCGGGTAAAAGAATTTGAGGATGGATCCTTCCGCTTTGTCACGGGGCGGGAGGCGCTGTACCTCCGGCAGTCTGCCGGGGGCTTTGCAGTGAGCTGCCCCGAGGAAACCTGGCAGCGGGTATGGGTGCCCTACTTCGATTTGGGGCGAACGTATTCCGCTGTACAAAAAATCATCCCGGAGTCGGACACCTATATGCAGCTGGCGGCACAGGAAGGCCGCGGCATCCGGATTCTGCGGCAGGATCCCTGGGAAATGCTGGTAACGTTTATCATTTCTCAGCGCAAAAGCATCCCGGCCATCCAGCAGGCGGTGGAACTGCTGGCTGAACGGTTCGGCGAGGCGGTCACCACTCCCTACGAAACACTGTACACCTTCCCCACGGCGGAACAGCTGGCGGGGGCGCAGGCGGGGGACCTGGCCGCCTGCAAGCTGGGCTACCGGGTGCCCTACATCCAGGACGCCGTTGCCAAAGTCCTGTCGGGACAGATGGATCTGGCCGCTCTGGCCACCCTGCCCGACGCGGAACTGTTTGAGAAACTCAAAACCATCCGCGGAGTGGGGGACAAGGTGGCCAACTGTATCTGCCTGTTTGCCTATGGCAGAATGGGGGTGGCGCCCATCGACACCTGGATCCATAAGATCATTGCCCGGGAATATGGCGGGCACAACCCCTTCCCGGCCTACGGCGAGCACGCCGGGATCCTGCAGCAGTTTGCCTTTTACTATGCCATCGCCCACAAAGAACGGTTTGCTTAAGCAGACCGGGAAGGCTCTTCGTTGGCCTTCCCGCCGGAATGAACCACACCCGCCCTTTTTGGGGGCGGGAATTTTTTTGGAAAAAATGCTGCCCAAGGCATTGACAGATACCCGCAGGGGGTATATGATGTAGATACCCCAAGGGGGTATATAAAACGAAAACCGATGGAAAGGAAGCACCCCATGGAACAGGAAAAGAACTGCTGCTGCACCCACCGCACCAAGGAGCGCACACCGGAGGAGTACAAAAGCCTCATCAACCGGCTCAGCCGGATCGAAGGGCAGATCCGCGGCATCCGCAAGATGGTGGAGAGCAATATGTACTGCCCCGACATTCTTGTGCAGAGCGCAGCGGTGACGGCGGCGATGAACGCCTTCAACAAGGAGCTGATGTCCGATCATATCCGCACCTGTGTGGCCCACGACATCCGCGAGGGGGACAAGGAGACAGCCGACGCCAGCATCGACGAGCTGCTCCGGGTGCTCCAGAAGCTGATGAAGTGAGGGCCCCGGGGGCCATTCCATCGTATGGGAGGGAATCGCATAGATGAAACAATACCATGTCACCGGCATGAGCTGCGCGGCCTGCAGCGCCCATGTGGAGAAGGCCGTCACGGCGGTGCCGGGGGTCACATCCTGCACGGTGAGCCTGCTGACCAACTCCATGACCGTGGAGGGCAGCGCAGCGCCCGCCGATGTCATCGCCGCGGTGGAGGCCGCGGGCTACGGTGCCTCGGAGAAGGGCGCCCGGCGGGAGGCAGCCCCTGCCGCCGATGAACTGAAGGACACCGAAACACCCAAGATGGTGCACCGGCTCATTGCCTCCCTTATTTTCTGGCTGCCGCTCATGTACATCATGGGTTGGATGCTCTGGAAGTGGCCGCTGCCGCCCTTCTTTGAAAACAACCATCTGGCGCTGATGATGTTCGAGATGCTGGACACCATCGTGGTCATGGTCATCAACCAGAAATTCTTTGTCAGCGGCTTCAAGGGGCTGGTCCACCGGGCGCCCAACATGGACACGCTGGTGGCCATGGGGGCCACGGCGGCCTTCGGGTACAGCACCGTCATGCTGTTCCTCATGGCGGACGCCGTGGTGCGGGGGGACATGGCCCAGGTCATGGTCTATATGGACGAGATGTACTTTGAGTCCGCGGCCACCATCCTGACGCTGATCACCATCGGCAAGACGCTGGAGGCCTACTCCAAGGGCCGCACCACCGACGCGCTGAAGAGCCTAATGAAACTGGCCCCCAAGACCGCCACCGTGGTGAAAAACGGCGTGGAGACCGAAGTCTCCATCGACGCGGTGCAGCAGGGGGACGTCTTTGTGGTGCGCCCCGGCGAGAACATCCCGGTGGACGGCGTGGTCCTGGAAGGCCACAGTGCCGTCAATGAATCCGCCCTCACCGGCGAGAGCATCCCGGTGGACAAGGCCGAGGGGGACAGCGTCTCGGCGGCCACCATCAACCAGTCGGGCTTCCTGCGCTGCCGGGCCACCCGGGTGGGGGAGGACACCACCCTCTCCCAGATCATCCAGATGGTCAGCGATGCGGCGGCCACGAAGGCTCCCATCGCCAAGATCGCCGACAAAGTCTCCGGCGTCTTCGTGCCCACCGTCATCACCATTGCGGTGGTCACCACCCTGGTCTGGCTGCTGCTGGGCCGGGACATTGGCTACGCCCTGGCCCGGGGTATCTCGGTATTGGTCATCAGCTGCCCCTGCTCGCTGGGGCTGGCCACGCCGGTGGCCATCATGGTGGGCAACGGCCTGGGCGCCAAAAACGGCGTGCTGTTCAAGACGGCGGCCTCGCTGGAACAGGCCGGCGCGGTGGACATCGTGGCGCTGGACAAGACCGGCACCATCACCAGCGGTGAGCCCAGGGTCACCGACATCCTGCCCGCCGACGACACCACCGAGGAGGAGCTGCTCCGCCTGGCGCTGGCCCTGGAACAGAAGAGCGAACACCCGCTGGCCCGCGCCATCCTGGAGGAGGGCGCCCGGCGGCAGATGCAGGCCGGGGCGGTCACCGACTTTGAGGCCCTGCCCGGCAACGGCGTGACCGCCAAACAGGAGGGCGCTTTGCTCTGTACCGGCAACCTGAAATTTATGGAAACCCATGCCGCGGTCTCTGCGGAAATCCGCGCCCGGGCCGAGGAACTGGCTGCCCAGGGCAAGACGCCGCTCTTCTTCAGCCGGGACGGCCGGCTGGCCGGCATTCTCGCAGTGGCGGACGTCATCAAGCCGGACAGCCCCCAGGCCGTGCGGGAACTGCAGAATATGGGTATCCGGGTGGTCATGCTCACCGGCGACAACCAGCGCACCGCCGACGCCATCGGCAAGCAGGCCGGGGTGGACGAGGTCATCGCCGGGGTGCTGCCCGACGGCAAGGAGAGCGTCATCCGGGACCTGATGCGCCAGGGCCGGGTGGCCATGGTGGGGGACGGCATCAACGACGCCCCCGCCCTGACCCGGGCCGACACCGGCATTGCCATCGGCGCCGGCACCGATGTGGCCATCGACGCCGCCGACGTGGTGCTGATGAAGAGCCGCCTCAGCGATGTGCCCGCCGCCATCCGGCTGAGCCGGGCCACCCTGCGGAACATCCACGAAAACCTCTTCTGGGCTTTCTTCTACAACAGCATCGGCATTCCGCTGGCAGCCGGCGTCTTTGTGCCGCTGGGCCTGACGCTGAATCCCATGTTCGGTGCTGCTGCCATGAGCCTTTCCAGCGTCTGCGTGGTGAGCAACGCCCTGCGGCTGAATCTCTTCAACATGCACGACGGACGCAAGGACAAGAAGATCCGGCATACGCCCCGCAAGGACGCGCCGCAGAACACGGCCTGCACCGTCCCGTGCCCGGTTCCGCCCGCTCCGGCGGAAAGCGCCGTGGAAAAGACGATGGAGATCGAGGGCATGATGTGCGAACACTGCGAGCGCACCGTTCAGAAGGCGCTGGAGGCAGTGCCCGGCGTGGAGCGGGTCACCGCCGACGCCCGGGCCGGCACGGCGGTCATCCGCATGCGGCCCGACACCCCGGAGGAAGCCCTGTCCAGGGCGGTGGAAGAGGCCGGGTATCTGCCCCACGGCATGCGGTAATGGCCGCATGCCTGGCGATACAGGGGGCCGGCACACCGCCGGTGCCCCCACAACCCACAAAAACCAGGAGGATTGCATTCTTATGAAAAAGATGATGAAAGTGGAAGGCATGCACTGCGCCGGCTGCTCCGGCCGACTGAAGAGACTGCTGGAGGCCCTGCCTGCGGTGGAGAGCGCCGCGGCCGATCACGCGGCGGGCACCGCCGAGGTCACCCTGCGGGGCGACCTGCCGGACGATACGCTGAAGACCACGGTGGAGAAGGCCGGGTTCACCCTCGTCCGCGTGGAATCCGTCGAATGACCCGGTAACAAAGCGGCGCTGTTCCCAAAGGAACAGCGCCGTTTTTTGCATGGTGATCTTATCCGCTCCTGTTCCGCCGCCGGAACAGGGCTCCGCAGATGAGGTAGACGCTCAGGAAGCCGATGAGAAAGCCCACCGCCGTGTCGGTCAGGTAGTGGGCGCCCAGCAGAATGCGGGAGAGCGCCACCACGGCGGTCCACACGAAACCGAAGGTCACCAGCGCCTTCTGGTATCGCCGCAGCCGGGGCTGGAGCAGAGGCGCCAGGCCCAGCAACAGCATGGTGGCGGCGTTGGCGGTATGGGCGGACGGGAAGGATTTGAATTCGTCCGCGGCCACCCCGGCGGCCAGAAGGGACTCTTTCAGCGCGGTGCCCTGCTGCCACCAGGGAAAGAAGTAGGCTTCCGGATGGCTGACCACCAGCCGCATACGCGGGCGGCCCCAGCAGACTTTGATGAGGTTGACCACCGCCAGTTCGCAGAGGATGACCAGCAGGATGGCAAGGGCTACTCGGTTGATGACGGCGCGGTCGGCACCCTGGGCGAGCCGTCGGATGAGCAAAATCGTACCGGCGGACAGTGCCAGCCCCACTACGCCTAACACAACCGGCGATACCGGCAGATACACAGCGGGCAGGAAGCAGACCAGCAAGGCACCCACCAGGAGCACCAGAATGCCGCCGATACTTTGCAGCGTGCCTGCAAGTTTCCTGTCCCGGTCGCGCCCGCAGACAAACAGCGTGCCCGCCGCCACGCAGCCGAGCGGGGCGGGAATGGCGCCGTAGGCGGCGAAGAACAGCGCAAAGGGATTGGAGGCATCGTACAGCGCGCTGGAAAGGGGGTAATCCACAAAAGACCCCAGCGCAATCAATGCCGCCGTCACGATGATGGCCCCGTACAGCGTTTGCCAGGGCAAAAAGGGTGTATCTCTCTTCACGAAATGGTTCCTCGTTTCCGTTGTGTTTACCGTCCTGTCTACAGGAGAAATAGTGTTTGTGTTATGGATAGAAGTATACCACAAAGGGGGAAAAAGGCATAGCGCGTCCTCAAAAGAAGATTCGGCAGGGGGGGCGCCCCGGCGACGCAAAAACCCCCGGAAAGCGGTTGCCTTCCGGGGGCTTTGTAAACCTTACGGTGCTCTTGAATCCCTGCGCGTGGGGGTGCTTATTTCACTTCGGCGGACTCGGCAGCGCACTTTTCCTTCAGCTGTGCAGCCACCTTTTCCAGCGTGGCGCCGTCCAGCTTGTAGCCGCCCACATAGATCACGAAGGCCAGCACGGTGATGACCGAAGGCACCACGCCCATCAGAACGCGCATGCCCAGGATGGTCTCGGCGGTCTGGGGTACATTCTCCACATAGCCGAAGATGGTCAGGCCCACACCGATGAGCCAGCCGGCCACGGCGGAAGCCGTCTTGACCAGCAGGGTCTGGAAGGAGGCCACAATGCTCTCGTTGCGGGTGCCCAGCGTCACTTCGCCGTAGTCGATGACGTCGGCCAGCATAACGGTGGTGGCGCCCAGGGTCAGTCCGGAACCGAACTTATAGAACAGGCCGCAGACGATGGTCAGGGGGATGCTTGTTCCCCGGGATAAAAGGGAATAGACTAAAAAGTATCGAAACAATTTTGTCGAGGGGGCGGTGCGGGATGAAATTCTGGCAGGGCATGGCGCTGTATCTTTTCTTTATGTTCAGCGGAGTCGTTCTGACGCCGCTGCTGCATCTGCCGGGAGGTGCCGTGAGCGCGGTGGCGGTCTGTCTGGCTACCCTGCTGCTGGCAGCGGTGTTTTTGGCCGGCAATGTTCCCGCCCGGCGGGCTCTGCTGCGGGTGCGCCAGCCCCTGCTGGGATGGTCGCTGGTACTGGCCCTGGGGCTGCGGATGGTATCGGAGGTTTCGGTAGTGCTGTCCTGGCTCTTTCAGACAACCCGGGACATCTCTTTTCTGACAGGCCCGCTGGGATTTCAGTTGCTCTATGTGGTCATCCTGGCGCCCATCACCGAGGAAACGGTCATACGGGGCGGCCTGGTCACCGGGCTGAGCCGCAGACTGCCTTGGCAGGCGGCGGTGGTGATCTCGGCACTCATATTTGCTGTGGGTCACAGTTGGTTCCAGGCACCCCAGACCATTTTTGTGGCGCTGGTGCTGGGGTATCTGTGCTGGTACACCGGCTCGATGGTCTACGGCATGGTGGTGCATCTGTTCATCAATAGCAGCGCTTTTGTGCTGCCGGTGGCGCTCCAGCATTTTCCGGGCGGCTACACCCTGGGTCTCAGCATGGGAATGGTTGTGGCGGGGCTGGCGCTGACTTTGTGGTCAATGCGCCGGATGTTGCGCTGCGCCGACGCCATCGACCGGTTCGAGGCGCGGTTCGGGCTGACTGGAAGCTGATCCCGGCACCCCGGCCATTGCAATCCCCGCCGCAACGTGGTAGGATAGCGGTATTCTTGCCAACCCGGAGGAACTGCCCATGACCCTTTTACAATTAAAATACGTGGTGACGGTGGCCGAAGCCGGTACCATCAGCGAGGCGGCCAAGCGGCTGTATCTGGCCCAGCCCAGCCTGACCGCCGCCATCAAGGAACTGGAAAGCGAACTGGGCATCACCATCTTCCAGCGCACCAACAAGGGGATTTTGCTCTCGGCGGACGGGGAGGAATTCCTGGGCTATGCCCGCCAGGTGATGGAACAGACCCGCCTCATCGAGGAACGGTATCTGGGCGCCGCCCAGGTCAAGCACCAGTTCTGCGTGTCCACCCAGCATTATTCCTTTGCGGTGGAAGCCTTTGTGGACCTTCTGAAACAGTACGGCGGGGAGGAATACGACTTCCGCATCCGGGAAACCCAGACCTACGAGCTCATCGAGGATGTGGCCAAGCTGCGCAGCGAGGTGGGGGTGCTCTATCTCAACCCTTTCAATGAGACGGTGCTGCGCAAGACCCTGCGGGAAAACCATCTGAAATTCCACCGATTGTTCCTCGCCAGGCCCCATGTGTTTGTCAGCGCCTTCAGCCCGCTGGCCCAAAAGGACGTGGTGACGCTGGAGGACCTGGAACCCTACCCACGGCTTTCCTACGAGCAGGGGGAACACAATTCCTTCTACTTCTCGGAGGAAATTCTCAGCACCCGGGAGAGCAAAAAGGATATTCTGGTTTCCGACCGGGCGACCCTTTTCAATCTGCTCATCGGGCTGAACGGTTACACCATCTGCAGCGGCGTCATCAACGAGGAGCTGAACGGCAAAAACATTGTGGCCGTCCCGCTGGCGGTGGACGACTGCATGGAAATCGGCTACATCACCCACAGCAAGGTGGGGCCGGGCCCCTTCGGAATCCGCTATATCGAAGCACTGAAACGCTATACCGCCGGGCGGGAAGAGTAAAACGAAAGCATCGGTTTGCTATAGGATGAATCTATGGCAAACCGATGTTTTTTCGTATTTTACAGATCGTCTTTCCCTGGATATACTGAAAAACAGTTCTTGCAGAAACAGACAAATCCCCGCCGCTGCCACGGAGCGGCGATTTTCGCGGTATATTATAAAGGAGATTGTGAAGATGAAAAAGGCAAATACCCCTTTCCGGTATGATTATGTGGGCAGCTTTCTGCGCCCCGAAGTTTTGAAAAAAGCCCGCGCCGACTACGAGGCGGGCACCATCACCACCTGGCAGCTGAAAGAGGTGGAGGACCGGTGCATCACCGAGCTGGTGGCCAAACAGAAAGCGGCGGGCTACCACGTCATCACCGACGGCGAGTTCCGCCGGTCCACCTGGCACCTGGATTTCATGTGGGGGTTTGGCGGCATCGGCCACAGCGCCACCCAGGAGGGCCTGCCCTTCCACGGGGAGGCCGCCAAAATCGACGATACCTACCTGACCGGCAAACTGTCGGTGGGGGTGCATCCCTTTGTGGAGCACTTTAAGTTCGTGAAGGCGTTGGAGGACGAGAACACCGTGGCCAAGCAGACCATCCCGGCCCCGGCCCAGTTCCTGGAACAGCTCATCATGCCGATGAACCTGCCCGACACCCGCAAGTTCTATCCCACCGACGAGGAGCTCATCGCCGACCTGGTGGCGGGCTACAAAAAGGTCATCGCCGACCTTTACGCCGCCGGCTGCCGGAACCTGCAGCTGGACGACTGCACCTGGGGCTGCTTTGTGGATCCCAAGGCGACGCTTTTCTTCGGCACTGACGAGGTCGGTCTGCAAAAACTGCAGGAGGAGTTCCTGCTGGTGAACAACCTGGCCATCGAAGACAAGCCGGAGGACCTCGTCATCAACACCCACATCTGCCGGGGCAACTTCCACTCCACCTGGGCCTGCAGCGGCGGGTATGACCGCATCGCCGACCAGGTCTTCGGCCGGGAAAAGGTGAACGCCCTCTACCTGGAATTTGACGATGCACGCTCGGGCGGCTTTGCATGCCTGCACAAGGTCTCCCCGGACAAAAAGGTGGTGCTGGGCCTTGTCACCACCAAGAGCCCCCGGCTGGAGGACAAGGCCGCCGTCATTGCCCGCATCCACGAGGCGGCCCAATATGTTCCGCTGGACCGCCTCTGCCTGAGCCCCCAGTGCGGATTCGCTTCCTGCGAGATCGGCAACAAACTCACCGAGGAAGAGCAGTGGGCCAAGCTGGCGCTGGTCCGGGAAATCGCCGGGGAAGTCTGGGGCTGAGCCTGCACCGCCCGGCCGGAAACACCCCCTTGCAAACGGTTTGCTTTTTTTGTAAGATGGAACCGGAATAAACCAAGGGAGGAACCCAAGATGACAGAGGAAAAGATGCAGGAGGCCCGGCGGGCCTTCCTGGTGGATACACTGCAAAAATTGCTGGGGCAGGACAGCCCCACCGGTTTCACCGACAAGGTGGTGACGGTGGCCGAGGGCATCGCCCGGGAGCTGGGCTTTGCCACCCGGCGTACCAACAAGGGCAACCTGATCATCACAGTGCCCGGCCGGGAGACCGGCCGCAAGGTGGGGCTCTGCGCCCATGTGGACACCCTGGGCCTGATGGTGCGCTCCATCACCGCCGACGGCATGCTGATGGTTACCAAGGTGGGCGGCCCGCTGCTGCCCACCCTGGACGGCGAGTATTGCCGCATCTACACCCGGGCGGGTCAGGTCTACACCGGCACGGTGCTCAGCCTGTCGCCGTCGGTGCACGTGCAGGATGACGCCGCCACCCGCCCCCGGGACGAGAAGAATATGGCCGTGCGCATCGATGAGAAGGTGCACAGCAAGGCGGACGTGGAGGCGCTGGGCATCGCCGCCGGCGACTACGTCTGCTACGACCCCAAGACCGTCGTTACACAGAGCGGGTTTGTCAAGTCCCGCTTCCTGGACGACAAGGCCAGCGCCGCCTGTCTGCTGACGCTGCTGTGGCAGATGCACGAAACCGGCACCAAGCCCCGGTATGAAACCTACTTCACCCTCACCGTTCACGAGGAGGTGGGTCACGGCGGTGCCACCCTGCCCGCGGTGGACGAACTGCTGGCGGTGGATATGGGCTGCATCGGGGAGGACCTGAGCTGCACCGAATACCAGGTTTCCATCTGCGCCAAGGATGGCGGTGGCCCCTACGACTACGGTATGGTCTGCCGCCTGGAGCAGCTGGCCAAAGACCACGGCGTGGCCTGCGCGGTGGACATCTACCCCCATTATGGTTCCGACGTGGGCGCCGCCTGGCGCGCCGGTATGGATTGCCGGGCTGCCCTCATCGGCCCGGGGGTACACGCCTCCCACGGCATGGAGCGCACCCATCTGGACGGCCTGCACGCCACGATGGCACTGGCAGCCCTCTACCTGGACCTGGCCTGAAACCGCCCGATTGCTGCAAAAAACGGATAACCAAGCCCCGGCCGGAAACGGCCGGGGCTTTCCTTTGCCGGTAAGGTGTACTATAATGGATGCGTTTGTGAAAGAGAGGAGGTCCCAGGTGGTTTTTCTTGTACTGGCTTTACTGTTCAGCGCGGTGCTGGCCCTGGTGCTGAAATACCTGAACACCGGCAGTCCGTACGGCGTCTATTTTGTCAACTATATCACCTGCACGCTGCTGGCCTTTGCGGCCATGGAGCCCAAAGCGCTGTATAACGGGGACATTGCGCCCTGCTGGCTGGGCGCTGTCACGGGGGTGATTTACTTGGCGTCCCTGTGTGCCAACGGTGCCAGCATCCATAAAAACGGCGCCATTCTTTCCTCGGTGTTCACCCGCCTGGGGGTGCTGGTGCCCATTGTGCTGTCGGTGGCGCTCTTCGGGGAGCGTCCCACCCCCTTGCAGGGACTGGGCGTGGCGCTGGCGGTGGCGGCCGCCGTGCTGATGAACGGACTGCCCGGCAAACCGGAAACCTCCGCCGCCGCAAACAAGATCTACCCTTGGTTGCTGGTGCTGACCTTGCTGCTCAACGGCACCGCCGACGCCATGTCCAAGGTGTTTGCCCAGCTGGGCCGTTGGCAGGACGACGGGCTGTTCATGTTTTACATCTTTCTGTTTGCCGGGCTGGCCACCCTGGTGCTGCTGGTCAGGCAACGCCGCTCGCTCACGGGGCGGGATGTCTTCTTCGGGGTGCTGGTGGGGGTGCCCAACTTCCTCTCCTCCCGACTGCTGCTGGCCGCCCTGACAGAGCTTCCGGCCTTCCTGGTCTACCCCTGTTACAGCGTGGGGGTGATTCTGGTCATCAGCGTGGTCAGCTTTTTCCTTTTCCGGGAACGGCTGAACGGTCGTCAGATGGGGGCGGCCGGCATGATTCTGGTTTCCCTGGTGCTGCTCAACCTGTGAACAAAGCCGGCCGCAAAAGACCGGCTTTTCTTGTCATTTCCCGAGAAAAAGAGTATACTCCTACTCGTTCCCCTTTGGGAAAGTTTGACACTGGGAAGGCGCAGAAATATGGTTGGTTTGGGAACCATCCTCAACGTGGCGGCAATCGTGGCGGGCGGCTTGATCGGCCTGGTGTTCAGCCGGGCCATCAGTGCCCGATATCAGCAAACCCTGATGCAGGCCATCGGGGTCTGCGTGATTTTTGTGGGCATCGGCGGCGCCGTCCAGCAGATGATGACGGTGACGGCGGACGGTCTGCAGAGCGGCGGGACGATGATGGTGGTCATCAGCTATGCCGTAGGCTCGCTGCTGGGCGAATGGATCGATCTGGAACGGCGGATGGAGCAGTTCGGGACCTGGCTCAAGGTCAAGACCGGAAATGCCCGGGAAAAACAGTTTGTGGACGCCTTTGTGACGGCCTCCCTGACCGTCTGCATCGGCGCCATGGCCATTGTGGGCGCCATCCAGGACGGTCTTTCGGGGGACCATTCCACCCTGGCCCTCAAGGCCATGCTGGACATGGTGATCATCTGTGTGATGAGTGCGTCGATGGGCAAAGGCTGTCTGTTTGCGGCCATTCCCGTGGGCATCCAGCAGGGTGCGGTCACCCTGCTGGCCCGGGCCATCCAGCCGCTCATGACCGAAGCCGCCCTGGCCAATCTGTCCCTGACCGGGTCCATCCTGATCTTCTGTGTGGGTGTCAACCTGCTGTGGGAGAAAAAGCTGAAAGTCGCCAATATGCTGCCCTCCATTGTGGTGGCGGTGATTCTGGCTTTTACGGGAATCTGACGGATAAAAAAACTTGACAAAAAAGACGCAAGGGCGTATAGTGAGACTTACTGAATGAAACGAAAGGAGGCGGACAGAATGACCATTTTGCGGTATGCTCATCGTTCGGTTACCAAAAGCCGAGGAACCACTCTGTCCGCACCCATGCCCTTCCTTGTACCCTAGGCGGGTCTTGTTGTGATGCGCAGCGTGCCCCCGGCTGAAAAGCCGGGGCTTTTTTTGTGAAAAAAGGAGGAAATGCTTTGAAACAATCCAAACAGGCGCTGATCTGGCGGTTCTTGCGGCCGTGCCTCTGGATCTTTGCGCTCACACTGGCGTGCTCCATGGGGAACACCGTCTTCAGCTCGCTCACACCCCAGGTGGTGCGGGTGGCGGTGGATGCCATCCTGGGGGGCGAACCCTTTCCCGCCGTCGTCACGGCGTTGGCGCCGCCGGGGCTGCTGTCGGCTCCGCCCATGACCCAGCTGCTGGTGGCGGCGGGATTTTTGCTGGTGGTGGCGGTGCTGTCGGGGCTGTGCACTTACGGCAGCCGGATGGGCACCGCCATCGGGTCGGAAAATTTCGTCAAGGCCCTGCGGGACGCCCTGTTCCGTCACATCCAGCGCCTGCCCTACGCCTGGCATGTCCGCCACAGCACCGGCGAGATCATCCAGCGCTGCACCTCCGACGTGGAGGTGGTGCGCAACTTCGTGACCAACCAGCTGCTGGAGGTCTTCCGGGTGGTCTTTCTGGTGGGCTTCTCGTTGGTGGTCATGGCGTCGATGAACGGTGCCATGACCCTCATTGCCGCGGCGTTTTTGCCGGTGATTCTGCTGTACTCCCTCTTTTTCTACACCAAAATCGCCAAACGGTTCCTCACCGCCGACGAGGCGGAGGGGGCCCTTTCCACCCTGGTGCAGGAAAACCTCACCGGTGTGCGGGTGGTGCGGGCCTTCGGCCGGGAAAAGTGGGAGGTGGACCGCTTCGATGAAAAAAACCAGCGTTTTGCCGCTTTGTGGATTCAGCTGGGACGGCTGCTCAGCGCCTACTGGGGCGTCGGGGACCTGATCACCGGGCTGCAGATCCTCACCGTCATCTCGGTGGGGGTAGTGCAGACGGTGCACGGGCAGATCACCCTGGGGGAATTCCTGGCCTTTGTGTCCTACAACCAGTCGCTGGTCTGGCCGGTGCGTGGCCTGGGGCGCATTCTCTCCGAGATGAGCAAGGCCGGCGTCTCCATCGAGCGGCTGGCCTACATCCTGGATGCCCAGCCGGAAACCGAACCCGACGACGCCCTGACCCCGCCCATGGACCGGGACATCGTCTTTGACCACGTCACCTTCGGCTACGGGGAACAGCCGGTACTGCGGGATGTGAGCTTTACCATCCCCGCCGGCAAAACCTTTGCGGTGCTGGGGGCCACCGGCAGCGGCAAGTCCACCCTGATGCATCTGCTGGACCGGCTGTATGACCTGCCGCCCGAGAACGGGCGCATCACCATCGGCGGGGTGGACCTGGCCCGGATCAGCCGGCCTTACCTGCGGCGCAACATCGGCATTGTGCTGCAGGAGCCCTTCCTGTTCTCCCGCACCATCCGGGAGAACATCGCCGCCGTGCGGCCCACCGCCACACTGGAGGAGGTCCGACGCCATGCGGCCACCGCCCAGGTGGACCAGGCCATCCAGGAATTTGCCGACGGCTACGACACCATCATCGGCGAGCGGGGCGTCACCCTCTCGGGCGGGCAGAAACAGCGGGTGGCCATCGCCCGCACCCTGATGCAGGACGCGCCCATCCTGATCTTTGACGACTCCCTCTCCGCCGTGGACGCCGAGACCGACGCCAAAATCCGCGCCGCGCTCCACCGGGCCAAGGGCTCCGCCACGGTGATTCTGGTCTCCCACCGGATCACCACCCTGATGCAGGCGGACTGCATCCTGGTCTTGCAGGACGGCCGGGTGACGGCCTGCGGCACCCACGACCAGCTGATGGCCCGGCCCGGTCTGTACCGGGAAATTTACGATCTGCAGATGACCGGCGAAGACCGGGATCTGCTGGCCCAGGAAGGAGGAACTGCCCGTGGCCTATGAGGAACAGGAATACACACAATCCTTTGACATACGCTCCTGGAAAAAGCTGCTGCCCTTTCTGCGGCCCTACCGGGGGTTGATCGCGGCGGTGCTGGTGCTCAACGTGGTCTGCGCCGTCATCGATATTGCGCTGCCGCTCTTCCAGCGGTATGCCATCGACCGGTTCATCCAGACGGGGGACCTGGCCGGTCTGCCTTTCTTTGCGTTTTTTTACGGGGCCATCATTGCGCTGCAGGCGCTGGCGGTCATCCTGTTTACCCGCCGCTCCATGCGCATCGAGATGCAGGTGGGCCGGGATATGAAGCGGGCCTGCTTTGTGCACCTGCAGACCCTCTCGCTGTCCTACTACAACGTCACCCCGGTGGGGTACCTGCTCTCCCGCGTGATGAGCGATACCAACCGCATCGCCGGCATGATCGCCTGGAACTCGGTGGACATGCTGTGGGCCATCTTCTATGTGCTGGGGGTCTTCGGCATGATGCTGTTGCTGGACCCGGGGCTGGCGGCGGCGGTCATCCTCATTGTGCCGGTGATCTCGCTGCTGACGGCCTGGTTCCAGGACCGCATCCTGCGCTGGAACCGGCGGGTGCGCAAGATGAATTCCCGCATCACCAGCGCCTACAACGAGGGCATCATGGGGGCGCGCACCTCCAAGACCCTGGTGCTGGAGGAGGCCAACAGCCGCGAATTTGAGGCGGTCAGCCAGGACATGCGGGTCTCCTCGGTGCGGGCGGCCCGGCTTTCCGCCGTCTACATCCCGCTGGTCATGTTCTTCAGCTCACTGACCACCGCCATTGTGCTGGCCCGGGGCGGGGCGATGGCCTTGGAACACCGGATGCTCATCGGCACGCTGTCGGCCTTCACCAGCTACGCGGTGGGCATCTTTGAGCCCATCCAGCAGATTGCCCGCAACATCGCGGACATTCTCTCGCTGCAGGCCAACATCGAGCGGGTGATGGGCCTGCTGGAGGAACAGCCCCGCATCACCGACACCCCCGCCGTGGTGGAAAAATACGGCACCGTCTTTGCCCCCAAGCGGGAAAACTGGGAGCCCATCCGCGGGGAGATCGAGTTCCGGGACGTCTCCTTCCGCTACCCCGACGGCAGCGAGGATGTGCTCAGCCACTTCAACCTGAAAATCCCCGCGGGCTCCACCATCGCCATCGTGGGCGAAACCGGCGCCGGCAAGAGCACGCTGGTCAACCTGGCCTGCCGCTTCTTTGAGCCCACGGCAGGGCAGATTCTCATCGATGGCCGGGACTACCGGGAGCGCAGCCAGCTGTGGCTGCACAGCAGCATCGGCTATGTGCTGCAAAGCCCCCACCTGTTTTCCGGCACCGTGATGGAGAACATCCGCTACGGGCGGCTGGATGCCACCGACGAGGAGGTCATGGCGGCGGCCCGGGCGGTCTCGGCGGACCAGGTGGCCATGAAGCTGGAAAAAGGCTACCAGAGCGACGTGGGGGAGGGCGGCGACCGCCTTTCCACCGGCGAAAAGCAGCTTATCTCCTTTGCCCGGGCGGTGCTGGCCGACCCCCGCATCTTTGTGCTGGACGAGGCCACCAGCTCCATCGACACCAAGACCGAGCGGCTCATCCAGGACGCCACCGAGCTGCTGCTGAAAGGCCGCACGTCCTTCCTGATCGCCCACCGGCTTTCCACCATCCGCCGGGCCGACCTGATCCTGGTGGTGCGGGACGGGGCCATTGTGGAGCAGGGCACCCACGAGGAACTGCTCCGCCAAAAGGGCTATTACCACGATCTGTACCGCCGCCAGTTTGAGCAGGAACGGATGGAGCGGATCTGACCAAACGACCGCAAGGGATCCACAGGCAAAAAAACGGAAGGACCGCAGCATCGCTGCGGTCCTTCCGCTTTTTTTCTTTTGGCTGGCAATCCTAGGGTTCAACCATTACTTGTGAAAACGGGTTCCCTTTTTGGTGATCAGGGTGACAAATCCTGCCAGCGAGACCGCCATCACCACATGATGAACAGGCCGATGCAGTAGACGAGGACACATTTTGCCATTTCGATGCTTTTTTCTTTCATGCTGACTTCCTTTCCCAAGTTTCCCCGGGCAGCCGTCGGCTGCGCTCCCATGACGGAATAATAAGTATTCTGTTAATAACAATGCTTGCTGTATGCCAACCAAAGGGTCTTTGTCAAGGAAATTCCGGCAAAACTTACAAGTTTTGCACCCGAGATTTGGAAGAAACGCCGATTGACAAAAGATAAACAAAGGCTTCCTGTCGTATCGGCGGTACCGGCACCGTAGTGGGGGTGCCCTGTTCCGACCGGTGCGTTTTTGCGCCAAAGGCGCCGAAGAAGGAGTTTCTTTGTCTGTGTGGGGCGGATTCCGCCGAACCCCGGCGATAGCGATTGAAATTTTGACGGGAATATGTTACTATTCCTGTATAGGCTCATGGGGCAGTGGAGCCGTTGCGGCACTGACCCCATCCGCCCGGCACGGGCCCGGGAGAGAACCGGCATCGGTTTGCGGTGCCCGTGCATGCGTAATGGAAAGGAAGCGTTATATATGGCTCGGAAGAAACCGGAACCTGCCCCGAAGCAGACGGCGCAACCCAAAGCGGCCCCCGCTGCGAAGGAGCAGGCTGCTGTGACGGCAAAAGCGCCCAAGCCCGCCGCCAACAAGACGACGCCCGTTGCCAAGGCGACCGCCGAACCGGCCGCCCCGGCGAAAGAACCTGCCAAACCCGCCGCCAGCAAGGCGGCCCCTGCGGCCAAGGCTGCGGAACCGGCCGCCCCCGCGAAGAAACCCGCCGCCAAGAAGACGGCGCCTGCGGCCAAGGCTGCCGAACCGGCTGCCCCCGCGAAGAAACCCGCCAAACCGGCCGCCAAGAAGGCGGCCCCCGCGGCCAAGGCTGCCGAACCGGTTGCCCCGGCAAAAGAAGCCGCCAAACCGGCCGCCAAGAAAAAGGCTGCACCCAAAAAGGCAGCCAAGCCCGCTGCCCCCAAGGCAGAACCGACCCCTGTGGAAGAGGCACCGATCCCCGTACAAGAAGCACCGGCCCCTGTGGAACAACCGGCACAGCCGGAGGAGGAACCCACTATGTATTATGATACGCCGCGCAGAAGTGTTGCGTTTATCGGCTCGGAATGCCACCCCTTCGTCAAGACCGGCGGTCTGGGCGACGTCATGTACGCCCTGCCCCGGGAACTGGTCAAGCAGAACTGTGACGTCCGGGTTATCCTGCCCCGGTACGCCTGCATCCCCCAGCAGTACCAGGAAAAAATGGTCTACCGGGGCGAATTTTACATGGACCTGGGCCTGACCGGCCGCAGCTACTATGTGGGCATCATGGAGTATGTCTGGGACGGTGTGGTCTATGACTTCATCGACAACCAGGAGTTCTTCTCCTCGGGCAATCCCTACATCAGCCTGGTGGACGACATCCCCAAGTACTGCTACTTCAGCAAGGCCGCCCTGGCAGCCCTGAACTTCCTGAACTGGATCCCCGACGTCATCCACTGCCACGACTGGCAGGCGGCGCTGGTGCCGGTGTATCTGCGCACCATGTTCCAGGACACGCCGGTGGGCCATGCCAAAACGGTGCTCACCATCCACAACCTGCGGTTCCAGGGCATCTACAACATCCCCACCATCCGGTACTGGACCGGCCTGCCCAACGAAGTGTTCCAGATGGGCGCCCTGAAGCAGGACTATGACAACGCCAACATGCTCAAGGGCGGCCTGGCCTACGCCGACCGCATCACCACCGTCAGCGGCACCTACGCCTGGGAGATCCAGACCCCCGAGTACGGCGAAAAGCTGGAAGACCACCTGCGCTACCACAGCTACAAGCTGCGGGGCATCGTCAACGGCATCGACTACGGCATGTGGAACCCCGCCACCGACCCGGCTCTGGCCGTCAACTACGACATCACCAACGTGCTGGATCACAAGTGGCAGAACAAGCTGGCCCTGCAGCAGGAACTGGGTCTGGTGCAGGATCAGGGCAAGTTCGTCATCGGCCTGATCTCCCGCCTGACCAACCAGAAGGGCCTGGACCTGGTCAACGCCATCGTTCCCGAACTGATGGACGGCAACACCCAGGTCATCGTGCTGGGCACCGGCGACAAACAGTACGAGGATACCTTCCGTTACTACGAAAACGCCTACCGCGGCATGTTCAGCGCCTGTATCCAGTACGACGAGTCCCGCGCCCACCGCATCTATGCGGGCGCCGACGCCCTGCTGGTGCCCTCTCGCTTTGAGCCCTGCGGCCTGACCCAGCTCAACGCCATGCACTACGGCACCCTGCCCATCGTGCGGGAGACCGGCGGCCTGAAGGACACCGTCCAGCCCTACAACGTCTTCAACGGCGAGGGCAACGGCTTCACCTTTGACCGGTATGACGCCGGCCTGCTGCTGGACGCCGTCAACCGTGCCAAGACCGAGTATTTCGTCAACCGATACCACTGGGACGAGGTGGTCCAGCGGGATATGGCCAAGGATGTCTCCTGGCAGAACTCCGCCCGTCAGTACAAGGATCTTTACCTGGAACTGACGCCGTGGTAATCCCCCGGTCCTACACAAACAAAAAGGCAAAGCCTGCGGGCTTTGCCTTTTTTGTTTGCATAAATCAAACTGTATAAACTGGTTGTAAAATACAAAATGTATAAAATGGTCAGTGCGGCCCCGCGGCGCGGAAAATCCGCCGCAGCATCCAGAGTCCCAGGCAGCACAGGAACACCTCGGTAATGAGCTGGGCAAAGGGCAGGCCGTAGAGGGGGTATACCCGGTTGAGCAGTACCAACAGGGGAATTTCCAGCACCAGCTTGCGGCAGATGGCAAACAACAGGGCGTTGCGGCCCATGCCCAGGGCCTGGAAGACGCCCACGGCCAGGAAGTCGGTGCACAAAAAGACAAACCCCAGGCTCATCACCCGCAAAAACCGGGTGCCGTAGGCCACAATCTCGTCGCTGTCCATGAAGGCGCGGATCATGGCGGGAGCCCCCGCAAAGTAGACGACGGTCAGCACCAGCATGGACACCACGATGATGCGCAGCGCAAACAGGATGGCGGCCTTCATGCGGCGGCGGTTGCCGCTGGCGTAGTTGTAGCTGACCAGCGGCATGATGCCCTGGGAAAAGCCCAGGGACATTTGCATGGGGATCATGTAGAGTTTCTGGCTGATGCCCATGGCCGCGATGGCGGCGGCACCGTAGGGGGCGGTGAAGTTGTTCAGCAGGGTGGTGCCCGTGACGTTGAGCAGATTCTGAATGGAAGCCGGGATGCCCACCCCCAGAATGTCCCGCACCTGGCTGCCGGTCAGCCGGGCCAGCAGGCGGGGGTTCATCGACACAAAGGTGTTTCCTTTTTTTATACGGGCCAGCACCAGGAAGTACAGACAGGCGATGCAGTTGGACAAACAGGTGGCCAGCCCGGCCCCGGCGGCGTCCAGGCCCAGCCCCCAGGGCAGAATGAAGAAGGGGTCCAGCACAATGTTCAAAAGGCAGCCGCTCATGGTGCCGATGCTGGCGTGCAGGGTACTGCCCTCGCTGCGCACCATATAGCTTTGCACCACGTTCAGGATGGCGGGCAGCGCGCCGAACAGCACGGTCCAGCGCAGATACCCCAGGGTGGCGTCCAGTGTCTGGGCGTCGGTGCCCAGCAGCCGCAGCAGCGGGGACTGGAACACCCGGCACAGCAGCGAGAACAGCACGCCGCTGGCCAGCGTGCCGTAAAACCCGAAGGCCGAGCAGGTGCGCACCTGGTCGTAGGCCCTGCGGCCCAGGTGGCGGCTCATGGCGCTGGACACCCCCACGCCGAACAGGTTGCTCACGGCGTTGAAGGCCAGCGTCACGGGATAGACCAGCGTCACGGCGGCGTTCTGCACCGGGTCGTTGAGCATGCCCACAAAAAAAGTGTCGGCCAGGTTGTACAGGATGGTCACCAGGGAACTGATGACAATGGGGGTGGAAAGCTGCAGTACCGCCCGGGGCACCGGCATCTCTTCAAACAGGTATTCTTTGGTTGGGGTCTGGTTCATGGAATTGTATCGCGCCCTTTCCTGGCAGAAGTCATGTTTCCAGTATAGTATAAATTGGCCGGAATGTCACGAACCGGCGCAACATTTGTTGTCGGGGTGCGGCGGCACTTGACAAGACTGCCCGGGGTGGCTATAGTATTAAAAATAAAATGATTCCAGATTTGGGGAAAGTCTATGCGTTACGAAACGGCAATCCTGGAGATGATCCGCACCAGCGAGGACCACATGACGGCGGAACAGGTGTTTCTGGCCCTGAAAAAGCAGTATCCCTCGGTGGTGCTGGCCACCATCTACAACAATCTCAACAGCCTGTGCCAGCAGGGCAAGATCCGCAAGATCAGCATGGAGGGCAGTCCCGACCGGTACGACCGCAACACCCGCCACGACCACCTGGTCTGCCGCCGGTGCGGCCAGCTTTCGGATGTGCAGCTGGCCGACCTGACCCGGGAACTGGAACGGCAGACCGGCGTATCCATCGACGGGTACGACCTGCGCATCCGGTACCTGTGCCCCCGGTGCCGGGCAGAGCTTGCCGCCGAAGCCGAAGAAAAGTCGTAAAAACACCCCACCTGCGGGGCGCGTTCTGCGCCGGCGGGTGGGGTGTTTGGCAACGGGGGCGAATCAGTAGGATTCGCAGACGGTTTCAAAATAGCTCTGGGCGTAGCCGCAGGTGGGGCAGCGCTCGGGGGCGGCGGTACCCACCACAATGTGGCCGCAGTTGCGGCATTCCCAGATCTTCACTTCGCTCTTTTCAAAGACCCGGGCCGTCTCCACATTGTGCAGCAGGGCACGGTAACGCTCCTCGTGGCGCTTCTCGATGGCGGCCACCAGCCGGAATTTGGCGGCCAGCTCGGGGAAGCCTTCCGCCTCGGCGGTTTTGGCAAAGCCGTCGTACATGTCGGTCCACTCGTAGTTTTCCCCTTCGGCCGCATGCTGCAGGTTCTGGGCGGTATCGCCCACACCGCACAGCTCGTCCAGCCAGAGGCGGGCGTGGGCCTTCTCGTTCTCGGCGGTTTTCAGGAAGAGGGCGGCAATCTGCTCATACCCCTCCTGCTGGGCCACCGCGGAAAAATAGGTGTACTTGTTGCGGGCCTGGGATTCCCCCGCAAAGGCGGCCTGCAGGTTCTTTTCGGTCTGGGTGCCGGCATAGGGGTTGGTTTTGGGGGCACCCTCCGGGGCCAGCGGCTCGAACATGGCGGCCGGCTGCTTGCAAACCGGGCAGGTGTAGTCGGTGGGCAGGGTATCGCCCTCATAGATGTAGCCGCAAATCTTGCATTTCCATTTCTGCATGGTCTGGTTCCTTTCGTTCCGGAAAATATCACTTCGGTCGGTGTAGGTGGTGTGCAGCATCGTTTCCGCCCGCTCGCTGAGGGGCTGGTCGTAGAACTCTGCATACACCTGGCGGATCTGGGGATTCTCGTGGCTCTTGCGCACCGTCAGGGCGCCGTCCCGCCGGTACAGGGCCGCCATACGGCGCTGCCGGGTGTCGTCGGCGTCCCGGGCAAAATCCTTGGGCTGGCCGCCGCCCCCGATGCAGCCGCCCGGACAGGCCATGACCTCCACAAAGTCGTAGGAGATTTCGCCGTCCTGCAGCTTGTCCAGCAAGCGGCGGGCGTTGGAGGTGCCGTACACCACGGCCACCCGCAGGGTGGTGTCGCCCAGTGTCACCCGGGCTTCCCGCAGCCCCTCGTAGCCGCGCACCGGTTCCAGCGTCAGAAAGGATTCCGGCGCCGGGGTACCGGTGACAAAGTCATGGGCCGTGCGCAGGGCGGCTTCCATAACGCCGCCCGTGGCGCCGAAAATCACCCCGGCGCCCGAGGCCTGGCCCATCACCGAGTCGTAGGGAGAATCCTCCAGGCGGTCCCAGGCGATTTCGGCCTGCTTCGCCCAGCGGGCCAGCTCCCGGGTGGTGATCACCTGGTCGGTGTCCCGCAGGCCCGGAATGTGGTGGTAATCGGCGGCGCCGTGCAGCTCCTCCCGGCGGATCTCGAACTTTTTGGCCGTGCAGGGGGTCAGCGCCACATGGACGATGCGGCGGGGGTCCAGCCCCATTTTTTGGGCAAAGTAGGTCTTGACCGTGGGTCCCTGCATGCCGATGGGGCTTTTGGCGGTGGACAGATGGGGCAGCAGTGCCGGGTAGTACAATTCCATAAAATGGACCCAGCCCGGGCAGCAGCTGGTGAACTGGGGCAGGGGACCGCTGTGCCGGGTCAGGCGGCGCACCAGCTCGTTGGCCTCCTCCATGATGGTCAGGTCGGCGGCAAAGTTGGTGTCCAGTACATAGTCCACCCCCAGGGCGCGCAGCAGGGCCACCATCTTGCCCTCCACAAAGGTGCCGGGCTCCAGGCCGAAGGCTTCGCCCAGGGCTACCCGCACGGCCGGCGAGGTGCTGACCACCACCACCGTATCGGGGTCGGCAATGGCCCGGCGCAAAGCGTCGGTCTCGTCCCGCTCGACGATGCTGTCCACCGGGCAGACGTTGGCGCACTGGCCGCAGTAGATGCAGACCGCCCGGTCCCCGGTCTGGTCCAGGGTGTAGCTGCCGTGGACCCCCATCTTGTGGGTACAGACCTCCTTGCACATGCCGCAGCGGATGCATTTTTCCTCCAGACGCCGGATGCTGGGGTTGTCCTCCTCGATGGGGACACGGACAGACAGGGGAAGATGTTTCAGTGTCATCACATTCCTTTCGTGTACGTATGCTCCTTCCCGCCGCACACCCCCCTCCGTAACCGGCGGTGCGGGCGGGTCTTCCACAAAAAGTAAGGAAATTGTGCATAGAGACAAACAAAAATGCACTATTTTAGAATTATTCTAAATTTATTATAGAAAAGTTTTTCCAAAAGTCAAGGGGCGGCAAAACAAAAAGGCAGCCCCGGGCAGGGTATGGCGTCCCGGGCCGATTCGTGGTATCATAGAAACAGGACAACGACAACCGGGCGCCGGGCGCGCCGCCGTGAGGAACAGACGATGAACCGTATTCTCTATGTGGGGGAACACCCCAAAATCTACAATGTGCGCATGCACAAACACGACCACTGGGAGGTGGTCTACTGCACGGCGGGGCAGGGCACCTTCCGGTTTGAAAACCAGCCCTCCATCACCTACTCCGCCGGCGAGACGGTGGTCATTCCCCCGGGCATGACCCACGCCAATTCCAGCACCGAGGGGTTCTCCAACATCCACATTATTCTGGAATCCCCCTCCTTTCCCTTTCAGGAGGCCTTCTGCCTCAGCGACGAAAACGACAGCCTGGCCAACGCCTTTGCCCAGGTGCGGCTCTACCATATGTCGGACCGCAAGCGCAGCGAGCTGGTGCTGGCCGCCCTGGGGGAGCTGATCGCCAGTTACATTGTGGTGTTCCGCAGCAATGTGGAATTCTCCGAGCCGGTCACCCGCATACGCGCCAGCATCCTGGAAAACTACGACCGGGCCGACTACCAGCTGGACGCCTTTCTGCGGTCGCTGCCCTTCCATTACGACTATCTGCGCAAGCTGTTCAAAAAGGAAGTGGGGCTTTCCCCCCTGGAATACCTGACCAACCTGCGGATGAAGGCCGCCGAGCGGATGCTGACCCTCTGGGCGGACGGCTACAACATCGGTGAGGTGGCCGAAATGTGCGGCTTTGACAATGCCCTGTACTTTTCCCGGGTGTTCAAAAAGCACTACGGCTGCTCGCCGTCCCAGTTCATGAAGGACCGGGCCCACGTCTATATGGATGTGCCGGATCGTACAGAGTTGGACCCGCCGGCGGAAAACGACACCCCCGGCGGGGCGTGAACGCCCTTTTGCGCGCTGTAGGGGAAAAAATGCCGGTGCGGCCGCCAAAAGACCCGGGCAATTTTGCTGGTTTTTGCTGCTTTTGTTTGTGCATTTTTACAAATTGACCGCGTTCGGCGGCGGCCTGCCGCCGGCAAAAGATCCGTTTTGTGCATGAAATGGTTCGGAAAAGGTATTCAGCTTTGGGGCGGCAGCGACTATACTGGAGGATAGAAAGGCACCTTTCGGGTGCCAACAGTTTCTGTACTTCTGCCGGCCGGATTCCCGGCGGCAACCAACCCATACAAGCTAAGGAGGAAACATCGGTATGGACATCCGTTATTCCTGCAACCAGCGCGACTTCAAGCGCTACACCACCCAGGAGACCCGGGACGAGTTCCTGATCACCGGCCTGTACAAGGCCGACGAGGTGGTGGCCGTCTACAGCCACGTGGACCGCATGGTCACCCTGGGCTGCATGCCTGTCAACGAGGAAGTCTCCATCGACAAGGGCATTGACGTCTGGGCCAACTTCGGCACCCACTACTTCCTGGAGCGCCGCGAGATCGGTCTGTTCAACATCGGCGAGGGCGCCGGCACCGTCACCGCCGACGGTGTGGAATACCACATGAACTACAAGGACTGCCTGTACATCACCCAGGGCACCAAGGAAGTCACCTTCAAGAGCGACGACCCCGCCCATCCGGCCAAGTTCTACATGGTGTCCGCCCCGGCCCACTGCCGCTACGAGACCAAGCTCATCACCATCGAGGAAGCCGCCAAGCGGCCCCTGGGCAGCCTGGAAAGCTGCAACAAGCGCACCATCAACCAGTTCATCCACCCCAGCGTCCTCAAGACCTGCCAGCTCTCCATGGGCATGACCTGCCTGGAGCCGGGCAGCAACTGGAACACCATGCCCAGCCACACCCATGAGCGCCGCATGGAGATTTACACCTACTTCGAGATCCCCGAAAATCAGGTGGTCTTCCACATGATGGGCGAGCCCACCGAGACCCGCCACATCGTCATGCAGAACTACGACGCCGTCATCAGCCCCTCCTGGAGCATCCACAGCGGCGTGGGCACCTCCAACTACACCTTCATCTGGGCCATGGGCGGCGAAAACATGGAATTCGACGACATGGACAACATCAACACCACCGATCTGCGCTGAGCAGCATCGCTTGCATTTTGTACATCATAGACATAGGAGGTTTTTACAATGTCTGTCTGCACCCCGAAATCTTTTGATCTGACCGGCAAGGTCGCCCTCATCACCGGCGCTTCCTACGGCATCGGCTTCGCCATCGCCACCGCCATGGCCAACTGCGGCGCCACCATCGTCTTCAACGACATCAAGCAGGAACTGGTGGACAAGGGCCTGGCCGCCTACAAAGAGGCCGGCATCGACGCCCACGGCTATGTCTGCGACGTCACCGACGAGGACGCCGTCAACGCCTTCATCAAGCAGGTCACCGAGGAAGTGGGCCACATCAACATCCTGGTCAACAACGCCGGCATCATCAAGCGCATCCCCATGTGCGAG
>CAJFFY010000035.1 GCA_904374465.1 uncultured Subdoligranulum sp.
AATCTGCTGGCCTATCTGCAAAAGAAGGACATCAACCGTTATCGTGCCCTGATCGCTGAGCTGGGTCTGCGCAAGTAATTTTCGCAAAAACGGGCAGGGTGCACGCAAGCACCTTGCCCGTTTTTCTTTTTTCCACTGCCACGGCTTTCGGTCGCGGATGCCTGCCGTTTGCGCAGTAAATCGAGCACCCAAGCATCGGCTTGGCTGCTGGCTTTATTGCTCAAACCGGGAGCATGCGCGGCCACGGTATATAAAAATCCAAACAGAAGGAGAATCTTTATGGCTTACGAATTTGCTTCCCGGCTGGAAACATTCCCCCACTACCGCAAATTTGAAACCACCTTTGCCGGCCGCCCCTTTGTGGTGGAAACCGGCAAGATGTGCGGCCTGTCCAACGGCAGCGCCATGGTCCGCTACGGGGACACTTGCGTGCTGTGCAACGTCACCATGAGCGAGAAACCCCGGGAAGGCGTGGATTTCTTCCCCCTGAGCGTGGAGTTTGAGGAGAAGCTCTATGCGGCAGGACGGATCCCCGGCAGCTTCATGCGCCGCGAAGGCCGCCCCGGCGAACATGCCATCCTGTCCTCCCGTGTGGTGGATCGCCCCATCCGGCCTCTCTTCCCCAAGGACATGCGCAACGATGTCTGCGTCACCATGACGGTCATGAGCCTGGACCCGGACAACTCTGCCGAGATCACCGGTATGAACGGCGCCTCCCTGGCCATTGCCATGTCCGACATTCCCTGGAACGGTCCCATCGCCGGTGTCTTTGTGGGCCTGGTGGACGGTGAGATCGTCCTGAACCCCACCAAGGAACAGCGGGAACGCAGCGACCTGTCCCTGACCCTGGCGGCCAGCGAAGAGAAGATCGTCATGATCGAGGCCGGCGCCAACGAAGTGGACGAGGCCACCATGATGGAGGCCATCAAGGCCGGCCATGCCGAGATCAAGAAGATGCTGGCTTTCATCAACAGCATCGTGGCGGAGATCGGCAAACCCAAGAAGACCTTTACTCCGGTGGAGCTGGACCACGGCCTGCTGGCGGATGTCTATGCCAAGCACCTGGACGAGGTCAAGGCTGCCATGGATACCGACGACAAGAACGTCCGCGATGCCGCTTTGCTGCCCATCATGGACGCTATTGCGGCCGAGCATCCCGAGCTGACCGCTGCCGATATCGACCTGATCAGCTACAAGCTGCAGAAAAAGGTGGTCCGCACCTGGCTGCTGGAAGAGGGCAAGCGTGTGGATGGCCGCGGCATCAATGAAATCCGCCCGCTGGCGGCGGAAGTGGGCTTGCTGCCCCGGGTACACGGTTCCGGTATGTTCACCCGCGGCCAGACCCAGGTGCTGACGGTCTGCACCCTGGGCTCCACCAAGGACGCCCAGCTCATGGACGATCTGTCCGATACCCAGTATAAACGGTACATCCATCACTATAACTTCCCGCCCTACTCCGTGGGCGAGGCCCGCGCACCGCGCAGCCCCGGCCGCCGTGAGATCGGTCACGGCAACCTGGCCGAGCGCGCCCTGGTGCCCGTGCTGCCGGACCAGAGTGAGTTCCCCTACACCATCCGCTGCGTGTCGGAGGTGCTTTCCTCCAACGGCTCCACCTCCCAGGCTTCCATCTGCGGTTCCACGCTGGCACTGATGGATGCCGGCGTGCCCATCAAGGCACCGGTGGCCGGCATCTCCTGCGGTCTGATCACCGACGGTGACCCGCTGCACGGCGGTCGCTGGATGACCATGCTGGACATCCAGGGCGTGGAGGATTTCCACGGCGATATGGACTTCAAGGTGGGCGGTACCCGCCGCGGCATCACTGCCATCCAGATGGACATCAAGGTGGATGGTCTGACCTATGAGATCGTGGAGGAGGCACTGGAGAAGTGCCGCAAGGGCCGTCTGTATATTTTGGACGAGATCATCAAGCCGGTCATCGCTGAACCGCGTGCCGAGTTGTCTCCCTATGCACCCAAGATGTTCAGCATGATGATTCCTGTGGACAAGATCAAGGACGTCATCGGCAAGGGCGGCAAGGTCATCCAGGAGATGTGCGCCAACTTCAACTGCAAGATCGACATCGAGGAGGACGGCCACGTCTTTATCTCGGCGGTGGATCAGGAGGACGCCAAGCGCGCCATTGCCACCATCAAGACCATTGTGGAGGACCCCGAGATCGGTGCCATCTACAAGGGCCGCGTAACCCGTCTGATGAACTTCGGCGCCTTTGTGGAGATTGCCCCCGGCAAGGAAGGCCTGGTCCATATCTCCAAGCTGGAGGATCATCGTGTGGAACACGTGGAGGATGTGGTTGCCGTGGGCGATCCCATCTTCGTTATGGTCACCGACATCGACCAGCAGGGACGCATCAATCTGTCCCGCAAGGATGCGCTGGCAGCCATCGCCAAGAAGCGTGCCGCCCAGCAGCAGTAATTTTTGAACAATCCAAAAAGGACCGGCTCCGCAGGGAGCCGGTCCTTTTTATATTTGGCCTTCTGTTTTGTGGAACAAAGCGTAGAAGCGGAAAAATTAGCCTTCCAGCACTTCCTTGGTGTCGCGAGCGATCATCAGCTCCTCGTTGGTTTCCACAACCAGGGTGCGCACACGGGCGCCCCAGGCCGTGATCTCCACCACGTCCTTGTGCTGGCTGCGCACACCGTGGTTCTTATCGGTGTCGATGCGGATGCCCAGCCAGTCCATGTGGTGGCAGATCTTGGCGCGGGACTCATCGTCATGCTCGCCGATGCCGCCGGTGAAGACGATGGCGTCCACACCGCCCATGGCGGCAATGTAGCTGCCAATGGTCTTCTTGATCTGGTAGTTCAGCATATCCAGTGCCATCTGGGCGCGCTCATTGCCCTCCTTGGCAGCGGACTCCACATCACGCATATCGCTGGAAACGCCGGAAACACCCAGCAGACCGGATTCCTTGTTCAGGATCTCATCCAGCTGATGACCGGTGATACCCAGGGTGTACTTCAGGTAGTTGACCACCGAGGGGTCCAGGTCGCCGCAGCGGGTGCCCATCATCAGGCCGGCCAGCGGGGTCATGCCCATGGAGGTATCCACCACGCGGCCCTGGTCTACGGCGGCAATGGAAGAACCGTTGCCCAGGTGGCAGGTGATCAGCTTCAGGCGCTCAATGGGCTCCTCCAGATACTCGGCGGCACGGTGGCTGACATACTTGTGGCTGGTGCCATGGAAGCCGTAGCGGCGGACGCCGTACTTCTCATAGTACTCGTAGGGGATGGCGTACATGTAAGCCTTGGGGGGCATGGTGGAGTGGAACGCAGTGTCGAAAACGGCCACGTTGGGCTTGTCCTCGCCAAAAACCTTGTAGGAAGCTTCAATGCCCAGGATGGCGGCGGGGTTGTGCAGCGGCGCCAGGGGAGACAGGTCCTTGATGGCTTTGATCACATCGGGCGTGATCAGGCAGCTTTTCTTGAACTTTTCGCCGCCGTGGACGACGCGATGGCCGATGGCATCAATCTCGCTCACAGAGTCGATCACCTTGCCGTTGCCGGTGGTCATCTTCTTGACGACTTCGCCGAAGGCTTCGGTATGGGTGGGGAAGATTGCGGGCGTGGTTGCCTTCTGGCCGTTGGCCTCATGGGTAATCATGCTGCTTTCCATGCCGATGCGTTCGCACAGGCCTTTGCACAGTACCTTCTCACCGTCCATATCGATGAGCTGATACTTCAGGCTCGAAGAACCGCAGTTGATAACCAGAACTTTCATGGGGTTTCCTCCTTCAATACTAGGGGCGACAAAAAGCCGCTCTTTTCATCTTGTTGAATTTATTATATAATGAGCACACCTTATTTTCAAGAACAATAAACGCAAGATAGCACAATTTTTGCATAGTAGGAGGGTCCCCATGGAGTTTGCGGGCATCATCACCGAATACGATCCCTTTCACAACGGCCACGCCGCCCAATTGGCAGCGGTTCGCCGGGCGGGTGCCCGGTGCATTGCCGTATGCATGAGCAGCGGTGCTGTGCAGCGGGGTGGGGTGTCCATTGTGCCGGAATCGGTGCGGGTACGGGCGGCGCTGGCCTCGGGGGCGGACCTGGTGTTGGCATTGCCGGCACCTTATGCCTGTGCCACCGCAGAACAGTTTGCCGCAGCCGGGGTTCACCTGTTGGCGGCGCTGGGGTGTGACACACTGGCCTTTGGGGCGGAAACCCCGGATCCGGCCCCGCTGCTGCAGGCGGCCCGGCTTTTGCGGGAGGAAGCACTGCAGCCCCTGCTGCGCCGGAAACTTTCTGCGGGGGTGACCTACGCCGTGGCCCGGTCCCAGGCGGCGGAGGAATTGGCGCCGGGAATGGGGGACCTGCTGCGTACTCCCAATAATATCCTGGGGGTGGAATACTGCAAGGCCATCCTGGCGCAGCAGGCCCCGCTGACACCGCTGCCGCTGCCCCGCTGGGGGGCGGCCCACGGAGGTGCGCCGGGTACCCACAACGGGGTGGCCATGGCCAGCGCCAGCCACCTGCGGGGAATTCCGCTGGCGCAATGGGCGCCCTTTGTGCCGGATTCGGCGCTGGTGTTGTATCAGCAGGCCCGGACAGCGGGGCAATGGCTGGACGGCAGGCGGCTGGAAACGGCACTTCTTGCGTTGTTGCGGGCGATGCCACCCGAACGGTTCGCGACGGTCCGCGGTGTCAGTGAGGGACTGGAACATCGTCTGGAGGCGGCGGTCCGGGAAGCAGGCAGCCTGGAGGACCTGTATGCCAGGTTGAAAACCAAGCGCTATCCCCACGCGCGGCTGCGCAGGCTGGTATTGGATGCAGCCCTGCAGATCCCCGGCAATTTGCCGGCGCCCCCCTACCTGCAGGTGCTGGGGGCCCGCAAAGAAGCTCTGCCCCGGCTTTCCCGGGCCGGTCTGCCGGCGGGAACGTCCCTGGCCGATCTGGCCAAAACCGGGCCGGAAGCCCGGCAGATTGCAGAGCTGCACAGCCGTGCGGTGGATTTTTCGTCACTTTGCAGAGAAACAATCTTCCCCATGGGGCTTGCTTTTACCGCCAAACCGGTGGTACTATAATATGGAGAAAAAACGCGAAAAGAGGCAACTTTGTTGCATTTTTAACGCGCAAAATCCGTACGGCTCAACCACTTTAATACAACACAGAAGGAGAAGATTTATGGCACTGCACGTAATGGACGAAGCCAACCACTGCCTTGGCTGCAAAAATCCCCGCTGCCAGCAGGGGTGCCCCATCCACACCAACATCCCCGAGGTCATCCGTCTGCTCAAAGCCAACCAGCTCAACGAAGCCGGGCGGATGCTGTTTGAAAACAATCCCCTGACAACGGTTTGCTCGCTGGTCTGCAACCATGAAAATCAGTGTGAGGGGCATTGCGTGCAGGGCATCAAGGGCGCGCCGGTGCATTTTTCGGTCATCGAAAACTATATTTCCTCTACCTATGCCAGCCAGATGACCCACGGACCCGCCCAGCCCAACGGCAAAAAAGCGGCCATCGTGGGCTCCGGCCCGGCGGGCCTGACCATCGCGGTGATTCTGGCCCGGTACGGCTACGATGTGACGATTTTCGAAAGTCATGACAAGATCGGCGGCGTGCTGCGCTACGGTATCCCGGAATTCCGTCTGCCCAAATCGGTGCTGGATGACTTCGAATACCGGCATCTGTTGCTCAAGGACATCAAGGTGCGCCCCAATACCGATGTGGGCAAGGCGTTGCGCATTGAAGACCTCTTCCGGGACGGATACAAGGCGGTGTTCATCGGCACCGGTGTGTGGAGGCCCAACGCCCTGCATATCAAGGGCGAAAGCCTGGGTCACGTGCATTTTGCCATCAATTATCTGCAGAACCCGGACGTGTACCACTTGGGCAACCGGCTCATTGTGATCGGGGCCGGAAACGCGGCCATGGACGTCTGCCGTACGGCCCTGCGCAACGGCACCCGCCATGTGGATTGCTTCTCGCTGTCCCGCAAGATTGCGGCCAGCGACTATGAGGCCAGCTACGCCAAACTGGAGGGCGTGCAGTTCTTCTACAACAAAAAGCCGGTAGAGATCACCGACCGGGGGGTGGTGTTCCGGGACCTGCAGGAGGCAGAGGACGGTACCCTCACCGAGATCGCCGGCAGCGAAAAGCTCTATCCCACCGACAGTGTCATTGTCTCGATCAGTCAGGGGCCCTGCACCACCATCACCGAGGACGAAAAGGAACTCAAGACCAACGAACGGGGCCTGTTTGTCACCGATGAAGTGGGCCGCACCAATGTGCCCGGTATTTTTGCCAGCGGAGATGCCGTCAAGGGCGCCCGCACCGTGGTGGAGGCGGTGGCCTACAGCAAAAAGGTGGCCGAAGCCATGCACGAATACATGCAGACGTTGCCGCCGGAAGGGCCTGACCCCTACGCAGATGTGCCGGTGGTGGCCTATGACGACGGCAACTGATATCTGACAGCTCCTCCCACACCCCTGCTGAAAGGAGGCCCCCCTGTGAAAAGGCTTTGCGCATCTCTGACCTTGTTGCTGTTGCTGACAGCTTGCGGCAAGCCGGCATCAACGTCCGCTACGTCAGCGGCCCCGTCTGCCACCACGCCGGAAATGGCGGAGCCTGCCGCTACTCCGCAGCCCACCGTGGAGCCGGTGGTTTCGCTCCACTGGATCGGCAGGCAGAATGAGGCGGGGCTCTACCAGCGGGAGGCGTTCTATGATACCGAAAGTTACCTTTACGGGAACGGAGGTGTCGGGGCCCGCTATGTGGATTTTTCCCGTGCCACCGAGGAGGTTGTCGGCAAGCCGCTGGAACTGGAAAACGCCAACCTGCAGCTGTTTGCCGATGGGGACTCCCTTTACTGGGTATGGTCCGGTATGATCCGGGACACCGCCATCCTGCTGCGCAGCGATCTGGACGGCGGCAACCGGGAATCGCTCTATGACTTCCCACAAGGGGTGTCACTTGGCGTGGGGGATGAAGGATTGGCCAGTGACGGTACGGCTTTGTATTTCCGTTATTGCCACATTTCCGGCGATCCGAAAATTCCCGATGCATACGAACTGGTCCGGCTGGACCCGAATGCCGAAACGATGGAAACCCTGACAACCTGGAACGAGTTTGCCGGGTATCTACAGGGTGTTTGGCAGAATAAACTGTTGATCACCCGCACAACCCTTTCGGAGGATTGCCCGGTGGAACCGGTGTATGATCGGTACCGCGTGAGCAATACCGAAGAATTGATGCCCTGGCTGACGACCACCCTTTGTGCGATGGATCCCGTCACCGGGGAGGAAGAAGTGTTGTACAGCTGCCCGGGCCGGTGGCTGGACCGGCGTTTGGACCGGGACGCTTTGTGGTACGTGGAGGAAGCACATCAACTGGTGTGCCGCTCGCTGGGAGAAGCCGAGGATACCATCCTGACACAATTGCCCGGATCGCTGTACCTGTGGGATGTCTGCACAGAAGATGTTCTGCTGTACGGCCAGGAGGAGGGCAAAGAATGGCTCTATCTTTATAATCTTGCGGATGGCACGCTGACCCGCAGCCCTCAGCGACGCTGGCTTGGCGGGGAAGACCGGGCCATCCCTGTGGTGAGCGAAGCCGGTCCCGGACGGTATCTTGTCATTGATGACGCCAATACCGGCATGCAACAGCTGGCCGACAGGGAGGGAACCCAATACCTGATTGACGGGTACGCGCGGTATGCCATCGCCAGCCGAGAAGCCCTGCTGGACCAAAGTGTTCCGCTGACACCGGTCACACGGCCGGGGGCGCCCTGAAGGGGACCGAAACAAGGAAAGGATTTCTATGATCTATACGGTAACGTTTAACCCGGCTATCGACTATGTGGTGCGGCTGAATGCGCCGCTGCAGGCCGGAGCGGTCAACCGCGCGGCCGGGGAGGACTGCGTTCTGGGCGGAAAAGGCATCAACGTCTCCGGTGTGCTGGCGCAGCTGGGATGCCCCAGCGTGGCGCTGGGTTTCGTGGCCGGGGAAACCGGCGCCTGGCTGGAGCGGGGGCTGGCCGCCCAGGGCCTGCAAACCGACTTCCTCCATCTGCCGTCCGGCATGACCCGCATCAATGTAAAAATCAAAGCGGAGCAGGAAACGGAGCTCAACGGTGCCGGTCCGGCCATTCCGCCGGAGGCGATGGCGGCGCTGTACAAGAAACTGGAAGCCTTGCAAAAGGGTGATATTCTGGTGTTGGCCGGCAGCATCCCCACCAGCCTGCCCGCCGATACCTACGAACGAATTCTGGCCCGGCTGCAGGGGCACGGTGTGCGCACGGTGGTGGATGCCTCCGGGCCTTTACTGGCCCGGGTGTTGCCTTACGGTCCGTTTTTGATCAAGCCCAACCACCATGAACTGGCGGAACTGGCGGGATGTCCGCTGCCGGACGATGACGCCATCACCCGGGCGGCACGGCAACTGCAATCGCAGGGGGCGCACAACGTGCTGGTCAGTATGGCGGGGGACGGTGCGTTGCTGCTGGACGAGGCCGGCACCGTGCACCGCATCGGTGTACCGCAAGGCAAGGTGATCAACAGCGTGGGGGCCGGGGATAGCATGCTGGCCGGCTTTGTGGCCGGCTATCTGCAGAGCGGTTCCTATGCCCAGGCACTGCGCCTGGGTACAGCCTGCGGTAGTGCCACGGCGTTCAGCCTGGGGTTGGCCACCCGGGAAGAGATTGAACGCCTTTTGGAACAACTGTGAAACCAGACCCGGAGGGGCTTGCCCCGGCCGGGTTTCTATGTTAAGATGGGACAAGAACGCGTGCAGGGGGAGGAACAAAACCATGCAGACAACAAAACCGGTTCCGGGCGCGGAAATTCCGCTGGAGGGTGCGGTAAATTTTCGGGAATTGGGAGGCTACCCGGCAGCAGAGGGACGACGGGTGCGGCATGGCCTGCTGTACCGCGGCGGTAATCTGGATGCATTGCAAAGTCCGGCCGATCATGCCGTTTTGGAAAGCTGGCACCTGGCCGAAATTTTGGACCTGCGCAGTGAAGGGGAGTGGCAAAAACATCCCGACCCGATGGTGCCGGGAGCACAATACCGGCGAGTTTGCGCCATGCGCATGGCAGACGGTTCCGAGATGGATTTTTCTTCCACCGGTATCGAGCGGTTGGCAGCGGAAAAGGCGGCTTTTGAAAAGGCTGCCGGGCATCCGGTACACGATTATGACTGGTTCAGTGTGCTGTACCGGCAGATGCCCTTCGGCAATCCGGCCTATCACGCCCTCTTTGCCCTGCTGGAGCAGCACCGAGCGCCGCTCCTGTTCCACTGCACCTGCGGCAAGGATCGTACCGGTATTGCCGCCATGCTGATTCTGCTGGCACTGGGAGCCACCCGCCAGACTGCCCTGCAGGACTACCTGCTCACCAATGTCTACCGCCGGGAGATTATCGAGGCTTCTCTGCGGGGCAAATCCCCGGAGGAACGGCGGCTGCTCCTTTCGGTGGAAGGGGTGGATGAGGCCATGGGCGCCGGTGCCATCGACGAGATTCTGGTGCGTTATCCCAGCTACGAAGCCTACTTACGGGAGGAATACGGCCTGGATGCAGCACGGCTGGCAGCTCTGCGGAATTTTTATCTGGAATAAGCAAAAGCGCCCTGCCGAGAGGCAGGGCGCTTTTGGATAGGGGAATACCGTAAAAATCAGCCCAGGCTGATGCCCATGGCGCGGGCCACGTTGAGCATGTCGCAATCGCCGGGCACGCCGCGGGTTTTGCCGGCAATGTCGGCGAGAGGGTTGGCGGTCACATGCCGGTTGACCATGGCCACGGTCACACCGTAGTGCTCGTCGGCCACCAAGCTGGCGGCATAGGAGCCAAACTGGGTGGCCAGGACGCGATCGTAAGCGCTGGGGCTGCCGCCACGCTGCATATGGCCGGGCACGCAGATGCGCGTTTCGGCGCCGGTCATATCCTCGATCTGGTGGGCAATGCGGGCGGTGGCGGTGGTGTAGCCGGCCTGGGCGCGCTTGGCGGTCCACTCTTTGCGTTTCATCTTGGCCTCTTCCACCGAGAAGGCGCCTTCGGCAACGGCCAGGATGGAGAAGTTCTTGCCGGCTTTGGCGCGGCTCTCCACGGCAGCGGCAACCTTCTTGATGTCGTAGGGCATTTCGGGAATCAGAATGATGTCGGCGCCGCCGGCAATGCCGGAATACAGCGTCAGCCAGCCGGCCTTGTTGCCCATGATCTCGATGCACATCACGCGGCTGTGGCTGCCGGCGGTGGTGTGGATCCGGTCAATGACCTCCGTGGCGATATCCACCGCCGTGTGGAAGCCGAAGGTCACATCGGTGCCATAGATATCATTGTCGATGGTTTTGGGCAGACCGATGATGTTCAGCCCCTCCTGGCTCAGCAGATTGGCGGTCTTGTGGGTGCCGTTGCCACCCAGGCAGAGCAGGCAATCCAGCTTGGCGGCGCGGTAGTTCTTTTTCATGGCGGCTACCTTGTCCACCTTGTCTTCCTCCACCACACGCATCTTTTTGAAGGGAGTGCGCTTGGTGCCCAGGATGGTACCGCCCACCGTCAGGATGCCGGAAAATTCGTCCGGGGACATCTCGCGGTAGTTGCCGTTGATGAGGCCGTCGTATCCGTTCAGGATGCCGACGATTTCCACTTTATCGCCCATGCGGTTGTACAACGCTTTGGCCACGCCGCGAATCGTTGCGTTCAGGCCGGGGCAGTCGCCGCCGGATGTCAGGATGCCAACACGAATTGCCATATGATTACCTCCCATGTACCGCGCTGTGCGCGGTTTGTGCACGGGGCGAGCCGTGCAATCTACTATAAATGTACGACACCCGGGGCGGCTTGTCAACCCTGCTTGCGGGAAATTGGACGCTGGAACGTCCCTTGCAAAAAGATGAAAAAAATCGCAAAAAAACTGTTGACAAATCCTTCCGAAGTGGCTATAATAGTTAAGCGTTGAGGGCAGCCGACACGAGAGAGGCGCCTGAGATGATGCGATGGGGATTCGCATAATGGTAGTGCAGCGGACTCTGACTCCGCCCGTGGGAGTTCGATCCTCTCATCCCCAACCACAATCGCAGCAGCATCGCTGCTGCGGTTTTTTCTTATCGGGGTGTAGCGCAGTTGGTAGCGCGCTTGGTTCGGGACCAAGAGGCCGTGGGTTCGAATCCCGTCACTCCGACTTGTGTTTGACCGCAGGATACCGTCCGGTGTCCTGCGGTTTTCTTTTTCTGTCGAGAAATATCCAAAAAGGCCGCCCCCAGGCAGGGGGCGGCCTTTATACTGCGTTTATTGCAACCGCTGATCGTTGCCGAAAAATTTGAAGATTTTGCAGCCACCCAGCATCCGGCTGGCCACCTTCTCGGTATAACGTGCCACAAACACACTCTGGTCGGTGATGTTGGTGGTGTAAATCGTCGGCCGCTCGGTGAGCATCCGGGTGTTGATCAGTTCATACAACACACTGATGGTCAGCGGAGTGATGTATTCGGTCCCCAGATCGTCCAGGATCAGAAGATCCGCTTCCTGGCAGGCGTTCAGCCATTCGTCGCTGCTGTCAAAATCAAAGTGTTCCCGGCCTAACCGGGCTGCCAGCGCTGCCGCACTGGTATAAAGCACATCGTGGCCGCCGCCCAGCACTGCGTCGGCAATGGCCAGTGCCAGATGGGTCTTGCCCAATCCGGTATGGCCCATGAACAGAAGGTTCGTGCTTTTACTGCTGAACTTCTGCGCATAGTTTTCGCAGTAGTGCAGCAGCTTTTCCATATAGGCCCGTGCCGAAATTCCCAGCTCCGGTTCCACATCGGCGCTGTAGCGGTTGACGTCAAAGGTGGAAAACTGGCACAATCCCAGGGGGCTGGCGGCGTTGATCTCCTCCCGGCGCAACCGGCGGGCAATCTCTGCCACACAGCTGCAGGGGTTGCCATCCCGCATGCCGGTGTCATGGCAAAGGGGACAGGCGTACTTCGGCTGGAAAGCGTCCCGGCTGTATCCGGCCCGCTGTGTGGCATCCGACAAGGCGGCGTCGGCGTCGGCCAGGGCTTTGCGGGCGGCCTCCATATCTTTACCCAATACAGCGGCTTTGGCCAGAGCTAGACCGGCGCGCATCTGGGCATCATCCGCCTCGGCCAGGGCCGGGTGCGCCGCAAAGGCTGCCCGACGGGCGGTCTCGGCCTCCATGACGGCCTTCTGGCGGCGGGCGGCAATCACGCGCTGTGCAGCGCGGAACAATTCATCTTTGGTGCGCATGGGTTATCCCTCCTCGTCGTCAAACAGGGCAGCCCAGTTGCGGTTGAACAGATCCTTCTGGGCGCTGGCAGCCGGCTGGGGAGCAGCGGGACGCTCGGTGGCCAGAATGTTGCTGCCCGACAACTGCCCCTGGCCCCGGGCGGCGGCCACGGTGGTAATGCCCTGGGCACGCCAGGCCCGCAGAATGCCGTCCACATAACGAATGGTATTTTTGTTGCCGGCCCGCAGCAATGCTTCGTCGATCATTTCCCGGCCGATGCCCCACTCTTCGTGCCAGCGGGCAATGGCACAGCGCTCCCAACGGGTCAGGGCGGTGGGGGCAATGCCGAACTGGGCAGCGGCGTCGGCACACCATTCTTCCCGCTGCTTGACTTTGCGCAGGTGGCGCTCGGCGTCCTCGCCGGATTCCACGCCGTCTTCCCGCCAGCGGGCCAGTTCCCGTGCTACGGCCGCCACACTGCGCCGTCCCTGGCGGGCCACCTCGGCGCAGCAGAGCAGAATCACATCGGGCTGCCAGCCGTCCTGCAGGTACAAACCCACCAGACGCTGCATCTCGCTGCGACTCAACGCTTTGCCAAAGGCAGTCTGTGCTTCTTCGCAAAGCACGGCCACATAGGGATCATCCAGGCTGGCCAGATCGATGTTGGCAGCCTTTACTTCCGGTAGAGCGGCGGGGGCGCCGCGGCGGCTGCCTTCCAGAAGTCCGGCGCCCGCCCAGTACTGCAGGGCCCGGCGGGCTGCTTCCACACTGTTCAGCCCCAGCGCTCTGGCAATGGTGCGCGGATCGGTATCGCCGGTCTGCAAAACATACAGCGCGGTGCGTACCGTGTCGCCATCGGCCTGCGCCAGGTGGGTGAAGACGATCTGCGGCACTGCTACGGTATCCCCGTTGTATGCTGCCAACTGATATGGCATATCGCAAACCTCCCCACTTTAAAAAGTAATTTCATTATAACAGTTTGCCTGCATGGTGTAAAGTCAGCGGCGGAAAACTGCCCAAAAACCTTTGGTTTATTTTGGTCAATGCGTTCCTTGCAATCATGTTCCAAACTCTTTACAATAGAATGGTAGAAAGCAAAAGGGAGGGACCTCCAATGGCCATGAATCTTGTCAAACTGCCCACCGGCAGGACAAACCTTATGCTGCGTGTCTGCAAGGGACACTTTGCAACCAGCCACAGCCATATCAACTATTACATTGATGTTACGCTGACCAAATCCCGCCTGTCGGAAGCGCGTGCGGTGGCGGCGGAGTTGGTGAAGGAGTACACCCTCAACACCATTGTGGATACCATTCTTTGCCTGGACGGTACCGAGGTGATCGGCGCCTGTATGGCCAGCGAACTGACCAAAGCCGGCTATGCCAATATGAATGCCCACCAGACCATTTACGTGGTTACGCCGGAGCATACGGTGGGCAGCCAGTTGCTGTTCCGGGAAAATACTGCGCCCATGATTTCCGGCAAGCATGTGTTGGTGGTGGCTGCTTCGGTGACCACCGGTTATACGGTGGAGAGCGCTGTGGAAGCCATCAACTATTATGGCGGCATTCCGGTGGGGATAGCGGCCATTTTTGCCACCCAAAAGGAATGCGCCGGATTCCCGGTAACCAGCATCTTTGACCCCAATGACCTGCCGGATTACGAGAGTTATGACTCCCATGTCTGCCCCTGGTGCAAAGCCGGCCAAAAGATTGATGCGCTGGTCAACAGTTTCGGTTATTCCAGTCTGTGACATACTACAATAGATCCCCAATCCCCCTGCCGGCAGGGGGATTTTTCTTTTGGTGCATGCCGGGTCCTCGACACAACGTTATTTTTGTACAAAAAGCCCATGACATTTTTGACAAAAAAGGACTATACTAATATAGTAGAAGAAAATATACCCCGGTACGAAACATTGAAAAAAGGAGGATGCGTCATGTTTCAGGTAGGAGATGCGGTAAGTTATGGGACGAGTGGTGTGTGTACGATTGCGGAAAAAAAGAGTGTGAAACTGGCGGGGCGGCCTTGCGAGTGCTACATTCTGCGTCCTGTCTATGACAGCACCATGAAGATCTGTGTACCCTGCGACAGCCAAGTCCTTTTACAGCGCATGCGTGCCCTGCCCAGCAAGCAGGAATTGCTGGATCTTCTCCAGGAACCGGCGCCGGAGCACAACCCCGATCCCGAAGCGCGTAAGGAACAGTACCGGCAGACACTGCAAAGCGGCGACCGCCATGATCTGTTGCAGATGATCCGTGATATTTATACCGAGCGCCGTCACCGCCATGCCATGGGCAAGCAGCTTTCCGCTTATGAGGATACGGCCCTGCGGGAAGCGCAGAATATTCTGCACAGTGAGTTCGCCTATACCCTGGGGATTGATCCGCAGGAAGTGCCGGATTTTATTGCCGGGGAACTGGACAAGGCGGCCAACTGAGTACAACGAAATCTAAAGCGGACGACCCACAGGGCCGTCCGCTTTTCGTTTATTTCATTTTGCCGATATACACCAGATAGGAATACAGGTAGATCCAAACCGTGCCGCCCAGGCTGGCGGCCAGCAACAAAACCAGGGTGCCGGTTTCGCCCAGGAGCTTGGCAAAGGGCATGGCTGCCAGGAAAACCACGCCGATCACCACGAACACGATGCCGCCCATTCGCTGGGTGCGGTTCCAGTTGTGTTCGTCGTTGAGCGCCCAGGGGGTCTTGCAGCCAAAGGTGTAATTCTGCCGGACGCGGGGCATGTAGTTGCCCAGCAGAATGAACAGAATGCCGCAGCCGCCAAATACCAGCAGGCTGGTCAGGTTACCGCTGTCAGGCAACACCTGAAAAACGGTCAATTCGCTCAGCCAGGTGATGGCGCACAGGAAAATCACGATGCCCACCACAAAGCCGCGGTAAATTTTTCCGAACTTTTCGTAGTTCTGGGCACGGGGATCGATCTTGGGGACGATGGCCAGCATCAGCAGAATCCCCAGTGGCAGGGCGCACAGCAGCAGAACGGTGGATTTGGGCCCCCAGCCGTCCGCCTGGCCGTCAAAGCCCCAGTGGGTGGGAACGGTATCCGGCAGGGCGGGGTAGAAGTACAGGTGTGCCGCAAAATTGAGTACACACAGCGCCAGCAGGGCCAGGTAGAGCTTTTTATTCTTCATCATCAGGTTCCCCCTTTACCAGGTTGACATCGTAAAACCACTTGACCAGCTCCTGAAACACGGTCAGATTGACGCTGTACACGATGTTTTGGCCGCTGCGCTGGTCACAGATGAGCCCGGCGGATTTCAGAATATTGAGATGGTGGCTGACCGATGGTTTGGTCATGGAAAAATGTGCGGCAATCTCGCCGGCGGTCATGTCGCCCCGGGCCAGCAGTTCCAGAATGTGCCGCCGTGTGGGGTCAGCCAGTGCTTTGAAGGCATCTCCCATAGCAGAATCCCTTTCCTTTCAAAAAAATGGATATAAAATAGATATTTAGAAAAACATCTAAATATGTTTGCGGTAAGCATACCACAGGGCGGGCAACCTGTCAAGGGGCACAGAACAAAAACAAAAATCCCGGTGCAGGACTTCTGCACCGGGAAAGTGGAACTTATTCGTATTTCACATTATCAATGAGGTTTTGCATGACGATGCTGTCCAGCAGCTGGCATTTGACGTAATTCTCGCCATAGACCTGGGTGAGGTTGCTGGGGTCCTTGATGCCGTACTGGTTGACGAATTCGGTGTTCAGGGTGTCGGTGTCGCAGACCAGGCCGGTCTTTTCGGCCACGGCCTGCAGCAGCAGCGTCTGCTCCAGCTGGGAGTTGATGCTGCCGTCCATGTCGGCCAGGAACTCCTCAACGGTGTTGTAGCTGGTGCCGAACATGCCCGAGGATACAATGGTGGTCATGTTGGTACCGTAGTTCTGGGCGTAATTGTAAATGCCGTAGAGCAGCACGTTGCGGAAGTATTCCTTGGCGGACTCGGGCAGTTCTTTGGCAAAGGAGACTTTGTCGTGCAGGGCCGTATAGATGTCGTTGTACTGATTGCTGAAGGCGATTTGCTTTCTGGCGTACTCGTTCAGACCGGCCACATCGGTCAGACCGGTGGTTTCGGAAAGATTTTCCTGCACCCATTCGTCGGTCAGTTCCGGGGTAACCGTCTCGCTGATGTAGTTCAGCGTGGTGCTGAAAACGGCATCCTTGCCGGCCAGGTCGGTGCTGCCGTAGTTGTCCGGGAAGGTGACGTTCACGTCAAAGGTTTCGCCCGGCATGTGTCCCACAATCTGATCCTCAAAATCATCGATGTAGCTGCCGCTGCCCAGGACCAGGTCGGTACCCTGGCCGTTGGTGCTGCCGCCGTCAAATTCCACTCCGTCGATGGTGCCCACATAGTCGATGTTGACGGTGTCACCGTTGGCAGCGGCGCGGTCGGTGACCTGGTTGGTGGTGGCAAAGCTGGAAAGAATATTGGTGTCCAGGAACTCGGTCACATCCTCATCGGTGACCTCTCCCAGCGAAGCGTCGATGGTGATATCGGCGTAATCCTCCGGCAGGGTGACGTAATCGGTGGCGGTGACGCCCTTCAGATAGCCGTTCTCGTCGAAGCCGTCGGAGTAGCTGAAGGATGCCAGGTATTCGTAGGCGGATTCGTCGGGAGCGGAGCTTTCGGCGGTGGCAGTCTCCACCGTGGCGGTTTCGGCGGTGGACTCACTGTCAGCGGAACTGCTGCAGCCGGCTAGCGCGGCGGTCATGCCCACGGCCAGCACACCGGCCGCGGTACGGAAGAAAAGTTTGTTTTTCATGGGGTTCTCCTGTGTAGTAAAAATTGCATACGCAAGTTTTATTATACACGGTTTTTCAAAAAAGTACAGCAAAAAATGAAAAAGCGGGGCAGGGAAAAGCTTGACTTGAAGCACACTTTAAGATGTATAATGGGGCTGTACATAACGGAGCGGGAGAACCCGCCGCCAGATAAACGGAGGAACCGAAACGATGGATATCTTCAACAATGCAAAAAAACTGGGCTTCGGCCTGATGCGCCTGCCTCTGACGGACCCCAACGAGGCCGGCAGCATCGATGTGGAACAGACCAAACAGATGGTGGACACCTTTTTGGAGCGCGGGTTCACCTACTTTGATACGGCCTGGATGTACTGCGCTTTTCAGAGCGAGAACGCCGTCAAAACCTGCCTGACCAGCCGTCATCCCCGGGACAGCTTTACCCTGGCGGACAAACTGCATGCAGGTTTCATCCATACCCTGGAAGACCGGGACAAGATCTTCAACACCCAGCTGGAAAAAACCGGGGCCGGCTATTTTGACTACTACCTGCTGCATGATGTGGGGGTGGAGCACTACGAGATTTATCAAAAACTGGATTGCTTTGCCTGGCTGGCCGAAAAAAAGCGCCAGGGTCTGGTCAAGCATATGGGCTTTTCTTTCCATGACCATGCGGACCTGCTGGACAAGGTGCTGACCGAGCACCCGGAGGTGGAGTTTGTCCAGCTGCAGCTCAACTACCTGGATTGGGACAGCGAGGGTGTGCAGTCCCGCAAATGTTATGAGGTGGCCGAAAAGCACGGCAAACCGGTGATCGTTATGGAACCGGTCAAGGGCGGTACGCTGGCCAATGTGCCGGAGTCGGTGGAGAAGCTCTTCAAAGACTATGCGCCGGAAGCGTCGGTGCCGTCCTGGGCCATCCGCTTTGCAGCCAGCAAGCCCAACGTCAAGATGGTGCTTTCCGGCATGAGCAATATGGAACAGTTGTTGGACAATACCGGCTACATGCAGGACTTCCGTCCCCTCAATGGGGAGGAGGAACAGCGGGTGGCCCGCGCGGTGGAACTGATCAATGCCAACATTGCGGTACCCTGCACCGGTTGCTCCTACTGCACCGACGGCTGCCCCATGCACATTGCCATCCCGAAGTATTTCTCGTTGTACAATGCGGATCTGCAGGAAGTCAAGAGCAAAACCTGGACCCCCCAGGGGGAATACTACGACAACCTGACCAAGAACTTCGGCAAAGCCAGTGACTGTATCGCTTGTGGCCAGTGTGAAGGTGTCTGCCCCCAGCATCTGCCCATCATTGAGAACCTGAAAAAGGTAGCTGCCCATTTCGAAAAATAACCCGTCAGACAAAAAAGCGCCGTCCCGGCTTTTGCCGGGACGGCATTTTTTCAGCCGATATACGGCCCTACTTCGGTGTAGTTGGGCATACCGTTTAAAAAGTCTTCCGAGGAGATCAGCCCCAGGAACCCGCGGCTGGTATCCACGGTGGCGGGGGTGCCGTCAGGGCCGATGTCAACCCGGGTATATGGCTCATACCGGCAATCCACCAGCAGAGTATCCCCAAGATTTACATAAATGCGGGGTTGATGACCGCTTCCGTTCCAATAATTTTCGGGCAGGGCAGGGCGTTCCCGCACTTCGCCGGTCCGGGTGTTGATCATCACTGTCGGAAAGTCAAAGACAAGCCAGTCCTCCACCTTGTCCAGCATCCAATGGTGGCCGTCCCGGTATTCGGCGGGGATGTTTTCAGCAAAGAGGTGCGTCTCACCGGTTTCCGTGTCCAGCGTACAGGCGGTGCCGGCGGTCCAGTCTATCTGATAATAGGTCCCCTCCAGAATTTCGGCGGTGTGACTGTCCAGAATCCCTTCTTCTGTATCGTAGGCAGCCAGTTGCCGCATCTCACCCGTTGCAGGATCGAACAACCAATGCACAATCCGTCGGGTGATGGCGCTGGTGAATCCTTCGCTGTCGTTCGGCGGGAATTCCTGTTCGAACTGGATCAGAACAAACTTGGAGCCGACAGCACCCAACAACAGATCAATGGGAACCTCCGTGTTTTCCAGCAAATCCGCCGTTTCGCCGGTACTGGGGTCGATGCGGAACAGCGCCGTCTGACCGCCATACCCGCCGTGGTATCCAAGGCAGTACAGATAGGTCCCGTCCGTATAGGGGGCTGTGGCATTGTCAAAGCCCAGCGCATCAAAGGTGGCATCGTTCACCGTGGCTACCACCCGACGGTTTTGGCAATTCCGATCCAAGAGTACCACATTGCTGTCCTGTGTCTCGGGAAAGTGATTGTTGGTGAAGGCCACCAGTGTGTCGTCATCCAGGACATAGACGCCGTCGCACGCACCGCGGCGGAAAACGGCAGGACAACTTTCGGTGTCGTGGGTACATCCCTCCACCGAACAGGGAACCGCCGTCTGGTGGGCAGTCAGATCGGCTACCCAGTATCGGATCAGATCGCCGCCCGGCATTTCCGTCATGTAATACTGTTTCGTGTCACCTTGTCGCAAGGGATGCAGGTCGGCGGCGGAGGATGCCACGGTGTTTGTGGATTCCGGGGTGGTGGAAATTTCAGAGGGGGCGGTGGCAGGACGGATGCTGCTGCCGGAGGGTGTGCCTGTGCAGCCCGCCAACAGCAGCCCGGCCAGCGCCAGCGAAATGACTCGTTTCATACATACTCCTTTTGTGCAGTTCTCAGTAAGGCCCTTTGCAGACTTCGGTGTAGTTGGGAACGCCGTTGAGAAAGTCGTCGATGGAAATCAGCCCCAGGTACATCTGTTCGGTCTCGGTGGTGATGGGCGTTCCGTCCTTGTCGATGCCGGTGCGGGTATAGGGCTCGTACCGGCAGTCCACCAGCAGCCGGTCCTGCAGCTGCAGAAAGATGGAAGGCTGGTGCCCGTATCCGTTCCAGTAGTTTTCCGGCAGATCGGCCCGCTGTCGAACCTCACCGGTCTCGGCATTGACCAGCAGCGGCAGATTGTAAAAGACCAGCCAGCCGTTGAGGTTGGCTTCCATCTGGTAATCGGAGGGCGGCTCGTCCGGGGCGATGACAGGCAGCTGGTCGGTGAGCAAGCGACTTTCGCCGGTGGCGAGGTCCACCGTGGAGAGGGTGCCGGCGGTGCTGTCCAGCCAGTAATACTGGTCGCCGACGATATAGAAATACTGCCGGTCCAGTACATACTTGTCGGAGGAATAGCTGCACAGCTCCCGGGTTTCGCCGGTGTCTATGTTCAGCAGAATGTGGGTCAGGGTGCCGGTGGGGTGGGCCATGGCGTCGGCGGCCAGGTCCCCGGTGGGGTCAGGGTAGGTTGTGTCGGACTGGGTCAACACAAAATCCCGCCCGATGGCACCCAGGTAGGGGGATTCCAGGGGCTGTCCGCCGCTCAGATCGGTCACGGTGCCGTCTTCCAGGGTTACGCGGTACAGATGGGTGCCATCGTTTTCAGCGCCAAAAAAGTAGAGCGCCTCTCCGTCGGTGTACAGGATTCTGGTGTTCCAGTAAGGATAAATCCCGTCCAGTTCCACGAGATCCCGGCGGTTCTGGCAGTTGCGGTCCATCAGGAAGAGGGTGGCGGCCTCATAGGGGCCGGAGAGGGCTATCAGCGTGTTATCGTCCACAACCAGCGGTGTGGTGGAGGGGAGCTTTGTGGTGACGGCGGGACAATCGGCGGTGTCGTGAGTGCAGCCTTTCACGTCGCAGGGGATGGAGTCTTCGCCGCTGTCCAGGTCTATGATGTGGTATTGCAGCATGGTTTCGGCTTCATCTACGGTCGTTTCGGTATAATACTGCTTTTCGTCGCCGCTCTGCAGCATGCGCAGAGGTTCGCCGGAGGCGGAAACCGAAGCTGTGGTCGATTCGGCTGTGGCGGTGCTGTCGGCGGCAGGGGCGCTGCCACAGCCTGCCAGCAGCAGGGTGGCCAGCAAAATGGAATACACTCGTTTCATCCAAACGTCCTCCTTTTTTAATTTATAATGGAAAGTCACAATCCGGCGTATGTCTCGGGCACCATGGAAGTGACGCTCATGCTGAAATACCAGCGGTCCAGGCTGGCCGTCAGGTACAACTGGGCGTCGGGGCTGTAACAGGGCGCGGAAGTGCCGTATCCCCGCGGTGTGGACTCCTCCCAGTCGGCAAACCCGTCCAGGCCCAACAGGGTGCGGTATGCCTTGACCGCGTCCGAGGGCACAAAGCCTTCCTGCACGCCCAAATTCCCGTGGACGGCGGTCAGGGTGCCGTAGTCGCTCACCGTCAGGCGCAGGTAGCGGTCCGGATTTGCGGTGGAAAAGGAATAGGTGGTCATGCCGCTGGCCTCCCGCAGGGTGGTGCATTGGGTGGTTTGCTGAAGAAGCTCATTGGCGGCGGCCAGGAAAGTGTCGGGCCAGACGCCTGCATTGCACAGCCGGGTCAGATAGGGTTGTATGTCTTGCCGGACTTCTTCCAGGTCCATCTCTGTCCCCACAGTATCCGGGGAAAAGTCCAACTGTCGCCAGGCGTACAGCTCCCGGGCTACCGCATTCTGCCGTCCGGCCGCGCTCAGGGCATCACCCGAGGCGGGCAACTGCCACAGGGCGGTATCCAGTTGCCGGTCTCGCACCACAAACCAGAGAAAGGGGAGGCCGCTGCACAAAACCACCAGGCACAGTGTTGTCAAAAGAGGAAAAAAGCGCTCACGAATGTTCATGGAAATCCTCCTTGGCCTTGCGCAGTGTAAAGGAAACGGCGGTTCCTTTGTCGGGGACGCTGACAAAGGAAAGTTGTGTGCCGTGCAGTGCGGCGATGCGGGCGCACAGAGCCAGCCCCATGCCGCTGCCGCCCTGTTGCCGGGCGCGGGACTTGTCCACCATATAAAAGGGTTCGGTGATTCGTTCCAGGTCCTGGGCAGGAATGCCGCAGCCGGTGTCCCGCAGGGTAAGGGTGATGTGGTCGGCCTGCTCGTCTGTTTCCAGACGGATGGAACCGTCGGGTGGGGTGGCGTGGCGGGCGTTCTCTGCCAGGTTGTACAGAAGATCGCAGAGCAATTCCCGCTGGGCCAGCACGGTCGCGCGGCAGTCCGGCAATGTGAGGGAAGGCTCCTCGGCGGGAAGCGCGCGCTGCAGCTGACGGAAAACCACGTCCAGCCGCACCGGCTCCAGTGGGGGCGGCGCGCTGCCATGGAGCCGCAGCAGCTCCATCAACCGGCCGCTCAATGCCTCCAGTCGTTTGCTCTCGTGATAGATGAAATCAGCGGCCTTCTGCCTGGTGGCGGGCGGCACTTCGGCACCACGCAGCAGATCGGCGTATCCCAGCATGCTGGTCATGGGCGTTTTCAGCTCGTGGGTAAAGGCGGCCACGAAATCTTCCTGGGCTTGCAGGTGGGTCTGCAGGGTGTGGACTTTGTCCTCCACCGCAGCAGCCATGGCGTCAAAGCTGTGGCTCAGCCCGGCAATCTCATCTGAACCGGACAGGGCGGTACGCCGGTCATAAGCCCCGGCGGCAATCTGCCGGGTGGCTGCCTCCAGCTGCTCCAGTGGGCGGACCATGCGGCGGCAGAACAGCTGGGTCAGAATGCCTGCCACCACCAGAGCCAGCGCTTGGCCCCAAAGGGCATCCTGCAGACGTTGGGTACGGTCGGTAAACAGCGAGCCCAGGTTTTGTGCCCGGACCAGAGTCAAGCATTGTTCGGCACAGACCACCAGGCCGCTGCTGACCAGATAACGGTTCCCGTCTGTTCCGGTGATCAGGCGGCTCTGCAAGGTTCCGTCGCTGGGAACCAGGGAAGAAAGCTGACCTTGCCCCAGTGTGATCGGCAGGGTGGAAGCCATCGATTGCCCGGATTCATCATACACGGCCAGAAGACTTTGGTTGTTCTGACCGGACAGACGCATCAGGTGCCGCCAGGCCCGGGAAGTCAACGGAAAATCACTGGCAGAGGTCAGTGCGTCCTGCAGGTCGTAGGCGTCCTGCTGCCAGTCTGTCTGAGCGTTTTGCATTACATCGTTGAATGCGCGGTCAAACTGACGCTCCTGGGTCCAGATGGTGCTCAGGCTCAACACCAGTGCCAGCACGCTCAGCAGCGCCAGGGTCAGCTTGCGGCCGAATTTCATGGCACATCTCCTTCCTTTTCCAGTCGGTAGCCTACCCGGAAGATCGTCCGGATCTCGTTTTTCCAACCCAGCTTTTTGCGCAGCCGGGTGATGCACAAATCCAGGGGGCGGGTGTCGAAGTCGTCATCGTCGCCCCATAGCCGTTCGTACAGGACTTCCCGGTACAGCGTGATCCCCCGGTTGCGCAGCAACAGTTCCAACAGTTCAAATTCCCGTGGGGAGAGATGCAGCGGATGCCCGCTCTGGGTTACCGTGCGGGCGACGGGGTCCAGCACTACGCCGAAGGCACACAGCGCCACGTTGCCGCGCCCGGTACGGCGCAACACGCTTTCCACTCGGGCCACCAGTTCCAACGGCTCAAAGGGCTTGGTCAGATAATCGTCGGCACCCTCGTGCAGTCCGCGAACCCGGTCCTGTAAGGTGGTTTTGGCGGTTACAAAAATCACCGGTGTGTTCACACTGCGCAGATATTCCAACAATGCATAGCCGTCCACCTTGGGCAGCATGATGTCCAGAATGGCCAGCGAGAAATCCTCCTCGGCAATCAGGTTGGCGGCGCTCTCGCCGTCGTTGACCTGCCGGCAGGGATAACCGGCGCCGGTCAGGGTCAGTTCGATAAGATCGGCAATGGGGCGTTCATCCTCCACGATTAAAATGGGGTACATGGGATCCCTCCTTCGAAGTGCTCTCAGTTTACTGTACACTTCTTTCCAAGTTCTATCAACGGGCAAAAAAAGCGGACATTCACAAATTGTTTTCAATTTTCCTATTGACACACCGCATGGTTGTGGTACAATATTAGCAGTCGGATGCATAGAGTGCTAATTTAAAACAAACGGCACGATATAGGTGCCGCCATAGAGGTAATCGGGAAAAAGCAGCACTCAAAGGCGTCCGTTGCTAATAGATTGAATTTGCGTGTATCTGCACAGTAAGGAGGTACGCACTATGAACATGAATCAATTGACCCAAAAAACCATCGAGGCCCTGCAAAGTGCCCAGCGCCTCGCGGTGGAATATTCCAACCAGGCAGTGGAACAGGAACATATCCTGGTGGCTCTGGCCGAACAGAAGGACGGCCTGATTCCCCAACTGCTGACCAAGCTGGGCGCTGACCCCAACGCCTTTGCCCAGGTTGCCATGCAAAAGGTGGAGGCGCTGCCCCGGGTGACCGGGTCGGGTCGTGACCCCGAAAAGGTCTACATCTCCGGTGATCTGGACCGTGCCCTCAATGCGGCCGAAGAACAGGCCAAGCAGATGAAGGATGAATATATCAGCGTGGAGCATGTCTTCCTGGGCATCCTGCGCCGTCCCGGCAAGGCCGCGTCCGAAATCTTCCAGGCGTTCAGCATCACGCCGGAAAGCTTCATGAAGCAGCTGTCTGGTGTGCGCGGCAACCAGCGGGTGACCAGCGACAACCCCGAATCCACCTATGATGCTCTGAAAAAATATGGCCAGGATCTGGTGGAGATGGCCCGTGCCAACAAACTGGACCCGGTCATCGGCCGTGACACCGAAATCCGCAACGTCATCCGGATTCTTTCCCGTAAGCGTAAGAACAACCCTGTACTGATCGGCGAAGCCGGTGTCGGTAAGACCGCCATTGCCGAAGGTCTGGCCCAGCGGATTGTCCGCGGCGATGTGCCGGAAAATCTGAAAGACCGCACAATCTTCAGCCTGGACATGGGCGCGCTGGTGGCCGGTGCCAAATACCGCGGCGAGTTCGAGGAGCGGCTGAAATCCGTCCTGAACGAAGTCAAGAAGTCCGAGGGCAAGATCATCCTCTTCATCGATGAGCTGCATACCATCGTGGGTGCGGGCAAGACGGACGGTGCCATGGACGCCGGTAACCTGCTCAAGCCTATGCTGGCCCGCGGTGAACTGCACTGTATCGGTGCCACCACCCTGGACGAGTACCGGGAATATATCGAGAAAGACCCCGCGCTGGAGCGTCGTTTCCAGCCGGTTATGGTCAACGAGCCCACGGTGGAGGATACCATCTCCATTCTGCGTGGCCTGAAGGAACGGTATGAGGTGTTCCACGGCGTCAAGATTCAGGACGGCGCGCTCATTGCGGCGGCCACCCTGTCTGACCGGTATATCACCGACCGTTTCCTGCCCGATAAGGCCATCGACCTGGTGGATGAAGCCTGTGCCATGGTCAAGACCGAGCTGGACTCCATGCCCGCCGAACTGGACGAGATGAACCATCGGATCACCCAGCTGCAGATCGAAGAGGCCTCCCTGAAGAAGGAAACCGATGAACTGTCCAAGCAGCGCCTGGCCGCTCTGGAAAAAGAGATGGCCGAACTGCGGGACAGCTTCAACAGCAAGAAAGCCCAGTGGGAGAACGAGAAGAACGCCATCAACAAGGTGCAGAGCCTGCGCGCCGAGGTGGAGTCCACCAAGGCGGAAATCGAGAAAGCCACCCGCACCGGCGATTATGCCAAGGCCGGCGAACTGCAGTACGGCAAGCTGCCCAACCTGCAGAAAGAGCTGGAAGCCGAGGAAAAACTGGCCAACGAGAAGAAGGAAGCCAGCCTGCTGCGTGACCGTGTGACCGACGAGGAAATCGCCCGTATCGTGGCACGCTGGACCGGCATCCCGGTGGCCAAACTGGTGGAAGGTGAGCGCGAGAAGCTGCTGCGTCTGCCCGATGTGCTGCATCAGCGGGTCATTGGCCAGGACGAAGCGGTCCAGAAGGTGTCCGACGCCATCCTGCGTTCCCGTGCCGGCATCGCCAATCCCAACCGGCCTATCGGCAGCTTCCTGTTCCTGGGCCCCACGGGTGTCGGCAAGACCGAGCTGGCCAAAGCGCTGGCCCAGGCCCTGTTTGACGATGAGAAGAATATGGTCCGTATCGACATGACCGAGTATATGGAGAAGTTCAGTGTCTCTCGTCTGATCGGTGCGCCTCCGGGATATGTGGGCTATGAGGAAGGCGGTCAGCTTACCGAAGCGGTGCGCCGTCATCCCTACAGCGTCGTCCTCTTTGATGAGGTGGAAAAGGCCCATCCCGATGTCTTCAACATCCTGCTGCAGGTGCTGGACGATGGCCGCATCACCGACAGCCAGGGCCGCACGGTGGACTTCAAGAACACCGTTATCATCCTGACTTCCAACCTGGGTTCCGACCTGATTCTGGAAGATCTGGAAAAGAGCCGTGCCAACGGCAGCAACGAGCTGTCCGACGAGGCCAAGAACGCCATTGACCAGCTGCTCAAACGGCAGTTCCGTCCCGAGTTCCTCAACCGTCTGGATGACATCGTCTATTACAAGAGCCTGACCAAGCAAGAGATCGGTTCCATTGTGGACCTTATGCTCACCGACCTGCGCCGCCGTCTGGAAGACAAGCAGCTGCATCTCGATGTGACCGAGGCCGCCAAGAACGCCATCATCGATGGCGGGTACGATCCCATCTACGGTGCCCGTCCGCTGAAGCGGTATATCCAGTCCCATGTGGAGACGATGATCGCCAAGGAGATCATCGCCGGTGCCCACACGGCAGGGGATACCCTGACGGTGGATGCCGACAATACCGGCCGGCTGTACCTGCGGTAATGTCCGGATAAATTGGCCCGCCGTGCAAAGCATTTGCCTTGCACGGCGGGCTTTTTGTGTGTCAAAAAGTTTTACATTCCTTTGGGGGTTCTGCGCATTGACGGGCTTTTTGAGCATCCCGTACAATAAAAGAAAACGCAGAACAGGAGGGACTTCCATGAAAAAAAGGCACTCTTCATGGATGGCGTTGCTGCTTGCCACCGCTTTTCTGGCTTCTTTGGCAGGGTGCGGTACAGCGGCTTCCTCGGCGACATCCACGGAAGGGGACGCAGCGCAGACCGCGGAGGCAGCCACGTCAGAAACAACCGCGGCGGACGGGCAGGGGACAGCCTCCGAGGCACAGTCTGATGAATCCGCTCTGCCCGACCCGGAGGGCGCCGCTACATTCAGCTATGCCCAGTGCGAGGAGGCAGCCCTGCGGGCCCAGCAATACTGGTATGCCGATATGACCACCGGACCGGGGGCCTACCGCTATGCGGTGGTGGACAGCGTGGCGGCGTCGGTGCTGGACTATGATATGTGCAGCGGCGACGGCGACCTGCGGGCGATGCTGACGTATCCGTCCGAGGCCCCCACCATCCTGGACCGTATCTACGACGGGGAGGGTATGCTGGTCCAGGTCCACTTTTATGTGGAGTAT
>CAJFFY010000036.1 GCA_904374465.1 uncultured Subdoligranulum sp.
TATTTTCTTTGTGACATACGAACACCCCCTGTATAGGTTTATTTTCCTACACAGGGGGCGTTTTGTCTATTGTCCGTTTTTGCTGGTTCGGTTCACAGACGGCCGGGGGCTTTTGTGTTTTCGGAGGCAATCAGCCAAGGATGGCAAAGCTCTGGGCGCCCAGAACCAGCGTTCCGTCCCGGACGGTTGCCTGTCCGATGGCGAAAAGAACCCGAGTGCCTTCCTCCAGCTTGAGGGGTACCTCTGCCTGGGCCCCTGCCGGGTTGACAGCACACACCAGGGCCCCGCGGCGCCAGGCAAAGGGACGGTAATCCCCCTTTGCCTTGGGTGCAAACAGCACTTTAAAAGGTGCATCGGAATCCAGATCCCGGTGGGCATGGCGGAAAGCCAACAGCGCCTTGACGGTGTGCCACAGGCTGTTCGGGTCGGCCTGCTGCCCGGCCACGGTGGGCGCATCGGGTGCCGGGTCCACCGGCAAGTAGAGATCCTCCGGTGCGGCGTCGGAGAATCCCAGGTTTTTGCCCGGCGCCCACTGCATGGGGGTGCGGGAACCGGTGCGGAAATAGCCGCCCTCCTTGGTGGGCAACTTCTGGTACCGCATACCGATTTCATCCCCATAATAGAGGAAAGGCGCCCCCGGCATGGTGAAGATCATGGCATAGGCCAGACGCAATTCATCGGTGGTCAGTCCGGCCGAAGGACGGATGGTATCGTGGTTGCAGGTGATCAGGCAGTACAGACCATCCTTGTGGGTGGCCTTGTAGCTGGGCAGCCAGTCGTCCAGGAATTTATCGATGCCGGTACCGGAGTCCTTGCAGAAGTAGGCTTTGCCGATGTTGTGTGGGTCGGAATCCATGGTACCGTCATAGGCGCGCATGAGCCAGTAGTAGCCGTTGTCGGTGTGGTTGAGCATGAAATCCATGTCGAAACCGTTTTTCAGGGACATGCGCGGGCCGTTCCATTCGCTGATCATGGCCGCCTGGGGATATTCCTCATGCAGCATGGCGGCAATTTCCCGCCAGATGGCGCAGGTGTATTTTTTGTGGCGGGTATCGTTTTTCACCAGGCTGGACGCCATATCCACCCGGAAACCGTCACACCCCATATCCAGCCAGAACCGCATTACATCCTTGATGGCCTCCACGGTGGCCCGGCAGTCGGGATCGTCGGTGGGTTTCTGCCAGGGTTCGTGAATCTTGCCGTAGCCGTAGTTCAGCGCAGGCTGGCACTTGAAAAAGTTCAGGATATAGGTACCGTTGCGCTCGGTCTCACCGCCGATGAAGGGCATGCCGTCCCCACCGGCAAAGCAGTGGTCGGTCCAGACATACCGGCCGGAATACTCGTTATGTTCCGCCTTGCAGCTGGCCTGGAACCAGGGGTGTTCCTCGCTGGTGTGACCGGGTACCAGGTCCAGCAACACGTGGATGCCTTTTTCGTGGGCGGCGCGGAACAACGCCGCCGCATCCTCGTTGGTGCCGTAGCGCGGGGCAATCTTCTTATAATCCCGCACATCGTAACCCGCATCCTTGAAAGGGGAATCAAAGCAGGGGTTGATCCACAGGGCATTGCACCCCAGGTCCTTGATATAGTCCAGCTTGGCCAGAATCCCCGGCAGGTCCCCGATGCCGTCACCGTTGGTATCGTAAAAGCTTTGCGGATAGATTTCATAAAAGACCGCATCCTGTAGCCATTGTTTCATGCCGATCCTCCTGATGATAGGCTTTTGTGCCCGTTTTCCTTTATACTATCCATTCAAAACTGTCTTGTCAATTGCCCATTTATCACAAAACATTCCATATATTTTCTACTTTTTTGACAAAAAAACAGTCACTTCTCCAAAATATTAACAAATTATTGACACAGATACATCAACGCGCTAAAGTAATGAAGCAAGCGATTGTAAATCCAATGTAAGGAAAGAGGGAGTAAGAAATTATGAATACGCTTGTGATCGTTCTGATCGCAGCGGTCTGCCTGGTATGTGCGTACGCCGGGTATGGTCGCTGGATCGCCAAAACCTGGGGTGTTGACCCCGAAGCCAAAACTCCTGCTGTGCGGCTGGAGGATGGCAAAGACTACGTTCCCACCAACGGCTGGACCGTATTCAGCCACCAGTTCTCTTCCATTGCCGGTGCGGGCCCCGTCACCGGTGCCATTCAGGCTGCTGCCTTCGGCTGGCTGCCGGTGCTGCTGTGGGTGCTGCTGGGCGGTATCTTCTTTGGTGCCGTCACCGACTTCGGCGCCCTGTATGCCAGCGTCAAGAACGACGGCAAGTCGATGGGCATGCTGATTGAAAAGTACATCGGCAAGCTGGGCCGCCGCCTGTTCCTGCTGTTCTGCTGGCTGTTCACCCTGCTGGTCATTGCCGCCTTTGCCGACATGGTGGCCGGCACCTTCAACGCCTTTGAGACGGTGGACGGTGTGACCTCTCAGGTGGCCGCCGCTGCCACCAACGGCGCTGCCGGCACGGTGTCCATCATGTTCATGGTGTTTGCCGTGATTTTTGGCCTGATCCAGAAGAAGTTCAATTTTAACGGCTGGAAAGAAGCCGTCATCGGCATTGTCTTCATCGTGCTCAGCTTTGCCATCGGTTCCAGCTTCCCCATCATCCTGAACAAAGAGGGCTGGATCTATATTACCTTTATTTATATCTTCTTTGCAGCCGTGTTGCCCATGTGGCTGCTCAAACAGCCCCGCGACTACATGACCACCTTCATGTTCATCTTTATGATCATTGGCGCGGCCGTGGGCCTGCTGGTGGCCCACCCCACCATGAACCTACACGCCTTCACGGCCTGGAACGTGGTTAAGGGCGAAAACGGCAGCCTGATCAGCGGCAGCCTCTTCCCCATTCTCTTCGTCACGGTGGCCTGCGGTGCGGTTTCCGGTTTCCACAGCCTGGTTTCCTCCGGCACCTCCTCCAAGACGGTGGAGAACGAAAAGGACATGCTGAAGGTCGGCTACGGCGCCATGGTTCTGGAAAGCCTGCTGGCCGTGCTGGCCCTGTGTGTGGCCGGTGCTTCCGCCGCTGCGGACGGCACCCCCGCCGCCGGCACTCCCTTCCAGGTATTCAGCAACGGCGTGGCCGGATTCTTTGAGATGTTCGGTGTGCCTGTGTACGCCGCCACCGTCTTTATGACCATGTGTGTTTCCGCCCTGGCCCTGACCAGTCTGGATGCCGTGGCCCGCATCGGCCGTATGAGCTTCCAGGAACTGTTCAGCGTGGACGATATGGAACACGCCGAGGGCTGGCGCAAACTGTTCTGCAACACCTACTTCTCCACCATCATCACGCTGGTGTTCGGTTACATCCTGGCCAAGATCGGCTACAACAACATCTGGCCGCTCTTCGGTTCCGCCAACCAGCTGCTCAGCGCCCTGGTGCTGGCCACCCTGTGCGTCTTCCTGAAAGTGACCGGCCGCAGCAACAAGATGCTGTTCCCGCCGCTGATCATCATGCTCTGCGTGACCTTCACGGCGCTGGTACAGATTCTGGTGGGTTGTGTGCAGGCCTATGCCGTCGGTACCGCCACCTTCCTGATGCAGGGTCTGCAGCTGATTTTGGCCATCCTGCTCATCGCCCTGGGCGTGATCATCGTGGTCAACTCGCTGCGTGCCTATGCCGCCAGTGAGAAGAACAGCGAAAAGACGGCTGTCCGCTGAAAAACATCCATCCAATCTTTGATGCGCGCTTGACAAAGCAGAGTCGATAGCGTACAATACCTGTATGGCCGCAACGGCGCGGCTGCGCGCTGCGCCGAATTGCTGCCGGGATTTCGAGCTTGGACCCCGGTATTCCGAAAGGATACCGGGGTTTTTAGCGGTATTGAGGGAATAGAAAATAAGGAGGAGAATCCCATGAGATTGAAGAAAACCATGAGCCTTTGCCTGGCTGCCGTCCTGGCCGCCGGTCTGGTAGGCTGCGGTTCCACCGCCGACACAACGAGCAGCGCTGCCGAGAGCACTGCCACCACCGCAGAGGCCGGTACCGAGGCCGATGCCACCGCCGCCCCCGATGGCGACGGCGACCCCACCACCCTGACCGTGGCGATGGAGTGTGCCTACGCCCCCTACAACTGGACCCAGAGCGATGACGCCAACGGCGCCGTGCAGATCCGCGATTCCAGCGACTATGCTTACGGCTACGACGTCATGATGGCCAAGAAGATCGCCGAGGCCCTGGGCCAGAAAGTGCAGGTCGTCAAGTTGGACTGGGACAGCCTGATCCCCGCCGTCATGAGCGGCGACGTGGACTGCGTCATTGCCGGCCAGTCCATCACCAGCGAACGTTCCCAGCAGGTGGACTTCTCTGATCCCTACTACTACGCTTCCATCATCACCCTGGTGAAGAAGGACAGCAAGTATGCCAGCGCCACCAGCGTGGCCGATCTGGACGGTGCCACCTGCACCAGCCAGCTGGGTACCATCTGGTACGACAACTGCCTGTCCCAGATTCCCAACGCCAACATCCTGGCTGCCCAGGAGACGGCGCCCGCCATGCTGGTTGCCCTGGAAAGCGGCGCCTGTGACGTGGTCGTAACCGACCGTCCCACCGCTCAGGCTGCCACTGTCGCCTATTCCGACTTCGTGGCCTTGGACTTTGGCGGCGGCGAGAATGACTTCCAGGTCAGCGACGAGGACATCAACATCGGCATTTCCATGAAGAAGGGCAACACCGCCCTGAAGGATGCCATCAATGGCGTGCTGGCCACCATGACCACCGATGACTACAACACCATGATGGACGAAGCCATCAGTGTGCAGCCCCTGAGCGAGTAATCGGAACCACAGTTTGCCCCAGCCGGCCCCAAGACCGGCTGGGGCTGTGGTGGTTTCGGCCCCTGGTGAGGAAATCAAAAAGGAGTTATCCCCATGCAAGACTTTTTCGTAAACTGCGCCACCGTGCTGCAAAAGTACGGTTTTTCCTATTTGCGCGGCGCAGGCACTACCCTGCTGCTGGCGCTGGTCGGCACCTTTTTCGGCTGTGTGATCGGCTTTGCGGTGGGCGCCCTGCAAACCATCCCCGTGGACAAGCAGCGGGACCCCGCCTGGAAACGCGCACTGATCAAACTGATGCACGGCATCCTGCGCTGCTATGTGGAGCTGTTCCGCGGCACCCCCATGATTGTGCAGGCCGTCTTTATCTACTATGGCCTGATGCAGCTGTTTGACATCAAGTTGGGCATGTGGGCCACCGGTTTCCTCATCGTTTCGATCAACACCGGCGCCTACATGGCCGAAACGGTGCGCGGCGGCATCGTCTCTATCGATCCCGGTCAGACCGAGGGCGCCATGGCCATCGGCATGAACCACTGGCAGACGATGATCCACGTGATTCTGCCCCAGGCGCTGCGCAACATCATTCCCCAGATCGGCAACAACTTCATCATCAACATCAAGGATACCTCGGTGCTGTCCGTTATCTCCATTACCGACCTGTTCTTTGTGCACAAGAGCGTGGTGGGTGCCCTGTACACCTACTTTGAGAGCGCCAGCATCGTCATGATCATCTACCTGACGATGACGCTGCTGGCCAGCTATCTGCTGCGTTTGTGGGAGAAAGCCCTGGACGGCCCCCAGAATTACGACCTGAACACCACCGATACCCTGGCCTACACCAGCGGGATGTACAATGCTCCCGACCCGGTGCATGAACCCCAGAATCTGGATATGAAAGGAGGCGCCGCCCATGTCTGAGCATATTATTGAGGTACAGCATCTTTCCAAGAGCTTCGGCACCCATGTGGTGCTGCGTGATGTGGACTTTACGGTGGACCCCGGCGACGTCACCTGTGTGATCGGCGCTTCGGGCAGCGGCAAGTCCACCCTGCTGCGGTGCATCAACCTGCTGGAACACCCCACCAACGGTGCCGTGCGCTTCCACGGGCAGGAAATTACCGCCAAAGGGTTTGATCCCTGTGCCTACCGCGCCAAGGTGGGCATGGTGTTCCAGAGCTTCAACCTGTTCAACAACATGACGGTGCTGGAAAACTGCACCGCCGGTTTGCGGTATGTGCTGCACCAGGACAAGGAGGCTGCCCGCCGCACCGCCCTGGAAAACCTGGAAAAGGTGGGCATGGCCCCCTACATTCACGCCAAGCCCCGGCAGCTTTCCGGCGGCCAGAAGCAGCGCGTGGCCATTGCCCGCGCCCTTTCCATGCAGCCGGAGGTCCTGCTGTTTGACGAACCCACCTCCGCCCTGGATCCTCAGATGGTGGGCGAGGTGCTGTCGGTCATGCGGCAGCTGGCCAAGGACGGCCTGACGATGATCGTGGTCACCCACGAAATGGCCTTTGCCCGGGATGTGTCCAGCCATGTGGTGTATATGGCAGACGGCGTCATTGCCGAGGAAGGCTCCCCTGCCGACATCTTCGAGCATCCCCAGAATCCCCGCACCGTGGAGTTCCTCTCCCGGTTCCGTCAGCAATAATCACCAAAGGACCGCCCCCACAGGGCGGTCCTTTTTTATTGCAGCATTTCCCGCAGGGTGTTCAGGCCGGCATCGGTCAGCGTCACTTCCCCGTTGCCAGCCGCCTGGGTCCGGGCAGTACAGTAGCTTATGGTCAGCCCCGGCTGTCCGGTCAAGTAGGTCAGCGTCTGTTCCAGCGCTCCCAGATCGGTGGCCAGAAAGTCGGTGAGGGTACGGGCACTGTAGCTGCGCCACGCCTCCGGCAGGGCTGCCAGCAGGTCGGTATTCTGACGGACAAAGGCTTCCCAGACGGCAGCCCGTGCATCGGCCTGTTCTCCCGGCGTCTGCAAACAGCTTTGCAGCTGGGCAACCAGCGTTTCTGCCTCCGCAGCACCGACCTCTGCCACAGGATCCTCCCCATAGCCGATGGTTTCCCGCTCCGCCGGGGTCAACAGTGCGGCGGTGTCCAGCCGGGCTGTCACCGTCTCGCCCACACAATCTGCCCAGCAGTCCGGTGTGGCTGCAAGATAATACAGTTCCCGCAGAGCGGTTTCCCCCGTGGCAACGGTCTGCCCCAGCAGCTGCACCGCCCGGCCGGGTCCCGCCGACAGAGTACAGGCTTCCAGCGTGGTGGTGCCCGCCGGTGCATTCACCTGCAGGCTGCCGGGCAGGGCGCACAGCGTCACCTTCTGGGCGGGCCCGTCTGCCCGCACCAGCACAAAGCCCGGCTGCTCCTGCTGAACCACCAGCAGTGCACACCAGCTGTCCTGTGCCCCCTGTTCGATGGGCAATCCGCCCCGCTCTGCCGCCGCCTGACGCATTTCATCCTGCTGCTGACGCTGGTGCAGAAAAAAGGCAGTCACCCCGATGACCGGCAACAAAAGCAACAGCGTCAACCCCAGGCTATACCAAAAAACGCCTGTCCGCGAACGCATAAACAACACCTCTTTGTGTAAAAATCTATGGTATAGTGTGGGCCATCCGGCCCACCTCTATACCAAAGGAGGTTGTAGTTATGTTGCATGAACCATTTGGACCCCGGGGCGCCGAGGATGAGCGCGACACCTTTTGGACAGATCTGGGTGAGGTGACCGATGCGGCTTACCGGGAAGACGAGCCTGCAGAAGGCCATTCCCACCGGCGCTCGGTGGATGTGGAAAGCGCCCGCCGTGCCGGCGACTATATCCCCGGCACGGTACTGCCCCTGGCCCCGGAGACTCTGGCCGCTGAGGACAGTGCCAGCCGGCAGGACCCGCTGGGCAGCTGGACCGGCGTCCCCAGCGACAACGAGTACGAGACTCCCACCCAGGACGCAGACGATCTGTAAAACGCAACAAGGCCCCCTGCCATACGGCAGGGGGCCTTGCACTTGTCTTCAGTTTTTACGGTAAACCAGATAGCGGAAACCAATTTCGGTGGTCAGGCGTTGACAGGCAGCCAACCGGGCCGCTCCGTCTGCGGGAGTGTTCCAGTAATAGGGCGTCATGGCAAACAGCTGGCCTACGCTCGCCCCTTCCAGGGTCAGGGTCACCGTGGCTTCCCGCGCTTCCACAAAGGAAAATCCCTCGTAGGTCGTGTCCTTGACCTCGTTCTCGTAGGGCGTCTGGTAGAGGACCTCCTTGAGGCCGTACAAATGGCGGGCAGTGGGCACCGCATAGATCAGGTACCCGCCGGGGCACAGCATCCGCCGGAATTCCGCCTCTGCCATGGGAGAAAAGATATTCAACAGCAGGTCGGCCCAACCGTCCCGCACCGGGGCGCTGAAGCTGCCTCCCACGCAAAAGGCGCCTTCCGGCACCAGTTTGGCCGCCAGACGGACCGCCTCTTTGGAGAGGTCAAATCCCACCATCTGCGGCCCGCCCAGGGCATCGTACAAAAAGCGGTCATAGCTGCCTTCTCCGCAGCCGGCATCCACCATCCGCTCATGGGGCAGTGCGGCACAAAGAGTTCCCAGCGCCTGCATCAACGGCCCATAATGTCCGGCCGACAGGAAAGCCCGCCGAGCCCGAACCATCTCCTTGCCGTCACCGGGATCGGCGGCGTGCTTTTTCTGGATGGCCAGCAGGTTGGCATAGCCTTCCCGGGCCAGATCAAAGCTGTGAGCCTTGGGACAGCGCAGGCTGCGCCCCACCAGGAGCAGCGGCCCTCCGCATACAGGGCACCGCAGTGCCCCGGCCAGAGCGGGCGTCACGGAGCAGCCTCGGCCGCAGGTTCCGCTGCGGCGGGCGCCGTTTCGGCCACAGGGGCCGGCTCCTCAGGCAGCGGTACCGTCATACCGCCATGGGCTGCCAGGTATTCCTCAAAGTTGGCAAACTTCTGCTTGGGCGGACGCCGGGTGATCAGCTCCAGTCCCGGGTCCTCCTCCACCGGTTTGCGGGGCACACGGGCAGCGCGCGTTGACTGCTTGGGCGCATGGGCATTTTCTTTGGCCGGTGCCGGCCCATTGGCGCGGTTGCGGCGCCCGTTGCCCTGGGCCGGGGCGGCCTGTTCTGCAGACTGCCCGCCGCGATGGCGGTTGCGTGCGGAAGCTTCCTTGTTGCCGCTCTCCTTACTATTATTGCCATCCTTGCGGGACGGTTGCTGCCGTGCCGCCTTGGGGGCAGACTTCGGGCTTTCCTTCGCAGCGGTATTCTGCGCCGGTGCGGTCTGGGAAGCCCCCGAGCCGGAACTCCGGCGACGACGGCGACGGCGCGGTGCGCCGGATGCGGCGGTTTGTGCGGTCTTTTCCATACTTCACCTGATTTTCTTTAACCGATGACTCGGCATTCGTTGTAATAGCGTTTTTCCTCGGCATGGCCCATGCTGAAGGTTTTGCGGGGCAACACACCGCCCAGCACCACACCCCGGAAGAGATCCTCCTTGGCGAAACCGGGCAGCAGGATGGCCGTGGCCGGACGCTGGGGCTGCGCTGCCAGTGCCAGCGCCGTGGAGGCACCGTGGATGTAGTCCACACTGGCTTCGGGATGCTGGGGCAGCCAGGATGTCAGGAACGCTTCGATGCTGCCCACGGTCAACGGCGCCGGCGGATTCTGCAGGGCTACCTCAATTTCGCCCTGACGGTCGGCCAGCTGGAATCGCTGCCGGGAGGGTTCGGTCTTATCCCCCTGGGCCTTATCCCAGTCATCCAGCGCTTTGTACAGTTCCCGTGCGCCCACACCAAACACCACCCGGTGGATGGGCTCGATCTCAATGGCAGGGCTGCGCACATTGCAGACCTCTGCCAGGCACCAGCGTGCCGGATGGGTGGCTTTCTGGGCGTCAGAGAGGGTGGGCTTGAGTTCCTCCCAATAGGCTTTGGCGGTGGCCAGGCTGTGGTTGCCATCCCCCACCGCCAACACCATAGGCGTCTGGTCCGCAGCGGCGGGCCAGCGACGGGCAAATGCCTGGGGATCGGCCAGCGCCGCCAGTGCCCCGTTGATCTGTTCGATCAGCGCCGGGTCTTCCACCGCCCAGCCACGCAGATGGCCGCCGCCCAGCATCAGTTCCCCGTCATAGAGCAACGGCAGTTCTTCCTTGCGCTGTCCCACCGGTTCGATGAGTGTTTTGCCGGGATCGTCCGCCAGCATCATCACGTGGGGTGTTTCCAGCAGGGCACCGCGCCGCACCTTGAGCCGCGGCGGAATCCGTTCCACCACGGTGGCCTCGCTGGGGCGGACCGCCGGTTTGCTGCCGGGCTGGTAGTCGTACGCTTCCAGATCCACGGCCCCCACCAACCCCTGGCGCACCGAACCGTCCATCTGGGTACGCTCCAGATAGACAAAACCATGCACCTGCCGGGTTAATACCGAGATACGGTAGTGCTCCATCGTATCGCGGATATCGTGCAGGCGCTGGGCTTCCTGGGGCGTTCCCAGATATGCCTCGGGCAGCACGATATGCAGCGTGCTGGGATGTCCCTGGGCCAGCTGCTCGGCCCGCTGCCAGTATTCCGGCTGGGACGTGAACTGATCCACTGCGATACAGGCCCAGGGATCCAACGGCGTATCCGCCGAAGGCAGCAGGATATCAGCAGGGACAAAACAAGGAAGAGCCATACAGAATGCCTCCTACAAAAGGTTACAATACAACGGCATGTCCCACCAGACCATAGATGGCCAGGGAGAGAACGCCGATATAAATCAGCGAACTGGGCAGGCCCTGGAAGATGGAGGGCACATCCTTACTGCGCAGCCGGCGACGGCCTTCGCGCACGATGAAGATGATGAACACATACCCCAACGCACTGCCCAGACCAAAGGCGATGCTTTGGACCATAGTGTAGTTCTGGTTGGCGCAGATCAGCAGCGTACCCAGCACTGCCGTGCTGCAGCCGCCCAGGGTGAGCTGGGCACGGCATGCCTGCCGCTGGCGGCGGGGCAACACAAAGAGCAGCACCCAGGTGATGGCCATGGCCAGCACACCGCAGGTCAGATAGACCAGCGGCCGCAGCGCCGAAATGGGCAGCCATTCCGGCAAATGCGGACGCAACCAGGGGAAAAACAGGTTGTGGGTCGCCCACCCCAACGGCGCCGAGAAGCCCATCACAAGGATCAGCGGCAGACTGAAATCCCACACCTGGGCCTTATGGTCGGGTACCAGCTTGAGCAGACGGGTAACACCCAACGCCCGGGCCAGAATCACGTTTTCGGCAAAGACCGCCAGGCCCATATAGCTGATGAATTCCAGCACGCCGCGCAACAGCGACTGCATTTCAATGTTTACGGTCGGCATACAGGCGGCGCACCTCCTCCCGTTTATAGTCGGTATAGACATTGGCCACAGCACACCAGACGGCGGCGATTACACCCACCAGCACAAATCCGCCGGCAGGCTGGGCTGCCAGGGGCAGCAGCGCCGCATGAATCACCGTATGACCAAACACCGTGCCGGCAGCCAGGAATTCCCGCAGGCATCCCACAATAAGCAGTGCCACGCACATACCCAGGCCATTGTTGAAGCCATGACGCCAGGCATCCCGCAAAGGCTCCAGCTCGGTGAATTCCATTCGCTTGACGATGGCGGGTTCCACCACCAGGATGGGCAGATAGATGCCCAGCATGGTCAGGCTGTTGCCAAAGAATTCATACAGCAAAATGTAAACCGGAATATAGAGCAGAGCCGCCGCGTAACAGTAGATCAACGGGCGGAACCGGTTGCCGCTTAGGTGGCATACCGCCACCGCCAGCACCCGGGTCAGGGTAACCAGAAGCAGACTGGCCACGCAGAGGATCAGCGCCCGTTCCCCGTCCAGGGCGGCGCCTACCACCGGTGCCAGACCCAACCCGCGCACCATAACCGGGTTAGAAAGCCAGATATGGTCACTGCGGATCTTTTCGTTGAGCTCCGCTTCCGCCTCGCTGCGGCTTCGCAATATGCCTGCATGCCGTTTGGGTGCAGGCTGCGGTTCCGGCTGCGGCTCCTGCCGGACCGGTTCGGACGGCTGCACCGCCGGCTCAACCGGCCGGGATGCCGGGCGGACCGTTTCCATGGTGCGGGTGGGTTCCTCGGCGGCCGAAGGCTGAACCGCAGGACGTGCCAGGGTAACCGTTTTCTCGGTTTCCTGCGCCGGGGCAGATGTTTCCTCGCGTTGGGCGGGCTCTGCCTGAGGCTGGGGCGTCGGTTCCGGTTTGGGACGGCGAGAGGGCTTGGGCATGGAGAAATTCCATGCGGGGCGCACCGTACGCTTGGTGGCCTCCTCCCGGCGGGCCGCCTCCTTCTGTTCCCGTTCCTGCTGCATCTGTTCCAGCATCGCCTTGCGCTCCGCCTCGGTATGGCGGGGACGACTGGTGGGAATGATCCGACGGGCATCCGGCTCGGGCTGCGGTTCAGGTTGCGTGGGAGCTGCAGCGGCATTTTTTTCTGCCTGCATCCGGGCGATGGCCTGCTCAATTTCCGCACGGGAAGCCCCATGCTCGGCCATGGTCCGGGCCACTTCCAGCATTTCTTTGGTGATATGGGGGATGATCAGCGTCTGGGACGACTCATCCTTTTTACGCCGGTTATTCCGGTTTTGTGAACTGGGCAAGGCGCTGTTCCTCCTTCCTCATGAAGCGGATCCGCTCGGTGCGGTGGCTGATCAGGTCCAGCCATTCGGGGATGGCGCCCACGATGAGCAGCGCAAAACAAGTCGCACTTTCGTAGGGGCTGAACACACGGAAGGCATGGGTGGCAATGCCCAAGGCCGCGCCATACACAATACGGCTGCTGGTCCGGTTGGGCATGGTGACCGGCTCACAGATCAGGAACAGCCCGCCAAACAGCACCGTTCCCGAGAGAATGACATATTTTTCCAGATAGATACGCTGGCGCACAAACTCCCACGGCCAGCTGAAAACCGGCAGTTCGCTGAGCTGCGGCAACAGCCAGGGCAGCCCGATGCAGAATACCAAAAACGGCACCAGCACCGACAGTTTGACGTGACCACGCACCAGCAAGAACAGGCCGCAAGCCATGACCACCAGCGCAGCGCTGATCCCCAACCCGCCGGACACATTGCCGGTGAGCAGGTTCATGGTGCTGTCGCTGGGCAAACCGCCGTTGCGCAGGGTGGCGTTCATTCCCTCCACCAGGGGGACGTCAATCGTGCCGAAAAGCGGCAGCCAGTTGCCGGGGGTCGGATAGTTATAGACACTGGACGGCCAGGAAATTCCGGCCACCGCCATGCCGACCGCCGCCGGATGGAAGGGATAATGCCCTTCGCCGCCAAAGGCTTCCTTGACCAGCACGGCGGCAATAACGGCCGCCACCACCACCGCATAGGGCACGGTGGCCGGCATCATAAGGACAATCAGCGCGGCGAAACATTCGCTGGAGGGCTCATGGGAATGATATCCCGATCCGTGCAACGGTGCCAGAGCGCAGTCACACAGATAGGCGGTCAGCAGACCGGTCAGCAAAAGAAGTACCGGCCGCGGGCCATAGTAATACCAGGCCATCCCGATCAGGGGCACGGCACACCACAGCAGATCGCTATAGTAGTCATAGTTTTCGCTGCGTTCAATTTTTACACGATTGGGCATGGGGTTTGGCTTCTCCTTTGGTGAATTCAGGCCTGACCGTGCAGCTGGCGCACCACCGCCGCAGGGTCCTGGGCCCGGAAGAGCGAATTGCCGGCAACCAGCCAGTCGGCGCCCGCCTGTACGCAGAGCGGGCCCGTTTCGGTGTTGATCCCGCCGTCCACTTCCAACAGAGTGGTACATCCCCGGCGCTTGCGCTCTGCATCCAGGGCCGCCAGACGCTGCGGGGTCGCGGGCAGGAACTTTTGTCCGCCGAATCCCGGTTCCACGCTCATCACAAGGATCAGATCCACCACACCCAGATACGGGAAGGCAGCTTCCACCGGTGTACCGGGGCGGATGCTGATGCCCACCTGGCAGCCCGTGGCGCGGATGGCGGCAATGACTTCCTCGGCGGTATCCCGCACAGCCTCCAGATGGAAGGTCAGCAGGTTGGCACCCGCTTTGGCAAAGTCCGCCGCATAGCGGGCCGGGTCGCTGATCATCAGATGGACATCGTAATACACATCGGGCAGGGCTTCATGCAGACATTTGAGCACCGGCGCACCATAGCTGATGTTGGGTACAAAGTGTCCGTCCATCACATCGATGTGCAGAAGATCGACCCCCTCGTCCAGCAGACGGGTGCAGTCATGCTGCAGGTTGGCAAAGTCCGCCGACAGGATCGACGCGGCAATTTTCGTCATATTCAGTTTCTCCCTTTATTGTTCTTTCCCACGATCGCCTGTGCCGGTTACCGCACAGCGATATACTAGATTATTATAGCCCATCACCGCCCAAAAAGCAAGGCGGCCCACCGGCGCCAGACCGAAAAAATACCGCAGCACCGCTCTTTGGCGGCTCTGCGGTATTTTTTGTATCAGGCCAGTTCCTCGCGTACGCGCTGGAGTGCAACCTCAATGACACGGTCCATGTCATAGTATTTGTACTCACCCAGACGGCCGCCGAACAGCACCTGGGGCTGGGCGTCGGCCAGTTCCTTGTAACGGGCATACAGGGCACCGTTTTCTTCATCGTTGACGGGGTAGTACGGTTCGTCCCCCGGCTTCCACTCGGCGGAATACTCCCGGCTGATCACCGTCTTGGTACCCGGCTCGGTGGAACCGAAAACGAAGTGTTTGTGCTCGATGATGCGGGTGTACGGGGTTTCGGCATCGGTGTAGTTGATGACCGCATTGCCCTGGTAGTTGGGCATATCCAGTACTTCGGTCTCAAAGCGGACGCTGCGGTACTGCAGGGTTCCCAGCTTGTAATCGAAGTAGGCGTCAATGGGGCCGGTATATACCACCTTGCGGGCCAGGGCATCCAGCGCCGCCCGATCCGCCAGATAGTCGGTGTTCAGGCGTACCTCGATGCCCTGCAGCAAGTTGGCCACCAATGCCGTATAGCCTTCCTCGGGAATACCCTGGTACAGTGCATTGAAGTAGTTGTTGTCAAAGGTGAACCGTACCGGCAGCCGTTTGATGATAAAGGCCGGCAGTGCCGTGCAGGGACGCCCCCACTGCTTTTCGGTATAGCCTTTGATGAGTTTTTCGTAGATGTCCATGCCCACCAGATTGATGGCCTGTTCTTCCAGATTGCGGGGATGCTCGGTGTAATGCTCGGCCCGCTGGGCTTCGATCTTGGCCTGGGCTTCGGCCGGCGTGATGACTCCCCACATCTTATTGAAGGTGTTCATATTGAAGGGCATGTTGTACAGTTCACCCTTATAATTGGCCACCGGGGAATTGGTATACCGGTTGAACCTTGCAAACCGGTTTACATAGTCCCACACTTCTTGGTTGTTGGTATGGAAAATATGGGCGCCATACCGATGTACCGCAATACCCTCGATCTCCTCGGTGTAGATATTGCCGGCAATGTGGTCCCGTTTGTCGATCACAAGGCAGCGCTTGCCCGCCGCTGTGGCTTCGTGGGCAAAAACTGCCCCGAACAAGCCGGCGCCGACGATCAGATAATCATACATAAGCTGGTTCCTCCTCTGGGATAGATGGTTTTGCCGGACGGCGGGTCCGCCGCACAGAACGCACGGCGGCTCCCACCAGACCCAGCAGGGTCAGCAGGCTGATGGCTTCCGCAATGCGCCAGGCCGGAAGCGGTGCATAGCGCACCTGCACCGTACCGCTGTAACCGGCAGGCAGGGTGAGCTGCAGGCAATGCCGTTCATCGGTCGCCAGCGCAAGTTCAGTGCCGTCGGCGGTATCCACTGCCCGGTAACCGCGGTAGGCCAGCAGCGGCAACTGTACCGTCACCGCATTCCCGGTGGGGTTGGTGCAGCGCACCGTCCTTCTGCCCAGCCACTGGGCACTGGCCGCCGGGTCCGACGCAGTGGCCTCCACCTTGCGGAAGAGAGAAAGATCGGTTCCGGCCGGCAGATATTCGTAGCCCATGGACTCATAGGGACAATCGCTCAGGGATTCCACACTGACCATGGTCACCGGGCTTTGGTTGTACATGTAATCGCGGTAAAAAATGCCGGTATAAAGCAGCGTGGCCACCACCAACGCTGCGGCCCCGTATTGTGCCCAGCGGGGCCGCGCCCGGTTGAGCAGGGCCAGGGCCAACACCGCAATCACCCCCAGCAATACCAGTGCCACGTCCAGATACCGCCAGGCGAACTGAGGTTTTCGCAGGATTTCTGCCAGTTTTTCCGGCATTTTGCTGGTGATCCAGTCCCAGGGAAAAGCGGTACTGGACAGCCAGGCGGCCAGCAGACAGAGAGCCAGACCGCCGCGCAGCCCCAGCCATTGCAGCCGGGCGACAGTGGTCCGATACCACTGTCTGCGCAGCAGGCAGCATACCAGAGCCAGAACCAGAGCCGTTACCCCCGCCGCTCCCAGGGTCAACGGCATGACGCCGTTGGTACTCCAGCCGGATGTGCCGCTGGGATAGCCGAAGAGGCTGAACAGCTGCATCAGATAGGTACCGCTGGACTGGATGGGATCGGAATGCACGTCGCTGATCATGATGTACTCGTGGCCCATTTCATCCAGAAAGGGCACCAGGAACCAGGCGCTGAGTCCCACCGCCAGCGCCGCCGCCTTGCCGGTGGCTGCCAGCCGGCGGGGCCGCAGCATGACATGCCCGTTGCACAGCCAGAACAGAACCAAGAAGAGGCCGGCCAGTTCGGCCGTCAGCAGGTGGCTCTGCACGATTCCGGCCATACCCAGCGCCAGCGGCAGCCAGTCCCGCGCCCGGGGGCGGTCCGCCCGGGCAATGGCCCAGGCCCCCTGCACCACCAGCGGCAGAAACGCCATGGCGGTATATTCCCCCACAGCAGCGCGCAGCAGCAGCACGGTCAGGCGATAGGCCCCCAGGGTGTATGCGAAGGCCGCCACTGCGCCATAGGTTTTGTCCTGGCCGATTCGCGCAAAACTGTAGTAGGCAATCAGCATCGTCGCCGTATTGACCAGCACCACATAGATCTGGTAGCAGGTCTGCAGCGGCAGAAAAGCATTATACAGCAGCGCCGGCAGATACAGAAACAGATCGCAGTAATACAAAGAGGCGGCATCCCCGTAGCCGTTGAACCCGGCCGAAAGCATCCGCACCGGGAATTGTCCTTCCGCCAGGGACTGCCCCAACGCCCAGATGCGGAAACAGTGAAACCGCAGATCATGCCCCACATACAGGAAGTCGGTACAATAGGGCAGGCTGGCCAGCAGGATTCCCCCCGCCAGCAGTGCCGGTACCGCCCAGCCGCAGCGGGGTGCACGGGGCCCTTCCCCCAGGAACAGCAGTATCAGCAGTCCATCCACCACCACAAACAGCAACAGCCATTTCACCAGCGAAACCACACGCCAGACGGGTTGCTCCTGCAGGGTGATGCTTTCCAGGGCAAAGGTTTGTCCTTCGGCGGGACTGGGAGTCACCGTCAGCACCAGATCCTCCACCGTAGTCGCCGTACCGATCCACAGACGGGCCGTGACGGCAGAGAAGGTATCGGTGAGGATGATTGCATCGCTCTGAACCGCCGCCGGATTTTTATCCGAGGCGAAGGTCAGGGTTGCCACGGTGTTTCCATCCACCCGCTGGGGTTCCTGCGGAAAGGTTGCCCGGTAGATCACGGTAACCCGATAGCCGCCAGAGGAAAGCGTCAGTGGAGCGGAGCACAGGCTCCCATCCTCGGTTTGCGTCAGGGCGTCGGACGGAACCGTACAGACAGCCAACGGCCGCAGCGCTCCTGCCGCCAGCGCCACCACAAACAACAGTTCCACCAGAAAGACCGCGCCGAACAGCGGGTGAACCTTCCAGAAGGCGCGGACGCGGGTTGTGGCGCTCATTGGTCGGCGGTGCGCTGCCAATGTTGCACCGTCTGAAGCTGGAACTCAAAATCCCGTGCATCCTTGGCCAGCTGGCTGGACAGAATGATGCCCGAGATAAAAAGCAACAGGGCCGCCACCAGCACAAAACAGCAGACAATCAGCGTGGGGAACCGGGGCACCAGGCCGGTGCGGAAATATTCATTCACCACAGGGGCCATGAAGCCGATGCCCAGCACGGCCAGCACCGCCGCCAGGATTCCAAAAAAGGCGAAAGGACGGTAGTTTTTGAACAGCCGGGCGATGGTTCCCAGCACCTTGAACCCGTCTGAATAGGTGTTGAGCTTGCTCTCGGACCCTTCGGGCCGATCCCGATATTCAATGATTACATTGTCCACCTGCATGTTGCGTTGCAGGGCATGGATAGTCATCTCGGTCTCAATCTCAAACCCGCGGGAAAGCACCGGGTAGGTTTTGACAAACTGAAAGCTGAAGGCGCGATAGCCGGTCATGATATCCTTGATCTTACCGCCAAACAGATGGTTGGTGCAAAAGCGGACCAGATCGTTGCCAAAATTGTGGAACGGCCGTTTGTTCTGGGTGTAATAGGTGCTGGACAACCGGTCCCCCACCACCATATCCGCCTGGCGCTGGGTGACGGCACGCACCATTTCAGGGGCGGCTTCCGCCGGATAGGTATCGTCCCCATCCACCAACACGTAGGCCTCGGCGTCGATTTCCCGGAACATCCGGCGCATCACGTTGCCCTTTCCCTGCTGATATTCATGCCGCACCACGGCACCGGCCCGGGCGGCCAGCTCCGCGGTACCATCGGTGGAATTGTTGTCGTACACATACACCGTTGCCTCGGGCAGCACCCGTTTAAAATCGGATACCACCTTTTCCACGGTCTTTGCCTCATTGTAGCAGGGAATCAAAACAGCGATTTTGTCCATACAGTGGACCTCTCTTTCTTGCCTTTCACATCCAGAACTGTACCAGCCGGCTCACGGTGTAGTACAGCGACGGATTCATACCCTGCAGCCAGGGCTCCATAGCGAACAGGGTGCAAAAACGATAGAACAGGCTCCAGGCCACCGCCGCAGCCATCGCCGTGCGCAGCCAGGGCAGCTGCCACAGGGCCAGCGTTTCGCCCACCTCGGCGCGGCGTGCCAGTACGGTTTCCGCCAGCATCCAGCACAGCGCGGCACCCAACAGCAATACCGGGCTGTAATCCATCAGATAACGGTACAGAACACCGGCCATCTGGCAGTCCACCACCGTGATGACCAGTGTGGCGGCCATGGCCCCCCACACGATGCCGGCCGCACCGCGCCGGCGGCCCAGACTGCGCCGTGCCCCGGGGAGTACCGCCAGGGCCAGCGCCCAGGTGAAGGGGGTGGCCCCCAGCATGCCGCCGGTGAATTTTTCACTGATGGTGCGGATGACCGCATTGGTCTGCACGTCGCATTCCTGCAGGAAGGGAAAAACACCCTGCAGCCGCGGCAAATCCAGCAGGCTGGTGAAGACCGCCGGGCCGATACGCACCACATTGAAACCTCGGCGGGTCATATCGTTACCGGTAATGTTATAGTTGGCGCCGAAATCAAAGGGCGAACCGAACCGGGCGGCGTTGTACCACATCAGACCGGCTGCCACCAGCACCACAGGCAGAGCAAAGGCTGCCAGTTCCCGCAGACCGGCCCGGCTGCGCAGTCGCCCGCCCGCACCATAGCGGTTCCAGAAGATGGGCACCGCCAACAGCGCGAACAGTTCCATCTGGGGACGGCACCCGGCCACCAGCGCCACACACAGGCTCCCCAGTGCCAGCCGCAGGGTCAGCAAGCCGCCCTGCTCCACCGGGGTGGCGGCTGCAGCCAGCCAGAGCCAGAGGCCCAGCAGCAGCAGCGCCGCGCCGCAGACGATCACATACTCATAAATATAGGGACGTTCCAGCAGGTTATACAGTTGACTGCCCAGCATCAGGGCCGCCACACTGAGCAGGTAGGCGGCAGAGGATATGCGCGGGAACCAGCGGCGCACCACCTGCCCCATCACACCAAAACAGCTGAGCAGGAAGACCAGCCCCAGAACCACCATGCAGGGCGCATAGGCCAGATTCTGGATGCCGGTGATGGCCTCGAAGGGCAGCTGGAACAACAGGCAGGGCACGATACCAAAATAGACATAGTACCGGCCATTGTAATAGGCATGATCCCAGCGTCCCCCCTCCACCTGGGCCTCACTGCGGGCGGTGGGGTCATAGGGGTTATCCAGGGCAGCCAAAGCGGCGGGCGGGTCCTCCTCCAGGTCCAGGCGGCCATTGAGCAGGCTGTGCGCCAGCGCGCCGTACTGCTGGTACACAAAGCTGACGGTGCTTTCTCCGTCCCAGTAGGCCGTGTTGTAACTTTCGGTGGCCAGACCGGTATTGCCCGGCTCCCAGAAAGGCACCACCACCACAAAGGCAGCCAATACCAACCCCAGCACCAGAGCAGCCCCGCGGTCACAGAGATTGCCAGCCAGCCAGCGACGCTTCCAAAGACCGCTGGCCGGGCGAAGCCCGTACAACGCCAGCAACGCCAGAAAGACCGCCCCACAGCGCAGCGCCGAGAAATCCAACGGCCGGGGTGTGTTGGCCGTAATACCGGTCACCGTGATGGCCACCGGATACTGGGCATAGGTGCTGCTGTACCCGCTGGCCGTCAGCGTCAGCGTGCCCACCTTGCCGGTCAGGTCCAGGCTGATGGTATGGGTGCGTGGCGCCTGGGTGCCCACCTGCCAGGTCCCGAAGGTATTCAACCCGCTGTTGGCTTCGTCGGTGGCTTCAATCTTGAAGAAAAGAGCGCTGTCGGCGTGCAAAGGGTCGGTATCATCGTTGACCAGTCCATCCAGATGCAGATTGTAGATGGGCCGGTCCAGATTCAGAAAGCGCAGGTAGGCGCGCTGCTCGTCCAGTGTATAGGTACCGTTGCCCCGCCCTACGTTCACATTGGGGTCCAGATAATCCATCAGTTGGAACGGCTTGTAGCTGTGGGTATTGAAGTAGGCCACATTGCCCACAAACATTTCCGCCCCCAGGGCTGTCACCGCCAGCAGCGGTACCACAAAGCGCAGACCGCGCCGCCCCAGGGCACGAAGCCCTGCCAGACAGAACCCTGCCCATCCGCACAGCGCCGCCACTGCCAACATCCGGAAGGCGTCAAACCCCACGTTGAGGCCGGGCCGATGGTAGGCACACAGGCAGAACACCCAGGTGGTCGCCCACAGGCCCGCCGCCCAGCCCAGATCCACCGGGCGGATGCTGCGGTGGGTCAGTACCGCCGGAAGCATCCCGAATACGCCCGCGATGAGCGCCGTTGTAACCAAAGCCAGCACCAGCATGGGCGGCTATCCCCTCTCCGTTTTGTAATTCAATACATTTTGTAGTATTACAATTTGTATTTTATACCGCAGCGTACTTTTTGCACTGTTCCAACCAGAAGGCTGCGGTCTTGTCCCAGCTGTATTTGGCCAATACTTCTGTGGGCGGTGCCACCGGTTGGGCCAGCAGAGCGTCCAGATCCACATCATAATCGTTGGGATCAAAGTACCGGGCCGTATCGCCGTACAGTTCCGGCAGGCAACTGGCGCGGGCCAACGCGATGGGGGCGCCCAGGGACAGCGCTTCCAGCGGCGGAATGCCGAAGCCCTCAAAGACGGCCGGGTGCAGGAAGAGTTTGCAGTGCTTCATCAGCGCGGCGTTTTCCCCGTCACTGACATACCCGGGATAAAAAACGTTCTCGGTGTCCTTGGCTTCGGCATCGTCACCGAAAGCACGCAGATCCTTGCCGCCCGCCACCACAAAGGTCTTGTCGGGGTTGCGGCGGGCCACTTCCCGGATCCACTTGAAGTTTTTGTGCTTGGCCAGACTGCCCAGGGCATAAAAGTATTCCCCTTTAGTGACGCCGGGCAGCTTGTCAAAAATTGCTTCATCGGGCACCACATTCCGCATGTGCTCCCAGCCATTGTAGGTCACACCGATCTTGTCCAGAGGAATGCCCAGCTTCCGGCTGATCAGCCGACGCTGATCCTCGCTGACCGTAAAGACCTGCCGGGCAAACCACTTGGTGGACAGACAGTGCACCCAGAACTTGAAACGGAAAAAGCCCCGGTCGGTATCCATCACCAGGGGGCGGATGTCGTGCAGCACCACCACACTGCGCCGGGTCATGAGCATATCGCTGGCCAGCCCCACAAAAAATGCGTGGTTGCGGCGCAGGTAGGCCGGCAACACGGCCATGTTGTAAAAATACTTAACGGCCTTGAGCGGAACCAGCCGGATATTTTTCAATTCCGGCAGATGGATGGGCCGTCCGTCGTCGCGGTAGGCAATGCGCACATCCAGGCCGGTGCCCTCCAGCAGGGCATCCAGCCGCACAACGGTTTCGTAGACATAGCGCGGAATGCCCGTGATATTATCGCACAGTACCGTGCCGTTGATGACGATGGGATTCAATCCAGTTCCTCCTTCTCCCAATGGGAGCAGTCCAGCAATTGCTGTTGCCAGTCTGCCATGCGGCGGGCACAATAGGCGCGCAGCTCCTCCTCGAACCGCTGTTCACTGAAGGAACGACTGTGTTCGCGGATTTCCTCTTTCGTACAGGCCACCCCGTCCCGTTCAAACACCTCAATGCAATGCATCAGGCTCTCGGGGGTCTGTTCGCTAAACCAATAGCCGGTCTTGCCGGGCAGCACCGTCTCGCAGGCGCCGCCCCGGCCATAGGCCAGCACCGGCGTACCGGCCGACTGCGCCTCCACCGGTGTGATGCCAAAGTCCTCCTCCCCGGGGAAGAGGAACGCCTTGGCCCGCAGATAGTAGTTGCGCACCTGTTCATCGGTCAGGCCGCCGCCCTTGAATTCGATGGTGGGCCCGGCCATGGCCTTCAACTTGGATTCCTCGCCGCCGGCACCGATGACCACCAGCCGTTTGCCCAGTTTGGTACAGGCTGCCACGGCCAGATCCATGCGCTTATACCAGGTCAGACGTCCCACCACCAGGTAGAAATCTTCCTTTTTCACAAAGGGCGCTTCGTTGATATGGCAGCAGGGATAAATCACATCGCTGTCCCGGCGATAGTATTTTTTGATGCGCTGGGCGATATAGTGGGAGTTGGCGATAAAATAGTCCACCCGGTCGGCGGCGCACTTGTCCCAGATACGCATCTTGTGCATCTGATGGGGCATAACCGCACGCACCAACCAGTTGGCATTATCCCGGTAGGTGTAGTAAAAATCCCACACATAGCGGATGGGGGTATGGCAATAACAGATGTGCACCGCGTCGGGCCGGGTAATCACCCCTTTGGAGCAGGACGAGGAGGAGGACAACACCAGGTCGTACTCCGACAGGTCCAGGGCCTCAAAGGCGCCGGGCATCAGTGGCAACAGGTTTTTATACAGTTTGGTGGCAAAGGGAAGTTTCTGGATCCAGGTGGTGCGGATGTCGTAATCCTTGAACCACACAGGCATCTTTTTTTCGTCGTACACCAGGGTGTAGATCACCGCGTCGGGAAAGACATGGTGCATGCAATCCACCACCCGGTCGGCACCGGCATAGGTAACCAGCCAGTCATGTACGATGGCAACTTTCGGTTTGGTCATACTCATAGATTTCACCCGACTTTCCGTGGGTCACTGCAATTTTTCGTCGTTGATCATCTTGCCGCCGAACACCGTGCGGAAGATGATCTTGATATCCAGTGCCACGGTCCAGTTTTCGATGTACCAGATATCATAGCGGATGCGCTCGGCAATGTCGGTGTCGCCGCGCAGACCGTGGATCTGCGCCCATCCCGTACAGCCGGGCCGCACCTGCTGGCGCACCAGATAGCGCGGAATTTCTTCCTTGAAGTGCTCCACATGGAAAGGCACTTCGGGGCGGGGGCCCACCAGGGACATGTCCCCCTTGAGGACGTTGAAGAACTGGGGCAGCTCGTCCAGGCTGAACTTGCGGATCAGGCTGCCGAACCGGGTTTTGCGGGGGTCATAGTCGGTGGACCAGCCGGTCTCCTGCTTGGCATTCACCCGCATGGACCGGAACTTATACATCATAAAGGGCTTTTTGTTCAGCCCGATGCGTTCCTGCCGGAAGATGATGGGGCCCGGGCTGGACAGCTTGACCCCGATGGCCGTGATGAGCATGACAGGACTGGTGAGCACAATCAGGAGCAGACTGCCCACAATATCCAGTCCGCGTTTGACGGCGGCATTGAGAATGTTATCAAAGGGTGTCTGCCGCACATTGATCAGCTTGCACTCGTCCAGCACATCGATGGTGGGCCGGGCCGGCAGATAGTCACTGTAGAAGGGCACCATGGTGATGCGGGTGCCGTGCTTGTCGCAGGCCGCAAAAGTATGGGGCAGCAGCTGAATCTCGTTGGCCTCCAGCGCCACCACCACCTCATCGATGGCGGAGTTTTCCAGGCTTTCGTCCAGTTTGTCGTAACTGCCCAGATAGGGCACGCCAAAGCCCGGTTCCTCAAAGGGCGCCAGGTAGCCATCCACCACAAAACCATAGTAGGGGTTATGTTCCAGGGCACGCAGATACAGGGCGGCGGATTTACCGCCCCCCACCAGAAGCATATGCCGCAGCCCCTCCCCTTTGCGGCGGCGCGCGCGGTCATACCAACGACGGATCAGTCGTTTGGCCACCACCAGCGCCGTGGCAAAAAAGTAGAAGAGCCCCAGCACCACGCGGGAGTAGTCATCCAGATGCATCAGGTACAGGATGAAGACAAAGACCAGGATACCTCCGCCGTTGATGATGGCGATGCGGGTGCTGCGTTCCGACAGGCCGCGCAGGCGGGAATTGCTGTAGATGCCCGCCACCCAGTAGGCGATGACCAGCAGCAGCGAGGTGACCGCACCGGCCAGAATGTTGCGGGGATCCCGGGCCACATCCAATGCCGGTCCGGCGCCGCCCGGTTCAAAAAAGCGCACATAGTTGAACCGGATATAGTTGGCCAGCAGAAATCCAATGAAAATCAGGCCCGCGTCCAGCAGACCGCTGAGTATACTTTTATAGCGTTGGTTTTTTTCCAGCACCGGTGGTGCCCTCCCTTAGCAGTTGGTTCTGGGCCGCCGTTTTGCAGACTGCGGCACCGGTCTTTCCCTCAGGGTGCGGAAAGACTATCTTATTACCATACCATATTTCACAGCGGTTTGCAATCAACGGTACAGTTCCTCCAGACGATCCAGCGTCTTTTTCATCTCGGCGCGGACTTCCGGCGGACCGGACACCACCACACCGGTGCCAAAGCCCGCCACCCAGCCGAAAAACTGGGGGCTGACCTGCACCGGCACCGTCATGGTAAAGTGCTCCCCGTCCTCGCAGGGGTTCAGGATCGGGCCAGTTCCGAACCGGTCGATCATCGCCCCGGCAAAGCGGTTTTCGCACCGCAGCGTCACCCGTTTGAGGGGACCGTTGAACATGCCAAACATCTGCTGCATATAGGTGTTTACATCAAAGGCCGCATATTCGGCAGCACCTTCCCGGGCCGTGCCGGGCAGCTGGTGCACGCCCTGCATTTTGTCCACCCGGTAATGCTTCAGGCGGCCCTCGGTGTAGGCGATCAGGTAGTAGTTACCGTTTTCCCACACCAGCACCCAGGGACTGACCCGGTAGAGCTGTCCGTCATGGCGGGGTGTCATCTTTTTCTGCAGGTTCCAGTCACAGTATTTGAACTGCACCTGCTCCCCTGCCGTGATGGCGCGGTGCAGGGCATCCACCGTATACAGGATCTTTTCGTCGGTGCTCTTGATCCGGCCGCTGACCAGCACTTTGCGGTCCAGTTCCTCCTGCCGGTAGCGGGAAGTAAACTGTCCCAGCTTATCGATGAGAATTTTGGACTTGCGCGCCGTAATGAATTTGCTGGCATACACAGCGTCCACCAGCAGTTTCAGTTCGGCCAGTTCAAACAGGGCATCGGTCATATAGTAGCCGCCGCCCCGCCCCCGCAGCTGAACGATCTCGTAGGGGGCGCCGGGCAGACTGTTCAGGGTGTTCAGATCCCCGTACACGCTTTTGCGCTCGGCATCCACCCCATGTTCCTGCAGCTTTTCCACCAGCTGTGGCACACTGAGGGGATGGTTTTCATCCGTTTCCCGCGCCAGGATCTGCAAAAGAACCAACAGTTTTCGTTTTTGACCTTCTTTGCGTGGCATAAGCCCCTCCCGCTATTTTCACATATACAGTCCTATTATACACCCTGCAAACCTGTTGGGCAAGCCTGGTGACAGAGTTTACAAATCTTTCAAAGGCTGCACACAAAAAGCCGCCGCCCGGCGAAATGCCGGGCGGCGGCCCTTATGCAATTTGCAGAGGAGATCAGGCGTTGGCCTGGGAAGCGGCAACGGCGCAAGCGACGGTCATACCAACCATCGGGTTGTTGCCGGCGCCGATGAGGCCCATCATCTCAACATGGGCAGGCACGGAGGAAGAACCAGCGAACTGGGCATCGCCATGCATACGGCCCATGGAGTCGGTCAGGCCGTAAGAGGCGGGACCGGCAGCCACGTTGTCGGGATGCAGGGTACGGCCCGTGCCGCCGCCGGAAGCGACGGAGAAGTACTTCTTACCGTTCTCGATGGCCCACTTCTTGTAGGTGCCGGCCACCAGGTGCTGGAAGCGGGTGGGGTTGGTGGAGTTGCCGGTGATGGAAACTTCCACGCCCTCGGCCTTCATGATGGCAACGCCTTCCAGAACGTCGTTGGCGCCGTAGCACTTGACAGCAGCGCGCTCACCGTCGGAGTAGGCGGTGGTGTTGACGACCTTCAGCTCGCCGGTCTTGAAGTCGTAGTCGGTCTGCACGTAGGTAAAGCCGTTGATGCGGCTGATGATCATAGCAGCATCCTTGCCCAGGCCGTTCAGGATAACACGCAGGGGCTCCTTGCGGACCTTGTTGGCGGTACGGGCAATGCCGATGGCGCCTTCGGCGGCGGCGAAGGACTCGTGGCCGGCCAGGAAGGCGAAGCAATGGGTGTCCTCATGCAGCAGCATGGCACCCAGATTGCCGTGGCCCAGGCCAACCTTGCGCTGCTCGGCAACAGAGCCGGGCACGGTGAAGGCTTCCAGGCCCTCGCCGATGGCGGCGGCGCACTCGGCGGCGCTCTTCAGGCCGCGCTTGACGGCGATGGCAGTGCCGAGGGTGTAAGCCCAGACGGCGTTGTCGAAGCAGATGGGCTGAATGCCGCGGATGATCTTATCGCAGTCGATGCCCTTGGCCAGCAGCATCTCGTTGCAGGCGTCGAGGCTTTCCAGGCCGTTGGCTTTCAGGCAGGCCTCGATTTTGGGCATACGGCGTTCCTGGGATTCAAAAGTTGCCATAGTGTATGTTCCTCCCTCTCTTATTCTTCACGCGGGTCGATGTACTTGACAGCGCCCTGCTCAGCAGAGAAGCGGCCGTAGGTGCCGATGTTCTTCTCGTAGGCT
>CAJFFY010000037.1 GCA_904374465.1 uncultured Subdoligranulum sp.
ACAACAAAATCACGCTTTTGTTGTATCGGTTTCTTCGCGGGGTGCACCACTGCCAAGAGGGAACCCCGCGATCCGACGGGAACGGCACGTTCGGCCCGTTCCGGTTTTGGTCCACCATGGGTACCCACGGCAAAAAAGGAGAAGGAACATGAAAGGAAAACACAAAGGCGTCAAAGGTTTGGCGGCAGGGTTGGGCGCAGCATTGCTGGCAGTCTCCCTGTTCGCCACCCAGGCACTGGCGGCGCCCACGGATACGGGCGGCACACAGACCCGTGCGATAACGGGCACCGTCAGTGATACGGTATCCCCGGTGGGTACCACCATCAACCTGTTTGATTACTGGTTGCAGGGTCGGTATGACTCCGACAAGTCTACCCCCCAAAACTACCAGAATCTGGGTATCAACCAGGGGCATCAGCTCAATTTCCGGAACGTAACCGGTACGGGTATCAATGGATGGACCGGCACCGAGAAACCTTTTTCCGACATGGTGGAGGACACCCTGCAAGACGGCTACCCCAAGCTGGTATCCCAGTATGGCGGGGAATCGCTGCGCTATTTGTTTGACCCCTCTTACGCCCATAACGGCAAAGCCTCCTATTCCGATGTGGGCAATTTGCTGCAGATCGACAGCGACAACTATTACTACTACAATAGCCAGAAAAATTTTGCAGAGTATGACGAGGACAGCAATGCCTTCGTTCTGTACAATGACTGGGCTGTTGCGGCCGGCGGCGCATCTCCCAACGGACAGTTCTTCCCCTTCAACGCGCTGTCCAAACTGTCCAATCCGCAGAGCATCCAGTCCACCAACGGTGCGATCAACCATTACTTCGGTCTGACCATGACCACCCGCTTTGTGCAGCAGGAGGACGGCCGGACCGAAGACGGAAAAATCGTCACCTATGAATTCAGCGGCGACGATGACGTCTGGGTCTTCATCGACAATGTGCTGGTGGGCGATCTGGGCGGTATCCATGACGCCGCCAGCCTGAAGATCGACTTCTCCACCGGTGAAATCACGATCAACGGCCGGCATGACGGTACGTTGCGGAGCAAATACCAGAATGCCGGGCGGGGAGATGCTACCAACTGGGACGGCGATACCTTTGCCGACGGCACCTACCATACCCTGCGGTTCTACTACCTGGAGCGGGGCAACGTGGACTCCAACATGTCCCTGAAATTCAACCTGGTCTCGGTTCCCCAGAGCGATCTGCGCAAGGTGGACCAGCAGGGCAACCCTGTCCAGGGCGCACAGTTTGAACTGTACACCGCCAACGACAACTACGAGGCAGGCAGCAAAATTGCCACCGGCACCACCGATGGCGACGGCACCTTCGTCTTCCAGGATGACGAGGGCATGCTGCTCAGCCTGAATGACCTGAAGGAAAAGTACGGCGGCACCGGCCAGTCCGGTAAATTTGTCCTGAAAGAAATTTCCACCCCCGCGGGCTACCGTCCCTCCGGGGATATGCACCTGTACTTCCCCACGCAGGAGGGCTTCACCCAGGCCGTGCTTCTGAGCGGCAACGCCTGGGATACCGGCGCCTATGCCAGCCCCATCGTCACAGCCACCCTGCCCGACGTGCCCAAGGCGGCAAACGGGGACACGGTATATGATGATCCCGACCAAAATAACGGCACCTACTTTGCCGTGGTCCTGGCCAAGGATGCAGACGGTTACTGGCACACGGTCTCGGGCGATCCCCTCAACGGCTGGACCGTCTACAGCAAGGACGGCGCCAACGCGACGATGGAGGATGTGCTGCAGGCCGCCCGGGCGGACCAGTATATCTTCCAGCTGGACAGCAGCGGTGCCTATAAAGTCACCATCGAAAACCTGCCCGGCGACATCAAGACCTACTACCATATGCTGCTGGCCAGCAAGGGGCCGGATGCTGCCGCTGCGGCGGAATTTACCGTCGCCTACTATTATACCGAGGCATCCAACCTCAGCGGTGCCACGGTGGGCAACACCCATCGGCTGAATTCCGACATCCTGGACGATAGCGACCCGAGCTATTTTGAGCGTGAATTCTCGGTGCGGCTGTATGTGCCCAACATCAAGAATTATCTGCTGGTCCAGAAGGTGGACGAAAACGGCGAACCCATGGACAAAACCGCCACCTTCAACCTGTACACCGCCGACCAGGTGGATACCACCGGCGAAGTGCCGGTCCTGAAAGCGGATGCCCAGCCCTACGACACCGTGACCACCGGCAAGCTGACCTCGGAGGATAACGGCATCACGCTGGATTCCGCCGCCGTGTTCCCCACCCAGGGCCATACCCTGGATGTGGGGCAGACCTACTACCTGCAGGAGGCTGTCGCGCCGGACGGCTATACCGTCAACCCCACACTGGTGGAGGTCCGTGTGGATGAAACCGGCGTCTACGCCGATGCCGGCAATGCGGACGACGACATCAGCGTGCTGCACGGCGTGGGCCGCGTGGTGCGCAGCATGCTGCAGTTTGCGGTGCCCGACGAAATCAACACCAACCTCACCGACGTGACGGCGTCGCTGTACACCAGCAACGACTACCCGGCCGATCCGGTCACCGACAGCGGTGCCATCAACTGGTCCGCCTGGACGGATGCCCAAAAGACGCTGGATCTGTCCTACAACACCAACGGCCCCATCATCGAGTACGGCCCCACCTACAGCGAGAACGGGGAGCGGTTCTTCGAGGTGACCGGGGGCTGGTCCAGCATCCAGATCACCCAGAACTATGACGCCGGCGATCCGAGCTACAAGGAAGAACTGAAGGATGAAAACCAGAACCCGCAGGATCTGACCCGGCTGTTCTCCCGCAGCACCATCGTGCGGGTGCAGAACGAACCGGTCTCGGTCTCGCTGTCCGCGGACCAGCAGTTCACCGTGTCCAAGACCATTGCGGGCCGTGACTGGCAGACGGGTGACAGCTTCACCTTCACCCTGAAGGCCCAGAACGGCGCCCCCATGCCGGAGGGCACCAATGCCGACCAGGTTACCATCGCCTATGATCCCGGGGCCACGACCCACACCGCCACCTTCGGAACCATCCGCTATACCCAGACGGGTATTTATACCTACACCATCACCGAGACGGCTTCCGTCGCAACGGACCTGGTGCAGGATCCCCATACGGCCACGGTTACCGTGACGGTGGGGACCGACGACAACGGCCAGCTGAAGGTGGAGTCCGTCAACTATGCCAACACCGACGCGGTGAGCAAGGCGGACGCAGACAACACCACGCAGGCGGCCTTCACCAACGCGGCAGGCCCCGTTACCGGCGACATCGAGGGCACCAAGCTCCTTACCGGACGTGACCTGGAGACGGGCGAATTCCAGTTTGTGCTCAAGCGGGAAACCGCGGGCCAGGACGGAACCTCCACCTGGACGGAAGTGAGCACCGTGGCCAATGGCGAAGCCACCTCCGTGCAGGACGGCCAGCAGGCAACCTTTGGTTTTGACAGCCTGCCTTTGCCGGCGCAGGACGGCGCCACCGCCCGCTTCCTCGTGGAGGAAGTGAACGGCAACAAGGGCGGCGTTACCTATGACGCCCATGTGTACCTGGTTACCTTTACCGTGACCCGCCAGAATGACGGTTCGTTTGCCGCAAGCAAGACCATCCAGCAGTTTGCCTCCGAGGCGGAGGCGATCTCCGGTACGGCCAGCGGCACGGATGTACCCGCCATTCAGTTTACCAATACCTACCAGGCCACCGGCAGTGTGACGGCACAGATCCATGCCACCAAGACGCTGGACGGCCGGGATCTGGAAGACGGGGAGTTCACCTTCCAGCTCAAAGATGCCAACGGCCACGTGCAGGAGACTGCCACCAACGATGCCGACGGCAACGTAACCTTCCCCGAACTGACCTTCACGGCGGCAGGGGATTACACCTACACCGTCAGCGAAGTGCAGGGCGACGCCGTGGGCGTCACCTACGATGACACCGAATATACGGTGGTTATCCATGTGACCGACAACGGCACGGGCGGCTTTGCCGTCACCTACACGGTGGGCAGCGGCACGGCCACCCCCACCGCACCCGACCTGGCCTTTGCCAACAGCTACAGCACCCAGGAAGGCAGCTTTACCCTGCGGGGTACCAAGCAGCTGGACGGGCAGGAGCTTACCGCCAACCAGTTCAGCTTCTCGGTGTATAACACCGATGCCAACGGACAGAAGACCGGCGATGCCATTGCTTCGGCCCGGAACGCCGCAGACGGCGCGCTGACCTTCTCGGCGGTGCAGTTCTCCGCCACCGGCACCCAGACCCTCTGGGTGGAGGAAAACAACAGCAACCAGACCGGTGTGACCTACGACAGCGGCCACTACCTGGTGACGGTGGAGGTCACCGATCCCAAGACCGGCACCTACCAGGCCGCCGTGACCGGCCTGACCCGTGTGGAAGCCGACGGCACCCAGACCACGCCGGAGTATGCCGAGGGCGCCGGCCTGGCGTTTACCAACCGGTACCAGCCCAACGGCACCACTTTGACCATTCCGGCCACCAAGGAACTGACCGGCCGCGCCATCAACGCCGGGGAATTCTCCTTCCGGCTGAAGGCGGACGAGGGCAACAGCGCCAATGACCCGGTACCCGCCGAGGGCCTGACGACTACGGCCGCTGCCGATGGAAAGATTCAGTTCTCGCTGTCCTATACGCAGGAGGGCACCTACGGCTATACCGTCAGTGAGGTGCCCGGCACGCTGGGCGGCATCACCTACGACACCGCCACCTACCATCTGCAGGTTACCGTTACCGATGTGAACGGCACGCTGCAGGCCGGTTATACGGTGGACGGCGGCGCGGAGATCGTCTTCCACAATGAGTACACCATCCGGGAGGATGCCAAGATCACCGTGAACGGCAGCAAGACCACCAGCGCCCCCGAGGGTGCCGACCCGAGCAGCTACCAGTTCAGCTATGTGGTGCGCAATGCCGACACCGGGGCCGTGGCCTTCACCGACAACAGCACCGCTGACGGAAACTTCCAGTTTGGCCTGACCTTCAACGCCGCAGGCACCTACCGCTATACCATCGGTGAGTTGGACAGCGGCGCCTCCGGCCAGGAAAACAAGGGCATCACCTACGATACGGCTCAGTATGACCTGACCGTTACGGTCACCGACAACGGCGACGGTACCCTGAGCACCAGCCAGGAACTGAAGAAGGCTGACGGCACGGTGGTGGAAAGCGCCGACTTCACGAACGACTACGACGGCGGCACCACCCCGGTGGACCTGACTGCCGAGCTGAGCGCCACCAAGGTGCTGACCGGCCGCACGCTGCAGGATGGCGAATTCCATTTCGTGGTGCTGGATGAAAACAACACCGAACAGGCCACCGGCCGGAACAACGCCGACGGCAGCATCACCTTCGGTTCGCTCTACTATACCGACGAGGACTACGGCACCCACACCTACACCGTGCGGGAGGTCGTCCCCGGTACGGGTGAAGGCCCCGGCGGTATCACCTACGACCAGAACAGCTTTACCTTTACGGTGGAAGTCACCGACAACGGCGACGGCACCATGTCCGCCACCGTGACCAAGCCGGAGGGCGGCATCACCTTCACCAACACCTACCAGGCCGGTGAGGTGCAGGTGCCGCTGACCGCCACCAAGACGCTGGACGGCATGCCGCTGAGTGCCGGTATGTTCCAGTTCGAGCTCTATGACGAGAACGGCACCCTGCTGCACACCGTCAGCAACGACGAAAGCGGCAATGTGAGCTTCCCCAACTTTGTATTCCAGGACAGGGACCTGGGCGATGCCACCGAGAAAACCTTCCGCTACACCGTACAGGAGAAGAACACCGGCCGCGCCGGTGTGACCTACGACGGGCGCAGCTACGAGGTGGCCATTACCGTCCGGGACGACGGCAACGGCCAGCTGCAGGCGGATGCACCGGTGATCACCTGCGACGGTGCCGACGTTGAGACCATCACCTTTGCCAACACCTACCAGCCCGCCGATGCCACCCTGAACCTGACGGCCACCAAGACCCTGACCGGCCGCGACCTGCAGGACGGCGAGTTCGGCTTCACCGTACAGCGCCAGCAGGCGGACGGCAGCTGGAGCGATGTGGCTTCCGGCAGCAACCTGGGCAGCCAGATCGCCTTCAGCCCCATCACCTTCACTGAAACCGGCACCTACACCCTGCGCGTTGCGGAAAATAACGGTGCGCTGGGCGGCGTGCTCTACGACGACAGCGTGTACTACCTGACCGTGACCGTGAGCGATGCGGGCAACGACGGTCAGCTGGACGCGGCGGTTACCGCCATCACCAAGGGTACCCAGAACGAAGTGGGCACCACCGTGCAGGACGTGTCCTTCACCAACCGCTACACGGCCCGGCAGGCCACCGTCACCCTGACGGGTGAAAAGACCCTCACCGGCCGCGACATGCGGGACAAGGAATTCAGCTTCTCGGTCTACGAGGGCGAAAACCTGGTGGGAAGTGCCTACAACCAGACGGACGGCACGCTGGTCTTCACCAAGCTGTACTACACCGCCCCCGGCACCCATACCCTGACGGTGCGGGAAAACAGCGGTGCCCAGGCCAACGGCATTGTCTATGACGACGCGGTCTTTACCGCGGTGGTCACCGTGACCGACGACGGCCAGGGCAGCCTGCAGGCGGACGTGGCCTACCCCGACGGTGCCATCCAATTCCAGAACCAGTACATCCCCACCGAGGCTCAGGTCACCCTGACCGGTGCCAAGGAACTGACCGGCAAAGCCCTGGAAGACCAGGAGTTCCGCTTTGTGGTCAAGGAAGGGGATACCTATGTGGCCACCGGCACCAACGATGCCGAGGGCAACATCCAGTTTACGCCGATCCATTTCCAGAGCGACGATGTGGGTGAACACACCTACACCGTGTCGGAAGTCAACGGCGGCAGAACCCAGATCACCTATGACACCACCGTCTACACCGTGACCGTCCAGGTCACCGACGACGGCAACGGCAAGGTGAACGCCCAGGTCACCTACCCCGAGGGCGGGCTGACCTTCCGCAACCGCTACGCCCCCACCCCGGTGGAGGTTGTGCTGCAGGCCAACAAGCAGATGACCGGCCGTGCCCTGACCGAGGCGGAGTTTATCTTCAAGCTGCAGGACAGCGACGGCAAGATTCTGGCCCGTGCCCGCAACGACGCGCAGGGTCTGATCACCTTTGCGCCCCTCAAGTTCACCCAGGCGGGCAGCTACACCTATACCCTGTATGAGGAAGCCGGCCAGGCCGAGGGTGTGACCTACGACGCCACCCGCTTCACCCTGACCGTGAAGGTCGTGGATGACAACGGCGTGCTCAAGGCGGAGGTCCAGTATCCCGAGGGCGGTGCCATCTTCCACAACAGCTACCAGGATCCCGAGGAGGGTGACGGATCGGGCGACTCCGGTACGCCCAGCACGCCTTCCGGCCAGACTCCGTCCGGCAGCGGTGCTTCCGGTACGGCCGGCGGCGCCCAGGCCGGCGCCACCGTTACGATCCCCCAGACCGGCGACGAGATGCCGCTGGAACTGATCATCGGTGTGCTGATCGTGGCGGGCTGCGCCTTTGTGGGCTTGCTGGTGGCGCGCAAGCGCAAGAACGACAAAAAATAATCCCATCTGACAGGGACCCGGCGCTCCGGCACCGGTAAACCGCAAGGGCCGCGGCATTCGTCGCGGCCCTTGTGGTGTCTGTACCAAGGGGAAAAAGCAGAGGCCCGTGGCGTATGCCACGGGCCTCTGCTTTTTGTTTGGAGTTTCTTTGCTTCTTTCTTTGCAAAGAAAGAAGCAGGACATGGTACCCCTGTTACGGGGAGATTACAGCGCCGCCAGGGCGGTGTGCAGCCGGGCGAGGGTTTCCTCCTTGCCCAGCATGGCGGCCAGGTCGGTACCGCCGCCCGGGGTGCGGCTCTTGCCGGAGAGGGCGATGCCCAGGGGATAGAGCAGCCAGCCGTTCTTCTTTTCCATCTGCTCGGCCAGGGCCTTGCAGGCTTCAAAGATGGCGTCCCGGTTCCAGTCGGCCACACCCTCCAGCACGGGCAGCAGGGCGGTCAGGGCCTCCTTGGCCGACTCGGGGGTGGTCTTCTGCTTTTTGTTGCGGTAGAGCTCGGCGTCGTAGGGCACCACGGCGTCAAAGAAGTCCAGCTGGGGCGGAATATCCTCCAATACCTCGCAGCGGGGCTGGAGGTTGGCACACAGCAGATCCCGGTCGATGGCGCGGTGCACGGCGCTGTCGATGAAGGGGTCGGCCAGACGGCGGAACTCCTCGGCGGGCAGGGCGCGGATGTAAGCGGCGTTGATGGCCCGCAGCTTGAGCGGGTCGAAGATGGCCGGCGACTTGGAGATACGGCTGGGGTCCCAGATCTTGATCATCTCGTCCAGGGTGAAGATCTCCTGTTCGCCTTCCGGGGCCCAGCCCAGCAGCAGCAGGTAGTTCAGCACAGCCTGGGGCAGGTAGCCCTTGGCCACCAGGTCCTGGTAGCTGGCGTCGCCGTTGCGCTTGGACAGCTTGTTCTGGGCGTCCTTCATGACCGGCGGGCAGTGGATGTAGACCGGCTTCTCCCAGCCGAAGGCGTCGTACAGCAGGTTGTATTTGGGGGTGGAGGAGAGGTATTCGCTGCCGCGGATGACGTGGGTGATGCCCATCAGGTGGTCGTCCACCACGTTGGCAAAGTTGTAGGTGGGCATGCCGTCGGTCTTGATGAGGATCTGGCGTCCAGCTCGCTGACGTTGACCTCGATGTGACCGTAGACCACGTCGTCAAAGCCCGCCACACCGCTCTCGGGGATCTTCTGGCGGATGACGTAGGGCTCGCCGGCGGCCAGCTTGGCGGCCACTTCCTCCTCGGAAAGATTGCGGCAATGCCCGTCGTAGTGGGTCATCTCGCCGGCGGCGCGCTGGGCCTCGTGCAGCTCGTTGAGCCGCTCCTCGGTGCAGAAGCAGTAGTAGGCCTTGCCCGCCTTGACCAGCTGCTCGGCGTACTGCTTGAACATGCCCATCCGCTCACTCTGGACGTAGGGACCCACGGGACCGCCGATATCGGGGCCCTCGTCCCAGGTCAGGCCGGTGGCCTTCAGGGTACCGTAGATGATGTCGGTGGCGCCCTCCACCAGACGGCCCTGGTCGGTGTCCTCAATGCGCAGGATGAAGGTGCCGCCGTTGTGGCGGGCCTGCAGGTAGGTGTACAGCGCGGTGCGCAGGTTGCCCACGTGCATGTAGCCGGTGGGCGACGGCGCAAAGCGGGTGCGAACGTTGGATGCCATAAGCAAAAACCCCTTTTTTGTCTGTTTCTATCGAAAGTATAGCGGCCCCGGAGGGGCCTGTCAACTCAAACCAGATACGGTTCAAAATGGTGCAGATCGTCAATCTTGACGGTGGCCCGGTAATAGACGCCGGTGTCCCGGTATTCCTCCTCGGCCACGCTGCCCCGGCTGCGCAGAATGTCCGCCAGAGCCAGCTTGTCGTAGGGCAGCACCACCTCGATGGTGCGCACCCGGTGGGCCAGCTCCTCGTCCAGGCGGGCCAGCAGCTCGGGCAGGCCGCGGCCTGTCTTGGCGCTGGTCAGCAGCATGGCCGGGTCAAAGGGCGTCAGGTTGGCGGCGTCGCATTTGTTGTAGACCACCAGCTGGGGGATGTCGGCGCAGTCCAGGCTGGACAGCACCTCGTCGGTGACGGCCAGCTGCTCGGCGGCCTGGGGGTCCGACGCATCGGCCACCTTGACGATCACGTCGGCAAAGGCGGCCTCCTCCAGGGTGCTCTTGAAGGCCTCCACCAGATGGTGGGGCAGCCGGCTCACAAAACCGACGGTGTCCACCAGGATCACCTGCAGCCCGCTGGGCAAGACCAGCTTGCGGGCCGTGGGGTCCAGGGTGGCGAACAGCATGTCCGCCTCAAAAATCTGTTCCCCGCACAGGGCGTTCAGCAGGCTGGACTTGCCCACGTTGGTGTAGCCCACCAGGGCAATGACCGGCACGTTGTTTTTCTTGCGGGCGCGGCGGGTCTCGCCCCGGCGCTTTTCCATCTCCCGCAGCTTGCCCTCCAGGTGCTCGATGCGCTGGTGCAGATGCCGGCGGTCCAGTTCCAGCTTGGTCTCGCCGGCGCCGCGGCGGGCGCCGGCCCCGCCGCCGCCACCGCCGCCCTGGCGGCTCAGGCTTTCGCCCAGGCCCTGCAGGCGGGGCAGCTGGTAGCGCAGGGTGGCCAGCTCGGTCTGGAGCTTGCCCTCGTTGGTGGTGGCTCTGGCCCGGAAGATCTCCAGGATCAGCATGGTGCGGTCCAGCACCTCCACCTGCAGGGCCGACGACAGGTTGCGGATCTGGCTGCCCGTCAGCTCGCCGTCAAAGATGGCGGCCCGGGCGTCCAGGTTCTGGCAGACAAGGCGTGCTTCGGCCACCTTGCCTTCCCCCAGCAGGGTGGCAGCCTCCGGGGTGGCGCGCTTCTGCACCACCTCGGCCACCGCCTCCATGCCATTGGCGTCGGCCAGCGCCCGCAGCTCGTCCAGGCTGCGGGCCATGTCGTACCGGCCCTGGTCCAGGGCCAGCAGCACCACCGGGACCTTCTGCCCGTCGGTCTGTTTTTGTACCGTGGTGCCGAAATCCAGAAAAATCTCGCTCATAAATCCTCTTTGATCAGATGGTACGCACGGCTGGGCACCGGCGTGCCGTCAAACTTGTGTTCGGTGACGTCGTGGTCGTAGACAAAGCCCGCCTTCTGCAGCACGGCGCTGCTGGCAATGTTGTCGTTGGCGTGGCAGGCGGCCAGCCAGGGCGCCCCCACCGTGCCGAACCAGTAATCCCGCACGGCGCACAGCGCCTCGGTGGCGTAGCCCTTGTTCCACCATTTGCGGCCCAGGGCGTAGCCGGTCTCCCAGGCGGGGCCCAGCCGCTCGGTGTTCAGGTGCCAGCCGGTCTTCATGTCCACGGCGGAAAAGATGCTGATGGTGCCGAACAGCACCCCGCTGCGCTTGTCCACAATGCCCCACTGGTAGTAGGCAGGGTCGGGGTAGTGCTTTTCCCACTCGTTGAGCAGCTCGGCGGTCTCGCCCCAGCTGCGGTGGGCGTTCCACCGCAGATACCGGGTCACGTTGGGATCGCTGGCCCAGTTGTTGTACATCATTTCGCTGTCATCCACCGAAAGCCGCCGCAGCAAAAGGCGGCCGGTTTCCAGTTCCTGGGTGCCGCAATGTTTCATTTCAGAATCCCCTCACTTTTTGGTCAGAACCCGCCGCAGGATGCCCAGCCCCATCTGCCACAATTTCAGAAGCTGGGTGCGGTACAGGGTGCAGTAGACGAACAGAATGGCGCCCACCAGCACAAATTTTACCACAAAATGCTGCCACAGCAGCGTGCCGATGGCCGTCACCGCAAAGGCCAGCAGAAAACCCGACACCGTCTTGGCAAAGCTGGGAATGGTGCGGTAGGAAAGCTGCCCCGTGACGGTGCGGTACAAGAAGGCCAGGCCGTTGCTGGCGGCCAGGGCCAGGGCGGCGCCGGTCAGCCCCCAGGCGGGCACCAGCAGAGCGCAGAGCAAAAAGTTGGACCCCGCGCCGATGGCAATGCCGATGGTGTCGTGCCAGGGTTTGCGGGCGATGGAGTTGCCGTAGACGGTGCCCTCGCACAGAATGTTGAACACCACCGCCAGCATCAGCAGCGGGAAGATGGAAAGGCAGTCCCGCTTGTTGGCAAAGATCCAGAAGACCACGTCCTCGAACATGACCAGCACGCAGAAAAAGCCGAAGATCAGCAGGTTGAGCACGTCATGCACCCGGGCGATGCGCTCCTGCTCCTCCCGGTAATGGGCGTAGACGTAGGGCCCCCAGTAGGTGGAAAAGCCCGCCTGGATGGCGGTGACCAGCTGGGCCAGGCTGTAACCGAAGGCGAACAGACCCTGGGCGGTGTCGCCGCAGTAGTTGCTCACAAAGGACAGGCAGACGCCGCTGGACAGGCTGAAGAGAATCTGGGCCGGGGCCAGGGCGATGCCGTAGGGCAGCACGGTACGGGCGATGCCGGCGGCCATGGGGGGCGGCAGGGCGCCGAAGACGGCGGCCCGGTACTTGAAGCCAAAGGCGATGGCGACGACGCCGAAGCTGAGAATGGCCGTCAGGGCCAGGATGGTCACGCTGGAAGTGAAAAAGCCGGGCAGCAAATAGACCAGGTTGTAGCAGCACTGCATCCAGAGGGTCTCGGCGGTGTAGGCTCGCAGGTCGTTTTCCAGCCGGAGCAGCACGTTCAGGTAGCGCACCAGCATGTAGAGCCCGGCGTTCACAAAGAGCAGCGGCACAATGCCCGGCCCTGCCACCGTCAGGCCCAGGGCGGCGGCCAGGGGCCTGGCAAAGAAGAGACTGCACACCACCCCCAGGACCAGCATGAACGCCACCGAAATACGGGTGCAGGCCGCAAACAGCTGGCGGGGCTTGGCCCCGGCGGGGGGCTCGTGATAAAAGCGCAGCAGCGCCTGGTCCAGCCCCAGGATGCCCAGGTTCATGAAGGTGGCGGTGTAGGTCATAAAGGTGACCGGGGCGCCCAGCACGGCGCTGGGCAGCAGCCCCTTGACCACCAGGGCCAGGCCGGTGATGACAAAGCCCAGGTAGGTGGCCACCGAGTATTTCATCACGTTGCCGGCAAAACTCTGGGCGGCGGATTTCTTTTCAGTGTCTGGCATACAGCCTCCTTTACCGGACGTAAGGCCGGATGCGGTCGGTCATGGCGGCGACCTGTTCGGGGGTCACGTGGGCCTTGTCCACGTAACCGTAGATGCGCTGGGCAAAATTGGCCAGCGGCGGGCAGAAGGCGAACACCCGGCGGGGTTCCCACCCCCGGCGGTAGAGAAAATGCACCCCCGCCAGGGCGCAGTATTTGAGCAGGTTGAAGTGGGGGGTAAAGCCTTCCCCCATGGGCTCGTCCCGGGGCGGGTTCTTGTAGACATCTTCCAGCAGATCGGCCATCCGGCGGTAGGCCGGGATGGGGCTGGGGTCAAAGTACCCCTCGATGACCTCCCGCCGGATGGGGAACGGCGGGAAGGGTTCGGCCATGGCGGCGCAGAATTCCTCGTAGGAAGTCACATAGTGGGCATCCTTGTAGATGACGGGGTCATACTCGTGCTCGATGGGCACCGGGCGCAGGATGTGGCAGCTTTTGCCCGCCATGTACACTTCGGCGATGGCGGTGCTCATCCAGATGGAGATGGAGTCCGCCGCCACAATCCACTGTTTGACCGAATCCGCAAAGATCACATGGAAGTTGGGCCGCTTTTTGGCCAGTTCCTCCAGGGCGGGGCTGTTCCACTCACTGGGGTGGCGGCGGTAGACCAGTTCCACCTCGGGGTGGTCGGCGAGATACCGGTCGAACCAGGAGAGGGTCTCGGCCATCGAGACCCGGTTGGTGCGGGCAAAGCCGGTAAAGTCGGTGCCCGCCATCTTGGAGAGCTCGGCCACCTCGTCGTCACGCATGCTGGCATAGCCGAAGCTGGAAATGTAGAGGTGCAGCTTTTTGGCGGGGTCCAGGCCGAACTTGCGGCACAGTTCCGCTTTGCCCAGGAAATACCCCTCGAACTCGGGGCGCAGGAAGTCCATCATGACGGCGCCGGTGACGGGGGTGTTTTTGGCGTCCATGCCGTGGGCCTGCAGCCGGGCGGCGGTGCGCTGGCCCCAGCAGGTCTGGATGCATTTTTTGGCGTTGCCGTTCATATTGAACCAGTCGCCCTCCTCCTGTGTATCGGAGAGCATCTGCTCCCAGTGGAGGTTGACGATCTTGTTGCACCGGCCGATGTTATTGTACACATGGCTGTTGATGGCCTCGTTGTCGTACATGCAGCTGGCCACCAGCACCTCGGGCTTGTCCTGCCGGAACAGCCGCCGGTATTTAGGGTCCAGCAGCTGGCGGATCTCCACCCGGTAGCCCCGGCGTTCCAGTTCCAGTTTGAGCAGCAGGTCGCTCTCGTATTCCCGCACGGTGTGCTCATACAAAATCAAAAAATCCAGTGCCACAGCAAATGTCTCCTCAGCCGTTCAGGTCGGTGAACAGTTCCACCGTCCAGTCGGGCAGGCCGTACCGCTCGTCCAGGTGGAAGCCGTCGTAAAATTGGGTGTCGTCGTCGGTGATGCAGTTGGCGCCCCACTCGTAGTCCAGCAGGGTGAAGGCGCCCTCGGCGCTCCAGGCGCGCAGGGTGGGCAATACCTCGTTTTCCATGGCGTCGCTGATGCCGAATTCGTCGCACACCTGGGTGCGCACATTGTCGGCCATGGGGGGCAGCACCACAATCAGCTCCACGCCGCGGTCGGCGCAGGTTTCGCCCAGTTGGTGCAGCCGGTCCAGCTGCTCGGTGTTCAGCGACCAGTCCCGGCATTTGGGGGTGATGGTGGCCGGGTAGTCGTACAGCTTGCGGTGCAGCGGCAGCAGGGTGCCGTCCTCCGCCAGGTAGTCGCTTTCCACCCAGTCCCCCGACTCGATGGTATCCGGCGTGCCGCGCAGGGTATCCATCAGCACGGTCAGGGCGTTGACGTTGTATTCCAGGTTCAGGCAGTAGGCCAGGGGATTTTCCAGCGTTTCCTCCAGCTGGGCGAACCGGTCGGTGTTGTACCCCTCGTTGAGGGTGTAGAAGGACAGCCCCACCAGCAGACGGTCCACCGGGTGGCCGCTGGCCAGCACATAGTCGGCCAGGTCCAGCGTCTCTTTCAGGGAAGCCCCGCCGAAGGAGAGGTTCTGCCAGGTCTGGCCGCTGACCTCGTCGACCAGCTCCATGTCAAAATGGGCCAGACGGCTGTCCCCCAGGATCAGGTTGGTGCCGGGGTCCTGCTGGTAGGCCCGTACCCGGGCCACCGGCTGGCTGGACCCGGCGGAACTTTTGAGCCCGAAGTAGTTGTTGGGCTCAAAGGCGATGAACACCGCCAGCCACACCAGGACCGGAATGGCCAGCAGCGCCAGGTTTTTCAGGATATGTTTCACAGGGCCACTCCTTTTGTGGATTTGCATGGATGGTGTTTTCAGTCGTCGCCCGCAGCGGACAGGCATCGCCGTGCGCGGCTGCTGCCCCTTTGGAAGCAGCAAAGCTGCGGCGTTAAAATCCCGCGTACATGCCGAAGCCCGCGTTGCCGAAGCCGCCGCTCTGCAGGATGTAACCCGCCAGCAGGCAGATCACCAGCAGGTAATAGAGCACCCAGCGGTGCTTTTCCCCGGCCAGGACCACCTCGGCGGGCTTGTTTTTCCAGGCACAGGCCCGGCGGACGTCCAGGTAAAAGGCCAGCACCAGCACCACGGCCACAAAGGCGTAGTAGGCTGCCACCATGATGGGGTTGGCGTAGAAGGCCGTGTAGACGGCGCTGTACAGCTCGCCGCCCAGCCGGGCGGGGCTCCAGCCCCGGAACCAGCCGGCCAGATAGCCGAAGGCGTCCCCCACGGTCATGGTGCCGGCGGGGGCGGATCCCACCCGGAAGAACACCATGCTCACCGTCCACAGGGCAAAGACCACCGCCCGCTTGGCGCGCACCACCCGGGCCGGAGCCTTCTTTTTGGGCTTGCCGAACCGGCGGTGTAAGAGCTCTTCGCCCAGGCGGTAGCAGGCCTGCAGCAGGCCCCACACCACAAAGGGCAGGGTGTTGCCGTGCCAGAAGCCCGACACAAAGAACACCGTAAAGACGCAAACCTCGGCGGGCAGCCGCTGCAGCTTGCCCCGGGTCACCCCGGACAGATCGGCCCAGGCCAGCGGCATGAAGAGGTAATCCTGCAGCCAGGAGGAAAAGCTGATGTGCCACCGGCTCCAGAACCCGGAGAAGTTGGTGGCGAAAAAGGGCGTCTTGAAGTTTTCCGGCAGGTCCAGGCCCAGGAACAAGCCCACGGCCCGGGCTACCTCGGAATAGCCCGAAAAGTTGAAGTAGAGCTGCAGGGTGTACCCCACGGCGCCCAGCACCAGCATGGGGCCGCCGTAGCTCTGGTAGTGGGGGAAGACCTCGTCCACAAAGACGCCCAGCACATCGCTGACCGCCACCAGCTTGAACAGCCCCAGGGCCATCAGCCGCAGACCCCGCACCGTGCGGGCGGCGTCAAAGCGGTGTTCCTCCTTGAGCTGGGGCAGCAGCGCCCCGGCCCGGCAGATGGGGCCCTGGGTGACGGTGGCAAAAAAGTTCAAAAACAGCGCACAGTCGATGAAGCTGCGTTCCACTTCGCAGTCTTCCCGGGCGGCGTCGATCAGGTAGGCGATGGCCGCAAAGCTGTAGAAGCTGATGCCCAGCGGCATGGCCACGGCCTGCCAGCCGGCCAGTCCCGCAAAGGCGCCGTTGTATTTGAAAAAGGCGAGGATGAGCAACAGCCCCGCCACCCCCACCCGCAGGGCGGCGGTCTTGTGGGGACCGGCCAGGGCCCGGCCGCACAGCCAGGTGAATACCGCAATCGCGATGGTCATCCCCAGCATGGACGGCATGGCCAGGGCGTAAAACAGCCAGCTGGCAGCCAGCAAAAAGGGGCTTTGCGCGCGCCGGGGCAGGTGCAGATACACTGCGGCCACCACCAGCAAAAAGCCGAAAAAGCCAAAGCTCTGCAGGCTCAACGCCGCACCTCCTGTCTCTTTTATAGAAGTAACAATTCATTATACACGATTTTACGATGCCACGCAAGGGAAGGCGGGGCAGATTCCCCCGGCAGGGCCGGGGCGGCGGAAAAAATTGCCCCTTGACGAGGCGGCACTTTCGTGCTATGGTAGGAGCATTACGACCCGGGATAAGTGGTGGAGTCTGTCATAGGGCGCGGCGCGCCCTATTTATCCGGGGTGGCCGGGGCCTTGGTGCGCCCGGCCCGGCGGGACTTCCACCTCCCCGAAGGAAGTCCCGCTTTTTTGTACACTATAGAGGAATTTGTATGCGATCCATTGGTAAATTTTTCACCCGGCAGCCCCCCGCGCGGATCATCGCCCTGGGCTTTGCCCTGACCATCCTGCTGGGGGCGGTGCTGCTCAAGCTGCCCGTCTCGGTGCGGGACACGGCGTCGGTCTCCTGGACCGACGCGCTGTTCACCTCGACCAGCGCGGTCTGCGTCACCGGCCTGATCGCCGTCGACACCGCCGACACCTTCACCCCCTTCGGGCAGGCCGTGGTGGTGGCCCTCATCCAGGTGGGCGGCCTCGGCGTGACCTCCATCGGCATGGGGCTGGCCCTGGCGGCCGGCCGCCGCATCAGTCTGCGGGGCCGCACCCTGGTGCGGGAGGCCCTCAACGTGGACAGCCTGGAAGGAATGATCCGTCTGGTGCGGGCGGTTATCCTGCTCACCGCCTGCTTTGAGCTGGCCGGTGTGGTGTGCAGCTTCCCGGTATTTGTGCAGGACTTCCCGCCGCTGCACGCACTGTGGATCAGCATCTTCCACTCGGTGGCGGCCTTCAACAACTCGGGCTTTGACATCCTGGGCGGGCTGCGCAACCTGATCCCCTACCACGACAGTGTCTGGCTCAACCTGGTCACCTGTGCGCTGATCATTTTCGGCGGCATCGGCTTCCTGGTCATGATGGACGTGGTCAAATGCCGGTTCCGGTTCCGCAAATACTCCCTGCACACCAAGGTGGTGCTCACCACCACGGCGGTACTGCTGGTTGTGGGCACCGTGCTGCTGCAGCTGACCGACCACATCGGCTGGCTGGCGGCCTTCTTCCACAGCGTGTCGGCCCGTACGGCGGGTTTTTCCACCATCAACCTCGGCACCCTGAGCGACGCCGGACTCTTTGTGCTGATCATCCTGATGTTCATCGGCGCCTCGCCGGGATCCACCGGCGGCGGTATCAAGACCACCACCTTCTTTGTGCTCATGCAGGAGGTGCGGTGCATCTTCACCAAGGGACGGCCGGGGGCCTTCCACCGCCGCCTGCCCGAAAACGCCCTGGCCAAAGCGGCCACCATCGCGCTGCTGGGCGTCATCGTGGTCTGCACCGGCACCTTCCTGCTCTGCGTGCTGGAGCCGGAGGCCACCTTCATCCAGCTGCTCTTTGAGGATGTTTCCGCCTTCGGCACGGTGGGCCTGTCCACCGGCATCACGTCGGGGCTGCGGGACCTGAGCAAGTTTGTGCTGATCCTCACCATGTACACCGGGCGCGTGGGCGCCTTTACGCTGCTTTCCATCTGGGTCGAGCGCCCCGCGCCTTTGGCCCGCTACACCGAAGAAGCCATCACCATCGGCTGATCTTCCCCACAGGTAGGTGCAATGCTATGAAAAAACAAGATCCTTCCACCCTCTACGGCGTCATCGGTCTGGGCCGGTTCGGCACGGCGCTGGTCAAGACGCTGGCCGAAGCCGGCAAAGAGGTCATCGCCATCGACAAAAATGAGGAAAAGGTCCGGGAAGTGCGGGCCTACACCGACTATGCCTTCGTGGTGGACAACCTGAGCGAAACCGCCCTGAAAGAAACCGGCATGCAGAACTGCGGTACCGTCACGGTGTGCATCGGCGAGCATGTGGACATGAGCATCCTGACCACCATGCTGGTCATCAAGCTGGGGGTGCCCAACGTCCTGTCCAAGGCCACCAGCGAAGTCCACGGCGAGGTGCTCAAGCGCATGGGCGCCACCGTCGTCTACCCCGAGGCCGACATGGCCGTGCGCATCGGCCGGCGGCTGATCTTCGGCAATCTGCTGGACTATGTGGCCCTGGCCGACGGGGTGGAGGTCCGGCGCATCGTGGTGGGCGGCCACGTGGTGGGCCGCAGCATCCAGGATTTGGACGTGCGCAAGGCCTACGGCATCAACATCATCGCCGTGGAGCGGGAGGGCCGCACCGACGTGGAGTTCACCGCCAACTACCGGTTTGCCCAGGGCAACACCATCACGGTCGTCGGCAAGGCGGACAAGATCGACCGCTTCGAGCAGGAAATGCAGGACTAACCCCAGGGGGCCCCGGCACCGTATGGTGCCGGGGCCCTTTTGCGGCTTGCCACGCAGGAGGGGGAACGGTATAATAGGGGTAATCTCAACAAGGTAAGGAGCTTTCCATGAACGGCAAACGAATGCTGCAAAATCTGCCCTTCGCGGTGTCGGGCGGCGTGCTGCTGGCCCTGTGGGCGGCGGGCAACTCCAAAAAGGCGGTGCTGCTCTGCGGGGTGCTGGCCCTGGCGGCCGCGGTGGCGCTGGGCCGTGCCCCGGTGCTGGGCCGCTGGCTGCGCGACCGGCGGGACCCACTGGGGGCGGTGTGCGGGGCCCTGGCCGCCGCCTGGGGGGGCGTGCTCTTTGCCGGCAACTGGAAATTTGAGGGCATCGCCGCCCGGCTGGGGCTGGCCCCCGGTATGCTGGTGGCGGTGCTGGCGGTGGCGGCCGTCCTGGCAGCCCTGCCGGCGGCGGTGGCGCTGGCCACCTGGCTGCTGCAGAGGGGCGGGGCGCTGGAGGACCGCTGCCGCGCCGTGCTGGAAAGCCGCCCGGTCTTCGGGATCCTCTGGCTGTGCGGGGCGGCGCTGCTGGCCCTGCAGGCTTACTTTGTGGTGGCCAACCCCTACATCTGGCAGGACGAGGTGTTCACCCTCAAACTGATCCGCCACCCGGTGGGGGAACTGGTGGCACTGACGGCGGTGGACGTCCACCCGCCGCTCTACTATCTCATTGTCAAGGCTTTTGTGACGGCGCTGCCCGGGGTGCCCGCCATCCCGCTGGCCAAACTGGTATCGCTGCTGCCCTACCTGCTGCTCTGGCTGGGCGCCGGGGTGGCCGGCTGGCGGCGGAGCGGCCCGGTGCGGCTGGGCGCCGGGGTCTTTGCCCTCTGCCTGGGCGGCATGCCCAAACTGCTGGACTACGGCACCGAGATCCGGATGTACAGCTGGGGACTCTTCTTTGTCACCGGCGGGCTGCTGGCCGCCTGGTACACCGCCCGCACCGGCAAGGTCCGGGGCTGGGTGGGGCTGGTGATCTTCGGGCTGCTGGCGGCCTACACCCACTACTTTGCCTGCGTGGCGGTGGCGGTGGCCTACCTGGCCCTGCTGGTCTGGCAGCTGGTGCGCCGGGACCGCAGGGGCCTGCTGCGATGGGGCATTGCCGCGGCCGTCACGGTGGCGGCCTACCTGCCCTGGCTGTTTGTGCTGCTGGCCCAGCTGCGCACCGTGCAGGGCAACTACTGGATCGAGCCCATCACCCTGCAGACCGTGCAGGGTTACGGCACCTTCCTGTTCGGCAGCGGCAGCCTGTGGGTGGCCGTGGCACTGGTGACGGTGCTCTGGCTGACCACCCGCCCCCGGGGTGCCGACGGGCTGTGCGTCGGCGCGGCGCTGCTCTGCCCCTTCTGGACCATTGCCGTGGGGCTGGTGGCTTCCGCCGTGGTGCGGCCGGTCTTTGTGGCCCGCTACCTGGTGCCCGAGCTGGGCTGTCTGTGGCTGGGGGTGGCGGCGGCGCTGGCCCTGCTGCCCCGGCAGCGGATCAAGGTGGTGGTGCTGGCCGTTCTGCTGGCCGCCGCCTGGGGCGATACCCGCGCCTTTGTGGCCGACCAGCAATACCAGGCTTCCGAGACCCGCTCCACCCTGGCGGTGCTGGACACGCTGCCCCAGGACGCCAAGCTGGTGTCCACCGCCACCCGTGTGCAGGAGAAGCTGGCCGGGCTGTGTGAGCGGGAAAGCTACGGCTGGCAGGTGAGCCCCGGCGAACTGCCCAAATCTGTCTATGATAATTTGTACGATTTGACCGACGCCACCACCCTGACCCAGTGGGTGGAGGCCGGGCGGACGGTCTGCTTCTTTGAGGATGCGGCCAATGCCGGCGCCGCCCAAAAAGCCGCGCAGCAAGCGGGTTTGCAGGCCCGGCCGCTGGCGGAATGCGGGCTGTGCGAGCCGCTGACCGTCTGGGAAATCGTTAAAAAATAAACACGCTGTACCGCACCGATTTTGTCCGGTTTTGGCTTGCATTCGGGTGGGGATTGCCGTACAATAAAGGTAACACAGTCCCCCGCGAGGCAAGTAAAAAACCAGGAGGTGCCCCCCTTATGGAACATTACAATCCCATTCTGCAGGGCCAGCAAAGCCCGCAAAAGTTCATCACCATCGGTGAGGTCATGCTGCGGCTGACCCCACCCAACTACGAAAAGATCCGCATGGCCTCCAGCTTTGAGGCCAGCTACGGCGGCAGCGAGGCCAACATTGCCCTGGCCCTGGCCAACCTGGGGGTGGATTCCACCTTCTTCAGCGTGGTGCCCAACAACTCCCTGGGCAAAAGCGCCATCCGGTGGCTGCGCTCCAACGACGTGCACTGCACGCCGATGATCCTTTCCACCAAGGAGGAAACCCCCACCCACCGTCTGGGCACCTACTATCTGGAAACCGGTTACGGCATCCGCCCCAGCAAGGTCATCTACGACCGGATGCACAGCGCCCTGACCGAGTACGACCTGACCAAGGTGGACCTGAATGCCCTGTTTGACGGGTTTGACTGGCTGCATCTTTCGGGTATCACCCCGGCGCTGAACAAAAACTGCGCCGATTTCATCCTGCGCTGCCTGCAGGTGGCCAAGGAGAAGGGCCTCACCGTCAGCTTTGACGGCAACTTCCGCAGCCAGCTGTGGAGCTGGGAGGCCGCCCGGGATTACTGCACCCTCTGCCTGCCCTACGTGGATGTGCTGTTCGGCATCGAACCCTATCACCTGTGGAAGGATGAGGACGACCACAGCAAGGGCGACTGGAAGGACGGCGTGCCCCTGCAGCCCAGCTATGAGCAGCAGGACGAGATCTTCCAGCGTTTTGTGGAGCGGTACCCCAACCTCCAGTGCATCGGCCGCCATGTGCGGTATGTACATTCCGGCAGCGAGAACAGCCTCAAAGCTTTCATGTGGTACGAGGGCCATACCTTCGAGAGCAAGCTCTTTACCTTTAATATTCTGGACCGTGTGGGCGGCGGCGACGCCTTCGCCAGCGGCCTGATCTACGCCATGATGCACGACTACCGCCCCATGGACATGATCAACTTTGCGGTGGCTTCCAGTGCCATCAAGCACACCATCCACGGCGATGCCAACATCACCGACGATGTGGAAAGCATCCGCAACCTGATGAACATGAACTACGACATCAAGCGGTAATCCGCTGCCCGAGTCCCGCCGGACGCTCCCGGCGGGGCTTTTGTGGTTTTTTTGTAAAAACCTTGTGCATGGGCAACAAATGCGGTATAATACCTTTATATGTCACCCAAAAATTGTTCCACCCACGGAGGTTTATGCATATGAAACGTTGCCGCACCTGGATTGCGCTGGCCCTGGCCCTCTGCCTGGCCCTTTCGCTGTCCGCCTGTTCCCCCAAACAGGCGGCCAAGGATTTTGTTGTCAAAGCCGTGACGGTGCTGGGCTTCCGCGAGGAAAACGCCAACATGGAGGATGAGGCCACCGAGGTCATGGCCACCGCCGGCGGCGATGTGACCTTCCCCGAGGGGATGGATACTTCCTCCGGCAAGCTGGTCACCCAGGCGTCGGGGGATACCCTCTACGTGGCCTTCAACGGCATTGCCAACCGCAATACCGAATACTTTGTGGCGGGCGGCGACAGCATCACCGTCACCGGCTACGCCACCACCGAGTCCACCAACGAAAACTACCAGACCTTCAAGGTGGCGGTGTGGCAGCTGTCCGACGACAAGGCCACCACAAGCTATGTGCAGGGTTCCACCGTCTACTACACCACCGACGGCAGCTGCTACACCTATACCATCACCGGCCTGACCCCCGGCAAGCAGTATAAGGTCAACATCAGCTACGATTCCAGCATCTATTATGTCACCGGCGGGCTCAAGATCCAGGGGCTGGGCAGTGAGGAACTGACCACCATCGAAAATGAGGCATAACCGCCTGAAAAGAAAATAACCACTCCGCCCGTGCCGTCCTTGCCGACGACGCGGGCGGTTTTGTGGCTCAAAAGGGAAGGGAAAACGGTATGGAAAACAAAAAACAATTGCGCAACACCCTGCTGCTGGTCTTTGCGGCACTGATCTGGGGCACCGCCTTTGTGGCCCAGAGCGTGGGCAGCGGGTACATGGGCCCCTACACCTTTCTGGCCAGCCGCAGCTGGCTGGCCTGCGCCTTTCTGCTGGGGCTGATGGCCGTGCGCCGGGCCGGGCAGCGCCGGGCGGGGCGCCGGCTGCCCTTCTGGCTGCACGGCAAGACGCTGGCGGTGGGCGGCGCCCTGTGCGGCGTGGCCCTGTTTGCCGCGTCGGCCGCCCAGCAGATGGGCATCGGCACCACCAGCACCGCCAAGGCCGGCTTCATGACCGCCCTGTACGTGGTGCTGGTGCCGGTGTGCGGCATCTTTCTGGGCAGCCGCCCCGGGCCCAAACTGTGGGCCTGTGTGGCGGTCAGCGTGGTGGGGCTTTACCTGCTCTGCCTGGCCGGGCGGGACAGCCTGGCTCTGACCGGCGGCGAATGGCAGCTGCTGCTCTGCGCCTTCCTGTTCACCCTGCAGATACTGCTGGTCAACCATTTCAGCCCCCGGCTGGACGGCATCCAGCTGAGCTTTGCCCAGTTTTTCACCGTGTCGGTGCTTTCCACCGTCTTCATGTTCGTCTTTGAGCAGCCCACCCCCGAGCAGTTTGCCGGGGCGGCGGTGTCGGTGCTCTACTGCGGCATCATGTCCAGCGGCGTGGCCTACACGCTGCAGATCGTGGGCCAGCAGGAACTGGACCCCACCATCGCCAGCCTGGCCATGTGCCTGGAAAGCGTCTTCAGCGCCCTGGCCGGCTGGATTATTCTGGGCCAGACCCTCACCGGCACCGAGCTGGCCGGTTGTATTCTGATGTTCGCGGCCATTGTGGCCAGTCAGCTGCCCGACAAGCGGCGCTGATCCCCATTTTTCGGTATAGGAAATCTTCGGCTCAACAGGAGGGACGTCTATGCACGATCTACGGCTGATCTTCGGTTACAGCAAACCCTACCGGCGGGATCTTCTCGTGGCGGTGGGCCTGCTCTTTTTCGAGTGCGGGTGTGAGATGGTCATCCCCATCTTCATGTCCACCCTCATCGACGAGGGGGTGCCCGCCCACGACATGGGCATCATCGTCCGGGAGGGCCTGCTCATGGCTCTGTGCGCGGTGCTGGCCCTGATCACCGGCCTGCTCTATGCCCGGTTTGCCGCCCGGTACGCCAACGGCTTCGCGGCGGAACTGCGCCTGGCCGAGTACGCCGCCGTCCAGAAGTTTGATTTCGCCAACCTGGACCATTTTTCCACCGCCTCGCTGGTCACCCGCATGACCACCGACGCCACCGTGCTGCTCAACGCCGTCAACACCGGCCTGCGGCCGCTGGTGCGCAGCCCGGTCATGCTGCTCATGGGCCTGGGCATGGCCTTCATCCTCAGCCCCCGGCTCACCGTCATCTTCCTCATCGCCACCCCCATCCTGGCTGTCATGCTGGCCTGGATTGTCAGCCATGTGGCGCCGCTCTACGGCCGTCAGCAGGGGGCGGTGGATCACCTGAACAGCCGCATCCAGGAGGGGCTTACCGCCATCCGGGTCATCAAGGCCTTCGTGCGGGGCGACTGGGAAAACGAACAGTTTGAACAGGTCAACGGGGAACTCAGCGACGCCAGCACCGAGACCTTTCGCTTTGCGGTGCTCAACATGCCGTCCTTCCAGATCGTCATGTACACCTGCATCGTCTGCATCATGTGGTTCGGCGGCAACTTTATCCTGCAGGGCTCCATGAGCGTGGGCCAGCTCACGGCCTTCCTCAGCTATGTGTTGCAGGTACTCAACTCGGTCATGATGTTCTCCGGCGTCTTTCTGCAGATGACCCGCTCCCTGGCCAGCGCCCGCCGGATCCGGGAGGTGCTCACCGAGCAGCCCGACCTGGCCAATGCGGCCCGGCCGGTCACCGCCATCGAGAACGGTGCCATCGACTTTGAAAACGTCAGCTTCAAGTACAACGCCAAAGCGGAAAAATGCGCCCTGGCCGACATTACGCTACACATTCCCGCCGGTGCCACGGTGGGGATCATCGGCGGCACCGGCTCGGCCAAGACCACCCTGGTGCAGCTGATTCCCCGTCTGTACGACGCCACCGCCGGCACCGTCAAGGTGGGCGGCCGGGATGTGCGGGACTATGACCTGGCTTCCCTGCGGGACGCCGTGGGCATCGTGCTGCAGAAAAACCTGCTCTTCTCGGGGACCATCCGGGATAACCTCAAGTGGGGCAACCCCGACGCCACCGACGACCAGCTGTGGGCCGCCTGCCGGGCCGCCCACGCCGACGAATTCCTCAACCGGATGCCGGACGGCCTGGATACCGACCTGGGCCAGGGCGGCGTCAACGTGTCGGGCGGCCAGAAGCAGCGCCTCTGCATTGCCCGCACGCTGCTCAAGCACCCCAAGGTGCTGATCTTTGACGACTCCACCAGCGCCGTGGATACCGCCACCGAGTCGGGCATCCGCCACGCCCTGGCCGAGCTCACCGACGTGACCAAGCTCATCATCGCCCAGCGGATCAGCTCGGTGCAGAGCGCCGACCTCATCGTCATTCTGGAGGATGGACGGCTCCACGCCGTGGGCACCCACGCCGAGCTGCTGGCCCACGATTCCATCTATCAGGAAATCTACCAGTCCCAGATGAAAGGGGGCGACGCACAATGAAACGAGTTACCGGCGGGCGTCGTCCGCAAAACCTGGGCCATACCCTGGAATGCCTGGGGGTCTACCTTAAACACCACAGCGTCATGCTGGCACTGGTGGCCCTGCTGGCTTCCCTCAGTGCCATTGCGGCGCTGATCGGCACCTACATGATCCGCCCGGTGGTCAACGGCCTGCTGGACAACGGCAGTCTGTCCTACCTGGCCGCCGGTGTGGGCTTTACGGCGGCGGTCTATCTGGTGGGCGCCCTGTGCACCCTGGGCTACAGCCAGATCATGGTCCGCGCCGCCCAGAAGATCCTGCGGGAGATCCGGCGGGATCTGTTTGCCCACCTGCAGACGCTGCCCTTGCAGTTCTTTGACACCCACCGCAAGGGCGACCTGATGAGCCTGTTCACCAACGACGTGGACACCGTGTCGGACGCCCTGAACAACAGCTTTGCCCTGGTCATCCAGACCTTTGTTCAGGTGGCCGGCACGCTGATCATGCTCTTTGTGCTCAACTGGCGGCTCTCGCTGCTCATTGTGCTGGGCTATGCGGCGATGTTCTGGTATATTGATTTCAGCACCAAACACAGCCGGGTCTACTACGCCAAGCAGCAGAACTGTCTGGGCGAACTGGACGCCTATATTGAGGAGATGGTAGCCGGCCAGAAGGTCATCAAGGTCTTCAACCACCAGCAGGAGGACCTGGCCGGTTTTGCCGCCCGCAACGAAAAACTGCGCCAGGCCGGCACCGGTGCCCAGAGCTACGCTGCCACCATGATCCCGGCGGTGGTCAGCATCGGGTATATCAACTATGCGGTCATTGCGGTGCTGGGCGGCCTGATGGTCATGCAGGGCTGGACCGACCTGGGCAGCCTGGCCAGCTATCTGGTCTTTGTGCGCCAGACCACCATGCCCATCAACCAGTTCACCCAGCAGGGCAACTTCCTGCTGGCCGCCCTGGCCGGTGCCGAGCGGATCTTCACCGCCATGGAGGAAGACCCCGAGGTGGACGAAGGCACTGTGGACCTGGTCACGGTGCGGGAAGCCCCCGACGGGACCCTGACCGAATGTGCCGACGGCGAGGCCACCGGCCGCTGGGCCTGGTGTGACCGCAGCCGTCCCGGCGTGCCCTTCCAGCCGTTGGAAGGGGATGTGCGGTTCCACAACGTGGATTTCGCCTATGTGAAGGGGCATCCCATCCTGCAGGGTCTGTCCCTGTATGCCAAGCCGGGCCAGAAGATCGCCTTTGTGGGTTCCACCGGCGCCGGTAAGACCACCATCACCAACCTGATCAATCGGTTCTATGACGTGACGGGCGGTTCCATCACCTACGACGGCATCGACGTGCGCCTCATCCGCAAGGATGCGCTGCGCCGCAGCCTGGGCATCGTCTTGCAGGATACCCATCTCTTCACCGGCACCGTGGCGGACAACATCCGGTTCGGCAAGCTGGACGCCACCCGGCAGGAGATCGAAGAAGCCGCCCGGATCGCCAACGCCGATTCCTTCATCCGCCGCCTGCCCCAGGGCTATGATACGATGGTTACCGCGGACGGCGCCAACCTGAGCCAGGGGCAGCGGCAGCTGCTGGCCATCGCCCGGGCGGCGGTGGCCGACCCGCCGGTGCTGATTCTGGACGAGGCCACCTCCTCCATCGATACCCGCACCGAGGCCCTCATCGAAAAGGGCATGGACCGCCTGATGGAAGGTCGCACGGTGTTTGTCATTGCCCACCGGCTGTCCACCGTACGCAATGCCGATGCCATCATTGTGCTGGAGCACGGCCATATTGTGGAACGCGGTACCCACGAGGAGCTGCTGGCCAACAAGGGCGAGTATTACCAGCTGTATAACGGCATGTTTGAACTGTCCTAAAGGAAAAAACAGGCAAAACCATAAAGTTTTTTGCCTTAAATGCTTGACAGGCACCCTGCGTTGTGCTATTATAATCTAGCACCCCGACGCAGGGTGCTTGAATATCGCGGGGTAGAGCAGATGGTAGCTCGTCGGGCTCATAACCCGGAGGTCGCAGGTTCAAGTCCTGTCCCCGCAACCACCAAGACCCGGTCTGAAAAGACCGGGTCTTTTCTTGTGTCAAAACGCGGCAAAAAAGCAGAAGTTTTTCTCTCTACTTGTCGATGTTTCGCGAAATGTTTTTTATGATAGTTGCAAAAAAGACCGGCGGAGCCCCTGTGTTTTCGGGTGGCTCCGCCGGTCTTTTTTGCACATCGGACGCCTTATGAGCCGGGCCTTTTCCCCGTTGTTCGCAGGCAGCCTGTCCGTTTTTTGTCCCGGAAAAAGCTGGCCATGCATCTTTGCAGCGGCCTGCCCGCCGGTCTTTTTTGCAGGAAATACCTTGCAAAATTTACCGGCGGCATAACAGAACCTTGGAAGGCAGAAGTCCTGAAAAATGTACTTCTCTAACTCCTGACACAAAGAAAGAGCCAAGCAGCGCTGTCCACGTTGTGAACGGCGCCGCCTGGCTGCATTGATATGTCGGATCTTTATAACCGGAAATGGGACGCGGCAGACCTGATACGCTTTGAGAAATTCTCCGAAATATGGCTAGTCGACAGATTTCTCTTCGCGGGATGAATCGATATATTCAATCAGATCTCCCGGTTGGCAGTGCAGGATGCTGCAGACTTTCCCGAGGGTGTCGGTGGTGACAGGCTTGTCATGGCGTATCCTTTGCAGAGTTTGCGCATCAATTCCTTCGTTGGCCAAACGGTAGAAGGAAATATGGTTCTCTTTCATAAATTCCCGCATCGGACGAAACGAGATCGGCACTGCATCACCCCCGTTTTTGATTATTATAGGGGGCTTGCCACTTTCCATTATAGTGATTATAATCACTATAATGGAGGAATAAAAGTGATTGTTACGTTTTGCGGTCATTCGCAGATTTCGCAGTGCCAGACAGTGGAAAGATGGCTATATGGTGTGACACAGGAATTGATTGCGCGAGGCGCCACAACCTTTTATCTGGGTGGTTATGGTGCCTTTGACAATCTGGCGGCATCTGTCTTGCGGAGACAAAAGGAACAGTATCCCCAGATCGAATTGGTTCTTGTCATGGCCTATCTCAACGACAGGAGAGACGCTTCCGGTTACGACAGGACCATTTACCCGCCGCTGGAAACCGTGCCGCCCCGTTTTGCGATTTCTCGCAGGAACCGATGGATGGTCCAGTCTTCCGACATCGTGGTGGCCTATGTCCTCCATGACTGGGGCGGGGCGGCTGCAACACTTCGATGCGCCATACAGAAAAAGAAGCAGATTTTTTCCTATTGCGATGAAATGATCCCCTGACACAGCCTGCAGGTCGCCTCCCGCAGGAAGCACATCAAATTTATTTTTGAAAGTCCCTGTAATGGCCCGTCCCGGATGCTATAATGAAAGCAGTACGAAAACCGGCAAGACAAATCCGGGGACAGGAAACAGAAGGACAGGAGGCATGCTGTCATGACAAATTTACCATCCACCGAAACAATGGAACGCATCTCCCGTCAGGAACTGGCAGACAATCTGGACGCCGTGCTGGACCGTGTGCTCCGGGAAAACATCGGGTTGGTCATCACCGATGGGGGCAAGGATGATCTCGTCCTCTGCCCGTCCGCCTGGCTGGATCCGTTCCACACGGAGGACTTCGGGTCGGTAATTAACTGCGCACTCCGCTACGCCATGCACGCCGAAGACAAGGAGAGTGAGGCGGTCATCCGCTATCTCCGCCACCGCTGCGGAATACTGGATGAAAAGACGCTGTCGGTGGCGGTTGCGGACCTGGACAAAGAGCTGAAACAGCCGTCACCGTCGCTGAAGAACCCGCAGGTCTGGCAGGAACTGCAGGGAATGTTCCGGCAGCAGCTGGCCGCGCTGCGGGAGGCTCCTTTGGAGAACGCGGAGCAACAGGATCCCCCTGCAAAACACGATGAACCATAGTATTTCGGTGAAAAGACTCCGGGAGGACCCCAATGAAATTAAAACAATGGGCGCAGGACTGGTTTTCCGCCTGGCAGGCGTCCCATGCCGGTTCCTACAGGACCGCACAGTCCTATCAGGGGCTGCTGCAGAATACGATCCTGCCCCGCCTGGGAAGATATGAACTGGCAGAACTGACGCCCCCCGCGGCTGAAGCGGTATTTTGCCAGTCTGTCCGGCGGAAAGGCCAAAAATACCTACAAGCTGCTGCGGACCATCCTTCAGCAAGGGGTGACGGCAGGGCTGCTGGCAGAAAATCCCTGTACGCCGGAGATTTTAGGCGAGGAGGTCCTTGCCAGACGAAAAGCAGGACCCAGCCGGGAACAGCCTGTCTTTACCCGGGAAGAACAGGAAAAGCTGCTGGCTGTCTGCGAGGAGGAGCTGTGGGGCAACCTGATCCGCTTTGCCTTTGCCACGGGGCTTCCCCAGGGGGAATTGCTGGCCCTGCGGGAGGAGGATGTGGACCTGGCCGCCAGCCGGCTGACTGTGCGCAACCGAATCGCCCGCATTGCCGACGAACAGAGCAAGGAACACAAGACCAGGCTGGCGCTGCTGCCTGTTCCGCCCTATTCTGCGCCGCTGCCGGCCGCCTGCAAAAGCATCGTGAAATCGCAGCTTGGAGCGCTGCGTACCCTGCAGGCGGTGGATGCCCGCTGCAATCCCGACCATCTGCTGTTTGCCACGCCGGACGGACTCCCGGTGGAAGCCAATGTGCTGCGGGAACATCTGGCGCTGCTGGAGAGAAGGGCGGGCGTGCCTTGCCTGACTTTCTCGACCATCCGGGAGACCGCCATCCGCCAGGCGCTGGAGGACGGCGGAACCGACGCCGAAGTGATGGAGCGGTTCCACTGCAAGGACCGGCAGGCCTTTTTGCGCAGGTATCGCCCAAAGTAAACTGAACAAGCCATGAATCAAAACACGCGCTTTCCGTTAAGGAAAGCGCGTGTTTTTTATTGCCGACCTTGACGATTGCTGCAAAGTACTTACGATGAAAATGAAAATGCCGTTGCACAGCCGAAAAGACGATGTCAAGTGTTGCAGCAAGAAAAAGTGCCGCTTTTTGATTGACAGAACAACAAAAGTAATTATCGTGATATCCAAGCCGGAGAAAAAATCCCCGTTATACGCTGACGGGAGAGCTGTCAACCCCTTTCTCCATGGCACCCCCCTTTTGAAGTTGCACCAAAAACAAAAGTAAATATCATTTTTCTTGTAAAACGATGAACGATTTCCCCAAGATCAAGGAGCATTACGATATGAGTCAACGCAAGAATGCAAAAGCAATTCCCTTTCAATGGAAAACGATATTGTGCGACGCAACAGGATATTACAAAAAGTCCCCCAAATGCTTTGTGGTGGAGGTTCATACTGAGAACCCGGCAGGTGGCAAGCCTTTGCAAAGGCAACACAATACTACACTCAAAGGCCGGGAAGAAATTGCTGACTTCCTCGCATCGGAAGAAAGTATAGCTGTCAAAGAAGATCTTTACAAAAAATACGCGGAGCAGCAGGTGAAAACATTTCCGGGCAATACAGTGCAGCTCAGCGCCGAGGGCGCCTATACGCTTCTGGAAGCAACCGGGGAATTTCAGAGCTATCTTGCCAGGGAGATCGAGAAAGACAGAAAAAATCCCGCCAACACGAAGGATACGCTGAACCGGGATTTGCTGGACAAGTATCTGTCCTTTTATGGGGACAGACCGCTTTGCCGGATTGACAAAGGGGTGCGCAAAACCGTGGAGCAGGACCTGGCTGCCCAGGATCCCCGCTTCACAAAGCACCAGATGCGGCGGTGCCGTCACCGTCTGGAATTGATGCAGTGGTATGCGGCGGACCACGGATGGATGAACATGCCGAAACGGCGGGGCAGAAAGCGGTACGATGCCCAGGGGCAGAAGCGCAACAAGCTGGGAAATCAGAGCCTTTCCCATGAGGAGTTCAGCAGGCTGCTGGAACAGGCAAAACAGAATGCGTTGCAGAATGGCCTTGCCGTGGGTGTTTTGCTGGTGCTACTGGAAGGCTTTTCGCCGGAAGAAGCCTGCAGTTTGCAGTATGGGAATTATGTACGGCTGCCGGGTTCGGCGTATTACAGCCTGCGGGTTTTGCGGCCTTACCTGGAAAAGGCGGACAACGTCCTGCAGTTTGGCAGGGAAAAGGTGTATCCGTACAGGCTGCGCTATGTACCGGTTTGTCAGCCCCTTCAGGAAATTCTGCAACGCCGGGCGGAATGGGCGCGGGAGAAGGGCGGAAGGAGCTTTCTCAAGATGCCCATCGTCTGCAGCAAAACAGAATGGAAAACGGCGTGCAGGCCGGAAGAACTGCAGAGGTACAGTAAATCTTTGCTGAAACAGGCAGGGTTTGCGGCGGGGACCTACAAAAAGACCGATGAAAAATCCGATCACCAGGAAGAAAAGACCATCGGGGCCACCGTCAGGGTGTTGCACCGTACCTTCGACGAAATGGTGAAAGGGTGGCTCCGGGCGGGAGAAAAAGACCACCTGCAGGGATGGGCGCCCAAGACGGTCATGGATAAAGTCTACCGGGATTACCAGAGCGTCTGGTATCAGGAATGTATCGGAAGAAAACTGGATGAAGCCATCCGGTGCTATCAGAAAGGAGCGTGATATACATGGACGAGGTCACAAAACAATGGAGTCTGTGCGGCAGGCAGGTGGATTGCACCTACCGGGAGAAAGCGGTGCCGGACGGTAAGGTTCGGATCACCGGGAACTGGTGCTGCGGCCGGTATGAAAACCTGAAAATCCGCAGCACCGTGAAAAAGGAAACCGACGTAGAACAGTATCTGAAGAGACAGATCGAAAAACAGCTGATGGCGTACCTGCGCGAGGAACAGGCAGGCGTGTCGTCGGAAGCCCCGGAGAGAAGTCCCACCCTGATGGAACTCTACCGGCAGAAATACCGGCAGTATTTCAACGAACACGACTGGCTGCCTTCCACCCGGGACAATTACGACCGGGACTACCGCCTGCGGCTGCTGTGCGGGAATCTGGAAGAAAAAGGGGCGCGGCAGATCACCGAGGAGGATATTGCCCGGCGGATGGAAGCGCTGGCAGAGCAGCCCCAGAAAGTCCGGCCCCATAAGAAAAGCCGGCAAGCGGAACGGATGAAAGCCCTTTGGATTCTGCTGTGCCGGTTTCTGGAATTTCTGGTGGAGGAAGGGGATCTGCGCTGCAGCCCCATCCCGGAACGTACCTTGAAGAAGCTGGACATTGCGAAGGAACAGCTGCAGCCAACGGCCCGGGAACTGTATAACCGGCGGTTCGGCAAGCAGACGCTGACCCGGCAGGAATGCGCCCGGCTGCTGGCGATGGTGGAACAGTCAGAAAATCCCCTGGCCCTGGCCTGTGCCCTGATGCTGCTTCAAGGCATGCGTGACGGTGAAGTCTGCGGCCTCAATTTTGATTGTCTCAAAACAACGGAAAACGGCCTGCCCTTTATCCAGATAGAGTGCCAGGATGAAAAGGACAAAGCAAAGAAGGCAAAGCGCAGCGTTACCGACTGGCTGAAAAGCAAAAACAGCTACCGCACCCTGCCTTGCACCCCGACGGTCGTGCGCCTGATCCGCCGGCAGCAGGCGTGGATTCGACGCCGTCACCCCGAACTGACCGAAGAACAGCTGGCGGAGCTGCCGCTGCTCTGGGTGGAAACACAGAAGGGACGGCGCAATCTTGTGCCAGGAGAGCGCCGGGCCACCACCAGGGATGTGGGCAAAATGGGACGGGAGATGCTGGATCAGTGTATGGAGGAGGGCACCGAAAAAATTCTGATCAACGAGGAGGACACCGACCTGGAGGAAGGGGCCGGGTCCTGCGAAGAAAATCTCACCGCCTACGCACTGCGCCATACCTACTGCACGGGCCTGAGCATTGCCACCGACCTGACCGACGAGGAGATAGCCTACTGCATGGGTCATCAAAGTCCGACGGGCAGCCGCCTGCGGATGAATGAGGATAAACAGCGGCGTCTGCTGCTGGCCCATGAGGCCTACGAGGCAGCCTTCGCCGGTGATATGGCCCCGCCGGAACCTGTTTGCGGCGGGGATGCCAAAGAAGACGCTTCCTGACTTGCAGGGAGGATAGCCTGCCCTGCGGAAAGCAGTAAAAAGAACACAGGTACCATGAAACAACAAACTCCCCGCAGGCAACCTGCGGGGAAAATCTTTCATACGGCGGCCGGCCCGGCGGGGGCGGCACGGAACCAGCCGCAGGCCGGGGTGATGCAATCCATCTGCCGGTGCATGGCCTCCAGCCGGGGATGCAGGTAAAAGGTCTGGGTGGTGCCCACATCGGCATGGCCCAGCATACCGCTCAGCGTCAGAATGTCCATGCCGTGCTCGATGGCCCGGGTGGCAAAGGTGTGCCCTTACGGTATAATTACGACAAACCGGAAAAGCCCCGTAGGATCAAGGGTTTTGAGGTTTTCAGTCTGATTTTTTCATCCTTT
>CAJFFY010000038.1 GCA_904374465.1 uncultured Subdoligranulum sp.
CAGGAGTGGCGCCGCTGACGCTGCGCCACTCCTGCTAAAACTGAATATTCCTGCCCAGGGGCTCTTTTTGTGCTGTCTGCACAATCTGGGGCGGTTCATTTTGACCAGGGGCGAAATGGTTTCAGTGGGGAAGTGGCGGCGGGGTCAAAAGGCGGTTGGTTCCCGGCTCCGGCGCGGGGTGTGCCGTGGCGCCCAGGGAATCCGGTCTGGAATTTCTTTGCCTACTTTCTTTGTAAAGAAAGCAGGGGGAAAACCGTGCCGCCGCCGTTGTATGGCTCCGGCGCGGGGTGTGCCGTGGCGTCCATGCAGCCCGGTTTAGAATTTCTTTGCCTACTTTCTTTGTAAAGAAAGCAGGGGGAAAACCGTGCCGCCGCCGTTGTATGGCTCCGGCGCGGGGTGTGCAGTGGCGTCCATGCAGCCCGGTTTAGAATTTCTTTGCCTACTTTCTTTGTAAAGAAAGTAGGGGAAAAATCACTCGCAATCGGCGGAAGGCTCGCCGCAGCCGTCGCAGTCGCTTTCGTAGCGGACGGCGTTGCGGGCCAGTTCGGGGTCGAGGCGCTGGGCCACCTGGATCATGAGGGCGCATTCCATCCGTTTGCGGAAGATCTTGCAGCCGTACTCATAGGTGCCGTGGATGTCGCCGGTGGCATGCAGGGCATTGGCCGCGCAGCCGCCCGCGCAGTAGAGGCGGGCCCAGCAATCCTTGCAGTCGGGGCGGGCATAGACGTTGCAGAGCTTGAACTCATCCCGCAGGGCGGTGTTGGTGACGCCGTCCCAGACGTTGCCCAGCTTGTAGTCGGGGTCGCCCACGAACTGATGGCAGGGATACAGGTCGCCCCAGGGGGTGACGGCCATGTACTCGGTGCCGGACCCGCAGCCCGAAATGCGCTTGTAGATGCAGGGGCCGTGTTTCAGGTCCAGAATATAATGGTAGAAGGTGATGGGCTTGCCGGCTTTCTGGCGGCGGAGCATGTCGTTGGCCAGCAGCTCGTACTGGTCAAACAGCTTGGGCAGGTCCTCCTCGGTGAGAGCTTCGGGGGAATCGGGGGATGCCACCACCGGTTCCATGGACAGCTCGGTAAAGCCCAGATCGTCCGCCATATGGAACAGATCGTTGGTGAAATCCACGTTGTGGTGGGTGAAGGTGCCCCGCATGTAATAGCCCTGGCCGCCCCGGGCCTTGACCAGTTTCTGGAACTTGGGCACAATGCGGTCGTAGCTGCCATTACCCGCCAGGTCCACCCGGAACCGGTCGTTGACTTCCTTGCGGCCGTCCAGGGACAGCACCACGTTGTGGCATTCCTTGTTGGCCCACTCGATGACTTCGTCGGTGATGCCGATGCCGTTGGTGGTCAGGGTGAACCGGAAATTCTTGCCGGCCGCCTTCTCGATGCTGCGGGCATAGGCCACCAGCTGCTTGCAGACCTCAAAGTTCATCAGCGGTTCGCCGCCGAAAAAGTCCACTTCCAGGTTGCGGCGGGTGCCGGAATGGGCGACCAGGAAATCCAGCGCCTGTTTGCCGGTCTCGAAACTCATCAGGCCCGCTTCCCCGTGAAACTTGCCCTGGGCCGCAAAACAGTAGCTGCAGTTCAGGTTGCAGGTGTGGGCCACATGCAGGCAGAGCGCCTTGACCACATTGGACCGGTTCTTGAAGTCAAAGGCGTGGTCGGCGTAGACGTCCTTGGCAAACAACTTGCCCTGGGCGGTCAGCTCGTCGATGTCGTCCAGGCAGTCCGAGATGTCGGCCTCGGTCACGTCGGCGCGGCCCGCGTACTTGGCGGCCAAGGCGGCCGCGGCCTCGTCCCGGGTCTTGCCCTGGTCAATGAGGGCGATGGCATCGTAGGCTACGTCGTCCACGGCGTGGACGCTGCCGCTGAATACGTCCACCACGATGTTGTAACCGCCCAGCTTGTATTGATGGATCATGGAATACTCCTTGTAAAATTACCATAGAAAATGCCGGGCGCCGCACGGGCTGCCCGGCACGATTGCCAGATGGGTGAAAAATCAGTCTTCTGCCTTCTCGCAGGGCTGGTTGGCGATGCCGCAGCTGGTCTTGCAGGCGCTCTGGCAGGAGGTCTGGCACTCACCGCAGCCACCGTTCTGGAGGCTCTTGGCCATGTCGCGGGTCTCGAGGGTCTGAATGTGCTTCATTGTAACAGTCACTCCTTTGCACAATTGTGGATTATTCTTATTGTACACACATCCCGTCCCGTTGTCAAGGCACGCCCCCGGTGTGCACAACCCCTTTGTGGAAAACTTATCCACCAAAAACCCGCGGTGAACGGCTTTCCACCGGGTTTTCCACAGTTTCAACAGAAAAAACCGCCGAGTTTTCCACCCTTTCCACAGAGTTTTCAACAAATTCAACGTGGATAACCCCTTTACACAGTGGATAACTGCCTGGAAATATACGGAATGTGTTTGTTCCTTCTTTGCAAAGAAGGAACCGAAGAAACTCCAGACCGGATTTCCCGGGCGGCACGGCACCATCCGCGCCGGGGCCGGGAGGAAGGAGACGGGGGACGTTTCTGGAAGAAACAAAAAAGGCAGGGCCCGAAGGCTCTGCCGGAAATATCTTATCTTCTGCGCCGGTGGCTGACAAACAGCGCACAGCTCATAATCAGGAAGAACACCGCGACGGCCGCGATGATCAGCAAAAACAGCTCGAAGATCTTCACATTGAAGCTGCTCTGCAGCGTCTGGGTGGCGCCTTCAATGGCGGCACTGGTGCTGCTCACCGTGCTGGAAGTGCCGCTTTCCGCCGCGTTCAGCGCCGCCGACGCCGCGTCGCTGTCGCCCAGGGCGGTCAGCGCGTCCGCCAGGGCCTGGCCGCCCATGGCCACCAGTCGGTTGTTGGTTTCGCTTTTTACCTTTTCGCCGTTCACCGCGCCGGACAGATACTCCGCCAGCAGGTCGGTGGCGCCCCGCACCGCGGGGGCGTAGCTTTCCTCCAGCGACCAGCTGCTGGCCGTCCACATGTCGTTCATGTAGAACAGCAGCTGCATGCCGGAGTCCGCCAACAGGGAATTGTATACCGTGTCCCCGAAGGAGGCGGCCGAGGTGTCCGCCGTGCCGAAGCTCAGCGAGATGAACTGGTAGCACCGGTCGTACTCGGTCAGGTTGGCGTAGTAGTCACGCAGGGCGTCGGCAATGTCGGTGTCCTTGGTCAGCTGGGAGCCCACCACCACCGAGTCCAGGTCCGCCCGCAGGTCCTGATCGCCGAACTTGCTCACCGACCCGTCGTCGTTGATGTTGAAGGTGGAACGCATGACGTCGGCATACCCCGCCGCGTCGCTGGCCTGGCCGTAGTAGGCCTGGGCCAGCTGCATGCAGTCGCCGCCCCAGCTGCCCGTGATGGGCAACCCGTTATATACCAGGTTCATGGAGGCCAGCAGATGCCCGAAGTCGATGGCTTCGCCGTTGGGCAGCGTCACGCTGTTCATCCCCTGCAGCCCCGCCAGGTCGGCGTCGTTCTGGGCCACGTAGTTGTCAAACTCGGTGTCCCGGGCACCCGCCGTCAGCTGCCACATGGAGGTGTTGTAGTCCCCCGTGCGGGTGTAGGACAGGGTCAGCAGAATGGGGTCGCCGTCGTGGTCGGCGGCGTATTCGGTGGCCAGGTCCTGCAACCGGCCCAGACGGTCCAGCGTTGTGTCGTAGTCCTCGGCCGCGGCGCGGGGCGCCACCCAGAAAAACAGGGCCAAGACAAGCCCCAGCAGCAAGATCTGCCGGGGCAGTCGGATCGTATCGGAATGCGTGGTCAAGCACCTCCATGGGGTTGTTTCTGATTTGTAACTTTTATAGTATACCACACTCCACCGTACTTTGTCACGAAAATTTTTGTGAAAAATCCGTCCCGGCCCGCCCTTTACGCCGGGGCCCCGTTGCCGTATAATGGGACTGACAACCAAACGGAGGAACCCCGCTTTATGACAAAACAAAATTCCCGCCGCGGCTGGCTGTGGGTGCTGGCCCTGTTTGCGGTGTGCACGGTGGTGTACGGCCTGCTCAGCAGCTACCCCCGCGAGCTGGCCGTCTACAGCGACGAGCTGCGCTATCTGGACGTGGCCCGCAGCCTGTGGCAGGGCCGCGGCCTGCGGGTGCGCAACATGCCCAGCGATTACCAGAAGATTCTTTACCCCCTGTGCATCCTGCCCGCCCTGGCCCTGAAAACCACCGCCGCCCAGATCACCGCCATCGGCTGGCTGAACGCCGCCTGGGCGTCCGGCGCGGTCTTCCCGGCGTATGCCCTGTGCCGCGCAACGGCACAGAACCGCCGCCGCACGGTGTTCCTGGTGGGCATCACGGCGGTACTGCCCACCCTGGCCGCCTGCGCCACCTTCATGAGCGAGACGGTGTTTCTGCCCCTCTCCCTGTGGCAGATCTATTTTTTGTGGCGGGCCATGGCCGCCCCCGGCGCCCGCAGCCGGGCGGGGTGGAGCGCTCTGGCCGGGGTGTGGTGCTATCTGCTCTATCTTAATAAGGAAGTGGCCCTGTACTACCTCATCGCCTGGGTGCTGCTGCGCCTGTGGGTGGTGGCCCATGACCGCGCAGCCTGGAAGGGCGAACTGGCCGGGGTGGCGGCCATGCTGGGCAGCTTTGCGGTCTGCTTCGCCCTGGCCAAGGCCACCCTGTTTGCGGGAATGGGCAATTCCTACAACCAGACCGGCTGGCTGAACGCCGAACAGTGGGCCTTTTTGCCCTTTGCGGTGGCCTGCGACATTCTGTTCACCCTGCTGGCCTTCGGGATCTTCCCGGTGCTGGTACCGCTGTGCGCCTTGCGCCGCCCCCGCCCCGGCACCGACCCCCGCCGCACCCAGCTGCCGCTGCTGCTGGTGCTGGCCCTGGGTATCGGCGTGGGGGTGGTGGCCTGGAGCATCACCGTGCGGGAGGACCTGGGCTCGGCATCGCCCCGGCAGCATATGCGCTACCTGGAACCGCTACTCATCCCGCTGCTGCTGGTGACGCTGGACGCCCTGGACGGCGCCCTGACCCCGGTGCGCCGCCGTCTGCTGGCCGCCCTGACCGCCCTGTGGGCGGTGGGCTTCCTGGTGCTTTGCCGGGACATCGGTCCCGGCGCCGGGGACAACACCTTTTTGCAGTGGTTTGACTTTGTGGCCGACCGGCTGGACCGGCTGCCGGTGCTGGGACAGACCGGCTGGCTGCTGGTGTGGCGGCTGGTCATTGTGGCGGGCACGGCGGTGCTGGGCCTGGTGCTGGTGCACCGCAAGGCCCGTCGCCCCCTGGCCGCGGCGGCGCTGGCGCTCTGTGTGCTGTGCTACGCCGGGGAGTGGCGGATCAACCGCTGGACCTACGGGGTGGACGAGGCCACCGTGCAGGCCGCCAGCGCGCTGAACGACAGCCTGAAAACCCTGGACGGCACCGTCCTGTTTGTGCCGCTGGGGGTGCGCCAGCGGGACAGCCAGCTGATGGACACCTACCTGGACCGGGACGTCTACCTCTGCGAGTATGAGACGCTGACCGCCTGGGGCCTGCTGGACGACGGCGTGCTGGACCTGACCGCCGAGGCCCCCGGCCCCGAATACCCCGGCCGCCCCTACACCGACCTGACCGGAGCGGACTGGATTCTGGTATCCGACGGGGTGCCGCTGGACACCACCGGGCTGGAGCCCTCCGGCCTTGCCTGCCCGGCGGGATACACCCTGTGGCATAACCCGAATCCCACCCGGGTGAATTTTACGGCCTAGTGGCAATTATTGCAAAAAAGGCGCCAATCTTTGCAAGGCTGGCGGGTCCTTTCGCGCTTTACAACGCCGAACAAATACGGTACAATAAAGGCACCCTACAACAAAGAGAAGGAGAGATCGCTTTGTTCACTATCATCAAGCGGCGGGAACTGAACCCCACCGTCACCGAACTGTGGATCCACGCGCCCCTCGTCGCCAAAAAGGCGAAGGCCGGGCAGTTCATCATCGTGCGCGCCAAGGAAAATTCCGAGCGCATTCCCCTGACCATTGCCAGCTATGACCGGGAAGCCGGTACCGTTTCCATCATCTTCCAGGTGGTGGGCGCCGGCACCATGGAACTGAACACCCTCAAGGAGGGCGAGGCGGTCCATGACTTCGTGGGCCCCCTGGGCAAGGCCACCGAGATCGAAGGCCTGAAGAACGTCTGCGTGGTCGGCGGCGGCGTGGGCTGTGCCATCGCCCTGCCCGTGGCCCAGGCCCTGCATGCCCAGGGCACCAAGGTCACCGGCATCGTCGGTTTCCGCAACAAGGACCTGGTCATCCTGGAAGACGAGTTCCGCGCCTGCTGTGATGAGTTCATCATCATGACCGACGACGGCTCCTACGGCGAGAAGGGCGTTGTCACCGCTCCCCTGGAGCAGAAGATCGTGGACGGCGCCAACTTTGACGAGGTCATCGCCATTGGCCCGCTGATCATGATGAAGTTTGTCGTCAAGACCACCAAACCCCACAACGTCAAGACCGTTGTGTCCATGAACCCCATCATGGTGGACGGCACCGGTATGTGCGGCGGCTGCCGCCTGACCGTGGGCGGCAAGACCAAGTTCGCCTGCGTGGACGGCCCCGACTTTGACGGGTTTGAGGTGGACTTTGACGAGGCCATGCACCGCGGCACCATGTACAAGCCCTTTGAGGCCCACGCCCGCGAGGAAGAGTGCAATCTGCTCAAACAGGAGGTGCAGTGATCATGCCGAACATGGACCCGAAAAAATGCCCCATGCCCAGCCAGGAACCCAACGTCCGCAATAAGAACTTCAAGGAAGTGGCCCTGGGCTATACCGCCGAAATGGCCGTGAACGAGGCCCAGCGCTGCCTGCAGTGCAAGAACCACCCCTGCCGTTCCGGCTGCCCGGTGGATATTGATATTCCCGGTTTCATCGCCCATGTGGCCAAGGGCGAGTTTGAGGAAGCCTACAAGGTCATTGCCCAGTCCAGCGCGCTGCCCGCCGTCTGCGGCCGCGTCTGCCCCCAGGAAAACCAGTGCGAGGGCAAGTGTGTGCGCGGCATCAAGGGCGAGCCGGTGGGCATCGGCCGCCTGGAGCGGTTCGTGGCCGACTGGTACCGCGAAAACGTACATACCAAGCCGGAAAAACCCACCCCCAACGGCCATAAGGTGGCGGTCATCGGTGCCGGTCCCTCCGGCCTGACCGTGGCGGGCGACCTGGCCAAGATGGGCTACAAGGTCACCGTTTACGAGGCCCTGCATGTGGCCGGCGGCGTGCTGATGTACGGCATCCCCGAGTTCCGTCTGCCCAAGGACATCGTCCAGCACGAGGTGGAAGGCCTGAAGGAACTGGGCGTGGACATCGAGTGCAACATGGTCATCGGCAAAGTGCTGACCATCGACGAACTGATGAACGACTACGGCTTCGAGGCCGTGTATATCGCTTCCGGCGCCGGCCTGCCCCGCTTCATGGGCATCCCCGGCGAAAGCCTGAACGGTGTCTACTCCGCCAACGAGTACCTGACCCGCGTCAACCTGATGAAGGCTTACCAGGAAGGCTCCCACACCCCCATCATGAAGTCCAAGGCCGTGGCCGTCGTGGGCGGCGGCAACGTGGCCATGGATGCCGCCCGCTGCGCCAAGCGGCTGGGCGCCGAGACCGTCTACATCGTCTACCGCCGCGGCATGGCCGAACTGCCTGCCCGTAAGGAGGAAGTGGAGCACGCCGAGGAGGAAGGCATCATCTTCAAGACGCTGACCAACCCCGTGGAAGTGCTGGGCGACGAGAACGGCTGGGTCAAGGGGATGACCTGCGTGGAGATGGAACTGGGCGAACCCGACGAGTCGGGCCGCCGCCGTCCCATCGTCAAGGAGGGCAGCGAGTTCGAACTGGACGTGGATACCATGATCATGGCCCTGGGCACCAGCCCCAACCCGCTGATCCGTTCCACCACCCCCGGCCTGGACGCCAACAAGCACGGCTGCCTGATCACCAACGGCCCCGACGGCCTGACCAGCCGGCCCTTCGTCTATGCGGGCGGTGACGCCGTCACCGGTGCCGCCACCGTCATCCTGGCCATGGGCGCCGGCAAGGAAGCCGCCAAGGCCATCGACAAGGCGATCAAAGAAAAGGAACAGTAAAAATTGCCATCCATCCCGCGCCACACCCGGCGCGGGATTTTTTGTCGCCGCCCGCTGCGAAAGCCGCGGATTTGCAAGGTTTGCCCCGCAGGAGGGGGCTTTGGCTATGTATCCTCCCTTTTTTCAGTTTGTGCTGCCCCGGGTGGGGCAGGCGGCGCTGGCCGCGCTGCTCTACCTGAACTTTCTGCAGCTGCCGCCGCTGGCCTGGCTGGCCCCCTGGCCGCTGCTGTATTACGGGGTGCCGCTGGCGCTGGTGCTGGTGCTGGGCTGGCTGGCCCGGGATCCCCTGGGGCTGGGCATCGTGCTGGTGGGGCACCTGACCGCTTTCTATTGACTGGGAAATCTGCTGGGGCTTGGGGCCCGACTGGCGGGCGGACCGGCATGGACGGTCTGGCAGGTGTGCTGGCTGGGCGGGCTGACCCCCTGGCTGCTCACCGCCCTGCTGTGGTGGGGCGGGCGGCGCCGGGCGCTGCGGTTGTGCACCACCCGCTACCGCCTGACCACCGAAAAAGCCCTGCCCGGCGGCAGGTTGACCGTCGTGCAGCTCAGCGATCTGCACCCCAACCCCCGGGCCGCCATGCACCGGGGGCGCATCCCCGAGCTGGAAGCCAGGGTCCGCGCCTGCCGCCCCGACCTGCTGGTGTTGACGGGGGATATCTTTGACGAGTTCACCGCGCCGGAGGAGTTTGCGGCTTTCTGCGACCTGTTTGCCCGGCTGGAAGCACCCCTGGGCAAGTACTATGTGCTGGGCAACCACGACCTGTTCCACCACTGGCGGGAACCGGCCTTTGACCGGGCTGCCCTGGAAACCGCACTGGCCAAAGCCGGGGTACGCCTATTGGAGGACACCGCGGTGGTGACCGGCGGTGTGCGGGTGGTGGGCCGCAAGGATTACCTGTACACCGGCGGGCGACGCTTTGCCGCCGCCGAACTGCTGCCGGGCGGGCCCGACGATCTGTACACGGTCTGGCTGGACCACGAGCCCCGGGATTTCAAACAGGCGGCCGCCGCGGGGGCGGACCTGATTCTGAGCGGCCACACCCACGGCGGGCAGGTCTGGCCGGCCGGCGCGGTGGGCATGGCCGCCCGCAACGAGCGCAATTACGGCGCCAAGCGGGTGGGGGCCCGGTGTACGGCCATCGTCAGCGGGGGCACCGGCACCTGGGGGTACCGGTTCCGCACCCAGGGAAAAACCGAACTGGTCTGCGTGACGGTGGAAACCCGGCGCTGATTGTTGCCGGAACAACATACTTTTCCGCCCGGGTCGGGTATAGTAAGGGGGTCGCAAGCAGATACTACCCTGTAAGGAGGGCCCCCGACTATGAAAATCATCTTTTACGGTACACGGGATTACGATCACCTGTACTTTGACCTGTTGGCAGCCGACCCGGAATACGGCTGCACCATCAAGTTCCTGACCGCCAACCTGGACGTGGACACGGCCAGCCTGGCCAAGGGCGGGGACGCGGTCTGTGCCTTTGTGAACAGCGATTGCTCCGCCCCGGTTCTGGAAGTGCTGGCGGAAAACGGCATCCAATTGCTGCTGATGCGCTGCGCGGGCTACAACAACGTGGACCTGGAAGCCGCCGCACGGCTGGGCATCACGGTGCTGCGGGTGCCGGGTTACAGCCCCGAGGCGGTGGCCGAGCACGCCATGGCGCTGGCCCAGGCGGCCAACCGGCGGATCTGCAAGGCCTATATCAAGGTGCGCAACAACAACTTTGCCCTGGACGGCCTGCTGGGCTATAACCTGTACGGTTCCTGCGCGGGCATTGTGGGCACCGGGCGCATCGGCGCGGCCATGGCGCGGATCTGCCACGGCTACGGCATGACGGTGCTGGCCTATGACCAGTACCACAACCCCGAGCTGGAGGGCATTGTGCGGTATGTGGAGCTGGGCGAGCTGCTGCGTGCGGCGGACCTGATCAGCCTGCATTGCCCGCTGACCGCCGAAACCCATCATATGATCAACGCCGCCACCATCGAGCTGATGCGGGACAACGCCATCCTGGTCAACACCAGTCGCGGCGGACTCATCGACACCGACGCCCTCATCGATGCGCTGCGCCGCCGCAAGTTTGCGGGGGTGGGCCTGGACGTCTATGAGGATGAGGACGGCCAGGTGTTTGAGGATTTCTCCGACGATGTGCTCCACAACGAGGTGGTGCCGGTGCTGACCAGCTTCCCCAACGTGGTCATCACCAGCCACCAGGCGTTCTTTACCCGCACGGCGCTGCAGAGCATCGCCATCACCACCATGGAAAACGCCCGCGCCTTCGACCGCGGCGAGCCGCTGGTCAACCGGGTGGAGGGCTGACGCCGGGGTGTTCCTTCTTTGCAAAGAAGGAACCGAAGAAACTCCAGACAAAAATTGCCCCCAGGGTCTTGTGAACCTGGGGGCAATTTTTAATTGAGAGTTCTTTTGGTTCTTTTCTTGCAAGAAAAGAATATCCTGCCTCAGTCTTCCCCCAGCAGGGCGGCGGCCAGGCGGGCGGCGCCGTTGCCGTCCACGGTCTGCTGCATGGCGGCGGCCATGGCGGCGCGGCGGGGGGCATCGGTGCACAGGGCATACAGGGTATCCAGCAGATGGGGGTAAAAGGCCGGGCCATGGCGGCAATCGCCGGCGTTGTCCATGAGGTTCCGGCGGGCAAAACCCTGTGCCCCGGGGATCTGGTTGTCCGCCAGCACATAGGTCACGGTGGGGGTGCCGCAGGCGCACAGCTCATACAGCGTGCTGCCCGCCGCCGCCACCGCCGCGTCACAGGCGGACATCAGGGTGTCCATCCGGGCCACGTTGCGGTGCAGCACCAGGTTGGGCAGGGCGGCGGCCGCCCGTTCCAGTTCCGGCAGGCGGGGATTCAGCGCCCCCACCACCAGATGGAAGGTGACGCCCTGCCAGCGGACGTCCGCGGCCAGGGCCGCCAGCAATTGCCCGGCCACGTTCTCCGGGTCGGCACCGCCGGTGGAGACCAGGATATTTTGGACGGTGTCCGGCACCGCGCGGGCCGGGCGATGGGAAAATTCCGGGCGCAGGGGGGCATAGGCCGGGCCCAGCAACAGCCGTACCGGCCGGTCCCGGTACCGGGTGTAATCCCGGTCCACGCCGTAGAGATTGTAGTTGATGAGGAAATCCGCCGTGGACAAAAAGGCGTCCTCGTCGTCAAACTGGGCCACCGGGCAAAGGCGCTGCACGGCATCCAGCCAGGCGGGCACCAGGGCGTAGCTGTCCACCACCACCAGGGCGTCGGGGTGCAAAAGGGGCAGCAGGGCGGGCAGTTCGGCGGCCATGTCCTGCCAGTGGGTGCCCAGCACCCGGGCGGCAAAACCCCGGCCCGTCACGGCCGGGAGCATCTGGTCATCGGCTAAAAGAAAGACGCACCGGGCACCCTGGTCCCGCAGCGCCCCCGCCAGCGAAAGACACCGCATGATGTGCCCCGAGCCGATCCGGGGGTTGCCGTCCGCCCGGAAAAAAATCTCAGTGGGGTTCGACACCGTCCACGTCCTCCCAGTGCAGCGGCGTGCCGAAGGCAAGGTCTTTGGCGGCACGGCCGTGTTCCAGCAATTCGTCATAGTAGCGGGTGTGCAGGCCGAAGGCCGGGCGCACCGACCGCAGATTTTCGGCGGTGAAGGGCTCGCCCTTGCGGATGTCCGCCGCCACATACAGGCTGCGGCGGTGGGCCAGGCTCTGGGCCTCGGCCGGGGAGGGGGCGTAGTTCACCTTGCCCAGGGCCCGCTCGGTGCTGCGGATGTCCCGCACCAGCTGGGCAAACTGGGTCTCGTTGAGAGAAAAGTCGCTGTCCACCGACTGGCAGCTGGCCAGGCAGAGGTGCTTTTCCACCACCACGGCGCCCAGCGTCACGGCGGCAATGCTGGCAAGGCTGCCCTCCGAATGGTCGGACAGCCCCACCGGCACGCCGAACCGGCTGCGCATGTCGGGAATGGTGCGCAGGTTCATCGTATCAAAGTCGGTGGGGTAGGCGCTGCAGCATTTCAACAGCACCACATGGTCGTTGCCCACGCTGCGGCAGGCGTCCAGCGCTTCCTGGATTTCCTCGGCGCTGGCCATGCCGCAGGAAAGGATCACCGGCTTGCCGGTGGACGCCGCCTTGCGGATGAGGGGGATGTCCACCGCCTCGAAGCTGGCGATCTTGTAGAGCTCCACCCCCAGCGTTTCGAGAAAATCCACCGCCGTGAAGTCGAAGGGGGTGGACAGAAAATCCATGCCCAGGCTCTCGGCTTCCCGCTTGATGGCGGCGTGCCATTCCCAGGGGGTGTAGGCCTCCTTGTACAGGTCGTAGAGGTAACGCTTTTTCCACAGCCCGTCGTGGACCAGGAAATCGTCGGTGCGGCAGTCCAGCGTGATGGTGTCGGCGGTGTAGGTCTGCAGTTTCAGGCAGTCCGCCCCGGCGGCAGCTGCCGCCCGCACAATGGCCAGGGCGTTTTCCAGCTTGCCGCCGTGGTTGCCCGACATTTCGGCAATGATGTAGGTCTTGCCGTCCCGGATGTGGTCATACAGTTTCATCGTCAGCCTCCACAAGTTCGATCAGTCCCACGCCCAGCCGGAACAGAAAGGAAACCCGCCGCCCGCCGAAGGCCACCGCCTCCTCGGGCGGGGTGACCACCAGCCAGCCCTGGCGGCGCAGGTCGGCCAGGGCATCCTCCATGGGTTGTTCCAGCTGGTAGCAGATATGGTAGGGCCCGTCCCCCTGGCGCTGCAGGGTGGCGTCCACCACGCTGGGGCGGCCATTATGCAGCGGACTGACCAGCTCGATGCGCACGGCGCCGTTGTGCAGAAAACACAGCGCGACGTTGCGGGTCGCGCTGTCCTCAATGATGTCGGTGTCCCGGGTGTAGCCCAGGGCCTCGAACTGGGCCAGGGCTTTTTCCATGTCCCGGACCAGATACCCGGTGTGGTCAATCTTCATGCTGGTTCCTCCGGAAAGGGAAAGGTTTCGTAATGGTAGCGTTCCCGCATGGCCAGCCACTCCTCCCGCAGGATGGACCCCACCGAAACGTCGTAGTACCGGCCGTTTTTGCAGATGTGGGCGGGCAGGACGCCGTCCTCGTGCCCGCCGCAGAGCTTGTGCAGCTGCACCACATACTTGTTTTCCACAAAGGTTTCGTTGCAGAGCTTGTGCAGCCCCATGGTCAGCAGCACATGGTCGTACAGGTTCCATTCCAGCCAGGTGGCCAGCTGCAGGGAACGGTAGTCGGTCTCGGCAATGTAATAGCCCCAGCTGCACCGGCTGTTCACCCGGTCAATGTCGAAGATGCTCAGCGTGCCGATGGGCACCCCGTCATACTCCACGATCCAGAACCGCTGGGTAGGGTCGGCGGAAATCTTCTCAAACCAGCGCTGCTGGCCCTCGGGGGTCAGCCGGGGGTCGGTGTTCATGAACCGGGTGATGTCGGGGCGCATCCGCCAGGCCATGACGGTGGGCAGGTCCGCCTGGGTCAGGTTGCGCAGCCGGACGTTCATTCCGTCACCCCCGCGGCGGCCAGCAGCCCCCGCACGTCGGTGATTTCCAGCAGCTTCTCCATGGGGATGGTCAGGCCCAGTTCCTCCTGCAGAGCGGAGGCGATCATCAGCTGCATCAGCGAATCCCACTGGGGGATTTCGGCAAAGGTCATATCCTCCCGCACGGTGCCTTCCGGCACGCCCAGGGTGCGGCAGATCAGGGCAAGGGCTTTCTCTTTCATTGGGGGTCCTCCTCGGTAACATGGTAGGGGCGGGGCGGTTTGTCCCGCAGGGTCAGGGTATAGCACCGGGCGTCGTCCCGGGTACCGGCCGGGGTGTAGCCCAGCGATTCGTACAGGTGGGCCACCGGGGCGTTCTTGGCCGTGGGCCGGTAGAGGGCTTCCAGCCGGGTATGGCCGGCGGCGGCCAGGTCCGTCTCGATGCGGTCGAGAATAAAGTTTTCGATCTGTTTGCCCATGATGCGGCAGCTCATGAGGAAATCACACACCACCGGCACCGGGCCGTCGGTGTCCACAATGGCCGCCGCCACGATGCCGTACCGGCCGAACCGGTCGGCCGCCTGGTACAGGTAGACCGGCCAGCCTTTGGCCAGCAGGGCGTCCAGCTCCTGCCGGGTATAGCGGTGGGTGGTCAGGTTGAACTGGTTGGTCTTTTGCAGCATCTGGAAAAGGCGGTCCCGGGCGGCGTCCCCGGCCGGGTCCACCCGGGTGAGCCGGATGTCGAGACTTTGCAAAAATTCGTCGTAGGAGAGCGTCTTTTCCAGCTCGGCCCGGGCGTGGTTTTCCCGGTACTGGGCGGTTTTGGCGCGGTCCTCGTCGGTGGTGCGCGCCGGGCGGAACCACTGGTCATAGAGGACGGCCATCCAGCCGGGCAGCAGCTCCACCCGGTCGGGGAAGTCCGGCACCGTCACCTGGGGCAGCTGGGCCGCCACGGCGGCCCGCTCGGTGGGGGAATCGTCCACAAAGACGAAGGAATCCAGCCCCAGGTTCAGTTCGTTTGCCAGTTCCCGCAGGTTGTCGGCCTTGGGCGCCCAGTTGATCCGCCGGGCGGCAAAGTCCGCCTCCTGCAGGACCATATAGGGGTTGTGGCGGATGGCCTCCAGGGCGTCCGCCTCGTTGTTTTTGGAGCAGAGCACCAGCAGCACCCCCTGGCGCTGCATGGCCAGGGCCGCCCGCTGTACGTCGCGGTAGGCCGCGCCGGCGTGGTCCTCCGACAGGGTGATGCCCTGGGGGCCCGCCTCGCCCACAATGCCGCCCCACAGCGTGTTGTCCAGATCCAGGGCCAGCACCTTTTTGGGGGTGCGGTTCAGGGCGGTGAGGGCGGCTTCCACCGCATCGGCGGCCAGGCGGTTGCCCTCCAGGCTGAAGGGAATCTTGCCGCTGTACCACATCTGGTCGGAGTAGGGATCCTTGCCCTTGGCCAGCGCCGCGGCCAGCGGAATGCGGTGGACGTTGCGGTGGGCGGTGCACAGGGCTTCCAGCGCCTGCAGGTAGCAGGCGTCCAGATGCTCCCGGGTGAAATCGTCGGTGGGGGCCAGCGCCGCCGTGCGGTGCCAGACGTCCGACACGCCGTACTGGATGCCGGGGCGCAGCGCCTGGGTCAGCCCCGCAAACAGCGCTTCGATCTCGGCTCTGGCGTCGGCCTCGCCGCGGCCCGCGGTGAGCTCGTCCAGGTCGGGCAGCAGAAAAACCGTGTCCGCCCCGGCGGTGTACAGGCTGTCGCCGGGGTTGAGCAGCCGGCCCAGCGGGTTGCCGTAGCCCTCGGCCGGGCAGACGTCGTGGTGCTGGCCCACCAGCCGCACCACAAAGTCCAGGTTCACGTTGGAAAGGATGGCAAGTTTCACTGGGCGGCTCCTTCCCGCCCGGTCATCAGGCGGTATTTCATTTCGGCCAGGGCCCAGTCGGACAGGTTGTCGATGTCCTGGACCTCCTGCTCGGGCAGCACCAGCGGCACCGTGTGGGGGGTGACCAGACTGTGGCACCGACGGAAGGAATCGGTGCGGCAGAAATAGAACTGGCCGCAGTCATGGTAGACCGGTTCCAGGTCCTGGCTGCGGGTGTTGGCGTACTGGGGATACTGGTAGCAGAGCGACCCTTCCCGCAGCACCAGCCCCCGCTGGGGCGGAAAGCTGAAGGACACCACCGGCATGACGCTCTCGCCGCCCGAGGTTTCCAGCGTGTTCAGCGCGTTGCGCAGTTTTTCCGCCGTCACAAAGGGGGCCGTGGGGTACAGGCAGGCCAGCGTATCAAACCGGCGGCCCAGCGCTTCGTACCGGTCCAGCACCTCGGAAAGCACGTCGGCGGTGGTGGCAAAATCGTTGCTGGTGGCTTCGCTGCGCAAAAAGGGCACCGCCGCGCCGTACTGCCGGGCAATGGCGGCGATCTCCTCGTCGTCGGTGGAGACCATGACCTCCTCAAACAGGCCGCTTTGCAGTGCGGCCTCGATGCTGTAGGCAAGAATCGGTTTGCCGCAGAAGGGGCGGATGTTCTTGCGGGGAATCCGCTTGGAACCGCCCCGGGCGGTGATGATGGCAATGCAGGACATGGGCAAAGGGCCCTCCTTTGTATGGCAAAATCCCGGGGGAGCCGCGCTCCCGGCGGGTTATGGCTGGGTGGAAATGTGCAGCAGCTTCTTGACGGTGCGGCAGCCCTTGTCCCATAGCCGGGCGCGGGCTTCGGCCCGGCGCTGTTTTTGGGCGGCGGCGTCCCGGTCGCGCACCCATTGGCGGGTGTGGTAGACCTGGCGGGCGTTTTCGGCCCGCTGGGCTTCCGGCACCAGGTGACAGTAATAGCGGTTTTGCTGCCAGTGAGGGAAGGCCGCGTCCACCTCGGCCACCAGGGCGTCGATGGTGTCAAAGGGGATCTCGTCGTAGCTGCGCAGGTAGGTCTGCACGGTATTGACGCAGTACCGCCAGCCGTACAGGTATTCCCAGGCGTCGTGGTAGCGGTCCCGCAGCCCCAGTTCGTCGGCCTTTTGCAGGGTGGCCCGCTCCATCGTCATCCGGTCCCGGATGTAGGGCTGGTTGCGCTTGTGGGTGGTGGAAGCCGCCACCTGCCGGTACAGGTACCCCACCCGGGGCACGAAGGCTGCCCGCTGCAGATACACCTTGGCGATGGGACCCCAGTAGTTGTCCTCATACCGGACGTCGGCGGGGAACCACAGGTCGTGGTCGGTGAGCAGGCTTTTGCGCCACAGCCCGCAGACCAGCCCGCCGATGGGGCAGCAGATCAGGTCCATCCGCCCCTCGTCGGTCAGGTCCTGGCCGTTCCAGCGCAGCAACCAGTCGTCCCAGCGGATCAGCGGCGTCAGCGCCGCGGGGTCCACCGTGCCGGGGTGGGCGTCGTGGGGCACCGCCGCGTACTGCAAAAAGGCCACGTCGGCCCCTGTCTGCTGCACCCGGTCGTACAGGGTCTTATAAAAATCCGGTGTGACAAAGTCGTCGCTGTCGATCCAGCCCACCCAATCGGCTTTCGCCTGGCGCAGACCGACATTGCGCGCGCCGCCCTGCTTGTGGTTTTCGGCGCTGGCGATGACCCGCATCCGGTCGGGGTAGCGGGCTTCGTAGTCTTGCAGCACGGCCAGGCTGTTGTCGGTGGAAGCGTCGTCCACAAAGATCAGTTCCATCGGCTGCAGCGTCTGGGCCAGCAGGCTCTCGATACAGTCGGGCAGGTAGGGGGCTACGTTGTACACCGGCACCACCACGGTGACCAGCGGTTTCATTTGCGGTAGGCCTCCACGACCTTCTTGACGGCGTGGATGGTATCCTCCACATCCTGGTCGGTCATCTTGGGGTAGAGCGGGATGCTCATGATGCCTTTATAGATCTCCTCGGCCACCGGGCACAGGCCCTTCTCGTAGCCCAGGGAGCGGTAGTAGGGGAACCAGTACACCGGCACATAGTGGATCTGGCACTGGACGTTCTCGGCACTCATGGCGTCAAAGAACTGGCGGCGGGTGCAGGTGAGCTTGTCCAGCGCCAGCCGGATGATATACAGGTGACGGCAGGTGTCCGACTCAGGGATTTCCTGCTGCAAAATCAGTTCCGGCATGTTGCCAAAGGCCTTGTTGTAGGTAGCCACGATCTGTTTGCGGCGGGCGGCAAAATGTTCCACCTTGTGCAGCTGGCTCACCAGCAGTGCGGCCTGGAAGTCGGTCATGCGGTAGTTGTAGCCCAGACTGATCTGCTCATAGCACCAGGGGCCCTCGTGGGGGGCGTCCAGCATCTGGGCCTCGTCGTGGGTGATGCCGTGGGTGTGGGCCAGCACCAGTTTGCGGTAGAGCGCTTCGTCATTGGTGGTGACGGCGCCGCCCTCGCCGCCCGTGATGGTCTTGACCGGGTGGAAGCTGAAGCAGGTCAGGTCGGCCAGGCTGCCCACCTGCTGGCCCTTGTACTTGGTGGCGATGGCGTGGGCCGCGTCCTCGATGAAGATGAGGCCGAACTCGTCGCAGAGGGCTCTTAGCTCGTCATGGCGCACCGCCTGGCCGGTGAAGTCCACCGCCACGATGGCCTTGGTTTTTTCGGTGATATGGGCGCGGACGCTGTCCGGGTCGATGTTGTAGGTATGGGGGTCCACGTCGGCAAAGACCGGCCGGGCCCCGCAGTAGAGGGCGCAGTTGGCCGACGCCGCAAAGGTCAGCGGGGTGGTGATGACCTCGTCCCCGGGGCCGATGCCCGCCGCGATGCAGGCGCAGTGCAGCGCCGCCGTCCCGTTGGAGACCGCCACCGCGTATTTGGCGCCGGTGTAGCGGGCCAGTTCCTGCTCGAACTCGTCCACCTTGGGCCCGCAGGTGATGTAGTCGCTGCGCAGCACTTCCTCCACGGCGCGGATGTCGTCCTCGCCGATCCACTGGCGGCCGTAGTAAATCTTGCCCCCGCGCACGGGGTAACCGCCTTCGATGGCCAGTCGTTCCATAACTGTATATCCTCCGTTATTCTCTGTTGAGATGAGATGGTTTTGGGTGTTGACGGTATTATACCACATCTTTATAAAATAGACAATTTTAAAACGCCCTGCCCGGCGGGCTGGTAATTTGCCGGGCAATGGAGTACAATTAAAACCGCAACCATCCATTTTTTGCCAAAAGGAGAGCATCGCCTATGAAACGCATCGTCACCGACAAAGCCCCCGCCGCCCTGGGCCCCTATGTCCAGGCTGTGGATACCGGGTCGGCCGTCTATTGCAGCGGCCAGCTGGGCCTGGACCCCGTCACCAACACCCTGGCCGAGGGCGTCGCCGCCCAGACCCGCCAGTCCCTGGCAAACCTGGCCGCCGTGCTGGGCGAGGCCGGCCTGAGCCTGGCCGATGTGGTCAAGACCACCGTCTTTGTGCAGGACCTGGCCGATTTCGGCACCGTCAATGAAGTCTACGCCGAAATGTTCGGCGAGACCTTCCCCGCCCGCAGCTGCGTGCAGATCGCCGCCCTGCCCAAGGGAGCCCTCGTGGAAATCGAGTGCATCGCCGCAAGATGAGCATGTGACGGGGTGTTCTTTTCTTGCAAGAAAAGAACCAAAAGAACTCTCAACAAAAATCTCCCGTGGGGGCGGGCCCCCGCGGGAGATTTTTCTTTGGAATTTCTTCGGTTCCTTCTTTGCAAAGAAGGAACACCCGGTCAAATGTGAAATTTACGGGTGGGTCCGGGGGTGGATTTTTCAACCCTTGCCAAATGTGCTATAATGTACTCTGTAAATTGGGGTACTGTTGGGAAAGGGGGATTCTGCCATGCTGACCGTCACGCTGCTGGGCACCGGCGGCACCCAGCCGCTGCCCCACCGGGCGCTGGCAGCCCTGGCCGTCACGGTGGCCGGGCAGACCGTGCTGCTGGACTGCGGCGAGGGCACCCAGACCGCTTTGCGGCGGTGGGGCGTCAGCGCATACCGCATCGGCCAGGTGCTGCTCACCCACTACCACGGGGACCACATCCTGGGCCTGCCCGGGCTGCTGCAGACCCTTTCCAGCCTGGGCCGCACCGCCCCCCTCACCGTCACCGGCCCGGCGGGGCTGGACGCCGTGGCGGGGCCCATCATGGCGCTGGCCGGGCCTTTGCCCTTTGCGGTGCACTGGCAGGAAGCCTGCGCCCCCTTTGCGGCGGGCCCCCTGACCGTGACGCCCTTTCCGCTGGAACACCGGGTGCCCTGCTGCGGCTATGCTTTGCATCTGCCCCGGGCCGGACGGTTTGATCCGGAACGGGCAAAGGCCGCGGGCATCCCGGTGGCGCTGTGGCGGCGGCTGCAGGCGGGGGAACCGGTGGACGGCTTCACCCCCGACCAGGTATTGGGCCCGGCCCGGCGGGGACTGACGGTGGTTTACGCCACCGATACCCGCCCCTGCCCGGCGGTGGAACAGGCTGCCCGGGGGGCGGACCTGCTCTGTATGGACGCCACCTATGCCGACGACGCCGACCTGGACAAGGCAAAACTGTACGGCCACGCCACCTGCCGGGAAACCGGCGCCCTGGCGGCCGCCGCCGGGGTGCGGCGGCTCTGGCTGACCCACTACTCCGCCGCCGTGACTGACCTGGCCCCCGGGCTGGCGGCCGCGCAGGCGGTTTACCCCGACGCCGTGGCCGGCACCGACGGGCTGCGGCTGGAACTGGATTTTGACAAAGAGGAAACCCTGTGACATTTTTACAAAAACACCGCCGGGACCTGCTGTTCACCCTGGCGCTGCTGGTGCTGGCCGGGGGGATCTACCTGGCCACCCACACCGGCAAGGCGGGCACCGTGGCCGTGCTGCAGTACGGTGACCCCCAGCAGGAGCAGCGCATCGACCTGACCAAGGACGCCCGGTACGACATCGATACCGGGACCTATACCATCCATCTGCAGGTGCGGGACGGGGGCATCGCCTTTGTGGACAGCCCCTGCCCCGACCACCTGTGCGAGGGCTTCGGCGTATTGCGCAATGCGGGCGACTGGGCCGCCTGCCTGCCCGCCAAGGCCAGCCTGACCATCCAAGAAAGCCCCTGAACAAAGGAGTTTGCCTATGAATCCTACCTTCAAACAAGTGACCAAGACCCGCTATGTGGAGCTGGTCAGCGAGCTGGCCAAGGAAATCTTTGTGCAGCACTACACCAAGCTGACCCCCAAGGTGGCCGCCGCCCTGGCCGACAGATACCAGAGCGACGTGCTGACCGACGACGAAATCCACAGTGGACACATCAACTATTTCCTCATCTACCTGGGCAGCGAGCCGGTGGGCTATTTTGCCCTGGACCTGGGCCCCGCCGGGGCGCTGTGCCTGTCGCGGCTGTTTTTGAAAGAGAAGGCCCGGGGCCAGGGCATCGGCCGCACCGCCGTGGCCTACGCCCAGAAACTGGCCGAGGGCGACGGCCGCAGCCGCCTGTACCTGAAGGTATGGGCCCGCGACCTGAAAGCCGAGATGTTCTGCAAAAAATGCCGGTTCCGCAAGGCAGAGACCGTGCCCATGGAAGTGCTGCCCGGCGTGACGCTGGACATTACCACCTGGGAAAAACTTTGGAGATGACCGCATGAAATTTCTGCATCTGGCGGACCTGCACCTGGGCAAACGGGTCAACGGGTTCGATCTGCTGGAGGACCAGCGCTTCATTCTGGAACAGGTGCTGGGCCTGTGTGACGATCAGGGCGTGGAGGCCGTGCTGCTGGCCGGGGACATCTACGACGCCCCCGTGCCCCCCGCCGCCGCCACCACCCTGCTGGACTGGTTTTTGACCCAGCTGGCCGCCCGGCGCATCCCGGTGCTGGCCATTTCCGGCAACCACGACAGCGCCGAGCGGCTGGACTTTGCCGCCGGGCTGCTGGCCGGGCAGGGGGTCTACCTGGCCGGACGGTTCACCGGCGCGCCGCGCCAGATCGTCCTCAGCGACCGGTACGGCCCGGTGGAATTCACCCTGCTGCCCTTTGTGCGGGCCGCCACCGTGCGCCATTATCTGCCCGACGCCGACCTGCCCGACTACGACACCGCCGTGGCGGCCGCCCTGGCCGCCGCCCAGCCCGCCGCACCCCGCCGGGTGCTGCTGGCCCACCAGATGGTGGTGGCGGGGCTGACCTCGCCGCTGCTGTCCGGCAGCGAAACCGCCCCCCTGACGGTGGGCACGGTGGATTCCATCGACGCCTCCCGGTTTGAGGGCTTTGCCTACACCGCCCTGGGGCACATTCACCGGGCCCAGCGGGTGGGTTCCGACATTGTGCGGTACGCCGGGGCACCCCTGTGCTACCACCTGGACGAGTGCGGGGCGGAAAAATCCGCCACCCTCGTCAAGCTGGGCCGCCGCGGGGTGGAGAGCATCGACGCGCTGCCCCTGACCCCCCGCCGCGCTATGCGCCACCTGACCGGCCCCCTGGCCAAGCTGGTGGAACATCCCACCGACACGGGGGATTACATCTGGGCCACCCTCACCGACCCCACCCCGCTGCCCGACGCCATGGCCGCCTTGCGGGCCGCCTACCCCAACGCCATGCGGTTGGACTACCAGCCCCGGGGCACCGCGGCCGCTGTGCCCGACGCGGCGGTGGCCGTGCGGGGCAAACCCTTTGCCGAGCTGTTCCAGGACTTTTTCACCCAGATGAACGGCCGGCCCCTGACCATCGACGAGGCCCGGGCCGTCAAACAGCTGCGAGAGGAGGCGGCCAAAGGATGAAACCACTCTACCTGACGCTGAGCGCCTTCGGCCCCTATGCGGGGCGCACCGCGCTGGACTTTTCCCAGTTCGGCGGCAGCGGACTGTTTTTGATCGGCGGCGACACCGGTGCCGGCAAAACCGCTCTGTTTGACGCCATCACCTTTGCCCTGTACGGCGAAACCACCGGCGAAAACCGCAAGACCACCATGCTGCGCAGCGACTTCGCCGCCCCCGAGGTGGAAACCTTTGTGGAGCTGGACTTCACCCATCGGGGCCGTACCTACACGGTGCGCCGCTGGCCCGAACAGCAGCGCGCCGCCAAGCGGGGCAGCGGCATTGTCAAAAGCCCGCCCCGGGCGGAACTGATCCGCACCCCCGAAGAGCCCATCACCGGGGCGGTGGCCGTCACGGCGGCCATCGTGCAGCTGCTGGGCATCGATGCCAAGCAGTTTGCCCAGGTGTCCATGCTGGCCCAGAACGATTTTACCCGGCTGCTCAATGCGCCGTCTGCCGACCGGGCGGCCATTCTGCGCCAGATCTTTGATACCGCCGACCACCAGCGCCTGGGCCAGGCGGCCGTCCAGCACGCCCGCCAGGCCGACGAAGCCTGCCAGCGGCTGGACGATCAGCTGCTCATGCAGGTGGGCAGTCTGCTGGGGGACGGCGCCGACGAGGAGACCGCCGCCCGCCTGCGGGAGATCCAGGACAGCCACGATCCCTTCACGGCGGCTTCCGCTCAGGACCTGGCCCGCAAACTGCTGGAATTTGACGAGGCCATCGAGACCCGGCAGAACGAGATCATGGCCGACCTGGACGAGAAGATCGCCCGGGGGGATGCGGGTGTCAAGATGGCGGAGGAACGGGCCGCCCGGCGCCGGCAGCTGACCGGCCTGGTGGCCGAGGAGGCCCGCACCGCCGAGGTGCAGCGCCAGAGCGAAGCCATGCAGGCCGAGCTGCAGACCCGCAGCGACGCCCTGAAACAGACCATCGCCGAGACCCAGGCCGCCCTGGCGGCCCTGGGCCAGACCGACACCGAGCAGGTGCGGCTGGAACACCAGATTGAATTGGCGGAAAACCTGACCGCCAGCTGCGAAACACTGCTGAAAAACCTGGAGGCCGCCCGCCGCGCCGCCGACACCGCCGCCGCCCGCCAGCAGGAATACCTGCAGGCCCAGGCGGACCTGGACGAGGCGGAAACCCGCTACGCGGCGCTGCAGCGGCAGCTCAACGCCAACCGCGCGGGGCTGCTGGCCCAGCAACTGCAGCCGGGCCAGCCCTGCCCGGTGTGCGGTTCCATCGAACACCCCTGCCCGGCCCAGCTGCCGGGGGACCATGTGACCGAACAGGAGCTGGAAGAGCGGGAAAAGGCCCTGACTGCCCAGCGGCGGGACACTGCCACCCGCAGCCGCACTGCCGGCGACGCCACGGCCCGGTCCAGCCAGCTGCAGGCCACCCTGGTGCAGGACGCCGACGCCTTCTTTGCCCGGCGGGCCGGGCGGTACACCGGCAAACCGGCGGGGGAACTCTCCCCCGAGGAGCTGCGCGCCGCCCTGGAAGCCCAGCGTACCGGGCTGGCCGACGGTCTGGCGGGGCTGCGGGCCCAGCATGCCGAGTTCAAGCGCCAGAGCGACAAGGCCAAAGCGCTGGCCAACCAGCTGGACAACCTGAACAACCAGCAAAAGGGCCTGGAAAAACAGGCCTTTGTGGCGGCCCGCAAGGCCGCCAACGCCAAGGCGGGCCACGCGGCGGCCGCCGCCCGGGTGCAGCAGATGCAGGAGACGGTGCCCCCCCGGGAGGAAACCGACGCCCTGGCCAAACTGCAGGAGGCGCTGGCCCATCTGCGGGCCGACCGCGCCGCCGCCACCAACGCCCGGGACGCCGCCGTGCACCGTCTGCACACCAACCGCGCCGCCCTGGACGGCATGGAAAAGACGCTGCGGGCCCTGTCCGCCGCCCGGGAAAAACGGGCCATGTGGGACAACCTTTCCAAAACCATCAACGGCAACCTGGCCGGCAAGGTAAAGCTGCCCTTTGAACAGTACGTACAGGCGTTCTATTTTGACGGCGTCGTGGAGGCTGCCAACCTGCGCTTCACCCGGATGACCGACGGTCAGTACCGGCTGCTGCGCCGCAAGAGCGAGGCCCTGGCCGGCAAGACTGCCCTGGATCTGGACGTCTTTGACGCCTACACCGGCAAGACCCGCCCGGTGGGCAGTCTGTCGGGCGGCGAAAGCTTCATGGCCGCCCTGTGTCTGGCCCTGGGCATCAGCGATACCATCCAGCAGAACGCCGGCGGCGTCACCATCGAAACCCTCTTCATCGACGAGGGCTTCGGCTCGCTGGACGCCGACAGCCTGGAAAAGGCCGTGGATACCCTGGCCGGTCTGGCCGGGGGCGACAAGCTCATCGGCGTCATCTCCCACGTGGAGGCGCTGCAGTCCCGCCTGACCCGGCAGATCCGGGTGACCAAGACCCGCGCCGGCAGCAAGGCCGAGATCGTCCTGGAGTAAGACTCCGGGCGGGCCGGAAGGTTCGCGCTGCCGCAAGATTGCGGTATGTTCCTTTTTGACCGGCCAAAAAGGAACCGAAAAAGCCGCCGCTACTTCCGACGCGCGGGGCACGGCTCAAGGGGCCTGCGGGCCCCTTAAGAAACCCCGGGGCTCTGCGGAGGTCGCCCGAGATGGTCTTCGCTTCTCGCAACGGGCCATGCTCTAGCCCGTAGGTCGGTCGTAGGGCGGGGTCTTGACCCCGCCGTTCTCCCGCAACCACCTTATCCCGGAATATTTGTTCAGAGTTTCTTTGCCTACTTTCTTTGCAAAGAAAGTAGGTCTTTGTAAAGACGGATATGCAATCTATTTTACAAAAGCAATGCGAGCAGCTGGCGGCGGAGCGGTATCCGCTGCACATGCCCGGGCACAAGCGGCGTCAGCCGCCGGCGCCGGGCCTTTCCTGCTATGCCTTCGACCTGACCGAGATCGACGGCGCCGACGACCTGCACGACGCCGACGGCATTCTGGCCCAGGCCATGGGACGCACCGCCGCGCTCTACGGTTCGGCGCGGTGTTGGTACCTGGTGGGCGGCTCCACCGTGGGTCTGCTGGCCGGCATCCGGGCGGTGGCCCCCTTCGGCAGCGAGGTCATCGTGGCCCGGGGCTGCCACAAGGCCGTCTACCACGCCCTGGAACTGGGCCACCTGACCGCCCACTATGTGACGGCGCCGGTGGTGGAAGCCTTCGGCGTCTACGGCAGCATTCCGCCCGCCGCGGTGGAAGCCGCCCTGGCCGCCCATCCCCGGGCGCGGTGCGTCATCCTGACCAGCCCCACCTACGAGGGTGTGCAGAGCGACGTGGCCGCCATGGCCGCCCTGTGCCACGCCCGCGGTGTGCCGCTGCTGGTGGACGAGGCCCACGGCGCCCACTACCTGCCCTTTGCCGAACCCCTGGGCTGGCGGGGCGGTGCCGTGGCGGCCGGGGCCGACCTGGTGGTGCAGAGCGCCCACAAAACGCTGCCCAGCCTGACCCAGACCGCCTGGCTGCATCGGAACGGCACGCTGGTGGACCCCGCCGCCGTGGACCGGCAGCTGGACGTCTTCGAGACCAGCTCCCCCAGCTATCCCTTGCTTGTCAGCCTGGACGGCTGCACAGGCTGGCTGCGGGAAAACGGCCCCGCGGCCTTCGCCGCCTGGCGGGCCCGGCTGGACCGGTTCGCCGCGGCGGCCCGCCGCTGGCACAATACCCCGGTACTGGGGCTGGGCCCCGAACGGCGGGACTTTTTCGCCTTTGACGACGGCAAGATCCTGCTGCGCATCGGCGCGGCGGGGGCGGCACAACTGCGGGCCGCCGGCTTTGAGCCCGAGATGGTCTGCGGTCCCAACGTGCTGGCCATGACCAGCCCCTGCGACGACGGGGATGCCCTGGACCGGTTGGCCGACTGGCTGGGCGAGCGGGACGCCGCCGCCCCGCCGCCCCCCGGGGCGGGGGCTTTGCTGCCCGCCCCGGGGCCCGCCCGGTGTACCATCGCCGAGGCACTGGACCGCCCCGCCGCTACGATGCCCCTGGCCGAAGCGGTGGGCGAAACCGCCGCCGAGTACGTCTGGGCCTATCCGCCCGGCGTGCCGCTGGTGGCCCCCGGCGAGCAGGTGACCGACGCCTTTGTGGAGGCGGCGGGGGCCCTGACCGCCGCCGGAACCACCCTGCACCACAGCGGCGGGGGCGGCGCCGGAAGGCTGGCCGTGCTGGCGTGACGCCGCCCCGGCTTCGACACCGAACGGTTGCACTCGGGGCGTAAAAATGCTACAATAAACAGAACTATTCAAAACGTTCACCCATCGTCTACGGAGGAACTCCCCCTATGAACTGGATCGACAAACTGGAGCGCCGCTTCGGGCGCTACGGCATTCCCCATCTGGTCAACGGCCTCATGCTGGGCCAGGCCATCGTGGGGCTTATCGTACTGTTCTTCAACTGGAAATTCGCCTACCTGGTCACCCTCAACCGGGACGCCGTCCTGCACGGGCAGGTCTGGCGGCTCATCACCTTTCTGTTCCAGCCCATCTGGCTGGGCAGCGCCCTGGGTGTGCTGAACCTGTTGTTCTATTTCTGGATCGGCAACGCCCTGGAACGGCTGTGGGGGGATTTCCGCATGACCCTCTATGTGGCCCTGGGGGTGCTGGGCGCCTGGATCAGCTGTTTTCTCTCGGGCGCGGCGTCCCCCAACGCCATCTACCTGAGCATGCTCTTCGCTTATACCTGGCTGTGGCCCAACCAGAGCGTGCTGCTCTTCGGGCTGATCCCCTTCAAGATGAAATACCTGGGTTGGTTCGAACTGGCCGTCTGGGTGTGGCAATTCATCTGGGGCGACCGGTTCACCCGCATCAGCCTGGTGCTGGGCATGCTGGGATTCCTGGTGTTTTTCGGGCGCGAAATCTTTTTCTGGTGCAAGGATACCATCCTGGGCTACAAGCGCCGCCGCGACTGGGAAAAACGCAACCGCTTCTGAACGGTTTGTAATATCAATATCGCGCGAATCAAGGAGGTTTTTGGTATGAAACTCATCACCGCGATCGTCAATAAGGAAGATTCCCGGGCAGTGTGTAACGAACTGCTCAAACACAAATTCTACGTCACCCGCCTGGCCACCACCGGCGGATTCCTGATGGCCGGCAACATGACGCTGCTCATCTGCACCGAGGACGAAAAGGTGGATGAATGCATCAGCATCATCAGCCAGTTCTGCAAGCAGCGCACCGAGATCGTGCCCGGCACCGCCACCCTGGGCCTGGGCATCGAGAGCGCCATGCCCATGGAAGTTACGGTGGGCGGCGCTACCATCATCGTCACCAACGTGGAGCGGTTCGAAAAGCTGTGATGCTGGACCGTCTGGCCGGCAATGCGGCCCTGAAAGCCGAGCTGGGCGCCGCGCTGCGCACCGGCCGGCTGCCGCATGCGGTATTGCTGGTGGGGGAAGCCGGCTGCGGCGCCGGGTTTGCCGCCCGCTGCCTGGCAGCCGATTACTTATACCCCGCCGGCGGCCCCCACGCCGAGGCCGTCCTGAAAGGGGAGGACACCGAGTGTCTGGTGCTGCGGGGCGAGGGTGCCAGCGGGCAGATCCCCGTCAAGCGGGTGCGGGAAATGCGGGAGGCCATCCAGCATTCCGCCCTGTCCACCGACGCGGCGGGTCGGGTGCTCTTCATCTATGGCGCCCAGAACCTCAACGGGTCCTCCGCCAATGCCATGCTCAAAATCATCGAGGAACCGCCCGAAGGGGTGCTGTTCCTTTTGACCGCCACCAGCGCCGCCACCGTGCTGCCCACCATCCGCAGCCGCTGCGCGGCCTACACCATCGCCCCGGTGCCCACCGACGAGTGCGCGGCCCTGCTGCGCCGGGAAGGACTGCCCGGCGCCCAGGCCGAGGAACTGGCCTTTGTGTACGAGGGGCATGTGGGCACCGCCCTGCGGGCCTACCGGGATGCCGCCACCCGCACCGCCCTGGCCCAGGCCAAGGAACTGTGCGGGTATGCGGCCCAGAACGACACCTACCGCGCCCTGGCTTTGCTGACCAGGTATGAGCGGGACCGGGAAGGCTGCCTGGGGCTTTTGTGGCAGCTGGACCAGCTGTGCAGCGCCGTGCTGCGCCGCCCCGGGTACGGTACCGCCTGCGGCGGACTGCGCCCCGACGCCGCCGCCCGCATCCTGCGGGCCACCGCCGAGGCGCGCCGCACCGTGACGGCCAACGGCAACCTGCGGCTGACCGTGGCGTTGCTGGCCGCCCAAATTGCCTGAAGATAAAGGATTGTAACCATGAAAGTAGTTTCGGTAAAATTCAAAGAAAACGGCCGGGCCTATTATTTTGATCCCGGCGACCTGGACATCAAGACCGGGGATTTCGTCATTGTCACCACCGCCCGCGGCACCGAGTGCGGCGAGGTGGTGCGGGGCATCCACGAAGCGCCGGGCTTTTCCCGGGAAGTAAAGCCGGTGATGCGGATAGCCGACGCCGTGGATGTGCGCCGGATGCGCCAGAACCGCGCCGACGTCCAGCGGGCCTACCAGATCTGCGAGCAGCGCATTGCCGCCCACGGCCTGGCCATGAAGCTGGTGGACGCCGAATATACCCTGGACCGCAGCAAACTGGTGTTTTATTTCACCGCCGACAACCGGGTGGATTTCCGGGAACTGGTCAAGGATCTGGCGTCCCAGTTCCATACCCGCATCGAGCTGCGCCAGATCGGCGTGCGGGACGAAAGCAAGATGATGGGCGGTCTGGGCCTGTGCGGCCAGCCTTTCTGCTGCAGCCGGTTTTTGAAAAATTTCCAGCCGGTGTCCATCAAGATGGCCAAGGAACAGGGGCTCAGCCTGAACCCTGCCAAGATCAGCGGCGCCTGCGGACGCCTGATGTGCTGCCTGGCCTATGAACAGAAAAGCTACGAGTACCTGAATTCCATCACACCCACCCCGGGCAGCATCGTCCGCACCCCGGACGGCGAAGGCACCGTGGTGGAAGTGAACGTGGTGGCCGGGACCCTGAAGGTCCGCTCCAATGTGGAAATCCTGGCGCCACGCGTCTACAAGCGGGAGGAATGCGTCTACCTGCGGGGCGGCAAACGGGTGCCCAAAACCCCCGACCCGGAACAGGATTGACCCCTGTCTTGGGGTGCCGGGAAAAAATTTTTCAAGATATGGCACTTGCGAATTTTTACACAATGTGATACACTATCTGTAACGCAGTAGGCAGCAAAACCCGCTGTGCACCATACCGGGAAGCAGCCGTGCAGGGCCGGTAGGGGAGATCAATCAGCACGGAGATAAGGAGTTCACGATGGCTCATACCGTTTCCAGCGAGTGCGTTGCTTGCGGTGCATGTGTTGACACCTGCCCCGTCGGTGCAATCAGCATGGAGGACAAGGCTGTGGTCGATGCTGGTTCCTGCATCGATTGCGGTGCCTGCGAAGGCGTTTGCCCGACCGGCGCTATCCAGGCTGAATAAGCAAAATGGCACATCGGCGCGGCCTGCAAAGGTCGCGCTTTTTTTGTTTTGTTTTGTTCCTTCTTTGCAAAGAAGGAACCGAAGAAACTCTGAACCGGGTGTATGGGCGGCACGGGAACGCTCGCGCCGGAGCCGGAACGTGAACATGGATAAAGTTGTAAAACAGGAGCAGGGCTCCTGTTTTCTTTGGAATTTCTTTGCTCCTTTCTTTGTAAAGAAAGGAGAGGCCCCCGGAGAATTGTTTGGAATTTCTTTGCTTCTTTCTTTGTAAAGAAAGAAGGAAAAACAGGAGGTATTGTGGGATGAAAGCAGGACGGATCGTGTTGGTGTTGGACGGGCAGGGGGGCGGTATGGGCACCCAGCTGATCAAGATGCTGGCCCCGGCGCTGCCCGGCGACTGTGAATTGCTGGCGGTGGGTACCAACGTGCTGGCCACCAACGCCATGCTCAAGGCAGGGGCGCCCCATGGCGCCACCGGCGAAAATGCCGTCATCTACAACGCCGCCCGGGCCGCCCTGATCCTGGGCCCCATCGGCATGATCCTGGCCAACGGCATTCTGGGGGAGGTTTCGCCCCGGATGGCCACCGCCGTTTCGGGGGCGGCGGCCGAAAAGATCCTGATTCCGTCCTCCCACTGCGGGGCGCAGGTGGCCGGAACCCAGGACTGCCGCCTGGAAGAATACCTGCAAAACGCCGTGGCCCTGGCCCTGCGGGCCCTGGACGCATGAGCGCCGCCATGGAACGGGCTGCCGTACCGGTTCTGGAAGCTGCCCGCAAACTGGCGGCGGGCGACAAACCGGTACTGCTGGCCATCGACGGCCGGTGCGGCAGCGGAAAATCCACCCTGGCCGCCTGGCTGGCCGCCCGGCTGCCCTGTCATCTGATCCATATGGATGACTTTTACCTGCCCCCCGCCCGCCGCCGCCCCGACTGGACCGAACATCCCGGCGCCAACATGGACTTTGCCCGGCTGCGCGCCCAGCTGCTGGACCCGCTGCTGGCCGGTCAGCCCGCCGTCTACCAGGCCTACGCCTGCCGGCTGGGCACCATGCGGGACCCGCACCCGCTGCCGCCCCGTCCGCTGATCCTGCTGGAAGGCAGCTACGCCCTGCACCCCGACCTGGCTGTGCCCGCCACCTGCCGTGTCTTTACCACCTGCACGCAGGACTGCCAGCAAAAACGCCTGCAGGCCCGGGAAGGGGACCACTATACCGCCTTTGAGCAGCGGTGGATTCCGCTGGAAGAAGGTTATTTCCGGCAATACCATCCCGAGACCGGATGCGATTTTGTGCTGGACACCACCGCCTGGACGGTGTAAAATAAAAAACGGTTCCTTTGAGAAAAGCCAGGAAGGCAACGGCTGCCCAGAAGGGCGGCGCCGGAACACTTTTTGATGAGGAGAGATCGTTTCTGTGAATACCCGCGAAAAAACCTACAAACTGGTGTTGACCGCCCTGTTCCTGGCCCTGTGCCTGGTGCTGCCCTTCGTGACGGGCGGCATCCCCACCATCGGCAACATGCTGCTGCCCATGCATATCCCTGTGCTGCTCTGCGGCCTGCTGTGCGGCTGGCAGTACGGCCTGGTCATCGGCTTTGTGGCCCCGCTGCTGCGGTCGACGCTCTTCGGTATGCCGCCCATCTACCCGGTGGCCCTGGCCATGGCCTTTGAACTGGCCGCCTACGGCCTGATCATCGGCCTGGTCTACACCGCACTGCACAAGCGCGGCCTGGCTGCCCTGTACGGCAGCTTGCTGGTGGCCATGGTGGGCGGACGCCTGGTCTGGGGCGTGGCCGAAGTGGTGCTGCTGGGCATGGCCGGCAACGCCTTCACCCTGCAGGCCTTCCTGTCCGGCGCCCTGCTCACCGCGGTGCCCGGCATCGTGCTGCAGCTGGTGCTCATCCCCGCCGTTATGGTGGCTCTGGACCGCACCGGTGTGGTCCGCTTCCAGAACGCCTGATTCACAACCCATCATTTTTCACAACGGCCGCGCAGGAAGCGCGGCATTTTTTGTGGGGGCCGCGCTTGCCAGCGCCGCGCCTCCTGTGCTATACTGTAAACGAATTGTTACCTTTTAAAAAAGGAGGCGCCTTGCATGGGCCTGATCGCCAAGATCCAGAACAAAACCGAACAAGCCCGCGCCAAGGAACGGATCCGCCCGCTGCTGGAAAGCCGGATGATGCGGGATATTCTGCTGGAAATCGGCCAGCGCGGCACCGAAAAACTGGACCCCCAGAGCGTGCCCCTGGACCAGCGTCCCCGCGCCGCCAAGCTGGCCGCCGAATGCGGCACCGCCGGCCTGCACCAGAGCGTTATCCGGGAAGTGGTGCTGGACGAGGCCGGCATCACCCTCTATGCCGGGGACGACGAGATCCCCTTCCTGTACGCCGACTACAACTACGAAAACATCGAGGATACCGACTGCCTGCCCGCCGTGGCCCAGTACCTGGTGCAGCGGCTGCGGGGCTACTACAATATCACCCGCACCATCTACACGGTGCCCAAACACAACGGCCGCACCGTCACCGAAAAGACCCGCCAGGTCTTTATCCGCCGCCACCACGAGGATACCCCCTTTGACCCCAAACCCACCCAGAAACAGCGGCTGTTCTGATACCTTGCGTTGACAGCCGATTTAAAGTCTGGTATAATAAACTGTACGCCGTGTAAATGGTGTTGTTTATAAGGAGATGTACTCAAGAGGTCGTAAGAGGGAGCACTCGAAATGCTAATTGCCTCGTGGAGCCCCCTTTTTGCGGACCTGCATGAGAATCAGTTTTTTTGAGGATTCAAAAAGTACCTCTTCATGGAGTTC
>CAJFFY010000039.1 GCA_904374465.1 uncultured Subdoligranulum sp.
CAGGCAGCGGGTGCAGGCGTAGATATACTTCGGGGAACCGTCCACGATCGCCTTCACGCGCTTGACATTGGGGTTCCAGGTACGGTTGCTCCGACGATGAGAGTGAGAAACCTTGATACCGAACGTGACACCCTTGCCACAGCAAGAACATTTGGCCATAATTGCTTGCACCTCCTTTTCAATAGCTTTACAATTATAACGAATATTTCTGGGAATTGCAAGACCTTTGCACAAAAAAGTTGAACTTTTTTTGTAAGGGCGTCTATTTCGGGAAAAGCCCGGCAAAGAAACCACCGCCGGCGGGTTACGGGGCTTGTTTTGCGCCATTTTGTACGATATAATAAGATGATATTTTAATGGGGTGGTGTTTCCTTTGCAGGGATTGCTCTCGGGGTATCAGGTTTTACAGTATCTTTTGCGGGCGATCGTTGTTCTTATTGCCATTCCGTTTCACGAGGCGGCCCACGCCTTGGTCAGCCACTGGCTGGGGGACGATACCGCCCTGCGCGCCGGGCGGCTCTCGCTCAATCCCATGCGCCATTTTGATCCGTTGGGTGCCCTGTGCATGCTCATCGGCGGTGTGGGTTGGGCCCGGCCGGTGGGGATCAATCCGCGAAATTACCGCAATCCCAAAGTGGGTATGGCCATTTCGGCGGCGGCGGGGCCTGTCAGCAATTTTCTGCTGGCGTGGCTGTCCATGATCCTGTATAAGGTGGTTCTTTACAGCGGTCTGGCGGGCCGGGTCTCTCCGCTGGCAATGTTCTTATATGATATGGTGGTCATGAATCTGAGTCTGGCCGTCTTCAATCTGATTCCTGTCCCGCCATTTGACGGCAGCCGCATCGTGTTGCTTTTTTTGCCGGAGCGGCTTTATTTTAAGGCCATGCGTTATGAACGGTATATCATGCTGGCGGTTCTGGCGCTTGTGTTTCTGGGGGCTTTGAATGTGCCGCTATCCGTGGCGGTGAATTTCCTGTGGAATCGCCTGGTGGATCTTACCGGGTTTGTGGAATTGTTCTGGGGGTAACGTTGCAAGAAGCATTGACTTTTAAACTGGAAGATTTTGAGGGACCGCTGGATCTGCTGTTGTATCTGGTGGGAAAAAACAAAATGAACCTCTATGATGTGAACATCATGGAGCTGATCGATCAATATACAGCGGCAATCCGTACCTTGCAAGCCAATCGCATGGATGTTTCCAGCGAATTTATCGATATGGCCGCCCACCTGGTACAGATGAAAAGTGCCCTGTTGCTGCCGCGCAGCCCGGAAGCGGAGCGTATGAAGGCGGAGCTGACCGGGCGGCTGATTGAATACAGTGCCTGCAAGGAGGTGGCTGCCCAGCTGGGCGGCCGTGCACGGGATCTGTACACCGCGGTGCGTGAACCGATGCCACTGGTGGGGGCCGCTGAATATACCCGCCGCCATGATCCCAACCTGTTGGTACAGGCCTGGTTCAGCCTGATGGGGCGCAGCCTGCGCAAACGCAAGCCCACCCAGGAACGGTTTGAACCGCTGGTGGCCGCACCCTTCGTTTCGGTGGCGAGCCGGGTTTCCCATATGTTGCGGGGGCTTTTACGGGGAAGTCTGCACAAGATGAACCAGCTTTTCAGCAGCGAAGAAAGCCGCAGTACCAACGTGGCTACATTTCTGGCTTTGCTGGAACTGATCCGTGCCGGACGCATCCGGGTGGATGAGGACGGCACACTGGACCTGGACAAGAGCCACACGAGACGAAAGGAGGGCACGGCCCGTGACTGAAGCACAACATATCGGCGCGTTGGAGGCCATGCTGTTTGCCCATGCAGAACCGGTGGAGGTGGAGCGGCTGGCGGATGCAATGCGTCTGTCCGTGGCAGAGACAGAATCTTTGCTGGAACGGCTGCAGACCCGCTATGATGAAGAGGAGCGCGGCTTTGCCTTGCTTCGGTTCGGACCGGACCGCTGGCAGATGACCACCCGGCCCTATTACGGCGAAATGGTCAAGCGCATTCTGGATACCCGGCGCAACGCACCGCTCTCTCCGGCGGCGCTGGAAGTGCTGGCGGTTATTGCGTACAACCAGCCGGTGTCCCGCAGTTTCATCGAGCAGGTGCGCGGGGTGGATTCCTCTTCCACCGTGGCAAAACTGCTGGAAAAAGGATTGATTGAAGAGGCCGGCCGGTTGGATCTGCCCGGAAAGCCGGTGGCCTTCCAGGTGACCGACACCTTCCTGCGGGTTTTCGGTTTGCGTGGCTTGCAGGACCTGCCGCCGTTGCATGATGAGGCCGGCGCGCCGGAGGCGGAACCTTCCTCCGGGGAGGAAAGCCCGGCTCCGGACACAGAGCAGCTGGAATGGAAGTGAGCGATGATGGTTGTCTTGCTCGCCGCCCTGAAAATTCTGGCGGTGCTGATACTGCTGGTGGTGCTGTTGGTCGTCGTGGCGCTTTTGCTGCCGCTCGGTTTTTCGGTGGCGTACAGGCCGGGGCACCTGCGGGTGGACGCTGTCTACGGACCGCTGCACCGTACTGTCTGGTCCCGTAAACTGCACCGGCCAACAATGTCTTTTGCGCCCCGGACAGGGGAGAAGCCGCCGGAAGCATCGCCGCAGCAGCAAGCCGCCGCAGCGCCGGAAGCCGCGCCACGGCAGGCGGTACCGGAACAGCCGGTAACGCCAAAGGAACCGCTCCCGCAGGGAGCGCAGCAGGCGGAATCTGCCGCCCGCAACCCGGAGAAAGCTTCTGCACCGCCGATGCCGGAGGAAGAGGAAGAAATAGAGTCCGGTGCCGTCATGAAGCGACTGGAGCGGATGCTGGAAGTTACGGTGGAAGATCCCAAGGCGATGGCACGCTGCGTGCTGAGCCATATGCGTTGGCTGCGAAAGCATTCGCTTTTCAAAATTCATGTCCGGCATCTGAATGTGTTTTGGACGGTTACCTGTGAGGATGCCTCGCGCACCGCGGTGGTGTACGGCGCCGAGATGGCGGCTTTCAATACGGCGTTGGCATTGGTACAGCAGACGGTGCTCTTGCAGAGCGACCGCCTGTGGCTGGAGCCGGATTTTCTGGGCAACCGCCGCGCGGAGCGGCGGATCTCCTGCACGGTTTCCGCCAGCGCCATTCTGATGTTTCATCTGCTGTACCGGATCTGGAAAGATCCGCTGTTGCAGCCGGTTCCACAATCTGAATCACAAACCACCTGAGTTTTTATTTTCTGGGAGGAGTTATTATGGCAGAACATCCGATTCAAGGGTTGATGGGCGTTACCATCGACAAAATCCGCGAGATGGTGGACACCAGTACCATCATCGGTGACCCCATCCATGTGGACGCCGCCACCACCATCATTCCGGTGTCCCGGGTTACCTTCGGCTTTGCGTCCGGCGGGTCCGATGTGGCGCCGAAGTCTGACAAGCAGATGTTCGGCGGCGGTACCGGCGCCGGTGTGTCTGTGACACCGGTGGCCTTTCTGGTGATCTCGGGGGGCAATGTGCGCACCGTCCAGCTGATCGAAAAGGTGACGGCGGTGGACAATGCCATTGCCGCCCTGCCTGACCTGGTGGAGAAGATCACCTCGATGATGAAAAAAGACAAGGGCGAGGATACAACGCCCGAAGCATAAGGAGTAAGCATGGCAGAACAACGGATTCAAAAAGTCCTGGCCGACCAGGGCATTTGCTCCCGCCGGGAGGCGGAACGACTGATCGCGGCCGGCAAAGTCAAGGTGAACGGACACCCGGTCGGTCTGGGGGACAAGATGGACCCCGATTATGATAAGGTATCCATCGACGGGAAAAACGTGCGCATCGTGCGCAAGCGTCAGTATACCTATATTATGTTGCACAAACCGCGGGGGTATCTGACCACCCGCTCCGATGACCGGGGCCGGAAGACCGTGATGGACCTGGTGGCCGATGTGCCCGCCATGCTGCGCCCGGTGGGACGGCTGGACAAGGACAGCGAAGGTCTGTTGCTTATGACGGACGACGGCGCTTTCATTAACCTGCTGACCCATCCGTCGGGCGGCGTGGGCAAGCTTTACCGGGTAACCGTGAATCCCCGGGCTACCGAGGAACAGGTGGTGCAGATGGCCTCCGGGGTGGTGCTGGATGACGGCGTGCGCACCCAGCCCTGTGTGATTCATGTGGTTACCGACGAACCGGGGCGTACCGTGCTGGAAATTACCCTGCACGAAGGGCGCAACCGCCAGATCCGCCGTATGTGTTCGGCGGTGGGACTGCAGGTGGTGCGTCTGAAGCGCAGCGCCGAAGGTCCGGTCAAGCTGGGCATGCTGCAGCCGGGGGAATACCGCGAACTGAAAAAGTCCGAGGTGAGCGCTCTGCGCAATGCGGCCCAGAAGAGTACCCGCTCAGCGCCCGCCCGGAAAGAAGGGGCGCCCCGTCGTCCGGGGCCCCTGACGCGCCACAAAGATTGATTTGCCGAATAAGCCAGCAAAGAACCCCAAAAAAGAGTGAAAAAATCCAGAAAAACCGAAGAGTTTCTACTTGTGGAATTTTACACAAAGTAGTATAATTGTGCCAAATGACATATTTTTATGAACATTTTCACAAAAAACAGTCAGTCTTATCATGGGAGGTCACTGTATGGCAGCAAACAAACCTGGCAAGGCAGAGATCCTTGCAGCATTTTTTGACGACGGCGCTTTCTCGCCGTTGTACACCGAAGGTGCCGTCAGCGCGGCCTACGGCTGTGCCAACGGACAGAGCGTGTACGTAGTGTATGAAAATGGCGAGCCGGTCAGTGTGCAGGATATCAAGAAGAATATCCGCGTGCTGGAGATGGCGGCTGAAACGGGAGCACCGGTGGTTACCTTCTACAATTCCACCGGCGCCAAACTGGACGGCGGTCTGGAACTGCTGAACGCCACGGCGGCATTGACGGCAGAGATTGCCCGTGTTTCTGGCGTGATTCCCCAGGTGGCGGTCATTACCGGCACCTGCGCGGGTACCAATGCCATCAACGCGGCGGCGGCGGATGTCTGCATCATGGCGGAGGACGCCGAGCTTTTCCTGAATGCGCCCTACACCGCCGATGACCATGTCAGCGGTGCCGGCTCGGCGGCTTTCGCAGCCAAGGCCGGTGTTGCCGCGGTGACGGCTGCCGATGCGGTGGCAGCTGCCAAGCAGGCTGCCAGCATTGTGGCATTGCTGCCTGCCAACAATCTGGCCGGCCCGGCTTTGTTTGATTTTGCTGCTCCCGCCAAGAACATCAGCGTTGCCAAATACACGGCGGCCGATGCCGTGGCGGCTCTGGCCGATGCGGACAGTGCTGTGGAGCTGTACAGCGGCTATGGCAAGAACGTTGTCACCGCACTGGCAACCATCAACGGCAGTGCGGTGGGCATTGTGGCCACCGAGAAAGCGGCTATCTGCCATAAGTGCACGGCCAAAGCGGCCCGGTTTGTCCGTTTGTGCGACGCCTACAGCATCCCTGTGGTGACCGTTGTCAACAGCGACGGCTTCGTGAAGAGCGAGGGCGATGACCAGGCAGGCGGCATTCGTCAGGCAGCCCGTATGGCAGGTGTCTATGCCGAAGCCACCACAGCCAAGGTTGCCGTTCTGGTAGGGGAGGCCGTCGGCCCCGTCTACACGGTCTTTGCCGCTTGTGCCGACTGGCGCGTGGCCGTCAAGGGTTGCACCATCGCACCGCTGGCGCCCGAGACGGCGGTCAGCGTCCTCTACAAGGATGAAATCTATGCTTCCGACAATATCGCGGATGCTACCAAGGCAAAGGCCGCGGCCTATGCCAAGGATGTCTGCGGTGCCGAGGCTGCCACCGCCAACGGTGCAGCCGATGCTGTCTGCGATGCTGCGGGAATCCGCGGTGCCGTGGCGCAGGCGTTGGATATGCTGGCCAGCAAGCGCGCAGTTCGCCTGGCCAAGAAACATGGTAACATTACGCTGTAAGCACCCGCTCGCAGACAAAACCATCAACCTTGATTTTTAAGGAGGAACTTCCTATGAAAAACCTGATCGTTACCGTCAACGGTGTTGCTTACAATGTCACGGTGGAGGAGGGCACCGGCGCTCCGGTGGCCGTTGCCGCTCCTGCCGCACCCGCTGCTCCCGCGCCCGCTCCGGCTGCGGCTCCCGCCGCTCCCGCTGCCCCCGCCGGTGCTGCCGGTGCCGTGGTGGTCAATGCTCCCATGCCCGGCAACATCCTAGACGTGAAGGTCAAGCCCGGCGATTCCGTCAAGGCCGGCGACACGCTGCTCATCCTGGAAGCCATGAAGATGGAAAACGAGATCAGCGCTCCGCAGGACGGCACCATCGCCACCATCGATGTGCGTAAGGGCGACGTCGTGGATTCCGGCGCGCTGCTCTGCACCATGAACTGATCGAAAGGCTAGGTGAATGACATTGGCTAAGAAACCCATCCAGATTACCGAGGTCGTTCTGCGCGATGCGCACCAGTCTCTGCTTGCCACCCGTATGACGATGGATGAGATGCGTCCCATCCTGCCCGAAATGGATAAGATTCCCTACTTCTCTGTGGAGTGCTGGGGCGGCGCCACCTTTGACTCCTGCATCCGTTTCCTCGATGAGGACCCCTGGGAGCGTCTGCGCATTCTGCGCAAGGAACTGCCCCATCAGAAGCTGCAGATGCTGTTCCGCGGCCAGAACATGCTGGGCTACCGTCCCTATGCCGACGACGCTGTCGAGTACTTCGTCCAGAAGTCCGTGGCCAACGGCATTGACGTCATCCGCATCTTTGATGCCCTGAACGATCCGCGTAACCTGCAGACGGCCATCAAGGCTGCCAACAAGGAAGGCGCCCATGTGCAGGCCTGCATCAGCTATACGCTGAGCCCGGTACATAACAACGAGTACTTTGCCAAATACGCCAAGACCCTGGAGGAGATGGGCGCTGATTCCATCTGCATCAAGGATATGGCGGGTCTTCTGAAGCCGTACACCTGCTATGACCTGGTCAAGGAGCTGAAGTCCACCGTCAAGATCCCTGTGGACATCCACAGCCATTACACCGCCGGTCTGGCTTCCATGTCCATCCTGAAGGGTATCGAGGCGGGCGCCGACATCATCGACACCGCCATGAGCCCGCTGGCGCTGGGCACTTCCCATATGCCCACCGAGAGCCTGGTTGCGGCGCTGCAGGGCACCGACTATGACACCGGCCTGGACCTGAACCAGCTCAATGTGGTTCGTGCCTATTTTGCCAAGCTGCGCGAAAAGTACATTGCCAACGGCCAGATCAGCCCGAAGTCCCTGGGCGTGGATGCCAACACGTTGCTCTATCAGGTGCCGGGCGGCATGTTCTCCAATATGCTCAAGCAGCTCAAGGACGCCGGTAAGGAAGACAAGCTGGACGAAGTGCTGGCCGAAATTCCGCGTGTGCGTGAGGATGCCGGTTATCCGCCGCTGGTCACGCCCACCAGCCAGATTGTCGGTACCCAGGCTGTCTTCAATGTGATCCTGGGTGAACGTTATAAGATGGTCACCAAGGAATTCAAGGGCCTGGTCCACGGCGATTATGGCAAGACGCCCGCTCCCATCAAGAAGGAGTTCAGCGACTTCATCCTGAAGGGCGAGAAACCCATCACCTGCCGTTTTGCCGATACCCTGGAGCCTGAGATGGACAAGCTGAAGGCCGAAGCCTCCAAGTATGCCATCCAGGAGGAGGATGTGCTGACCTACGCCATGTTCCCGCAGGTCGCCCCCAAGTTCTTCGAAAAGCGCAATGCCCGCCTGCAGGGTGTGGATGCGCTGCATGCCGACTACGAAAACAAGTCCCATCCCGTCTGATGAATCAAAGACCGCTCCCGCTGCACCGCGGGGGCGGTTTTGTGTTGTGGGTGTAAAAATTTGGGGTGAAGTTCCGGAAAGACGGCCTGCCACCTTGCATCTCTGCTGTAAAAATAGTACAATATACAATATATGTTTTTGTGCGACCGGGACAAAAAACACAGTCGTGAGGTGTAGGATATGGTTTTAAGCATGACAGGCTATGGCCGTGCGGGTGCATTGCTGCATGGGCGGGACATCAAGGTGGAACTGCGCAGTGTCAATGCGCGCTTTTTTGAGTATTCCTCCCGTTTGCCGCGCTCCTGTGCGTTTATGGAGGACAAGCTGAAACAGTTGGTGGCCTCCCGGGTCAGCCGCGGTAAGGTGGAACTCAGCCTTTCCCTGCAGACAGTGACGGCGGCGGATACGGTAGTCACTGTCAACTGGCAGCTGGCCCAGGGATACCGCACCGCCCTGAATGCCATGTCGGAGCGGATGGACCTGAAAAACGATGTGACCGTCGGAATGCTGGCACGTTTTCCCGATGTGCTGACGCAGACGGCGGCGCCCACCAACGAGGAAGAACTCTGGCAGGACGTGCAGTCTGTGGCCGGGCAGGCGCTGGACGCCTTTGTGGCCATGCGCGCCACCGAAGGCGAAAAACTCAAGGAAGATGTGTCGGGGCGTCTGACCACCATTGAAGCGTTGGTGGCACAGATCGAAAAGGACAGCGCCGGGCGGGTACAGGCATACAGCGAAAAACTGTATGCCCGTCTGCAGGAACTGCTGGGGGATCGCAACATCGACGAGGCGCGTCTTGTGACGGAGGCGGCTATCTTTGCCGACAAGACCGCCATTGACGAGGAAACCGTCCGTCTGCACAGCCATGTGGGACAATATCGGGAAATTCTCGAGCTGAACGAACCCATCGGCCGCAAACTGGATTTCCTGACCCAGGAACTGAACCGGGAATCCAACACCATCGGTTCCAAGTGCCAGGACGTGGCCATCACCCGTCTGGTGGTGGAACTGAAATCCGAGATCGAGAAGATCCGCGAACAGATCCAGAACATCGAGTAAAGGCTTTTTATGAAACTGATCAACATCGGATTCGGCAATATGGTCAATGCCGACCGGGTCATCGCCATTGTCAGCCCGGATTCGGCGCCTATCAAACGGCTGGTACAGGATGCCCGGGAAAAGGGTGCTCTGATCGACGCGTCCTATGGGCGGCGCACCCAGGCGGTATTGATTATGGACTCGGACCATGTGATTCTTTCCGGAATTGCGCTGGAGAGTGTCACAGGACGTTTTGAGCAAGAGGAAAAGGAAGTATAAGGGGTAAGTATATGAAAGGCGAAAAATACTTGTTTGTGGTTTCTGGCCCGTCCGGTACCGGTAAAGACACCGTGGTGGCACAGCTGCTGAAGAACCACCCGGAAATCCAGCACACGGTCTCGGCCACCACCCGTGCCCCGCGGGAAGGGGAGAAGAACGGTATCAACTACCACTTTATGTCGGTGGCGGATTTTGAGGACCATCTGGCCCACGACCAGATCGTGGAGCACACCCAGTACTGCGGCAACTACTACGGCACGCTGCGCAGCGAAATCGAGACGCGTATGGAACGGGGCATTCCGGTCATCCTGGTCATCGAGGTGGAGGGCGCCGGCAACATCAAAAAAATGTACCCGGGTGCCACCACCATCTTCGTTTTGCCGCCCAATATGGAAGAGCTGGAACGGCGCCTGCGCAACCGCGGCACCGAGAACGAAGAGACTATTCAGCGTCGCCTGGAACGGGCCAAGACCGAAATTGCCAACTCGGTGGAGTATGACGAGCATGTGGTCAATGTGCAGGTGGAAACCTGTGCTGAAAGTCTGTATTCCATCATCCAGTTCCGGCTGCAGCACGGGAAGGACGAATGACCCTGTCCATCGCCCAGGTCGCGGTGGACAATGCGACCATTCATTTTGATAAACTCTATTCCTATCGGGTGCCGGAAACACTGGCCGGCCGGGTGTGGCCCGGCAGCATGGTGCTGGTACCCTTTGGCCGGGGGGATAAGCCCCGGATGGCTGTGGTGCTGCAGGTGGAGGACGTGGACGCCGAAACGGCGCCTAAACGGCTGAAAACCCTGCACGACGCAGCCCCGGAGCAGGCACGGCTGACCCCGGACCTGCTCACGCTGGTCCGTTTCCTGAAGGACCGGACGTTCTGCACCTGGTTCGAGGCGGTCAAGGCGGTTATCCCGTACGGGGCTCAGTACCGGGCTGCGGTGGTGGACGGCAAGCCGGTGGTGCAAAATAGGCTCAGCCGCTCCACCGAACGGGTGTACACCCTGGCGGGGGAGTTACCCCAGAAACCCAAGCCCGGGCCACGGCAGAAAGCGGCGGTGGAAGCTTTGCGCCAGGGGCCCCTCACTGCCCACCAGCTGGACGAGGTGGGCATTTCCAAAGCAACACTGGACACCCTTTGCGAAAAAGGCGTTCTGACCGTGGCGGAACAGGACAAAACCCTGGATCTGTTTGCGGACATACCTTTCGCGCCCCAGCCCATCACGCTGGCGGAGGAGCAGCAGCGTGCGTATGACGCGCTTGTGCCGGACCTGGAAGATGGAAAGCCCCATGCGGCACTTCTGCACGGCGTTACGGGAAGCGGAAAAACCGTCGTATTCCTCAAACTGATTGAACGGACGTTGGAACTGGGGCGCAAGGCGCTGGTGCTGGTACCGGAAATCAGCCTGACGCCGCAGATGATCCGGCGGCTCAAGTCCACATTCGGCAATCGGCTGGCGGTGCAGCATTCCGCCCTGAACAACACCGAACGGCTGCTCCAATGGCGGCTGATTCAGCAAGGACAGGCGGACATTGTGGTGGGCACCCGCAGCGCGATTTTTGCGCCGCTGCAGAATATTGGGCTCATCATTCTGGACGAGGAGCAGGAGCACACCTACCAAAGCGAATCTGCGCCGCGCTACGATGCCCACGATGTGGCCAAAAAACGGGCGGCGATGGAAAATGCGCTGCTGCTGTTTGCGTCTGCCACGCCGCTGACCGAAACCTATCACGCGGCCGAGTGCGGCAAGTACCAGTTGGTGACACTTACCCAACGCTACGGGGGACGCCCGCTGCCGCAGGTGGATTTCATCGATATGCGTGCGGAGCTGGCCTCCGGCAATCCCCGGGAAATCAGCAAGCGCCTGGCCCGTGAGTTACAGGAAAACCTGGAGAACGGGGAACAGAGCATTCTGCTGCTGAACCGCCGCGGATATCATACGGTGGGCATGTGTGCTATCTGCGGACATGTGCTCAAATGTCCCAACTGCAGTGTACCGTTGGTGTACCACAAGCCACAGCAGGCTTTGATGTGCCATCATTGCGGACACACCGTGCGCCCGCTGCCGCAGGTTTGTCCCGAATGCGGCGGGAAGCTCAACTACAGCGGGTTTGGAACCCAGCGCGTGGAGGAGGAACTGGCACAGCTTTTGCCCACTGCCCGCATTTTGCGGATGGACCAGGATTCCACGGGCCAGAAAAACGCCCATGAGACAATGCTGGCTCAGTTCGGCAAGCAGGAATATGATATTCTGCTGGGCACCCAGATGGTGGCCAAGGGGCTGGACTTTGAAAAGGTTACCCTGGTGGGGGTACTGGGCATCGATTCGCTGCTGTTCGGGCAGGGTTTCCGTGCCTACGAAAGCGTCTTCAGCCTGGTTACCCAGGTAATTGGCCGCGGCGGCCGGGCGGCATTGCCGGGCCGCGCGCTGATCCAGACATCGGTGCCCGAACATCCGGTGCTGCAGCTGGCAGCGGAGCAGGACTACGAAGCCTTTTACCGGGAGGAAATCGCCTTCCGGAAATTTGGCCTGTACCCGCCGTTCTGCTCTTTCTGCGTCGTCGGTTTTGTGGGAGCGCAGGAAGGTATGGTGGCCATGGCGGCCCACCGCTTCGGCACGCTGCTGGCCGAACGGGCGGCCCAGCATCCCCGGATGCCGCTGCGGCTGCTGGGCCCCGCGCCCATGGCCATCACGATGCTCAACGGAAAATACCGGTATAAACTGACCCTGAAATGCCGCAATGATGCAACTTTCCGGGCCCTCTTGCGGGAAACCCTGGACGTCTACGCCCGGGAAAAACTGCCGCAAAAGGCTTCGGTGATCCTTGATTTCCATTCTGACGGAGATTTATAACAATTTTGGAGGTACTCTTTTATGGCACTGCGTACGATTGTGCAGGACGGCGATCCGATTCTGAAAAAGGTCTGCCGCCCCGTTACCAAGTTTGATGATCGCCTGGGCGTTTTGCTGGACGATATGAAGGAAACCCTGCTGGCCGCCAATGGTCTGGGCCTGGCAGGTCCCCAGGTGGGCATGATGCGCCGCCTCTTCATCTGCCTGGATGAGCGGGATATGCCCGAAGAAATCCCGGAAAATTACGAATACAAGTTCATTGAATTCATCAACCCCGAGATTCTCGAGCTCAGTGACGAAAAAGTGGAGCTGTACGAGGGTTGCCTGTCTTTCCCGGGACACAATGGGGCCATTTCCCGCTCCAAACACGTGAAGGTGAAGGCGCAGGACCGCCATGGCGAATGGTTTGAGATGGAGGCCGACGATATGTTGGCCCGCTGCATCCAGCATGAGAACAATCACCTGGACGGCATCACCATCATGGACCTGGCAACCCATTTTTATGAGGATGACTACCCCGAGGAAGACGAGGACTGATCAATGAAAATCCTGTTCATGGGCACACCCGATATCGCGGCAGAGAGCCTGGCGGCGTTGATCGAGGCCGGGCATGAGATCTGTGCGGTCTTTACCCGGCGCGACAAGCCGGTGGGCCGCAAACAGATTCTCACCGCACCGCCGGTCAAGCAGCTGGCGGAACAGCATGGCATTCCGGTTTATCAGCCGCGTACCCTGCGGGACGGATCTTCCGACGAGTTGATCCGCGGCCTGGCACCGGACATTATTGTGGTGGTGGCCTACGGCTGCATCCTTCCGCCGCAGCTGCTCCATCTGGCCAAGTATGGCTGCATCAACCTGCATGTTTCGCTGCTGCCCAAATACCGTGGCTCGGCACCCATCCAGTGGGCCGTGCTGAACGGGGACCGGCAAACCGGCGTGTCCATCATGCAGTTGGATGAAGGACTGGATACCGGCGATGTGCTGATGGTGGAGCCGGTGGAGATCGATCCCGAGGAAACCAGCGGCCAGCTGTTCGACCGCGTCAGCGCGGTGGGGGCCAAAACGCTGGTCACGGCTCTGGAAAAACTGCAGGCCGGGGCGTTGAAACCCCAGCCCCAGCAAGCGGAACTGGCTACCCTGGCGCCGCCGCTGAACAAAGACATGGCCAAGTTCTCCTTTGCCCAGGAAGCTGCCCACATCCACAACTGGGTGCGCGGCATGAATCCCTGGCCGGTGGCCTGGTTTGAACAGGACGGCAAACGCATCAAGGTGCTGGAATGCCGCATTGCCCGGGAGGTGCGCAGCGCAGCGCCCGGCACGGTTCTGGCGCTGAAGCCGCTGACCATTGCGGCGGCCGACGGCGCCGTGGAACTGCTGACCGTGACGCCGGAGGGCGGCAAGCCGATGGCCGGCACGGCCTGGGCCGCGGGGCGCCGCCTGAAAGTGGGGGACAGCCTGTGACGCCCCGGCGTCTGGCCGTCAAGGCGCTGATGCATCAGGAACAGGCGGGGTACGCCAACCTGGTGCTGGACGGCGAGCTGAAAAAGTGCACGCCGCCCCTGGAAGCGCGGGATGCCGCTTTTGCGGCGCGTATCTTTTATACGGTGCTGGAATACCAGCCGCTCTTGGACTATCTGCTGGATCACTTCAGCAAAAAGCCGGCGGCCCGGCTGGACGCCCCGGTGCGGGCCATTTTGCGGTCCGGACTGGCGCAGGCCCGGTTCATGGAAGTTCCGCCGTCGGCGGCGGTCAACGAGTCGGTCAAACTGACCAAGGCCATGGGCAAAACCAGCGCGGCGGGCATGGTCAATGCCGTGTTGCGGCGCGCCATTGCAATGACCGTGCAGGAGGAAGATTTTCCCGATCCGCTGCAGCGTTTGCAGATTTTTTACTGTCTGTCGCCCGCCGTGGCCCGGCTGTTTTATCGGGAATATGGAGAGGAAGCGTTTGCTTTGGCAGCGGCCTTCCGGCAGCGTCCTGTGTCGGCGGTACGCGTCAATACCCTGTGCACTTCCGATAAGGAACTGACAGAGCAGCTGCAGGAAGAAGGGCATACAGTCCGTCCCGGCCCGTGGGATCACGCGCTTCTGGTGGATTTTCAGGGGTCTCCGGCTGCCGGGGACGCCTTCCGCCGTGGGGCGTACCACGTACAGGGTCTGACCAGCCAGTTTGCGGCGCTTTGCGTACAGGCGGAGCCCGGCCAGAAAGTGCTGGACCTGTGCGCGGCGCCGGGCGGCAAAAGCCTGACCCTGGCGCAGCAAATGCAGGATAACGGGCTGCTCATCAGTGGCGAGGCGGTTCCGGGACGTGTGCATCTTCTGGAGGAGGCTTTCCGGCGCTGCGGGGTTCATTGCGCCCGGGCGGTGCAGAATGATGCCACCGTTCCCAGAAAGGACTGGGGTAAATTTGACCGGGTTCTTTGCGATGTGCCCTGCACGGGCCTTGGCATCATCGCCAAAAAGCCGGATATCCGCTACAAAAATCTCGACGGGATGGAGAATTTACTCTCCATTCAGCAAAAAATCTTGCAAAATGGCGCGGATTCTCTTGCCGAAAACGGCCGTTTGGTGTATTCTACCTGTACGGTAAACCGTCAGGAAAACCAGCAACAGGTGGAAAAATTCCTGGCCGGGAACCCGGAATTCCGGGTGGTGGCGCCGGAAATTTCCTTGCCCGGCATGCAGACCGATGCGTTGGGCACGCTGTTTTTGCCCCACAAAACGGGCACAGACGGCTTTTTTGTAGCCATTTTGGAAAAACTTTCGACATAATTTTGGTTTATACTATAGAGTGGGAAAGGGGGAGCTCCTGTGGAGGAAGCAACAAAGATCTGCCTGTCGGATCTGACGCTGGACCATCTGACGGCTTATATCGTCGGGCTGGGACAACCGAAGTTCCGCGCCAAACAGATCTTCAAATGGTTGCATCAGAAACTGGTAACGGAGTTTACCCAGATGACGGACCAGCCCAAAACGCTGCTGGCCCTTTTGGAAGCCCAGTGTACCATTGCGGCGCCGACCATCCGCCGTCGGCAGCAATCCAAAGACGGTACGGTGAAATACCTGCTGCAGCTGGCGGATGGCAACTGTATCGAAACGGTGCTCATGCGGTATAAATACGGCAACACGGTCTGTGTTTCCACCCAGGTGGGGTGTGCCATGGGCTGCCGTTTCTGTGCCTCCACCCAGGCGGGACGCGTCCGGGATTTGACGCCCGGAGAGATTGCGTCTGAGGTTTATACGGCGCAGAAGGATTCCGGGGAACGGGTTTCTCATATCGTTCTGATGGGCATCGGGGAACCGCTGCACAATTTTGACAATGTGATGGACTTCCTCGAGATTATTTCCTGCCCGGAGGGTGTCAACATCGGTATGCGCAACATCAGTCTTTCCACCTGTGGCCTGGTGCCCAAGATTGATGAGCTGGCCAAGCGGCATCTTCAGCTGACCCTGTCGGTTTCGCTGCATGCACCGGACAATGTCACCCGGTCGGGTATGATGCCTGTCAACGATGCCTACCCGCTGGAGGAATTGATTCCGGCCTGCCGCCGCTACCAAAAGGAGACGGGGCGCCGCATCAGTTTTGAGTATTCCATGGTGCGGGGTGTCAACGACAGCTCGGAGATGGCACAGAAGCTGGCCCGGCTGATCCACGGTATGGGGGCCCATGTGAACCTGATCCCCATCAACCCGGTGGACGGCAGCCCCTATTCGGCCACCGACGAGGCCAATGTGCGGCGCTTCCAGCAGGAACTGGAGCAGCTGGGTGTCAATGCCACGGTGCGCCGTCGGCTTGGCACCGATATCAGTGCGGCTTGCGGACAGCTGCGGCGTGAGGACGCGCAGGCAGCCCGGAAACCGCAGGCGGAGTGATCCGTCATCCTAGTAAGAGTAAACCAAGGAAAGGAACGTCCTGCATGAAGATCGCCGCGATCACCGATATCGGGAGTTGTCGCCAGGAAAATCAGGATAATTATTGTGCGCAGCAACTGGCAGGCGGTACGGCCTGGGGCATTGTCTGCGACGGCATGGGCGGTGTAAATGGCGGGCGCATTGCGGCCCGCATTGCCACCGACACCATGCAGCAGTATTTTGCCCGCCAGATGCGAGCCTTGCAGCCCGGAGGGGAGAAAAGTTTTATCATGCGTGGTTTTGATGTGACAAACCGCGCCGTTTATGATAAGGCGACTTCGGACCCCGAGATGCTGGGGATGGGAACCACCGGTGTGTGTGCCTATGCAGGCAACGGCTATGCCCACATTGTGCATGCCGGGGATTCCCGCGCGTATCTGTACCACGAAGGAACCCTGCGGCAGATTACCCGGGATCATTCCATGGTACAGCAGCTGGTGGACAGCGGTCAGATCACCCGGGAGCAGGCGTCCCTGCATCCGCAAAAAAATCTGATCACCCGGGCGCTGGGGGTTGCGGCCAATATCGTGCCGGAATACAACCGCTGTGAGATTGAGGCGGGGGATATCCTGCTGCTGTGCACGGACGGTTTGACCAACATGGTCCCGGACGGGGAGATTGCACACATTTTGCAGGAAGTTCCGTTTTTTGATGCAACGAGCATTTTGGTGGACCGCGCGCTGCAGGCAGGCGGACAGGACAATATAACGGTTTTGCTTATGGGCGTGGAAACAACGGAGGTCAACAATGGATAATCTGATTGGGAAACGACTGGATGGCCGATATCTGATTCAAAGCCTGGTGGGTGTCGGCGGCATGGCCAACGTATATCGCGGCGTGGACGAAAAGACCGGCAACGCCATTGCCGTCAAAGTGCTGAAGGAAGAATTCCTGGACAACGAGGAACTGGTCCGGCGCTTCAAAAACGAATCCAAGGCGATTTCTATTTTGAATCATCCCAACATCGTCAAGGTGTACGATGTGTCGGTTACCGATAAACTGCAGTATATCGTCATGGAGTATGTGGACGGTATCACGCTGAAGGAATACCTCAAACAGCGCGGCGGGGCACTGACCTGGAAAGAAACGGTGCACTTTGCCACCCAGGTGCTGGGGGCTTTGCAGCATGCCCATTCCAAGGGGATCATCCATCGCGATGTCAAACCTCAGAACATCATGTTGCTGGCAGACGGGTCCATCAAGATGATGGATTTCGGCATTGCCCGGTTCTCCCGCGCCCAGAGCCAGACCGTCAGCGATAAGGCCATCGGTTCGGTGCACTATATCAGCCCCGAACAGGCCAAGGGCGACAAGACCGACGCCCGCACCGATATCTATTCGGTGGGTGTCATGCTGTATGAGATGCTCTCCGGCCGGTTGCCCTTTGACGGGGATGGCGCGGTGTCCATTGCCATCATGCAGATTTCCGACAAGGCCAAGCCCTTGGCACAGGTGGCACCCAATGTGCCGGAAGGTCTGCGGCAGATCACCGAGAAGGCCATGGAAAAGGATCCGGCCAAGCGCTATCAGAGCGCCCAAGAAATGCTGGATGCCATCGAGGCGTTCAAGCGCAATCCTTCGGTGCGGTTCGAGTACGAATACAGGAATACCCAGGACAATCCGGAAAAGAGTATCAATCGAGTGGTAAACAACGTGAAATCCAACGGAAAGACAAGCAATATCCGCACCGGCGAAGCGCGCCGGGTGGGCACCTCCAACCCGGGACGCAGCAAGTCCTCCAAGCGGGCGCGCAAGGAAAAGAAACCGTTTTCTATCCTGCCGATTTTCTTTGGCATGGCCGTGGCCTTTGTCATCGGTGCAGCCATCCTGATCTATCTGATCTTCACCAATTCCAGCAACCTGCTGTTCTCCAACCGTGCCGATGTCACCATCATCAACTTTGTAGGCATGACGCTGGACGAATACCGCGCTTCGGATTATAATACGCTGCTCAAACTGCAGGAGGCCGAGGAGTACAACTCCACCTATCCGGCGGGGACCATCATTCGCCAAAACCCTAAGGCGGGGCGTACCGTCAAAGAGGGCCAGAAGATCACCCTGACGGTAAGCCTGGGCACACAGTACGTCACCATCCCGGAAACCAAAAACATGGTGGCCGAGGATGCCGAACAGACCCTCAAGGATATGGGCCTGAACGTTCTGCAAAAGCCCATGCAGGACAACACGGTGGCCAACGGCGCCGTGATTTATACCAGCCCCGCGGCCGGTGAAACGGTGGAGGGCGACTCCACCGTCATTCTGTACGTCAGCCGCGCGGTGATCAGCAACACCAACTATGTGCCCAGCGTCACCGGTAAAACGCTGGACGATGCCAAGAACGACCTGAAGGTGCTGAACTTCTCGGTGCGCACCATCGAGCAGGCCAGCGATCAGCCGGCGGGAACGGTTCTGAGCCAGACCCCCAATGCCGGTACCGAGGCCCGTGTCAGCTCGATCATCACGCTGGTGGTTTCCACCGGTGTGCCCGAAACTCCGGTCGAAACCCCGGCGCCCAGCACCGGCGGCATTCAAGAGAGCACCTGGTGGAGTTCTGATGGCAGCCACCAGATTACCCAGCATAGCGACGGCACCATGTGGAACGAAAATGGCGTCCAGTGTGACGCGGAAGGTAACCCGATCGCATGATGGCGCAGACGATGAATTATATTACCAAAGGCATCGGCGGATTTTACTACGTGCGCACGGCGCAGGGCATTGTGGAGTGCAAGGCCCGCGGTATCTTTCGCAAGCGCGGCATTACGCCGGTGGCGGGGGACCTGGTGGAGCTTTCCCCGGACGGCACGATGATCGATGAGATTCTGCCCCGCAAGAACGTGTTTGTCCGGCCGCCGGTGGCCAATCTGGATGTGCTTTTCATTGTGGCCAGTACAACCCAGCCGGTTCCCAGCACCCTGGTGCTGGATCAGTTGGCGGCGGCGGCCATCTATAAGGATGTGCAGCCGGTGCTGGTGGTGACAAAGGCCGACCTGGCTGCCGCAGACAAACTGGCCCAGGCCTACGCCACCAGTGGGATTCCGCTGGTTCAGCTGCATTACGAAACCGGGGAAGGCCTGGATACCATCCGCGGCTATATCCAGGGGCATCTGTGTGCCTTCTGCGGCAATTCCGGGGTGGGAAAATCCACTCTGCTCAATGCCCTGGCACCGGAACTCAAGCGGGAAACCGGCCAGATCAGCCAGAAGCTGGGCCGTGGCCGCCACACCACCCGGGAAGTGGAAATCTTCGAAGTGTGCGGCGGACGCCTGGCGGATACGCCGGGGTTTGCCAGCCTGGAGGCACAAAAACTTTGCCGGATTCCTAAGGAAGACTTGCAGCATACCTTCCCGGAATTTGAACCCTATTTCGGCCAGTGCCGTTTTACAGGGTGTTCCCACCGCAGCGAAACGGGCTGTGCGGTGCGTGCCGCCGTGGAAGAGGGCAAAATCAGCAAGACACGCTATGCCAGCTATCTTGCCATGTATGAGGATGCCAGTGCCCGGAAAGAGTGGGAGCGATGAGCAAACGTGCCGTAGTGTTTTCGGCAGTGCCGGTGGAACAGGAGATGGCGGCGTATCTGCAGCCGGGGGACTTTATTGTTGCCTGTGACGCGGGATACCGCAATGCCGACAAACTGGGCGTGCGCCCGGACCTGATTGTGGGGGACTTCGATTCCGCCCCGCAGCCCCGGACTGACCGGGAAACCATTGTGTTGCCCCATGTGAAAGACGATACCGATACCCAGTTTGCCGCCCGCTGGCTGGTGGAACACGGTTTTGACGAGGTGGTGCTGCTGGGCGCCTTGGGTGGAGCCCGGGTGGAACATATGTTTGCCAATATCTCCACCGGTTTGTATCTGGCCTTGCAGGGCGTGGAGGTGGTTCTGGCGGATGCCCGGAGCGAGATGCATTACCTGCTGCCGGACCATCCCCTGGACCTGGCGCGGAAAGACTGGATGTACCTGTCCGTCTTTGCGCTGGGGGCACCCATGACCGGTGTCACGATGCAGGGGGTGTATTACCCTCTGCAAGGAGCCACGCTGTCGGAGCTGGATTATCCGCTTGGAACCAGCAACGAGTTCACCCGGCCTGTGGCCCATCTGCAATGCGATGCGGGGCACGGCCTCGTGGTGCTTACCCGCGCCGACGGGTAACACAGTACCCGGAAAACTGCATAGTATGGCATACATCCAAGCGGGAAAGTGAGGTGTAGGCTATGCATGTAGTTGTGGTCCGGTGCCCGCGCGCGCTGCGCTGGCTGCTTCGTGCAGCGTTCAAAGTCTGAATATGGTTCTGCAAATCCCTGCCGCAAGGCAGGGGTTATTTTTTTGCCCTGCCGCATATACATGCACCAGACAGCCAACCAAGCGAACAATGGAAAGGGGCAATACACATGGAACTCAAGGTGTTCAAAGACACCATGGCAACGTATGGAGGCCGTTGGGAGACCCGGCTGGAACTTCCGGTGGAAACCGAAATTCTCATCCCGGATTATCTGCCGGCCGTCTTCAAGATCGTCAAATGTCTGATTCATCCGGTGTTGCTGCAAAACCGGGTGTCCGGCGGCCGCTGGCAAAGCGAGGGTTACCTGCGCTGCACCGTCTACTACCAGAGCGATGAACCGGGCTGCCGGCTGTACCGTACCGAACAAAAGTTTGCCTTTGAAAAATCGGTCGAGCTCCCGGCGGGAACGTATGCGGAAGGACCTGCTCAGGTGTGGGGAGAACCGGAATACTACAACTGCCGGGCGGTCAGCGAACATCGGATCGACCTGCGCGGGGCGTACATTTTATGCGGGGCGGTGCTGGCCACCAAGGAATGCGAGCTGCTGACCTCACTGGCGGATTGCGGCATCGAACAGCGCACGCGGGAGATGAGCGGCTTGCAGCGCGTGGCGGCGGAAGAAAAGACCCTCACAACCGAGGCAACCATGGTGCTGCCCGACGCGGGGGATGCGGTGCTGGATATCGATGGAACGTTTGTCTTGGGAGGCGTGAGTCTGCAAACCGGTCAGGCCAGTGTACAAGGGGCACTGCAGATGCAGGTTTGCTATCAGCCAACGGATTCGGAGGAGCTGGTGGTGCGTCAGAAGGAGATTCCCGTACAACAGACGGTGGAACTGGCCGGCACCGTCGAGGAGGACGAATGCGTTGCCTGGGGCGAGGTGATGGCCTGCACGATGACCACCTCGGACGGCAGCGGCGAGGTGGATCTGAACGTGACCTGGAAGTTGCATCTGGAGGTGTGGCACCGTGCCGTCCGCACAGTGGTGGCCGATGCGTACTCCACGGTCTGCCAGACACAGACGGTGCAGACGGCCTGCAAACTGCTTGACAGGGCGGCCGACCTGACCGGTCATGTGGCCGTTCTGCTGGAAGATGACCTGCCGGACCCGGAAGTCACCGTGAAAGGGTGCTTCGTCACGCTGGGGGCTGCGGTTCCCACGGCGGGGGAAACCCGGGAGGACGGTGCGCAATTTTCTCTGCAGGGCAAAGGAACGGCCCATGTTTTGTGTGCCGATGCTCGTGGGGAGCTGACCTGCTACGACAAAACCTTCTCCTGGCAGCCGGAGGGGCGCTGGAACGGCGTGGCCGCCGATGCACTCGTCTGTATGCAGGCATCAGTGTCCCGGATTTCCAGCGGCAAGAGCGGGCAACAACTCCGGGTGGAGCTGGAAATCGGATTGAGCGGGGTATTGCTGCAGGCACAGACAAGCGAGGCACTCTGTGAGGTGGAACTGGGCGAGGAATATGCCGACGGAAGCGATGGACCGGCCCTCTATCTGTACTATGCCCAACAGGGCGAGCGGGTGTTTGACATTGCTAAGCGGTATCATGCCCGGGCCAAAGACCTGGTAACCGCCAATCGGATGGAGTGCGACGGAACTGCGCCCCAGGATCTCACCACGGAAACCGTGTGCCTGCTGATTCCGGCGGCGCTGTAAAGGAGGAACGACCGTGACCCAGGAACAAATTTATCATACCATTGCCCAGCGCACCGGGGGCGATATCTATCTCGGGGTGGTGGGGCCCGTCCGCAGCGGAAAAAGCACCTTCATCAAGCGCTTCTCGGAACTGATGCTGCTGCCGCATATCCAAAATGAGGCGCGCCGTGCCCGTGCCAATGATGAGCTGCCGCAATCCGCGGCGGGGCGCACCATCATGACCACCGAACCCAAGTTCATTCCGGAAAAGGCGGTGAACATTGAACTGTCGGGGGGCGGCAGTTTCCGAGCACGGCTGATTGACTGTGTGGGTTACATGGTGGAGGGGGCCCTCGGCCATGAGGAAAATGATGCGCCGCGCCTGGTCAAAAGCCCCTGGTTTGACCATGAAGTCCCCTTTGACCTGGCGGCGGAAACCGGGACCCGGCGGGTGATCCGGGAACATGCCACGGTGGGGGTGGTGGTCACCACCGACGGTTCGGTGGCGGATCTGCCCCGGGGAAACTACTGTGAAGCGGAACGCCGTATCCTGGAAGAACTGAACGCCATCGGCAAACCGTATATCATTCTGCTCAATTGCGCCGAACCGGACAGCGACGGGGCGCGGCAACTGGCGGCTCAGATGGAAGATCTCTACCACCATGCGGTATTTCCCATCAACTGCCTGACCATGACGGCCGAAACGGTGGACCGGCTGCTGCAAACCCTTCTGTATGAATTCCCCATCCGGGAAATTGCGGTGCAGATGCCCAGTTGGGTGACCATGCTGGAACCCGGACACTGGCTGCAGAATGCCATCTACACAGCCATGCTGACCTATGCGGGCAACCTGCACAAGATGGCCGATGTGGCCGGGCAGCGTCCCCAACTGGATTGCGAGTATATCGTGTCCACCGCCCTGACGGGAATGGATCTGGCCACCGGCACCGTGCGTATTACCGCCACCATTGCGCCGGATATCTTCTATCGGATCCTGGGGGAGCAGACAGGGCTGGATATTGTGGATGAAGCCAGTTTGCTGCCCTGTGTGGTCAGCCTGGCCCGCGCCAAACGGGCCTACGACAAGATCAAGTCCGCACTGGATCAGGTGGAGGCCACCGGATACGGCATCGTCATGCCGGGCATTGATGAGCTGACCCTGGAAGAACCGGAAATCGTCCGGCAGGGGGGACAGTATGGGGTGCGTCTTTCCGCCAGTGCGCCCAGCCTGCACATCATGCGCGCCAACATCCATACGGAATTGTCTCCCACGGTGGGCAGTGAACAGCAGGGCGAGGAGCTGATCAAGAGTCTGCTGGCCGATTTTGAGACGGATCCCGGCAAACTCTGGAGCACCAATATTTTCGGCAAAAGCCTCAATGAACTGGTCAGCGAAGGCGTACAGGCAAAACTGCTGCATATGCCCCAGGAAGCCCGTAACCGCCTGCAACTGACGCTGGAACGCATCATTAATGAGGGATGCGACGGTCTGATCTGTATTCTGCTGTAAGATGGGGGAGAAGCCTGTGTTTAAGCGAATGACCCGCCAGGAAAAAGAACGCCGTGCGGTGCAGGCTGAGCTGAATGCCGCCATGCAGGCGTTGCGCGCCAACGAGGTGGCCTTTGAGGAGGCACAGGACCCGTTTTATATCGAGCAGCTGACCTACCAGCATGCGGCGCTGATGTGCCGCTGCCGCGCTTTGTTGCGGACATTGCGAGGGGGAGGCGCGGATCCATGATGCAGGGATGGACTTGGGTCGGGGCGGGACTGTGCCTGGTGGTGGTCCTGCGCTGCGCCGCCCGTCAGCGGCATCCGATCCGTGCTTTGCTGGCAAGTGCCCTTTGCGGGCTGGGGGCATTGGCGGTTCTGGCGCTGCTGGACCCGGTCACGGGCGTCTCGTTGCCGCTCAACCGCTTTACCGGCTTTGTGGCGGCGGTACTGGGGGTGCCGGGGGTGACGGGGCTGTTGTTGTTGCAACTGCTGTTGTAACCACTTGCCAAGGTGTAAAATATATGCTATACTAAGCCGAAAACGAGTGGAACATACGACGGCGGGACGGTTCGCAAGAACCGCCTGAGGAAAGTCCGGGCTTCACAGAGGCATGGCAACTGCTAACGGCAGCCGGGGGTGACCCCAGGGATAGTGCAACAGAAAGAAACCGCCGCACTTGTGCGGTAAGGATGGAAAGGCGAGGTAAGAGCTCACCAGCGCACTGGCGACTTTGCGGCTATGTAAACCCTGCTTGAAGCAACATCCGTATGGGACAGAATGCGGAGCCTCGCGCGTCCCGGTGATGGCGTGAGCCTTGCGGCGACGCAAGGCCAAGATAGATCGTCGTTTGATACAGAACCCGGCTTACGGTCCAGTTTTTTTGCTGTCCCGGGTGCCAAACATTGGGTTTGCATCACAGGGGGCTTTGTGTTATAATAGCCACATATGGGTGCAGAAGGAGGACAAAGGGAAGCCATGGAACTTCATTACCAGGTTCCTCCGGAAGCCGAAGGCCAGCGCCTGGGGCTTTTTTTGCGTACCCAGGGGGTGACGGCTGGACTGATCAAATCGGTGAAGCATCAGGGCGAAGGCTTTTTTGCCGACGGCGCCCCGCTGCATACCGATCAGCCGGTTCATACGGGGCAGTGTATTTCCTTTGCGCTGCCCCCGGAACGGGACACCAGCGTTATCCCGCAGCCCATTCCTCTGACGATTGTATATGAGGATGAATTTGCCGCCGTGCTGGACAAGCCGGCCGGTCTGGCGGTTCACCCCACCTTGAATTACCCCGACCATACCCTGGCAAACGGCTGGATCCACTACCTGCAAAGCAGGGGGCGGACCGGCGTGTTTCGCCCGGTCAACCGGATTGATAAAAATACCAGCGGCCTTGTGCTTTGCGCCCAGAATGCTTTTGCGGCACCGCTGCTTGCGGTGTCTGCACAAAAGTGCTATCTGGCCATTGTGCAAGGGTCCCTGCCGCTGGGCCCGGGACGTGTCGAGGCACCCATCGGAAGGCGAGGGGATTCCATCATCGGGCGGTGTGTAATGCCCACAGGCAAGTACAGCCTGACCGAATACACGGTGCTGGCGGCAGGTTCGCGCCACAGTCTGTTGGCGTGCACCCCGCGCACGGGACGTACCCACCAGATCCGGGTGCATATGGCCTACATCGGGCATCCGCTGGCAGGGGATACGTTGTACGGTGGTACGACCGAGGATCTGTCGCGCCACGCCCTGCATTGCGGCGTGGTGCGCTTTGTTCATCCCGTCACCCACCACCCCCTGCGTGTCAGCTGCCCTTTGCCGGCGGATATGCTGGCCCTGGCGCAGAGCGAGCACCTGTTGGAAGGCTGGCAGTATGACCGACTGTAAAAGCCTGTGCTCATGGAATCTTACCTTGTCTTTTGCCACGTTGTTGCGCGGAAAGGAGACCCCGTACCTTGAATTCCACCCAGACTGATAAACAACCCAATCAGAAAAAGAAAAGCAGCCTGTCGCAGCGTCTGGACGACTGGCGCTGCAAGCGGACGGTCCGTGCCTGGAACCGCAAGAAGAAAAGGGCAAAACGCCGTCGCCGCATGACGGGCTGGTTCGATAAAATTCCGTACAGCTATGTCATGGGCAATTTCCTGTACTTAGTCGGCTTTTGGGTCGAGTATGCGGGGGTTTGTGCCTGGCGCAAACTGCGTGTGGTGGTTCATGCCATTGCAGTCACGGTGGGCAACTTGCTGTTGCTCATTGCACGGCCCTTTGTGCTGGGAATCTTGACCTTTGTGGAGGACCTGACCAGCCCCTTTACCCGGATGGCTTCGGGTCTGCGGCATATCCGGGAATTGCCCGATGTGCTGGAGGAAGAGGACGCCGGCCAGATCCGTGCGGCCAAGCTGCAGTACTTCCGCCGCGGCGTCAAGAAATACTATCCCATTGTCTGGAATGCCATTACCTATTTTCTGCCCGCAGCGGCGGCGGTGGCTTTGATTCTGATTGTCCGCAACGGGCTGACCCTTCGTTTTGTGCTCAACGTGCAGGTGAACGGGGAAAGTGTCGGCTATGTGGCCAATGAGCAGGTGTTCGAAAATGCGCGGGATGATGTGCAGTCCCGTATCAACACGGCCAAGAGCATGCTCATCGAAAGCGGGGCCAGTGTGCCGGACACCCAGTGGGATGTCTCGCCCACCTATACACTGGCCGTTTCCGGTCAGACGATGACCGAAAGCGAAATCGCCAACGCCATCCTGCGGACAGCCAGCGACGAGATCGTCGACGCCACGGCTGTCTACATCGATGGAGAACTGCGGTTTGTTACCACCGAAGGGGATCACCTGCGCACCTATCTGGAAAGCATCAAGGAACCCTACGAGGACACCACCGATCCTTCTGTCTATACGGCCTTTGCCCACGAAATCCGTCTGCTGGACGGCGTGTACCTGAATGAATCCATCAGCTCCTACAGCGATATCATCAACGAGCTGAATGCCGGTGCGGGCATCAAGACCTACACGGCGGTGGATGGGGATACGGTACAGAGCATCGTGGACGCCACCGGTGTGGCCTTCGATTCGCTGGCACAGATGAATCCCGAACTGCAGAGCTTGGACCAGGAAGTGGATGCCGGTACGGAAGTCATCACCGGCGCCGCTTCGGCCGAATTGCTGAAGGTCAAAGTGGTCAAGCAGGAAACCGAAACGGTCACCATTCCCTTTGACACACAGAATTCCGAGTCTTCGGAATATGACTTTGGCAAGGTGGTGACTGTGCAGGAGGGTGAGGACGGCTCCGAGGATGTCACCTATGAAATCACCACCATCGATGGTGTGGTGACCGACCGTCAGGCCATTGCCTACAATGTGACCAAACAGGCGGTGCCGGAGATTACCGTGACCGGTACGCGCCTGAAGAGCGGCATGGTGGCACAGATTGGTTCCGGCAGCTTCATCTGGCCGGTACCCAATTACACCTATGTCAGCCGCTGGATGGGCAACGGCCACCGCGGCGCCGATATCTGCGCGCCGTACGGTACGACCATCATCGCCTCGGACTCCGGCACGGTCATCGCGGCCGGCTGGCATTACTCCTACGGCAACTATGTGGAAATCGACCATGGCAATGGCTATAAAACGCTGTATGGTCATATGTCTTCCATTGCCGTAACCCAGGGACAGGCTGTATCCCAGGGCGATAAGATCGGCGAAGTGGGCTCCACCGGCAACTCTACCGGTAACCACTGCCATTTTGAAATGATTTACAACGGAAGCCTGTTCAGTGCCCAGACTTTGTTCCCCAACATGTAAGCCCGCTTAAAAAAGTGGCTGTACACCGTCAAACACTGGTGCTTTTTCACAAAGATTTTGCATTTATAGGGTGGAACACTTTTCAAATCCAGTGGAATGGTGTATAATTAAGCAAAGTGCGCAAAGGTGCGCCGAAAAGGTGAGGGACCTTTCACGGGACATCGCGCAAAGGAGAGCTACATTTGGAAAAATTTGTGATCCGCGGGGGCACCCCGCTGCATGGCGACGTGAACATCGGCGGCGCAAAAAACGCTGCGGTGGCCATCTTGCCTGCCACGATTTTAGCTGCTGATAAATGTTTGATTGAAAACCTGCCCTGCATCAGCGATGTGATGGCCTCGCTCCAGATTCTCAGCGAATTGGGTGCCAGCATCCGCATGGTCAGCCGCAGCACCTATGAAATTGATACCACTCATATCGACTGCACCGAAGTGTCCAACGAACTTTCCCGTCAGATGCGTGCCAGTTATTATTTCTTGGGCGCGCTGCTGGGCCGTTTTGGCTCCGGTCAGGTGGCTATGCCGGGCGGCTGCAACCTGGGCCCTCGTCCCATCGACCAGCATCTGAAAGCTTTCACAGCTTTTGGTGCCGATGACTCGGTGGAGTATGGGCAGATCCATGTGAAGGCCGACAAACTGGTGGGCGCCCATGTCTTTTTCGACACCGTTTCGGTGGGGGCCACGATGAATGCCATGCTGGCCGCCGTTCTGGCCGAGGGAACGACCATCCTCGAAAATGTGGCCCGGGAACCCCACATTGTGGACCTGGCCAATTTCCTGAACATGATGGGAGCTGACGTCCATGGTGCCGGCACCGATGTGATCAAGATTCATGGTGTCAAACAGCTGCACGGTTGCAACTATGCCATCATTCCCGACCAGATCGAAGCGGGCAGCTATATGGTGGCGGCCGCCATCACCAAGGGGGATGTGACGCTGCACAACATCATTCCCAAGCATCTGGAACCCATCACGGCGAAACTCCGTGCGGCAGGCTGCTCCATTCAGGAGTATGACGATGCCCTCCGGATTACCCGTACAGGGGCGCTGAAACCCCTGAAGGTTAAGACGATGCCCCATCCGGGATTTCCCACCGACATGCAGCCGCTTATGACGGCACTGCTCACGCTGGCGGAAGGAACTTCCATCGTGACGGAAGGCATCTGGGAAAATCGGTTCCGCTATGTGGATGAACTCATTCATATGGGGGCGAATATCCAGGTGGACGGACAGGTGGCGGTCATCGAGGGCGTCAAGGAATTGCGCCCGGCACCGCTGCGTGCCACCGACTTGCGTGCCGGTGCCGCCATGGTCGTGGCTGCCCTTTCGGCCAACGGTGTCAGCGAGATTGACGAGACCATCCACATTGAGCGCGGCTACGAGAACATCGTGGAGAAGCTGCAGCTTCTTGGGGCGGATATCCGTCGTGTGGAGATTCCCGCCAATGCCATTACCCGCGCCATCTGACAGAACAATACGCAGTGGGCCGCCCAACGGCGGCCCACTTTTTATGGGATTTTCAAAACAGCGAGGAAGGACTATATGGCTTTGTTTACCACCCTGTATTCGGGGTCTTCGGGAAACTGCGGCCTTGTGTTGCAGGATCGGGAATATTTACTGGTGGATATGGGCAAAAGTTGCCGTACCACGTTGACGGCGTTGCGCAAACTGGATTTGGCCATCGGGGATTGCGCGGGCATCCTGATCACCCACGAACACTCGGACCATGTGGCGGGACTGGATACCTTTTTAAAAAAGTATCCGGTGCCGGTGTACGGGCGTGCAGATACGCTGGACGTACTGGAGTCCCGGGGCACGTTGCCGCCGGCCGTGGAAGCGGTGGCCGTGGATGGCGGACAGACGCTGGACATCGGCTCCTTCCGGGTGACGGCCTTTCCCACCAGCCATGACGTGCCCTGCTGCGGCTACCGCATTGTGACGCCCGACCAGCACCGTATGGCCATTGCCACCGACCTGGGCGTCCTGACGCCGGTGGTGGAGGACAACCTCATGGGGTGTGACCTGGTGGCGCTGGAGGCGAACTATGATGCCTTCAGTTTGCACGGCGGGCCGTATCCTTATTATCTGAAAAAGCGGATCGCCAGCGACCGTGGGCATTTGGACAACAAGGCCTGTGCCGCAGCCATTCTGGACCTGATCCAGGAAGGCTGCAAAAAATTCGCGCTGTGCCATCTGAGCCAGACCAACAATTCGCCGGAGCTGGCGCTGACCACCGTATATAATGTATTGCTGGCTGCGGGCATTCAGCCGGGACGTGATGTGATTGTCCAGGCGCAGACACGCAATGATATCAGCCCCTATCTGGAATTTTAAGGGGGAGATCACCATGCAGAATGTAGATTTGATTTGCGTCGGGAAACTCAACGCCAGCTACTTTGCGGCGGGCGTGGCCGAATACCAGAAACGACTGGGCGGCTTTTGCAATTTCCGGATTGTGGAACTGCCGGAGGCTACCATCGCCGACAAGAATGCCAGCGAAAAACAAATCGAGAAGGCGCTGCAAAAGGAAGGCGATGCCATACTCCATGCGGTGCGCAAAGGAGCCTATTTGGTGGCCCTCTGTGTGGAGGGCAAGCAGATATCCAGCGAGGAACTGGCGGCACTGCTTGCCCAACGTGCCGGCAGTGGAGCAGGGGACGTGGCGTTCGTCATCGGTTCCTCCCACGGATTGGATGAACGTGTCAAGCGCGCCGCACAGGCGCGGATCAGCCTGGGGCGGATCACCTTGCCCCACCAATTGGCGCGGCTGGTGCTGACGGAACAGCTGTACCGGGCCTGTACCATCAACGCCGGTATGAAATATCACAAATAAAAAATGTCCCGCACAATTTGAACCGAACCAGTAAAAACGGACAATAGACAAAACGCCCCCTGTGTAGGAAAATAAACCTATACAGGGGGTGTTCGTATGTCACGAAGAAAATACACACAT
>CAJFFY010000040.1 GCA_904374465.1 uncultured Subdoligranulum sp.
CTGCAGTCCTTTCCCTTTCAGATTGTTTTCATTATAGCGAAAAAACAGGGACTATACGGGGTGATAATTTGGAATGTGGGGTGAATTTTCATGCAATATAAAGACTGTTGCAAATGAAAAGCCCGGGCAGCATTTTGAAAACAAAATGTGCCGGGCTCTTTTGGACGTGAGGATAACACGTTGGGGCGCTTTATGGACAGGTTCGAGGCCGGAGGCTGCCCGTCAATTTATGCCAGACCATAATAAAGAGCAGCAGAGCAATGGCTGCACTGAACAGGTCGGTGGCGGCACGGGCAGCCGCCAGGCCGGGCAGCCCCAGCAGATGGTGGAACCCGTACAGGGCCGGAACCAGCAGCACGCCCTGGCGCAGGGCGGAAAGAAGGGTGGCACTGCCGGCATAGCCGGCGGCCTGCAGGAAATTGATGCCCAGATAGTACAGGCCCAGCAGCGGACTGCCTGCCAGCAGCCAGGGAAGCAGCTGGCGCGCCAGGGAAGCTGCCTCAGGATCGGATAAAAACAGTCCAATCAGTGGCCGCTGAGCCAGCAGGCAGAACAGAGCAAACAGGGTGCCAAAACCTACGGTCAGGCCCAAACTTCTGCTCAGGACTGCCCGAAGCCGGGGCAGATTCCGTCCGCCCACATTATAGGAAAGCAATGGCTGCAATCCCATACAGATGCCCATCTGGACCAGGGTCACGACCATGGCGGATTTGTCGGCGGCTGCCATGGCAGCCAGGGCGTTGGTGCCGTAAGCAGCCAACAGACGATTGCTGAAACTGCCGGCCAGACCACTCAGCAGACTGCTTACCCCATTGGGCAGGCCCAGGGTCAGGACCCGCCCCAGCCGGGTGGGGCAGCGCAGGGCATCGGCAGGTCGCAGACTCAGGGCATCAGAACGGCGAAGAATATGGTGAAGGTAAAGCCCGCTGGCCACCAGATTGCCCAGCATGGTGGCGGCGGCAGCTCCGGCGATGTCCCAGCCAAAGGCCAGGATGAAAAGCGGGTCCAGCAGGATATTGGTAAGGCTTCCGGCCAGGTTGCCCACCAATCCCCGGCGGATGGCGCCGTCTGCCCGCAGCAGGGTAGCTGCGGAAACTGAGAAGATCATGGCCGGGGCACCCAGAGCCAGGATGCGCAGGTAATGGGTAGCGTAAGGCAGGATCTCGGCATTGGTGCCCAGCAAATACAAAATCGGTTCACAGAACAGATTCAGTACCACGGCCAGGAGTACGCCGGTCAGAAGGGCACACCAACCGCAAAGGCTGGAAACGCACCGGGCGTCCTGACGGTCGCCGGCGCCCAAAGAACCGGCCACCACGGCACAACCGCCCATGCCCAGAACAGTGGCACCGGCAGAAGCCAGGGTGAAAACAGGCCCTACCACCGCCACCGCCGCGGTCAGGGCGGTATCCTGCAGCAATCCGATAAAAAACAGGTCGGTCATATTATAGATGATCATGACCAGAACCGACAGGACAGAGGGGCTCACCAGCGCACCGATAGCCTGCCAGACAGGCGCCTCCTTGAACAGCCGTTCGCTCTGCACAGAAAGTCCTCCTTTTAAAAGAACGCATGATGATTTTGTGAACACGTGTTGCTTTTTCTTCTGCCTTTCAGTATACTGAGGAAAAAGAACCGGCGCAATCAGCAATAGAGCGGCAGCTGTTGCTTTGTGCGACATAAAGCGTCTGCCTGTTGCAAAAAGGAGCACAAATATGAAAACTGATCCGCGTACCCGTTATACACGGGAGATCATCACCACCGCCTTCTGGCAACTTCTGCAGCAAAAGCCGATGGAGAAGATCACCGTCAAAGAGGTCTGTACCCTGGCGCAGATCAACAGGGGAACCTTTTACCGGCATTTCCGGGATTGTTATGATCTGATGGAACAGTTGGAGGAACAGGCCCTGGAACAGCTGGAAGCAGCCTTGGTGAGTACCCAAGACCGGGGCGTGCAGGCGGTTCTGCTTTCCATGCTGCAAAAGCTGCAGAGCGACGAGGATTTTCTGGCGGTTCTGGCGCGGCAGAGCCCGGACGACGCCTTTCTGCACCGGGTGGTGGGGTGCTGTTTTCACTATATGGACCTGCGGATGGACGCTGGAGAGCGCACCGGGGCGGATGACGGCTGGAGGGGAATGCAGAATACCTTTTTGTTTGCGGGGGCTTCCGGGGTAATGTCATACTGGCTGCACAGTGACCGGAAAGCGCCGCCGGAACAGGTGGCGGCGGCCATTGCGGCGCTGTGTGCCGGAGCGGCCGGCGTGGCGCCGCCAACGTATTCTCTGTAAAGAAAACAGACAGCGAAGAAGTTCCTTCGCTGTCTGTTTTGGTGTATAAAAGGGGGAGGGTCATCCACCCCTATATTCCATCGGTGTTTGTCCGGTCACTTCCTGAAAGATCCGGCTGAAATAGTTGCGGGTGCTGAAACATAGAGAGACGGCAATCTCCTGTACGGTCTGGTCGGTGCTTTTCAGAAGGACCTTAGCCCGCTCAATTTTGGCAAACTTGATGTAATCGTTGATACAAAGCCCGGTTTCCGCCTTGAACTTATGGGTCAGGTAATACTCGGTATAGCCTACCACGGCTGCCAGATCGGCGGCCCGGATCTTCTGGTCCAGATGCATCTCGATGTAATCCACACACTGCTGGACCGGACGGCTGAGTTTGGGATTCGTGCGGCATTTGTGTACCCGGCGGATAAAGTCATCGTACATCACCAGGCTCAGTGGATTCAGATCGTCCAGGGTTTTGGCAGACTCGGCGGTCTGGATATAACTGTCACCCAAAGCGTAAGCCTCCTCGGGAGAAAGCCCGCCCTCAATGGCTGCACGGCACACCAGGGAGGTGAACACGATCACCGAAATTTTGCTTTGACGCAAGGCGTCATCGCTGTGTACCGGGACACCGGCACTCAAGGTCATGCTGTTGGACAGTGCCTGTTTGTAGTTCAGATCCCCGGTGCGTACCATCTGTAAAAGACCTTGTTCTGCCATCCAGACCTTGTGGCGGTCATGGGCAGGGGTATAGGTCGGATCATAGACTTTGGGCGGAGTTTCGCTGTTGATATCACTGATTTCCAGGTGGATTCCCGTCAGACAATAGTGCATCATCAAGGTGTACCGGTGCAGGATGGTATTTTGCAGTACAGGAACTTTGGCCAGGACCTGCTGCAGATGCATCGTCCAGGAAACACTGGTTTCCAGATGGCTGTAATAGCGCAGACCCTGTTCAATTCCTCGCATGGAAACATCCTGATAGAAGACAGGCCCCATTACCCAGGCACGTTTCAGCTTCCCGTTTTCCTTTTCAAAAGCGGCCGCCCACAGGATTCCCAGGGCGGTTCCCAGCGTAATGGGGGTATCATGGGCGGCGCCGTATTCCATCATCTGCTGTTTGCAGCCGAACAGGTCAAAAATACCGGACAGGAAGGCTTCGTCCGGGCAGTTGCTGCGCAGCAGGTTTCCCTTTTCGTCGTAACACCAGGTGAAAATCGGGCCGCCGCACTGTACCAGCTCTGCCAGCAATGCCATGCTCTGAAAAACTTCCATCGGAATCACCTCGCTTGCCGTTATTATACCATGAAAAACGGGCTGCCGTACAGACAGCCCGTTCCGGATTTATTCGCCAGCGTAACTGCCCAACACTGCCAGACTGGGCTTGGGCGTGCGGGCCATGGTGGTTCGGTCCACGGCAATCAGCCCGAAGTTCATGGCAAAACCTTTCTGCCACTCAAAATTGTCCATCAGGCTCCAGTGGAAGTATCCCTTCACCGGCAGACCGTCGGCTGCACAACGCTGTACCCCGGCCAGGGCTTGCTCGATAAAGGCTGCCCGACGGGTGTCATCGGCGGTGGCAATGCCGTTCTCGGTGACAATCAGGTCTCCGCGGAAGTCCTTGGCTACCCGGCGCAGTACATGTTCCAGGGCCTGGGGATAGAATTCATAGTCCATCTGGGTCAGTTCTGCACCTTCGGGGGCGGGCAGCTGGCCGGTGGGGCCGTACAGAGTACGGGTGTAGTTCTGCACGCCCAGAAAGTCGTCTCCCTGAATATAGGGCAGGTAGTGGGTAAACTCCTCCTTCCAGGCCGCCTCGGCAAAGGGTTCTCCGCCCGGCTGGGCCTGCAGGTCATGGAGAGAAAGGGTCAGGCCCACCTTTACATGTGGGCAGATGGCCCGGATGGCCTCCCGGGCGGCGGTGTGGGCGCGCATAACCAGCAGATCTCCTTCGGGGGTACGCTCGCTGACAAAGATTTTGGGCTGCGGGTCCCCAAAGACACCGGCGTTTTCAGCGGCGGCATATTTCATGTTTTCCATCATCTTCTGGAAATTCATGCCCACCTGTACGGTACCCTCGGCGGATTTGCCAGCAGCGGCAGCGTTCCTGGCCGCCTGTTCGGCCATCAGCCGGAACCGCTTGGAGATGGCTGCCAGCTGCAGCCCCATGTTGGCTTCGTTGATGGTGCAGACATAGTGCAGCTCATCGCCCAGCTGTTCCATTACATATGAGACATACCGCTTGAAATAGGAGATGGTGGACTCGGCCTCCCAGCCGCCTTTGGCGATCAGCCATCTGGGACTGGTGAAATGCAGCAGGGTAACCACCGGCTCCACCCCATGGGCCTTACAGCAGGCAATTACCTTGCGGTAGTGCTCTACCTCGGCGGCGTCGAATTGGCCTTCCTCCGGCTCGATGCGCGCCCACTCAATGGAAAAGCGGTAGGCGTTAAGTCCGGCTTTGGCAAGCAATCGGATATCTTCCTCATATCGGTTATAATGGTCACAGGCGATACCGCTGGGTTCGGCAAAGCTGGAGTGGGGCAGCTGTTCCTGGGCCCAGTAGTCGGAATGGATGTTGTTTCCTTCCACCTGGTGGGCCGCAGTGGCAGCGCCCACCAGAAATCCTTTTGCAAATTTCTGCATGGATAATCCTCCTTTTATTATCGAGACGCCAAAGTCCATTTGCTTGTCCGTATCATACCATACCTGTCGGATTCTTATGGTGTAAAAATTGAAAATAAGGGGTAAAAAATAGATTATACAGGGAAATTACATGAATAATTGTACTGGTTTGCTGAAAATTGACTCTTTCTTGCGATGGCGGTCTGCTATAGTGAGAGTACAAACAAAACCGTTGCACACTTTTAAGGAGGAAAAACCGTATGGCAAAAAAACATCTCAGCGCCAGCGAAATCGACGGCGTCCAGTACCGCCGCGCCAAGCTCTGGCAAATTATCTGCTACGCCTGCAATGGCCTTGTGGGTATGAGCGTTTACTCTCTGATTGGTATGGCCAGCTATTCGGCCAGTATCGGGTACGGCATCACAACCGCCGCAGTGGGCATTATCCTGACCTGCTCCCGTATTCTGGACGCGATCACCGACCCACTTCTGGCCTTTGTGTATGACCGGGTCAACACCCGATTCGGCAAGCTGCGTATTTTGCTGGTGGTTGGCTATCTCATTGAGGCGGCTGCCCTCTACGGTATGTTCACCGGCTTCTCTTCCAAAGGATTGGGTCTGCCGGTCTTTGTTTTGCTCTATGTGGGCTACGTCATTGGCTACACCGTCACCAACATGACAGCCCAGACCATCCCCGCCATCATGACCAACGACCCCACCCAGCGCCCCACCATCGGCGTCTGGACTACCGCTTTCAATTATCTGGTGCCCATGGCCATGTCCATGGTGATGAACGTAGTGCTGCTGCCTATGTTCGGCGGCCAGTACAACCAGGCATTCCTCTCTGCTGCCTGCGCCATCACGCTGGTGGTGGCCGCAGTGGGCACCCTGCTGGTCTGCCTGGGCGTATCCTCGTACGACAAGCCTGAAACTTTTCTGGGAACCAAGAAGTCTGAGCCGCTGAAAATGGGGGATATTATCGAAGTGCTGATGCACAACAAACCTCTGCAATGCTACATTGCCTCCAACGCCTCGGACAAATTGGCCCAGCAAGTGGCCAGTCAGGCCGTCATCAACACCCTGTTCAACGGCATCATCATCGGCAACATGGGCCTGGCCACCATCCTGACGGTCATCAGCATGGTGCCCTCCATCTTCTTTGCAGCCTTTGGTGCCAGATATGTGGGCAAGCACGGCAGCAAGAAGGGAATTGTGACCTGGACATATGTCAGCATGGCCATCACGGTGGTATTGGTGGTCTTTTTCCTGTCCATCGACCCGAAACGGATTGGCGTCATAGGCAGTTCTGAAATGATCATCAATACAGTACTGAACCTGTTGCTCAACGGTTCCAACATGTGCATTACTACCTCCAATACCTCTTACATGGCCGATGCTATCGACTTTGAGCTGGATCGCTCCGGCCGGTACATCCCGGCGGTTGTTTCCGGCACTTACAGCCTGGTGGACAAGCTCATTACCTCCTTCGCGGCGGTCATTGCTACCGGTGCTGTGGCGCTGCTGGGTTACACCACCACCATGCCTCAGCCCACCGATCCCTGCACCACCTCCATCTTCTGGATGGCCATGTTCCTCAAGTTTGGCCTGCCCATCATCGGATGGATCATTACCTTGGTGGCTATGCGTGACTGCCCTCTGACCAAGGAAGAGATGGTCCATGTACAGAAGCGCATCGCTGAAAAGAAAGCCGCTGCCCGGGCCGAGCTTTTTGCCGAACAGTTGAAGTAAACCCACACAAAAACCGAAAGGGTTTGCCCCTTTCGGTTTTTGCCCTAAGACCAGAGAAGGAGTGTTTTCCATGAGTGAAACGATCGTATTGAATACAGGCTGGACCTTCACCAAGGAGGAACACAGCGAACCCGTGACCCTGCCCCACACCTGGAATGCGGTGGATGGGCAAGACGGCGGAAACGATTACTACCGTGGCAGCTGTACTTACGCCCTTCAGCTGCCGGCTGTCCGGCTGCCGGAAGGCGGCCGGGCGGTGCTGCAGTTTGACGGCGTGGCTATGACAGCGGTGGTCAATCTGAACGGGCAGAAGGTGGCCGAGCACAAGGGCGGGTATTCCACCTTCCGGGTGGACATCACCGATGAGCTGCAGGACACAAACACCCTCACCGTCGAGGTGGACAACAGCGACAACGACACCGTCTACCCCCAGAAGGCGGACTTCACCTTCTACGGTGGCATCTACCGGGATGTGACGCTGCACATTTTACCCGCCGCCCACTTTGCTATGAAGGAAAACGGGGCGGTGCCGGTGAAGGTGACCCCGGTGGTCACCGACCTGGAAACCCGCCGCTGCGAGGTGACGGTGGAGGCCCTTGTGGTGGACGCCGACAGGGTGCGCTTTGCCCTGGACGGTCAGGAAATGAGCGCTTCGGTGGAGAACGGTACCGCCAAGGCTGTTTTCACGCTGGAAAATGCCCGTCTGTGGAACGGTTTGGACGACCCGTATCTGTACACCGTCACTGCCAGCCTCGATAACGGCGAAACGCAGTCCGCACGGTTCGGCTGCCGCAAATTCGAGATTGACCCGCAAAAAGGCTTCTTCCTCAATGGCCGCTTCTACCCGCTGCGGGGCGTTTCCCGCCATCAGGACCGTAAGGGGGTGGGCGTTGCCATCACCAAAGAGATGATGGAGGAGGACCTGGCCCTGATTCTGGAAATGGGCGCCAACACCATCCGACTGGCCCACTACCAGCACGCCCAGGCCTTCTATGACCTGTGTGACGAGAAGGGCCTGGTCATCTGGGCCGAGATTCCCTACATCACGATGCACATGCATAATGGCCGGGCCAACACCCTGACCCAGATGGAGGAGCTCATCGTCCAGAATTACAACCATCCCTGCATCGCGGTGTGGGGGCTTTCCAACGAGATCACCGCTGCCAGCCCGGTGAATGAGGAACTGCTGGAAAACCACCGTGCTCTCAACGACCTGGCCCATCGTCTGGATCCCACCCGGCCCACTACCATGGCCAACGTCTTTATGCTGGAAATCACCAGCCCCATTCTGGAAATCCCTGATGTGAACAGCTATAACCTCTATTTCGGTTGGTACCTTGGTGAACTGGACCAGAACGACGACTTCTTTGACGAATACCATGCCAAGTATCCCGACCGGTGTATCGGCTTCAGTGAGTATGGTGCCGATGCCAACCCCGCCTACCAGACTTCCGCCCCCGAACGGGGCGATTACACCGAGACATACCAATGCGTCTATCATGAGCACATGGCAAAAATGATTGCGGACCGTCCCTGGCTGTGGGCCACTCACGTCTGGAATATGTTTGACTTTGCCGCCGATGGCCGGGACGAAGGCGGCAAGAACGGCGAAAACCAGAAAGGGCTTGTCACCTTTGACCGCAAGATCAAAAAGGATGCCTTCTACCTTTACAAGGCATACTGGAGCAAGGATGCCTTTGTGCACACCTGCGGCAGCCGGTATGTAGACCGGGCCGAGGATGTCACCGAAGTGAAGGTCTACTCCAACCTGCCGGAAGTGGCTCTCTATGTGGATGGAAGGCTGCAGGAGACAAAGCAGGGGGATAAAGTGTTTACCTTCCGGGTGCCCATTACCGGCAAACATTCCATCGAGGCCCGGGCAGGCGGCTATTCCAGTGTGATTCTGGTGAACCGGGTGGATACCCCCAACCCGGCCTACGCCATGGCCAACCGGCGGGAAGTAACCAACTGGTTCGACGACGAGCTGGACGAAAGCTGCTGGAGCGTCAAGGACAACGTGGCCGCTGCTATGGCCGATGCCAAGGTGGGCCCCATCCTCAAGCAAATCGGTGATAAGGCCGCCGCCTCCCGGGGGGATGTAGCGGCCGCCGTCAAGGACAACCCGGCTCTGGTGGCTATGATGCAGCGGGCCATGCAGCGGATGACCATTGAGGGCATGCTCAGGCAGGCCGGCACCGACATTGAGGATATTAAGCAGCTCAACCGTGTGCTGCAGGGCATTTCTAAGGAGTGAACACCATGAAGCAGACCTACTGTAATCCCCTGGATCTGGGTTACCGCTACCAGCATATGAAGGAAGGTTCCCGCGTTGAGGGCTTCCGGGAGGGCGCTGATCCTACGCTGGTGTTTTTCAAGGAGAAATACTACCTGTTTGTCTCTATGTCGGCGGGGTTCTGGTACTCCGACGACCTGCTGCACTGGGAATTCCACCCCGACCCGGGGCTGTTGATCTACGACTATGCCCCCGATGTACGGCAGGTGGGGGAGTACCTGTATTTCTGCGCCAGCCGCAAGGGGAAAAACTGCCCGATCCTGCGTTCCAAGGACCCTTTGTACGAACCCTTTGAGCAGGTCAGCGCGCCCTTCGCCTTCTGGGATCCCGACCTGTTCCGGGACGATGACGGCCGGGTATATCTCTACTGGGGCTGCTCCAATACCACCCCCATCTGGGGCGTGGAGATGGACCCCAAAACCATGACCCCCATCGGGGAAAAGAAGGAACTGATCTTCGGACAGGAAGAGTCCCTTGGCTACGAGCGCCCCGGCGACAATGGGGTGGTGGACCGGGAGGCCAGTGTGGTGTACCAGGCGCTGAAACAGCACTACAATCCCGCCACCGGCAAACTGGAATTCCCTCCGGAGATGCAGCACATCCCCGGCATGAGCACCGACGACCTGGCTGCCATGTTCTTCGCGGTGGGCAAGCCCTACATCGAGGGGGCCTACATGACCAAGCACAACGGCACCTACTACCTGCAGTATGCCTGCCCCGGCACCCAGTACAACACCTACGCCGACGGCGTCTATACGTCGGATTCTCCGCTGGGACCCTTCACCCTGCAGGTGTCCAACCCCTTCTCGGCGGTGCCCGGCGGATTCATGACCGGTGCGGGCCACGGCAGCACCATCGCAGACCGGTACGGCAACTACTGGCATGCCGCCACCATGCGCATCTCGGTCAACCACGACTTCGAGCGCCGGGTGGGGCTGTTCCCGGCGGGGTTCGACCGGGACGGCGTGATGTTCTGCAACCAGAATTTTGCCGATTATCCTCACCACATCCCGGCGGGCCCCTTTGATGCCGCAAAATGGCAGCCGGAGTGGATGCTGCTGAGCTACCGCAAGCCGGTCACGGCCTCTTCCACGGCAGCGGGCAGCAACCCGGCCCTGGCGGTGAACGAGACCTGCCGGGACTGGTGGAGTGCGGGCAGCGCTGCCCCCGGGCAGTGGCTCTGCGTGGACCTGGAAAAAGAACAGGACATCCGGGCCATTCAGGTGAATCTGGCCGATGAAGGTGTGGTGGTGGACTTTCCCGCCGACAGTTACGGGGATGCCCGCAAAACCCGGCACATTGAACTGCAGCCGCAGATTTCTCGTTATACGGTGGAAACCAGCCTGGATGGGGCCACCTGGACCGCCCGGGAAACGGTGGCCCGGGAATGTTCCAACGGATATTATGAATACCCTGAAGGCATCCGTGCCCGGTATGTGCGGGTGACGGGCGGCGAGCTGCCCTACGGTCAAACCCTGCGCATCAGCGGGCTGCGGGTGTTCGGCAACGGGGACGGGGACAAACCCGCCCGGGCCCGGGCCTCCGCTGTGCGGGTCAGTCCGCTGGACGGCAAGGTGCACTGGCAGCATCTGGAAGATGCGCAGGGCTGCAATGTGCGCTATGGCATTGCTCCCGACAAACTCTACCACAGCTGGCTGGTCTACGGTGCCGACGAGGTAAATCTGTCTACCCTCATGGCCGGTCAGGAGTGTTATGTCTGTGTGGACAGCTTCAACGAAAACGGCATCACCACCGGCGAAATCATCAAAATGGAGGGGTGAACCATGCCCAAAAAGGCAGTCCAGCAATTTATGCTGGGAACGGTACTGAACAACGAAACCCAGGCACGGGAAACCCTGGCTGCCCTCAAGAATGCCGGGTACGACGGTATCGAGCTGTGCGGGTTTATGATTCATCCCATCGGGTTCATGGTCAAGTTGCTGACCAAGGCCGCCGGTATGCCGGTGGGCAAGGGGGGAAATTTGGACTGGCACAAGCTGGTGCAGGAGGCAGGCCTGTCAGTGGTCAGCCTGCACACCGACCTGGGCAGCCTGGAACGGGACGCGAAAGCAGTGGCGCAGGAAGCCCGGAGCTTCGGGACCAGGTATGTGGTCATTACCGGCATGTATCGGTTTGACTACGGGGACGAAGTCGCTGTACATGACCTGGCTGCCAGGCTGAACAAGGCCGGTGAGACCCTGCTGCAGGAAGGTGTGGAGCTGCTCTACCACAACCATAACTGTGAGCTTCGCCGGGTAAATGCTCAAAAACGGGCCTATGACATTTTACTGGAGGAGACGGATCCCCGGTTTGTGAATTTTGAGTTTGACAGCTACTGGTTCACCGAGGGCGGCGCCAACGCGCTGGCTTGGATGCAGCGCCTGGGAACCCGGATGAAGCTTTGGCATATCAATGACCGGGGCAGCCGGGTACAGGGCCCCGCAGTAACTCCTATCCTGAAAACCGACAGTATGGAACTGGGGACCGGCAACATGGATCTGGACAGCCTGCTGGAACAGGCCCTGAAGGTCAACGTGGACGCGGTGATTCTGGAGAGTCACCGCAACTGGATTGACGGCAGTCCGGTGAAAAGCGCGCAGGTCAGTGCACAATTCCTGAACAGGGTTCCGGGATAAAAACAAAGAGAAGGCAGAGCGAAGGGAAAAATACTATGAAAGCTACTTTCGAAAGCGTACAGGGCAAAGTTGCCGTTGTGACCGGTGCAAGCAGAGGCATTGGCGAAGCGATTGCACGTGCGTTTGCCGCCAATGGAATGAAAGTCGTGCTGGCCGCACGCAGTGAGGAACAGGGGCAAAAGGTGGCAGAGGAAATCGTTGCGCAAGGAGGCGATGCAGTCTTTGTCCGTACCGACTGCAGTGATCCTGCACAGATCAAGGCGTTAGTGGAGAAAGCGGTGGAAATCTACGGCCGGCTGGACGGCTTTGTATCCAATGCCGGAATCGGCATGGGCGGCAATCCCTTACATGAATATGATATGGAAGCGTATGAGCGAATTTTTGCGCTCAACAGTGAAGGTGTGTTTGCCGGTATGAAGTACGCAGCGGAGGCGATTTTCCGCAGTAAATCCAAAGGTGGATTCCTGATCAATGTCGCATCGGTGGCCGGACTTGTTCCGCAGCGGGGACAGGCACTGTATACCGCAACGAAATTCGGCGTAGTCGGTATGACCCGTGCCGCAGCGCTGGATTACGCCGCCTATGGAATCACGGTCAATGCAATCTGTCCCGGATATACAAAGACCAGCATCTTCGGTGATATTCCGGAAGCTGCAATGGCCATGTTTGCAAAAGACTGCCCGGCAGGCAGAATGGGAGATCCGATGGAATGTGCCTGGATGGCTTTGTTCCTGGCAAGCGATATGGCCCGCTACATTACCGGTGCGGCCATTCCTGTAGACGGAGCGCTGAGCGCAGGACATCAGAATGTAACAACCTGGAAAAATCCAGGGCTTTATTGCGGATAGGGCAGAACACGGAAACAGTTTCTCACGGCATAGCCTGAACGTGGAAATCCCGGATGGACTTGCCAAAACTCACACAAGAGAATAGCCACCCTTTTTTAGCCGTTTGGTTTCTGGTAATACAGGATCAAGCGGCTTTTGTTCCTTCCGGTACAGTATTTCGATAAAATTTCTGTCGGATGCGGATCATTGAACGGACAAAAAGGATGGAGTAATAGGGTGATTATATTGTTACGCTATGCGATTCTGTTGAGAAGGCGACGGTAAAGGAATGTTGGACTGCATCAGAAAATGGTATACTATTAGTATTGTTGATTTGGTAGAGCAACTGACTCTTAATGGTGGGCCTGGTTTCGAGTTTCCGATGGTGCACCAGAAACAGTCGCAATCAATATTGAGACTGTTTTGTTTGCTTTAGCGGCAAGACAACCCTCGGCTATGGTGGGGAGTGTACATAAATCAAGAATATTATGACATAAATGCGGTGCCTCAGCGGGATGCCATTAGTATAATGTGCTTCTAGGGATTAGCAGGGGGAAACCTGACCTCTAAAAGATGTGGAATTCTGATGAACAGTTAGATGATTTACCGTATGTGATGTGGAACAAGGAAAGCAACTGGTATTTCGTCCTGAAGCAGAGGAAGAGGTAGAGCAGTGGCAAGGGAAAGAGCCATTTATCTTGGATATTCGTCCTGCTGTAAAATTTCACGAGTTCATAATTATTAATGAGCGCAACATGTGACACATAAATTGCGCAAAATATCCCGAAAAACTTGCGCTATCCCATTGCGTATCTGCGCTGAACCTGTTATACTGATGCTAAAATACATTTGTGAATATGCGCAACATTGCGCAATCTCGCGGAGGCAAAGGTATGCGGAGAGAAAAGCTTCTTCACGGTGGAGATTATAATCCCGAACAGTGGTTGGATCGGCCGGATATTCTGGCGCAGGATGTTGCCATGATGAAACAGGCACATGTGAATGTGGTCACCCTGGGGGTGTTTTCCTGGTCGCTGCTGGAACCCCGGGAAGGGGAATACCATCTGGACTGGCTGGCGGATATCATCCACAACCTGTATTCCAACGGTATCTTCACCATTCTGGCCACCCCCAGTGCGGCGCGACCTGCCTGGATGGCACAAAAATACCCCGAAGTTCGCAGAGTGCGCAGCGACCGCACGCGGGAACTGTTCCGCCGTCGGCAGAATTACTGCTATACCTCACCCATCTACCGGGAAAAGGTGCGTGCCATCGATGAACAGCTGGCCCGCCGTTTTGGTGAAGACCCGGCGGTGATTCTGTGGCACATCTCCAATGAGATGGGCGGCGACTGTCACTGCCCGCTCTGCCAGGCGGAGTTCCGCCGCTGGCTGCAGCGCCGGTACAGCAGCCTGGAAGCGCTGAACAAGGCCTGGAACGCACATTTCTGGAGCCATGACTACACCGACTGGGAACAGATCGAGAGCCCGGCGCCCCAGGGGGAGGATGCGGTGCAGGGGTTGCTGCTGGACTGGAAACGGTTTGTCAGCAGCCGCCACATCGACTTTTTCAAATTTGAGCGGGACTGCGTGCGGGCCCTGGCCCCCAAGGCTCGGTTTACCGCCAACCTGATGTACCGCTTCCACGATATCGACTACCATGACCTGGCCAGAGAGCTGGATGTAGTCAGCTGGGACAACTATCCCACCTGGCACAAGGCCACCGAGACGGTGGAACAGACCGCGCTGGATACCGCCATGATGCATGACCTGTTCTACTCCTTGAAAGGCAAGCCTTTCCTGATGATGGAGTCCAGCCCCAGCTTTACCAACTGGCAGCCGGTGACCAAACAGAAAAAGCCCGGCATAGCGATGCTCAGCGCCTTGCAGGCAGTGGCCCACGGGTCGGACAGTGTCTGCTACTTCCAGTGGCGTGCCAGCCGCGGCGCCGAGGAAAAATTTCACGGTTCAGTGGTGGGGCATGACGGCCGCTCCGATACCCGAATCTTCCTAGAAACCGCCCAGGTAGGCGCCGCGCTGGAGGAACTGGCCTGTGCGGCGGGACGTCAGCGGCCCCGGCAGGCGGCCCTGGTCCATGATTGGCCCAATCTCTGGGCTATGGAAGGGTCCAGCGGCCCCCGCAACTGTGGCATGGGCTATTGGAAGGAACTGGCCTGCCATTACAATGCCCTGGCCCGTGCCGGCATCACGGTGGATCTGATCGGCCAGGATGCAGACCTGACCGGCTACGGCTTGGTGGTGGTGCCGATGCTTTACCTGCTGCGGGAGGACTTCGCCGCCAGGCTCTGCGACTTTGCCTGTACCGGCGGTACGGTGGTGGTCAGCCAGTGGACCGGCGTGGTGGATGAAAGCGATCTCTGCCGCCTTGGGGACACTCCGTACGGTCTGACAGAACTGCTGGGGCTGCGCCGCGCCGAGATCGACGGACTTTACGACGGGGAAACCCGTAGCTGCCAGCCTGTGGAAAACGCACCGCTGCCGCTGCCTGCCACCCAGGCCAGCGTACTGTGCGAGGTTTCGGTACTGAATGAAGAATCGCCCGCCACACCGCTGCTGCTCTACGGGGAGGACTATTTTGCCGGTGCGCCCGCTGTGGCTGTACACCCCTACGGCCGGGGCCGGGCCTACTACCTGGCCAGCCGCTTCACGCCGGACTTTTACCAGGTATTTTACAACGCCCTGGCCAAGGAAGCCAGGCTGAAACCTGCAGCCCCGGCGCCGCTGCCCGACGGCGTACTGGCCACCCGGCGGGAGGGTCTGCTGTTTGTGCAGAACTGTAATCCTGCGCCGGTGCAAGCGCTGGGAGTGGAGCTGCCCGCTTACGGTACGGCGGTCTGGCAGACCGATGCCGGGGAACTCCGGCGAATGCTCTGATTTCCAATATCCTGCCGCGTCCCCGTGGGGGCGCGGTTTTTTTGTCAAAATGCTGATTTTTTTTGTACAAAGCTGGCAGATATGCTGGATTTTTGCCCGGAAACTTGACAGAGCGGGAAAAAAGCTGGTATCCTGAGATAAGCGCAACAAGTTGCGCCAATTTGACAGGGGAGGCATCACTGTGGCAGAAATGCAGGGAGATTCTATCTCCATTGAGGAAATTGCCAAAGCATTGGGGGTATCCAAAACAACTGTATCCCGTGCGTTGTCCGGCAAGGGCCGCATCAGTGAAGCCACCCGCAGCCGGGTGCGGGCTTATGTGGCCAGTACCGGTGCGGCGCCTACCGTGCGCGCCCGCTGGAGCGAGAAAACCGCTACCCATAACCTGACTATGATCATTCCGCCGCATTTTGTTCATTTGGACCTGCCGTTTCTTCGCAAATGTATGGGCGGTATCAGCATGATGGCAGCCCAGCGGGGCTACGATCTGCTGCTGTGCTATGCCAGCGCTTCCGACACCAGCCAGCTGGAACGGCAGCTTTCCAACCATAAAACCGACGGCGTGATTCTCTCCCGCGCTATGGAGGATGATCCCTGTTTGGATCTGCTGCAGCAGTACCACGTACCCTATGTGGTCATTGGCCGGTGTGAAGATACTTCCATTCCCCAGGTGGACAACGACCAGGTGGGGGCATCCTACGAGATGACCCGTCTGTTGTTGAGGCTGGGGGCCCGACGCATTGCACTGATTGTGGGAACCACCACCTACACGGTCAATATCGACCGTATGCGGGGCTACATGCGGGCGCTGCCTGAGTTCGGCGTTGCACAGGACCGCCGCCTGATACAGGACGGCGTGGAAAGCGCTGCCCAGCGTTCCGACGCACTGGAGGCGGTACTGGATCATCACCCGGACTGCCTGCTGTGCGGCGATGACCGCCTGACATTTGATGTGATGCAGGCGCTGCATGCCCGGCACATCCGGGTGCCGCAGGATCTGCAGGTGGCTAGCCTGTACGACAGCGAACTGCTGCTGAACACAGTTCCCAATGTGTCAGCGGTGCAATTTGATGCCGAGCGGCTGGGGGCATCTGCCTGCCGCATGTTGCTGGATATCCTGGCCGGCAAGCAGATCAATACTCGACAGGTGGAAGGGTATCAGGTTATTTTACGGGATTCCACCCAATAAAAATTATACAGACAGTTTTGCAAGCCGCCCGCCGCACCACGGTGGGCGGCTTTTTTCGTACACAGGCAGGATTCTTTGCCACAGGGGAGGGAAAAGAAAAACGAGCGGCGCAACATTGCGCACTCGAACTGAAAAAACCGCGCAATGTTCGTACAGATTGCACAAAAAACACAAAAAAACACTGTAATAATAATGTATTGCAGAAAGAACCGGCCCTCTGTATAATAGATGTTGCAATGAATTGCGCTATATCGGCGCAACAACAAATCGAAGCGCGGTGCGCCGTGCTTGCTACAAAAGGAGAAGATATCATGAAGAAGCAATTGAGCCTGGCCATGGCGGCTGCCATGGCGCTGTCGCTGGCTGCCTGCGGCGGTTCCGGCACATCCAGCGCTTCCAGCACTGCGGAAGCCTCCACGGACAGCACGGCGACCAGTGAAGCCTCCGGCGAAGCTGCCAACTGGGGCGATGTCACCCTGACCATGTGGGGTGCCGAGGAAGACCAGACCATGCTCCGCGAGATGGCCGACGCCTTCATCGAAGAGAACAAAGACAAAGGCAACATCACCATCAACATCGGTGCCTGCTCCGAGGCCGACGCCAAGGATAACGTCCTGACCGACCCCACTGCCGCGGCGGATGTGTACGCCTTCGCCGATGACCAGCTCAACGAACTGGTTGCCGCTGGTGCCCTGCAGGAAGTCACCCTGAACGCCGACGACGTGAAGAGCCGCAATCTGGAGGGTTCTGTGGAGGCCGCTTCGCTGAACGGTAAGCTCTACGCCTACCCCATGACCGCTGACAACGGCTACTTCCTGTACTACGACAGCAGCGTCATCACGCCCGAGGACGCCGAGACTGTGGACGGCATCCTGGCCGCCGCTGCTGCCGCGGGCCGTACCTTTGACATGACCCTCAACGACGGCTGGTACATCTACAGCTTCTTCGCCGGTGCCGGTCTGGAAGCCACGCTGGCTGAGGACGGCGTGAACACCGTCTGCAACTGGAACGAGGAGCCCGGTGCCGATGTGGCCCAGGCCGTCATGGACATCGCCTCCAACAGCGCTTTTGTCAGCGCTCCCGATGCTGACATCGTTTCCGGCATCAAGAACGGCACCGTCTGCGCCGCCGTCAGCGGCACCTGGAACGCCACGGTGGCTCAGGAGACCTGGGGCGACAACTACGCCGCCACCAAGCTGCCCACCTACACCATGAACGGTGAGCAGGTCCAGATGGGTTCCTTCGCCGGCTACAAGCTGGTTGGCGTCAACCCCCACAGCCAGAACGTGGGCGTCGCCATGATGCTGGCCGACTACATCACCAACGAGGCCAACCAGCAGAAGCGCTTTGAGGACCGCAACCTGGGCCCCTCCAACATCAACGTGAACGCTTCTGATGCTGTCCAGTCCGCTCCTGCCATCGCTGCCCTGGCCGCTCAGAGCGAATTCTCCGACCTGCAGCGTGTGGGCGCCAACTACTGGGATCCCGCGGCCAGCCTGGGCCAGATCCTGCAGAGCGGCGACACCCAGGGTAAGACCACGCAGCAGCTGGTTGACGATGCGGTCGCTGGTATCACCGCACCTGTTGCACAGTAAAATTTGAACGTTTCCGCTTTGTTCGGAAAGACGCGCTGATCCGCTGCCGCCCTTGCGCGGCAGCCCATACAACGGAATCCCGGGCGCGGCAGGCTACGCAGCCTGCCGCGCTTGATTGTTGGAAATTATTTTGGCACGAAAGGAGTGGTCACTGTGGCGGAGATGGTGCTTCAGCAGCCGCTGCGCGCGGACGGCAAAGAACCCAACTTCCTGCAAAAATTTGGCTACGGCTTTGTCCACGGCGACATTTTCACCAAACTGTCCTTCCTGATCTGGGGCCTTGGCTACATCGGTCACGGCCAACTGATCAAGGCGATCCTGGTCACACTGGTGCAGGGTCTGGGACTGTATTACCTGGGGGTGGCTGGCATCCCCAACCTGATGAAATTTGGTACGCTGGGCACAGTCCAGATGGAGATGGTGTTCAACCCTGTCACCTTCAAGAACGAGGTCAACGACTACGATAACTCGTTCGCCATCCTGCTTCTGAGCATCATCGCCATGGTGGTCATCGTGGCGATGCTGGCAGCGGCGATGGCTGTGGTAGCCTCCAACTATCACCTGCAGATGATCCGCAAGGCCGGCGGCAAGACCAACAGCTTTGCACAGGATGTGCGGGTCTATCTGAACGAAAAGTTTTACATTACCCTTCTGACTCTGCCGGTGCTGGGCGTGGTGGTCTTTACCATCGTGCCGCTGTTCATCCTGATCGCAGTAGCCTTCACCAACTACGATCAGCAGCATATGCCGCCCAACTCCCTGTTCACCTGGGTGGGCCTGGCCAACTTCTTTACGCTGTTCGGCGGCGGGCAGTCCCTGTCCCTGACCTTCGGCTATGCATTCGGCAAGGTCCTGGTCTGGACGCTGGTGTGGGCGTTCTTCGCCACCTTCACCAACTTCTTCGGCGGCGTGTTCCTGGCCATGTTCATCAACGACAAAAAGACCAAGTTCCCCAAACTGTGGCGTACCCTGTTCGTTATCACCATCGCGGTGCCCCAGTTCGTCACGCTGCTTCTGGTGCGCAACTTCTTTGGTGACAACGGCATCTTCAATACGATGATGTCCCAAATCGGCGTCACCGACCTGCTGCACAACATCGGGCTGCTCAGCCCCAACATGGACTACATCCCCTTCCTCACCAGCAACGGCTGGGCGCAGGTGATGATCATTCTCATCAATATCTGGGTCGGTGTCCCCTACCAGATGCTGATCGCCACCGGCGTGCTGATGAACATTCCCGGCGACATGCTGGAAGCCGCCCGCATCGACGGCGCCAACCCGGTGCAGATGTTCTTCCGCATCAAGCTGCCCTACCTGCTCAGCGTCCAGGGTCCTTCCCTGGTGACGGACTTCGTCAAGAACATCAACAACTTCAACGTCATCTACCTGCTCACCCAGGATGTCTACGTCACAGCCGATCAGGCCATGGCCTCTTCCAGCGCCAAGGAAGTGGACCTGCTGGTCACCTGGCTGTTCCGCCTGACCCAGGAGCAGTACAACTACAAGATGGCCGCCGTCATCGGCATCATGGTGTTCATCATCTGCGCTGTGTTCACGGTGGTATGCTTCCGGTTCATCAATAAGAAGGAGGCGACATTCTCTTGACACAGACTATGTCTATCGATATCAAAAAGGAGCTGCGCAAGGGCAAGATCAACCGCGGCATCCGCAGCACCATCCGGCATCTGATCCTGCTGGTGCTGGCTGCCGTCTGGCTGGTGCCCATCGTCTGGCTGGTAGCCACCTCTTTCTCCGGCTACCGCGGCATCAACTTCACCACCTTCTTCCCCGAAAGCTATACGCTGGATAACTACACCAACGTGCTCTTCCACCCGGACAGCGTGGCTCAGTTCCCCCAGTGGTTCGTCAACACGCTGGTGGTGGCAATCTTCAACTGCATCATCTCCACCTGCTTCGTGCTGATGGTGGCTTATGCGTTCAGCTGCTGCCGGTTCAAGAGCCGCCGCCTGCTGCAAAACCTTTCGGTCACCGTCAACCTGTTCCCCGGTGTGCTGGCCATGATCGCCGTCTACTTCGTTCTGCGGTACCTGGATCTGACCAACTCCTACGCCGGTCTGATCATGGTGTATGCCGGGTCCTCCGGCCTGGGTTACCTGATCTGCAAAGGCTTCTTTGATACGGTGCCAGCCTCCCTGCGGGAGGCCGCCAAGCTGGACGGTGCGTCGGAAGCGCGCATCTTTTTGCAGGTGGTCATTCCCATGTCCCGCCCGATCCTGGTCTATACCATCATCAATTCTTTTATGATGCCCTGGACCGACTTCGTTATGGCCAAGATGATCCTCAACTCGGGTGTCAGCTCGGACTGGACGGTGGCTATCGGCTTGTACAACATGCTTTCCCGCACGCTGGTCAACAATTATTTTGCACTGTTCTGTGCCGGTGGCGTGCTGGTGTCCATTCCCATTTCGGTCCTGTTCGTCATTATGCAGAAATTCTACGTGGAAGGCATTACTTCCGGAGCGGACAAGGGCTGATTGTTGGCCGGAGCCCCGCGCTTTGCGCAGGATGACTGTATCCAAAAGGGGCTGCTGCCAGCGCTTTGCCGTGCAGCGGCCCCTCGTTTTATGAAGAGGTGAAACACGTGAAAAAATATTATGGTGTCCGGCGTATTTTCAGCATCCTGCTGGCCCTGGCCATGCTGCTGGTTCTGGCTCCTGCGGCCGCAGCCCAGGAAACTTCCGTCAACCTGCTGCAGGACGGGAGCTTCGACCAGGATATCTGGGGCGGGGACAGCCCCTGGACATGCACGGCCTTTGACTCGGGTGGCGAAGCGGAATCCCAGACCGTCATCGATCGCAAGGACCCTGACGGCGGTGATGCCGCCATGCTTCACTGGAGGAGTCCCAACGAGGCAACCGTGACGGTCAGCCAGACGGTCACCCTGGAGGCGGGCAACTATACGATGCGTGCCTCCGCACAGGGCGAGAAGTGTGATGCCCTGCTTTTCTGCGGTTCCTGGACCGGCACCCGGACAACGCTGACCGGCTACGGCAGCTGGGACACGCTGGAAGAAACCTTTACCGTGGAGGCCGCAGGAGCGTACAATGTGGGCGTAACGCTGCCGTGTACGCCGAATGGCTGGGGGTGCCTGGATGGCCTGGAACTGGTCCGGCAGGAGGAGGTGACCCCGCCGTCGACCGGGGAACCGGTATATACCGTGGAACTGACGGCGGATACCAACCGTGTGACCGCAGGAGATACCGTCCACCTGAGCGCGGTGGTCTGCAAGGACGGGGAACCGGTCACAGACCTGGCGGCAGAGGGACTGTACCTGTGGTTCTGGGCCGACCAGTGGCAGGCAGGGCATGAAGGCGCCCCGGTGGATGCCGTATTCAGCAATTACGATAAAAACAGCGGGCACAGCCTGACTGCCGACGCCACGCTGCCCGGTGAGGGAACCTATTACCTGGCGGCAGAGCTGAAAACCGAGACGGAACGTCTGGACATTGCTTTTGCGCAGGTGGACGCTGCGGCAGAACAGGAACCTCAGGAGCCTGCGCCCGATCCGGTGGAGGCCGAGATCACCGTGCCCTATGTGGCCGGTTCGGATGGCGAATTTATCCGCGGTGTGGACGTTTCCTCACTGCTGTCGCTGCTCAACAGCGGGGTGGTATTCCGGGATGCGGAGGGCAATCCGCTGGGTGACTCCGTGGAGTCCCAGGGAAAGGCCTTTATGACCCAGCTGGCCGATGCAGGGGTAAACTGGGTGCGCCTGCGGGTCTGGAACGACCCATTTACGGCAGAAGGACAAGGCTATGGCGGCGGCAATAACGACCTGAAAGCTGCCGAGCAGATGGGCCGGTGGGCTACCGAAGCAGGACTGCAGGTACTTATTGATTTCCACTATTCGGATTTCTGGGCCGACCCGGGCAAACAGCAGGCGCCCAAGGCGTGGAAGGATATGACGGTGGACGAAAAGGCTGCTGCGGTTTCGACTTTTACCACCGAAAGCCTGCGCACGCTGCTGAATGCAGGGGTCAACGTGGGGATGGTGCAGATCGGCAATGAGACCAATAACGGCATTGCCGGTGTGATGTATAGAACCAACGGCTGGGACGCTGCCGCCAAGCTGTTTGCGGCCGGTGTGGATGCTGCCCATGCGGTGGCGGATGAATACAATACCACCATTCTGGCGGCCGTACACTTCACCAACCCCGAACGCGGAAACTATGTCAGCAGTTATGCCGCCAACCTGGACCGGTATAACGTAGACTATGACGTGTTTGCCAGTTCTTACTACCCTTACTGGCACGGAACGCTGGAAAACCTGACCGGCCAGCTGAAACAGGTGGCCGATACCTATGGGAAAAAGGTCATGGTGGCGGAAACGTCTTGGGCGACCACCCTGGAGGACGGCGACGGCCACGACAATACCGTGCGGGTCGGCCAGAACGATGATTCCAACATGAGCGGCAAAGACTGGGCTTTCTCGGTGCAGGGGCAGGCATCGGAGGTGGCCGACGTGGCCCGGGCCGTCACTGCCGTGGGGGATCAGGGCATCGGCCTGTTTTACTGGGAACCGGCCTGGCAGCCGGTGCACAACGTCTCCGGCCTGGAGGGCGAAGCCTACGAGGCGCAGGTGGCAGCCAACCGCCTTGCCTGGGAACAGTACGGTTCCGGCTGGGCCTCCTCCTACGCCGGGGAATATGATCCCAATGACGCCGGAGAATGGTTCGGCGGTTCGGCGGTGGACAACCAGGCAATGTTTGACTTCGACGGCAAACCGTTGGCGTCGTTGTATGTCTGGAAGCTGATGCAAACCGGCTCGGTGGCACCTAAAAAGGTGGAAAGTGCCGACAACCCGGTTCTTACGGTGGAGGCAGGCAGTGACGGTACCGCTGCTGTCACCCTGCCGGACGCCACTACTGTGTATTACAGCGACGGTACCAGCGTGACAGCCCCCGTGGTATGGGAAACTGCCGGGCTGGATCTGAACGCTCTGCCGGCGGGCAGCTATACGGTACAGGGCACCGCGACGGCAACGCCTGACGGCACCCAAGTGACGGTGGAAGTTCAATGTACACTGACCGTCGTTTACCCCAATCTGCTGGAAAATCCCGGATTTGAGGAGGGGGCGGCGGACTATACCCTTTCGGAAAACTGGCCGGGCCACGGCATCACCGGCAATGAATCCGGCAACCTGCACAGCGGCAGTCAATACCTGCATTTCTATTCCGCTTCCGAATGCAGTGTCACTGTGCAGCACAGCCCGGTGACACTGCAGCCCGGGCGTTATACGTTTACCCTCTATATGCAGGGGGCGGATGTTTCCGGCCGGATCTTCGTAACGGACGGCAGCGGCAGTGAACTGGCCGCTGCAGGCTTTGCCGGTACCCAGTGGGGAGACTGGCAGCAGCCCGCGCTGACTTTTACGCTGACGGAGGAAACCGTCATTACGCCAGCCGCTCTTCTGGACATTCAGCCCGGCGGCTGGGGAGCAGTGGACGATCTCTATCTGGGAAAACTGGGTGACCAGGCGGTGGAACCCACCCCCGATACCCCCCAGGAAGACAACTTGTCGACCCCGGTGCAAAACCAGCAAACGATTACGGTCAGCAGCACATCCAAACCGGCCGCCGCCGCGGCATCGGAACCCGCAGCAGCTGCCACCGGGACAGTTGGTGCGATCCCCCAGACCGGTGACACGCTGCCGGTGGCTGTACTGGCACTGCTGATGGTGCTTTCGGCTGCGGCGATGCTGGGCATTGCCCTTCTGCGACGAAAAGAATAAACAATATTTAAAACCGACAAAGCAAGAGGCCACACGGAACCGTTAAGGAACCGTGCGACCTCTTTTTGGTTAAATGCATTCTCTGATAAGGTACAATAAGTTTCGCAAATTGAAAAGAGGATAAAAGAAGACATGGTTTGCAGAACTCTGGTAGAATGAAGTTGCGACACACCATTCTGAAA
>CAJFFY010000041.1 GCA_904374465.1 uncultured Subdoligranulum sp.
CCAACCTGATTCTCAACGGTAACTTCTTTCACGTACATAGTTATTCTCTCCTACTTTTGAAAATAATATGCCCCTGCGTTTCTACCGTGGGCGCTTGTCGTCAGGCGGTCCATGCGCATGATACGCCGCCTTGATTGTTTCTATTTTATCCTATTTCGTCGATTTTGTACAGTAGCTTTTTGCAAATTTGGCAGGATTCTGTAATTCCGCCAAATCTCAGGTTTTGCCTTTGTGCATTTTAACCAGTTTATTTTCAACAACGTTGTAGATTGACAACAAAACTTTCTGTTATTGTGCCTCGTATCGCAGTTTTAATTCCTGGCAATAGACGGAAGCTGTGGCATCGGTTGCGGGATCATACACGGCTTCCACCCCCACCGGGTGCCATCCCATGCGGCGGTACAGCGCCAGTGCCCGGGTATTGGTGTCCAGCACCGTTAAGGTGGGATGGGCATGCTCCGGCAACTTTTTGCGGGCAAAATCCAGCATTTTGCTGCCGATGCCCTGCTCACGGGCAGAGGCCGTGACAAACAGATGACCGATCTGACCGGTTTTATGGCAAACCCCCACCAGGCCGTCCGCCGCATTCTTCGTATAATGCAAGTAGAACGCCCAGCCGTTTTTCCGGTCCAGCTGCAATGCTTCCCCGCAATGCTCCGGCGTCAGCGTATCCAGATACAAAGGCGTACACACGTCCTTGCAGACGGCATAGCGACCCTCGGCAAACAGCTCCGCGGCAATATTCCACTGTTCGTCGGTCTTTACCAGACGCATATTTTCGCCACGCTTCCACTTGGGCAGCTCGGTCAGCGGGTGCGTCTCACACCAGCGCTCGTAAAGATCCGGCCGGCGCAGCCGCGTGCGGGTGCGGCTCTGTTGTCCCCGCCAGGAATCAATTTTCTTGTGGTCTCCGGTGAGCAATACCGGGGGCACGGCGCGTCCTTCCCACACTTCGGGGCGGGTGTACTGGGGATATTCCAGCAGACCATCCCAGTAGCTTTCGTCCTGGTAGCCCTTTTCCTCCGCCAGCACGCCGGGCTGCAGCCGCAGCACACTGTCCGCCACCACCAGGCTGGCCAGTTCCCCGCCGGTGAGTACATAGTCCCCGATGGAGATTTCCTCATCACCGAAAGCGTCGATCACCCGCTGGTCGATGCCTTCGTAATGGCCGCAGACCAGTGTCAGCGCATCATACTGTGCCAGCCGCTTGGCAGTTTCCTCGTTGTAGGGCTGTCCTGCCGCCGTCAGAAACACCACATGGGGTTTGGCACGGCCCTGGTCGGCGCACTGTTTCTGTACCGCCCGCAGGCAGTCGGCAATGGGCTGGGCATACAACACCATGCCGCAGCCGCCCCCGTAGGGATAGTCGTCGGTCTGTTTCTGCTTGTTGGTGGTATAATCCCGGATCTGGTGGCAGTGCGCCTCAAACAGATTTTTGGCCCGCGCCCGTCCCAGGATACTGGCCGACAGAAAGCTGTCGCACAGTTCGGGGAAAAGTGTCACGATGTCAATGCGCATGGCTCACTCCTTGTCGCCGTTGATTGCATCGGTAAACATCCCCTCGATGGGGGTGACGGTGATGATGCGATGCTCGGGGTCAATGGTGCGCACAAATTCCGGCACAGCGGGCAGCATATGGGTGTCCCCTGCCGCATCGGTGACGGTATAGATGTCCTGGGCGGCGGGGTGGTCCACTGCCGTCAGGGTGCCGTATTCCCGGCCGGTATCGGCGTCCACCACCCGGCAGCCCAGCAGGTCGTCAATGAAATAGCGTCCTTCCGGCAGATGGGCATCCGCCTTGGCAAAATAGTAGGTGCGTCCCACCTGGGCACGGGCGGCATCCATATCGGTCACACCGTCCAGGCGAACCAAAATCACATTGCCCTGGGCGCGTACCCCCAGCACACGGACCTCGCCGGTGCCGTCGTCCCGGGCAAACAGTCGTTTGAATTTGGACAGAAACGCCGCGCCGTCACACAGAGGCAGGGCTTTCATTTCGCCCCGCACCCCATGGGTGGAGACGATCTTGCAGGCGGGAAGATAGTTCTGCATAGTTTGTTCAACCTTCCGTTGTAAAGTGTGGTACAAAAAAAGCACCCTGCCAAAACGGCAAAGTGCTTTTGGCTTTTAGTCGATCTCGACGATGACTTTTTCGCCCTGGCGGACCGCAGCGGCGCGCATGACAACGCGGATTGCCTTGGCAATGCGGCCCTGCTTGCCGATGACGCGGCCCATGTCGGCCTCGGCCACTTTGAGGTGATAGACGACGGTGCCGTCCTCACGCATGGGATCAACGGTCACCTGCACGGCCTCCTTGTCCTCGACGAGGCCGCGGGCAACGGCTACTAAGAGTTCCTGCATGTGGCGTTCCCTCCCTCAGAAAAAATGCGCTGCAGATTACAGAACGGCAGCCTTCTTGAGCAGCTCACGGACGGTGTCGGTGGGCTGAGCGCCGTTGGCCAGCCACTGCTTGGCCTTGTCGGCATCGATGCTCACAACGCTGGGCTCCTTGGTGGGATCGTAGTAGCCGATCTCCTCGATGAAGCGGCCGTCACGGGCAAAACGGCTGTCGGCGACAACCACGCGGTAGAAGGGAGCTTTCTTGGCGCCCATGCGGCGCAGACGAATCTTAACCATTGTAAATTCCTCCAGATAGTTGGTTTACGGCCCTTGTGGGGCGAATTTTATATTGTACATCCCGTGGGCCGTAAAGCCGTGCGGGTCATACCTTGATAAATTTTCAGCGGCCGAAGCCTTTCAGACCACCCATGCCGCCCAGATTGCCCAGGCTGCGCATGAATCCCTTGGGATTGCGGCGGACTTTTTTCATGACTTTCTGCATCATTTCATACTGACGCAGCAGCTTGTTGACGGCCTCCACGGTCTGGCCGGAGCCCGCCGCGATGCGCCGCTTGCGCTTGGGGTTGATGATCTCGGGCTTGGCCCGTTCCGCCGGTGTCATGGAATAGATGATGGCCTCGATATGGGGCAGCATCTTTTCATCCAATGCTTCCGGGTCGATCTGGTTGCCGCCGGGCATCATGGCCAGCAGCGCCGATGCACCGCCCATCTTTTTCACCTGCTGGAACTGGGCCAGCAGATCGTTCATATCGAACTTGTTTTCCATCATCCGCCGGGCCGCAGCTTCGGCTTCCTTGTCGTTCTGGACGCTCTGCGCTTTCTCGATGAGAGAGAGCACATCGCCCATACCCAGGATGCGGCTGGCCATGCGGGAGGGATAGAAGGGTTCCAGATCTTCCAGCTTTTCGCCGGTGCCCTGGAAGTAGATGGGTTTGCCGGTGACCGCCAGCACCGAGAGGGCTGCACCGCCGCGGGTATCGCCGTCGGTCTTGGTCAGCACCACACCGGTGATGCCGATCTTCTCGTTGAAGGTCTTGGCCACGTTGACGGCTTCCTGGCCGGCCATGGCATCCACCACCAACAGCGTCTCGTCTACCTCGACGGCTTCCTTGATGCGAACCAGCTCGTCCATCAGCGCATCATCGATCTGCAGACGGCCGGCGGTATCCAGGATGACGATGTCATTGCCATGGTCCCGGGCGTGGGCCATCGCCTTCTGGGCGATGAGCTCCGGCTTTTCGGTACCCATGGTGAAAACCGGTACCCCGGCCTGTTCACCGACGATCTCCAACTGCTGGATGGCAGCAGGACGATAGACGTCACAGGCCACCAGCAAAGGCCGGCGTCCCTGGCTGCGGTAATACTTGCCCAGCTTGGCGGCATGGGTGGTTTTACCGTTGCCCTGCAGGCCGCACATCATCAGGACTGTCTGGCCCTTGTTCTTGATGCGCAGATACTGGGGTTCTGCTCCCCCCATGAGGTTGGTGAGTTCCTCATTGACGATCTTGACGACCTGCTGGGCGGGGGTCAGGCTCTCCATAACTTCCTGGCCCATGGCCCGCTCGGAGACCTGCGCGCAGAAATCCTTGGCCACTTTGTAGTTGACGTCGGCTTCCAGCAGCGCCATACGCACCTCGCGCATGGCGGCCTTGATGTCGGCCTCGTTCAGCTTGCCCTTACCGCGCAGCTTTTTGAATACGCCGTTGAGACGTTCTGTCAAAGATTCAAAGGCCATCGGAATCCTCCTGGGTGTCCAGCCGTTCCAAGATCTGCAGCATTTCGTCGGTATCGATGCGGATCTGCGGCACGGGGTTAAACAACCCCGAATTGCAGCACCGGATCTCCATGACCAGCTGCCGCAGCCGCGCCAGGTCCGCCTGCTCCGCCGCATGGCGGCGGGCATTGCCCAGCTTGGCTTCCAGCTCATCCAGCGAAGCCTCGCCGTGTTTGATGGCGTCCCGCACCCCCTGGCGGGTGATGCCGAAGTTTTCGGCAATCTCGGCCAGGGAAAGATCTTCATTATAGTATTCGGTCAGGATGATGCGCTGTTTTTCGGTCAATACCGGGCCGTAAAAGTCCAGCAGCACCGAGTAGGCCAGATTTTTTTGCGGTTTGCCCGCCATGGCCTGCGCCCCTTCCCGTCTTGAGATGCCATGTAAAGTTTTTTTCTTTACATCCAGCCTATGAATTATAACAGGGTACCGGCAGAAAGTCAAGACCACAACCGCACTTTTTTGTCCTTTTCTCCCGGTTTTTCGCTCTTCAAAAAAAGTTGCAGCTCCGGGCTTTGTGGCGTGCAAAACCGCCGGAATTGTGGTATAATGAAAAGTACTTTGCCAAAGAAAGGAGGTGTCCCCGTGCCGATTTTACGAAGTTATTATCAGGAAGTATACCGCTCTCCCGTGGTGCGGCTGGATGGGTATTCCGGCCGCCACAACCTGAATGCCAGCATTCTGGCCTATCTGGATTTCGGCGGTGCGACCGGCACTTCCAAAGACGGCCTGGCCGAGACCATGCTGGCCTTTGCCACCGAACGCGGCGACCTGAAACCCGGCATGCCGGTGGTGGAAGCCAGTTCCGGCAGCTTTGGCGCCGCGCTGGCCATCAGCTGCGCCACCACGGGGCACCCCTGCTATCTGGTGGTCCCCACCAGTCTGCCCATCATGCGGCGCAAGCGTCTGCAGGAACTGGGCGCGCGGATTGTGGCCTGCAGCGGCGGCGGACGCCGTGCCCTGGAACGGGTGGCCCAGGAGACCGCCCAACGATACGGCGGCTATTATACCCACTATTTTTCCAACGACGACAACCCCGAATACCACCGCCGTGTGACCGGACCGCAGATCCTCAAACATGCCGGCGAAAGCATTGACGCCATCGTCATCGGCGTGGGCAGCGGCGGCACCATCACCGGTGTGGCCGAGTACATCCGGGCCTGGAACAGCATGATCCGCATTGTGGCGGTAGAGCCCGCCGAATGTGCGGCCATCTCGGGGGGATTCATCGGGCAGCACGGTATTGCCGGTATCGGGCCCGGTTTTGTGCCGGAAAATTACAACCCCTACGTGGTGGACACCGTGCTGACCGTAACCACCGCCGATGCCGAGCGCGCGGCCCGGGAGGTATTGTTCTTTGACGGTGTGCCCGCCTGTGCCAGCGCCGGTGCCACCCTGGCAGCCGCCGTGCAGTTGATGGGAACCGGCAAAGCCAAACGCCCCCTTTGCGTATTTGCCGGACGTAAAATGTACGAATGATTGCTTTGTCGGAAAGGAGCGGAGGGAAAATGTCCCTGCATGTTTCTCGTATGGTGCCGTTGGCGATGGCCTTGCTGCTGTTGGGCGGCTGCAACCGCCAGCCCAAAGATGTTCTGGGTACCCCCATGACAACCGAAGCGGCTGCCACCGCCACCCCGGAACAATCCTCCACCCCCGACGGACTGGAGGATGCCGGTCTGTCGGTTCTTGGGTATGACGAGATCCGTGCCATCGCCCGGGACTCCGCCCCGGGGTTCGATCAGATGGACGGCTACTATACCATGAGCCAGGACGGGCTATGGGGCTTGATGCGTTCCGACGGCACCGAGGTATTGCCCTGTCAGTTTTCGGTGCCTCTGACCGGCTGTGCTTCCGCCGGTCTGGCCTGGCATGCGCTCAATGCCCCTTCCCTGACTGTGGAGCGACTGGATGAACTCAACGCCCAACTGCAGGCCGGCGGGGACGGTACCATGTGCTCCGGCGAGCATGGCGGCAGCTCCCGCTACTGGTATTACGACACGGATACCCAGCAGGTGCGGGTCTACGGCGGTATGGAAGTTGCCTCGGTGCAGGACCTGAGCGAAACCGACACCGCATACGGCAACTATCTGCCCTGTATGCTGGGTACCTACGTGGACGGCCAGGGCGATCCGGACTATTATGAGGCAACGGACCCGGTCACCGTCGTGTATGCCAATGCCGATGGGACCCTGCTCAACGACCAGAGCTACCAGGCCGGCAACTGTTTCTACGATCAGGCGCTGACCGCCGCAGAGCAAAACGGGAAATGGCTCTACCTGGACCAGAACGGTGCTGCGGTAACCGAAGCCGTCTACGATGCCACCTATGGCACCGCCGATACCTCCTACGCCTCTCCCCTTCTGAACGGCTATGCGCCTGTCTGCCGGGACGGGCAATGGGGATTGCTGGATGCTGCCGGCGCCGAAGTGGTTCCCTGTACCTACCAGGGCGCTGCCTGGGACGGCGGCCTCCTGTGGCTGCGGCAGGAGGATGGCTGGCATGCCTACACTCTGCCCGGTGTGGTCAAACCGACCCCCGCTCCCACGCCCGATCCGCTGGCGGAATTGCCCGACACCATCACCGCTCCTGACCGTCTTCCCGGCGACCAGGATCAGACCGTTTACACCACCACCCAGGACGGCAACCTGATGCTGCGGGCCGGTCCCGGCACCGACTATGACCAGGTGGGAACCATCCCGCCGGGGTCGGAAATTTCCTGTCTGGGATTGTCCGACGCAGCGCCCGACTGGATCCTGACTCGCTACGAGGATACCTACGGCTGGGCCAGCACCGAATATATGAACTGATCCCCTTTCCCCTGCCCTTTTGGGCAGGGGTTTTGTTTTTGGGCATATCCGCTTTCTTTTTCACATAGGATTTGACAGAAATTCCATGTGAGGAGGGAACCGGTATGAAAGGTGACCCGGAGGAGCGGGCCGTAGCCGTAGGGCGTTACATTGTGCGAAGCGGTGCCACCGTGCGTGCAGCCGCCGCCGTCTTTGGTGTAAGCAAAAGTACCATCTGGAAAGACCAGAGCAGGCTGCGCCACACCCACCCTGGTCTTTGGGCTGAGGTACAGACCGTGGTACAGCGCAACAAAGCCGAACGGCACCTGCGGGGTGGCGAAGCCACGCGCCGCAAATATTTACGCAAAGGACCTTGCGCCGGGGCACAGCGCACAGTATAATGAAAGATAAAAAATACAAGAAAGGGAACGTCATGAAACGAACGGATTATATCAGCTGGGACGAGTATTTTATGGGCATTGCCCTGCTTTCCGCCATGCGCTCCAAGGACAACAACAGCCAGGTGGGAGCCTGCATCGTCAGCCCGGAAAACAAGATTTTATCGCTGGGCTACAACGGCATGCCCATCGGCTGCAACGATGATGATATGCCGTGGGAGCGGGAGGGCGATGATCTGGAAACCAAATATATGTATGTCTGCCACTCCGAACTCAACGCCATCCTCAACAGCCCCCACAACGATCTGACCGGTGCCCGGATGTATGTCACGCTGTTTCCCTGCAACGAATGCGCCAAGGCCATCATCCAAAGCGGCATCAAGGAACTGATCTACCTCTCGGACAAATACCACGACACCCACGCCAGCATTGCCAGCCGGCGGATGTTCAACATGACCGGCGTAAAATACCGTGCGTATCACCCCACCGGCCGGGAGATCCGGCTGGACGTGTAAAACAAAGAGAGGATTATATCCATGAACACCATTATCATCGGAATTGCGGGTGGCACCGGCAGCGGCAAAACCACCCTGACGGAACGGCTTCGGGATCACTTTGGCGCCGACGAAGTCAGCGTGCTCAACCACGACAGTTACTATAAACGCCATGATGAGCTGCCCTATGAGGAGCGCTGCAAGCTGAACTACGACCATCCCGATAGCTTTGACACCCCGTTGATGGTAGCTCACCTGCGGGAACTGCGGGCCGGTCACCCGGTGCAGGTACCGGTATACGATTATACCATTCACAACCGCAGTGACCGGACCGTACTGGTCAAGCCCGCGCCGGTCATCATTGTGGAGGGCATTTTGATCTTTGATTCTCCGGAGCTTTGCGATCTGATGGACATGAAGGTGTTTGTGGACACCGATGCCGATGTGCGCATTCTGCGCCGCATTGTCCGGGACGTGAAGGGACGCGGCCGCACGCTGGACAGCGTGGTGACCCAATACCTGACCACGGTCAAACCCATGCACGAACAGTTTGTGGAGCCCAGCAAGCGCAAGGCCGACCTGATCGTGCCGGAAGGCGGCCACAATCTGGTGGCGCTGGAATTGCTGATCAAGTGGGTGGCAGACCACCTGCGCGACCACGAAGAAGCTTAAACCGCAAAAGCGGACGTTTCCCTTGGGGGGAACGTCCGCTTTTTATTCTTCGGCAATCACCACCGCATAGCTGCCCCGCTCCTCGTAACACAGGGCGAAGCGGTCCCGGTCCACCTCGCTGATTTCCTGCATGGGATCCGCCAGATAGCAGGTTTCGGTATCATAGCCGGTCAAAACCAGACAATGGGAATTGCTGTAGGGCCAACTGCCGTTGGGCAGTTGGAAGGTGTAATTGTACAGCGGGTCACTGAAAGCCCGGGTAGTCCAGACCAGAACCGGTGTCCCGTTGGCCACCCACTGGTAAAGTTCTTCCACCGGCGCACCGCTGATGTCCAAGGCCTGATAGCCACTCCCCAGCTCTTCCAGATAGGCGTTTACAGCCGTGACCACCGCTCCCGGCAGACAGTAGAAAGCCAGTTCATCCGCCGGGTTGCCCATAAACTCCACATTGGGGTCCGCCTCCCAGTAGGGGCTGTGGGTGGGCAGGTATTCCTCAGCCAGCGTCACTTTATCCACCGGGAAGCCCAGATATTGCAGCACAATGGCAGCGGAGGTAATTTCACAGCCGTTGGGCAGTTCGGGATTCTGGTCAATGTTTTCCACCTCCAGTTGTGCACCAAAGGGCAGCCAGATGGAGGTTTCCGCCGTTTGCTGCAGTACGGACAACACGGGCCAGACATCGGCGGAAATGTCTTCCTCCGGCAGGATATAGGACATACGACTGCTGGCAGACGCCGTCTCTCCCGTTGCGGCATCCTGGGGGATGACGGCTGTGGCGCCGCATGCCGACAGGGCAGCCAGCAGCAACAGCAGGCCCCCCAAACGAAAACGCAGTTTTTCTTTCACATGGTTCCCACACAATCTTCTTGGTTATACAATCTTCTTTTCCTTTACGATATAACAATTGTGTGAAAAACGCAAGAAAAAACCCGGCGGGAATCCCCGCCGGGTTTGAAAGATTTGTGAAATTCGCCGGGAAATCGCTTACCAGAGGCTGACGACCTCGTTGTACAGGCCCTCGTAGCTCTTGGCGGAATTGGACCAGCTGAAGTCACATTCCATGGCACGGCGGACCAGAATCGACCAGCCCTCCTTCTGCCAGTAGCCTTCCTTGGCACGCCAGCATGCTTCGTACAACTCGTGGGCATTGTAGTTGGCAAAGGTGAAGCCGTTGCCAAATCCGTCGCCGGAGTCGTGGATGGAGTCACGCAGACCACCGGTCTCCCGCACAATGGGAATGGTACCGTACCGGCAGGACACCATCTGGGCCAGGCCGCAGGGCTCCGACCGGGAAGGCATCAGGAACATATCCGCACCGGCGTAGATTTGCTGGGCCAATTTGGCGTTGAACCCGATATACACACCCACACGGCCGGGGTTGCGTGCGCACAGCTCATTGAAGAAGTTTTCATACTGTGCCTCTCCGGAGCCGAGAATCACCAGTTCGATGCCCTGCTGCAACAAGCCCTCGGCAATGGCGCGGACCAGATCCACACCCTTATGACCCACCAGACGGGTGACCATACCCATAACCGGGCTGCCGTCCTTGTGCAGATTCATCTCATCCTGCAGGGCGGCCTTGCAGACGGCTTTGCCCTCTTGGAAGGTATCGATATCGTAGTTCTTGGCAATGTCTGGGTCGGTGGCAGGATTGAAGGCATCCACATCGATGCCGTTCAGGATGCCGCAGGTCTTGTACTGCTTCTGCCGCAGCAGACCATCCAGGCCATGGCTGAACCAGGGATCCAGAATTTCCTGCGCATAGGTGGGACTGACGGTGGTAACCTTGTCGGCCGTCTCGATGGCACCCTTCATGAAATTGGCGCAGCCATCATACTCCACCACGTGGGCATCCCGGGCGCCGATACCGCAGGTATCTTCCAGGATGTCCAGACCATACTTGCCCTGGTAGGCGATGTTGTGAATGGTAAACACCGTCTTGATTCGGTTGAATTTATCCAGATGGCGGTAGTACAGGTTCAGGTACACCGGGGTCAGGGCCGTCTCCCAGTCGTTGCAGTGGATGATGTCCGGCTCAAAGTCGGTGTAGAATAGCATTTCCAGCACAGCGCGGGAAAAGAACGCAAACCGTTCACCGTCGTCGTAGAAACCATACAGGCCGCTGCGTTTGAAATAGTACTCATTGTCGATGAAGTAGAACACTACACCGTCCCGCTCGGCCTTGAACAGACCGCAGTACTGGCTGCGCCAGCCCACCGGCACGCTGAAATTGGTCACATAGGTCAAGGTGTCCTTGAATTTCAGATCGCCATACAACGGCATGACTACGCGACAGTCCACACCGTCCTTGACCAGCGCCTTGGGCAGCGCGCCTGCCACATCGGCCAAACCGCCGGACTTGGCAAAGGGAGCAGCCTCGCTGGACGCAAACAAAATTTTCATAAGCACCTCCATACAGGCGATACAATCTAAAAAATGGGAGGACGGGCAGGCCATACGGTCTCCCCGTCCCCCTCATGTAAGCCGTCTCCGGGGAGAAGGAGTACAGCCACTATGAGCCTATCAAACGCTGTGGTTTTTGGCGATAAATACCGGGAAGGTATCGGTCCCGGTCAGCTTCTTGCCCTCGGTGATGTGGACATTCTTGTCGGTGACCACATACTCGACATCGCAATCCGGCTCAACCACGGTATCCTGCATCAGCACGCAGTTCTTGACCACAGCGCCCTTTTTAACCTGGCAACCGCGGAACAACACACTGTTCTCCACCGTACCTTCAATCACGCAGCCGTCCGCCAGCAAGCTGTTCTTGACAGCACTGCCTGCCAGATACCGCGTGGGGTTATCGTCACGAATCTTGGTGTAAATGGGCGCTCCACCGAAGAGCGCTTCCATGCTGCCGGGTTCCAGAAGGCGCATATTTTCATCAAAGTAGCTCTTCATGTCCGAAATACGCGCTGCGTAGCCCTGGAACTCATACGCCTGCACGTTGAGCAGCTTGAGGTTGCGGGCCAGAATATCCCGCTCAAAGTAGACAAGACCACGGACAGCCGCATCATGAATCAGGTGGATCAGGCTTTCCCGCTCGATCACGTACATGTTCATCGAGAGGTTCTGCTCGCCCAGACGGTAATCGTTGGAGAGGATCTCGGTCACACGGCCGGTATCATCAATACGGATGGTATAGTTATCGCTGCGGGCACCCTCGGGAATGGGCGCACGGTTGTAGACCATCGTCACATCTGCGCCGCTGTTCACATGGGCATCGATGAGCTTGCCAAAGTCAAAATTCACGGCGATGTAGGAGTCCGACAGAATGACGTAACGTTCCTTCTGGGATTCCAGCCAGGAGAGGATGCTCGCGATGGCATCCACACGGCCGGAGTACATCTTGACACTGCGCTCTGCAAAGGGCGGCACAATGTTCAGGCCGCCGCGCTTGCGGGTAAGGTCCCACTCACGACCGGCCCCCAGATGGTCCATCAAGGAGTGGTAATTTTTACGGACAATGACCGAAACGTTGTCAATACCGGCATTGGCCATGCTGGACAGCGTGAAGTCGATCAAACGGTACCGTCCACCGAAGGGAATGGAGGCCATAGAGCGCTCCGCCACCAGTTCGGGAACGAGATTATCATAGGTGTTGGCGAAAATCACGCCGAGAGCGTTGACGTTGCTGTTTACCATTGTTCCTCACCATCCTTTACATCGCTGGAGACCATTGCTTTGGGACCGACCGTGGCGCCTTTGCCCACGACAACACCGGAACCTACGGTGGCTACGTCGCCAGGCTCGGCAATGTTCAGGCCGCCTTCCGGCATGGCACCCACAGTAGCGCCTTCCTCGATCTTGACGTTTTCCGCCACGATGCAATGCTTGACGCTGGCACCGGCTTTGATAACGGTGCCGCCCATGACAACGGCAGCTTCCACGGTAGCGCCCTTTTCGACGACAACACCCGGGAACAGAATGGAGTTGTTCACGGTGCCGTCCACACGGCAGCCTTCAGAGATCATCGAGTTGACGATGGTGGCGTCGTTGCCGATGCGCTGGCAGGGCTGACCGGAGTTGCGGGAGTAGATCTTCCAGTTTTCGTCAAAGAGGTTGATGCCGGAATGGCTGGGATCCAGCACCTCCATGTTGGCCTGCCACAGGCTGGAGATAGTGCCCACGTCCTTCCAGTAGCCGCTGAAACGGTAGGCATACATACGGCGGCCATCCTTCAGCAGATTGGGAATGACGTTCTTGCCAAAGTCATTTTCGGAGTTGGGGTCAGCTTCGTCCTCGGTGAGGTACTTCTTCAGAATATCCCAGTTGAAGATGTAGATGCCCATGGAAGCCAGGTTGGACTTGGGGTTCTTCGGCTTTTCCTGGAATTCGCTGATCTTGTCATTTTCATCGGTGACCATCAGACCGAAACGGGGCGCCTCACTCCAGGGCACTTCCATGACGGCCACCGAGAACTCTGCGTCTTTCTCCTTGTGGAAGCGCAGGAAATCGGAGTAATCCTGCTTGCAAATCTGGTCACCGGACAGGATGATGACATACTTGGGATCATACCGGTCAATGAAGGAAAAATTCTGATAGATCGCATTGGCCGTGCCTTTGTACCAGTCCGAGCCGGAGGCCTGCTGATAGGGCGGCAGCACATGGACACCGCCATGCAGGCGGTCCAGGTCCCAGGGCTGGCCGTTGCCGATATACTCGTTCAGGACAAGCGGCTGATACTGGGTCAGAATACCGACGGTATCAATATCCGAATTGACGCAGTTGGACAGCGGGAAGTCGATGATGCGATACTTTCCGCCGAACGGAACTGCAGGCTTGGCGAGCTTTTGGGTCAGCGCATAAAGGCGCGAGCCCTGGCCGCCGGCCAGGATCATTGCGATCATTTCTTTTGCCATAAGATTTTCTCCCCTTAAAATTCTGGCTTTCGCCATTTCTTAACTAGATACGGGTTCACGATCTATCCATCACGCAGGGACAAGGCGGGCTTACGCCTGCGATTTGGCTTTGGTGGTGCGGCGCTTGGGGGCCGCTTCGGTTTTGGCTGCCGCAGCTTTCTTGGTCTTGGCGGCGGGCTTGGATGCTACCTCGTCCTCCTTCTTGGTCCGGGGCTTGCGGGCGGCGGGCACCTGGAAGTACAGGGTGGACAGCGGCGGCAGGGTCAGCGAAACATGCTGTTCAAAGCCATGCATTTCGCCTTTCTTGCTGCGCACCGTGCCGTTGGTCACGCCGGATCCGCCATACTTGGGATCATCGGAGTTGAGGATTTCTTTATAGCTGCCGGGGTTGGGTACGCCCATCTCGTAGTTCTGGCGCAGCACCGGATTGAAGTTGCAGACGATCATGATCATCTTGCCAGCGGCATCCCGACGCAGGAATGCAATCACGCTCTGCTGGTTATCATCCGGCACGATCCACTGGAAGCCTTCCCAGCTGTAGTCCACCTGCCACATGGCGGGTGTTTCCCGATAGAAGTGGTTGAGGTCCTTGACATAGCTCTGGAGCTGGCGGTGTTTGTCATAGCCCAGCAGCATCCAGTCCAGCTGTTTCTTTTCATCCCATTCGATGAACTGACCGAATTCCTGCCCCATAAAGAGCAGTTTCTTGCCGGGATGGGCCATCATATAGCCGTAGAAGGTACGCAGATTGGCAAACTTTTCTTCGTAGTCGCCGGGCATCTTGTTGATCAGGCTGCACTTGCCGTGCACCACCTCGTCATGGCTGATGGGCAACACGAAGTTTTCGCTGAAAGCGTAGAAGAAGCTGAAAGTGACCTTGCCATGGTTGCCGGCCCGGAAAAGCGGGTCGGTTTTCATGTAGCTGAGCATGTCGTTCATCCAGCCCATATTCCACTTGAAATTGAAGCCCAGACCGCCGTCTGCCGCGGGTTTGGTAACCAACGGCCAGGCCGTGGATTCCTCGGCAATCATCATCTTATGGGGATACCGGCTCAGAATGGCGGTGTTCAGTTTCTGCAGGAAGGCAATGGCCTCCAGGTTTTCTTTGCCGCCCTTGACGTTCTGTTCCCATTCGCCGTCGCGGCGGTTGTAGTCTAGATAGAGCATGCTGGCCACCGCATCCACGCGCAGGCCATCCACATGGTACTTTTCGATCCAGAACATGGCGCTGGAAATCAGGAAGCTGGCCACTTCGTTCATGCCGTAGTTGAAGACCATGGTTCCCCATTCCTTGTGCTCACCGCGGCGGGGGTTGGGATCTTCATAACAGGGGGCACCGTCAAACATGTACAGGCCGTAGGCATCCTTGGGGAAATGGGCGGGAACCCAGTCCAGAATGACACCGACACCCGCCTGGTGCAGCTTATCCACAAAGGCCATGAAGTCTTTGGGGGTGCCGTACCGGCTGGTGGGCGCAAAGTACCCGGTAACCTGATAGCCCCAGCTGCCGTCGAAAGGATACTCGGTGATGGGCAGCAGTTCCACATGGGTGTATCCCATCTCTTTAATGTAAGGGATCAGCTCGTCGGCCAGCTCAGAATAATTATAGGGAATACCGTTTTCCGGGTCTTTCATCTTCCAGCTGCCGGCCTGCAGCTCGTAGATCGACATGGGGCTGTTGATGATGTCCCGCTTTTCTTCCTCTTTGTTCCAGGCATCATCGTTCCAGGTATAGCCTTCGATCTCATAGACCTTGCTGCCGTTGGAGGGACGGGTCTCGGTATGGAACGCATAGGGATCTGCCTTGTAAATCAGCTCGTCCGACGCCGTGGTGATGCAGTATTTATATACATCATATTCTTGGATGCCCGGGATAAACAGTTCCCAGATACCGTCGGCCACCTTCTGCATGGGGTGATCCCCCGGTGCCCAGTTGTTGAAATCGCCCACAACCGCGACCGCGTTGGCATGCGGCGCCCAGACGCGGAACACCGCGCCGGCCTGGCCGTCCTGCTCACACAGATGCGCGCCAAAGTAGCGGTACGCCTCCTGATTGTTGCCCTGCCGGAACAAATAGATGGGCAAGTCAGAACTCTTGGGCGTCTGTTTGCCTTGCTTCAACGTAATCTCCCCTTTATGGAGTGTATTTGCACACACCCCTTGTATTTTGCTATTTCTATATTACCCGTTTCCTGCGTGAATTTCAAGTTTTTTCTGTAATAATCTGCTAAAATTTTGAGGCTTGTTATTTTCTATTTGTGCAAATTCGACACAAACCCTGTTACATTGTTGTATCGTTATACAAAAAAGCCCCACGCAAGGTACTTTTTACACCTTGCGTGAGGCTGTTTAATCATTATGCCCCGTAAATGTAATAGGGGTTTTGTCCGGTGTAGACGCTGCGACGGTTCCATACGGTATGGGAGGCCAGATATTCTGCCCAGGCGCGATACCCCGCTGCATTGAAATGCACACCATCCGTAACCTGGTAGTCATCCACCTGACTGCCATCCGCCGGGTTGGTCAGCACTTCGCGGATGTTCACAAAGTAGCATCCCTTGCGCAGCGCCAGGTTGGCCAGCAAATCGTTGACGGTGGCAATGCGGGCATTGTCCAGGCCAGGTTTGGACTGGACGACCGTTTCCTGCACGCCGGGAATGGCCTGAATATACAGAATCACCCCCGGGTTCAACTGTTCCCGCAGCATATCGATGAATCGCTCATAATACGCCAGGAAGCTTTCCTCGTTGCCCTGGGTCACCAGGTTGTTGGTGCCCACCAGAATGTAGACATAATCCGGCTGGCTGGCCACAATTGTCTCCATGGGGGTCTCGGTGGCTTTGGTCACTGCGTTGGTCATGGACATATTGTTGACGAAGCTGTTGACTCCGGCGCTGGTATACGTGGCATATTTGGCATTGGGGAAACCGGTCTGGTAAATTCCCAACCCGGAGGCAATGCTGTCCCCCACAAAGGTCACTGTATTAAAATATTCGTTGGTGACGGTGCCCAGCATGGGCACCCCGATCATACGGTGATCGGTATTGAGATACTCCGTGTCGATGGTCTGTGCCACCGGCGTTGCGGTATTCCATGCGGCGGTATCCACAGCCTGCACGATCCGTTCCGGTGTTTTGCCGGTAGCCGGTGTGGGTTGTGGGGTGGCCGCCACTTCCTGGGTGGCGGCACTCTGGGTCGCTGCAGGTGTTGCCACCGCGGGGGTCTGTGCCGGTTCGGCTTGTGCGCTGTCGTCATGCCGCTGCCAGAACCAGCCGGCCACCGCACAGATCAGCGCCAGAAGTACCAGCAATACCAACACCAGGCGACGCTTGCGGCGCCGCCGGGAAAATTCGTTACGATAGGTATAAAAATCAGCCATGCCAATCTCCCATGCTTGTTTTGGGTTGTATTGCGTTTATTATACCGCGTTTGGTTACCAGGGGCAAGGGGCGCATCAATCTTTTACAAACGTGCGCTTTTACCCCCGATAATCTTACACTTGACGCTTTGTTCTCCGCCCCCTATAATAAACATACAAACACTTTGTTGGAAAGGAGGCACTGCTCTATGGCGTGGATGATCGTATCGGACAGTTCCTGTGAGATCCGGGAACTGGAACGCCCTGCCGCCGGGGTACAGTTCGCCTTGGTGCCTTTCAAAATCCGGATCGGTGAGCGGGAGTATGTAGACCTGCCCACGTTGAACGTTCCGCATATGCTACAGGCTATGACAGATTACAACGGCGCCAGCACCAGCGCCTGCCCCAGCCCGGAAGAATGGGCCGAGTATTTTCTGCAAGCGGACAACATCATTGCCATCACCATCAGCAGCAACCTTTCGGGCAGTTACAACGCAGCACTTTCGGCCCGGGAAATGGTGCTGGAAGAGCATCCCGAAAAGAAGATCTTCATTTTGGACACGCTGAGTTGCGCCGGTGCTTTGGGCGATGCCGCCGAGCTGGCCAACAAGCTGATCGGCGAAGGGCTGGACTTTGAGGATATCTGTTTTGCCCTGCAGAAGTTTGCCGATTCCACCCACATCCTGTTTGCTCTGGCCAGCTTTGACAACCTGGCCAAAAACGGGCGTGTCAATCGGGTAGTCGGTTTCATTGCCGGCCGCCTGAACATGCGCGTGCTGGGCCGCCGTACCCACGACGGCAAGATTGACTTTTTCTTCAAGACCCGCGGTGAAACCCGCGTACTGGCCCGGATTCTGGAGCAGATGGACGAAGACAAATATGATGGAACACATCCCGTCCTGATCAGTGAGTGCAACAACCAGAATGCGGCCAAGCTGTTGGAGCATGGCATCCGGACCAAGTGGCCGGATGCGCATATCCGCATTCTTCCCTGCTCGGGTCTGTGCAGTTTTTACGCCCAGGATCAGGGATTGATCATCACCTATTAAATGAAAAAGACGGCTTCACGCCGTCTTTTTTGTTTTTCTCTGGTCTGCGGGTTATGCCTGTTCCTTCTCCCTTTTACGGCGCAGCCGCTCCACCAGCGCCGCACGCTGTTTGTTCCAGCGTGCATCCATCTCGGGGGTGGCCGGCTCCGTGCAACGGGCAAAGCTCCAATGCAGACCGTCCCGACGGCTGAGCTTGAACCGGACATACCAGTGGCCGCAATAGGGACATTCGCTGCGTGTGAAATAGCCTGTATTACCTCGTTTGAGCCAGACTTCATCGTGGGCCAGCACCGTACCGCACTCCGGGCAATGGACAGTGTTGAGTTCCGGCACGTTGCGGTAATCGTCGTGTTCAAACCGGTCCATAAACACCTGCACATCCCGGGCACCCTGTTCGGTCCCCAGCAGAGCTTCCCGCAGCATTTCCTCCTCGGTGGGATACGTGGCCAGCCCTTCGGCCAGCGGGATCTTACGGCAGATACGTGCCGTATAGAGGGCGTCATCCAGCGCATTGTGGAACGGCTCTTCCTTGGGGATTCCCAGGCGATCCACCACGCTTTCCAGCGTCATGCCCTCCCCTTCCTTGCGGGGGTAGGTCTGCAAAAAAATCCGCTGCAGGTCGTACCACCGCTCAGGCCAGCGCTCATCCAGCCCCACCAGAAAGAGGTTTTGTTTCAGCACCGGCACATCGTCAAGGCCCCACTCAGCCAGTTCCGCATCCGGCCCGGCCCAGTCCAAAAATTTCTGCAGTCCCGTTTTCATGGGCAGACCCGCATCCAGATCCCCCTGGGAGAGCCCCGTCACCTTGGCGATGTGATGTTGCAGCTTGCGGAAGATGCGCGGACGCAGGTTCACCTCAAAGGTATCCAGTACATCGCCCCGCTCGTTGACGCGCACCGCGCCGATCTGAATAATTTCTCCCCGCAGGGTCAACTCGGTGTCATGATAGGTAAATGTCTTGGGCTGATACCCGATATTCCATTCCAGGTCAAAAACGATCAGGTTCACGGATCAGTTCTCCTCGCTCAATATATAATGTTCCACGGCTTTGCCCACGCCGTCGTGGTCGTTGTCATCAGTCAGGCAATCGGCGGCTGCCTTGACCGGTGCCTGGGCGTTGCCCATGGCCACCCCCAGTCCCGCAAAGCGGATCATAGGTAAATCGTTCCATCCGTCGCCGCAGGCCATTAGATTTTTGGCTGTGAGTCCCTTACTGCGCAGCAGAATGTCCAGCGAAGCGGCTTTTTCCACGTTGAGCGGCATCGTCTCGATAAAGAAAGGTTGCGAACGGTAAATAGACAATTTGCCCGCAAATTCCTGCTGCATCAATTCCTCCACATGAGGCATATCCACCGGATCCCCCGTGAGCAGCAACTTATGAATGGGATAGCGTACCTCTGCGGGCAGATCCGGCACTTGCCGCACCGGAATCTTGTTGATTCGCGCTTCTTCCTGCACATACGGGCTGTCCGGCTGTTCGGTGACAATTCCCTGGGCGTCGTACGTCAAGGGAACCACATTCCAGTACCGGCTGAAAGTGCACACCGGCTCGATGAGTTCCGGCGGAAAGGCATGCTGTACCAGCGTCTGCCCCGTCCGGCAATCAATGATCTTACCGCCATTGTAACTCAGGATGCAGCCACCATACTTTTCCAGCTCCAGTTCCCGTGCCAGTGGCTGGATCCCCACGGTAGGCCGGCCGCTGGCCAGCACAATGCAGACGCCCCGCCGAGCCGCCTCCTGTAAAGCCGCTTTTGTGCGCGGCGTGATGATTTTTTCGCTGTTGGTCAAGGTACCGTCAAGGTCCAATGCCAAAACTTTATACTGCATGTTTCCCGCCCCCGGATGTATTTACGCCTATTGTACCCTAAATGTACAGATTGTGCAAGCCGTAAACCGGTACAAGGCATCTTGACAACCTTGCACTGTCATGGTAAGATACTGACAATGTAAGGGAGTAGTCGGCGCCACGGAAGAGCAACGGGGCGCAGTTCTGCCAACACAATGAGTCTTTGGACTCTGGCTTAACTTGAAATGACGAGACTTACCTGTTCTGTGCAATGCACGGGACAGGTAGGTCTTTTTTATTGTCAAAAACGGAGGAAATTGTATGTCACTGTTTGATCTCGTTCTCATTGCCGTCAGCCTTTCCATGGACGCTTTTGCCGTTTCCATCTGCAAGGGTTTGTCCGTGCATAAAGTTCAGTTCCGGCACGCTTTGATCTGCGGAATCTGGTTTGGCGGATTTCAGGCCGGTATGCCGGCCTTGGGTTACTTTCTGGGCGACCGTTTTTCTGCGCTGCTGACCCGGTTTGGCCCCTGGATTGCCTTTTTGCTGCTGGCTTTCATCGGCGCCAACATGGTCAAGGAAAGCTTTGGCGAGGACGAAACACTGGACGATGACTACTCTGCCAAAGCGATGCTTCCTCTGGCTGTGGCCACCAGTATCGATGCCTTCGCGGTCGGCGTCGGCTTTGCCGCCATGCAGGTGCAGATTCTGCCGGCCGTCGCGCTGATCGGCTGTATCACCTGCCTGCTCTCCGGCATTGGGGTCAAAGTGGGGGCCATTTTCGGAGACAAATACCGCGCCCCCGCGGAACGAATCGGCGGCATTGTTCTGATTCTGATCGGCTTGAAAACACTGCTCAGTGGCTTGGGTATTTTCTAACACATAAAAGAAAAGGGACGGAGTGAATACTCCGTCCCTTTTCTTTTTGACCGATTCCTTCTATGTATCAGACAACAAAACGGGTCAGCAGTCCGATGGCTATGCAGAGAACACCGGCTATCCTCACACCCAGAACCGCATTTTTCTCTCGATTGCTGTTTTTCCACCGTGCCGGGCAAACCGGATGCGCAAGACAGAGACAGCCGTACAACAACCATGCAAGATTGACCAGAATCCCGGCATGGAGCAGAAAGGCCAACACGTTGGCCATGACAATCAGCACAACTCCCGTCGCCAACAGCCGGTCAAATGTCAGCTTTTTCATATCACGATCACCCCGTACGTATCATTCTCTTTTCCTGGTGCTTTATTCTACCACGGTCCCAGACCTCCCCGCAAGGGACTTTCCACCAAGGCGCTCTGTCATTCCCTTTTCGTTTCCCCTTTTTCTTCCCTGTATCGAAGGTAAACGAATCATCGGTTTACTTTGCGGTCACTCCGTGCTATGCTTTGGTCAGTGGAAGGAGGCTCTTTTATGGATGCAAAAGCATTTGGACAGTTTTTGGCAGAAACACGCCGTTCCCGTGGGCTGACGCAAAGTGCCCTTGCCGAACAACTGCATGTGACGGATAAGGCAGTCAGTCGCTGGGAGCGCGGGCTTGGCTTTCCCGACATCAATACCCTGGAACCGTTGGCAGCGGCACTGGGACTGACCCTCACGCAACTGATGCATGCCGACAAGGGAGACGGCACCCCTTCCAATCAGAGCCTGGAAGAATTTTTTACAATGCTCTACCCCACTCGCATCGACTGGCGCTATGTCAGAATTGCCCTGTTCTGGTGCTGCATCGCGCTGGCGATATGGGCGCAATTCACGCTCCCCTTCTGGGTGAACGTTCACTGGCAAATCCAAAGCGACGGTGTGCTGGTTCCCAATGGTCGTTGGCCTTGCTTCCTTGTGTACCTGCTATGCATTGGCCTCAACGTTTTGGTAACGCAAATCTGGAAAAATGTTGGCCACAGCAATATGTCCCGCGCTGTTTTGCTTTGGTGGCGTACTTTCCATCCCAAGTTGGCTCCATGGGTGGAGCTCGGCTACCAGCTTCCTTATGCTTGGCTGGCCTTTTGTCCGCTATTTATCGAAGCAACGATACTTATGTTTAACGGATAACAAAACAGCGGCAGGAATCTCCTGCCGCTGTTTTGTTATCCTTTGCGTAATGTGTTCCCTTTGAAAAATCGTTATGACAGATTCGTGTACTCTTCGTCAGAAACCGGCTCTCCCCATTCGTTGCTCGTACCCTCTCCCGGAACTTCAATGGCAATATGGCTGAACCAGCTGTCCTTTTTGGCACCGTGCCAATGCTTAACTTCCGGGGGAATGGTAATCACCGTGCCGGGAACCAGACTGACAGCGGGTTTTCCCGCTTCCTGGTACCAGCCTTCACCAGCCGTGCACACCAGAATCTGACCGCCTCCCTTGCGGGCATGATGAATATGCCAGTTGTTGCGACATCCGGGTTCAAAGGTAACATTGGCCAAAAAGACACCGCACTGCGGATCTGTCAGTGGGTTCAAAAAAGACTGTCCCACAAAATACTGTGCATAAGCGTCGTTCGGGGATCCGGCACCAAATACGTTTTGCTCTTCAAATTCTGCTTTGTCCTGCGTTTTCATTTCAATACCTCCCGGTGGAAATTTCAAAGAACAGAAACAAAAACCTGACAATAGCTTATTATTTATCAGCCTGATGCGGTACCACTTGTTTCTGTACTCTTATCATACAAGTAAAACCACACTTTAAGTCAAGCACTTTTTAAAAAAAGCCCCGTTTTTTATGAAGCGCACCCTTTCTGATGGCCCGTGCTTGCAAACCTCCCGCACTTTTAAAACAGTCCGGCAGACCATTTTTACCTGGCGGTACGCCAGACGACAGGCAGGCGCTGCTCGATTCCCGCAAACGCAGGCCCGATAAGAATGTAATAAAAAGAAAAATACCTGCCCTTAATGAGCAGGTATTTTCTGGTGACCCGTGCGGGAATCGAACCCACGTTAACGGCGTGAGAGGCCGCTGTCTTAACCGCTTGACCAACGGGCCATATAAAAGAGAAGCCGGCATCT
>CAJFFY010000042.1 GCA_904374465.1 uncultured Subdoligranulum sp.
TGTGTATTTTCTTTGTGACATACGAACACCCCCTGTATAGGTTTATTTTCCTACACAGGGGGCGTTTTGTCTATTGTCCGTTTTTGCTGGTTCGGTTCAAAAAGACCGGGGGCTTTTTTGTTCACAGAAAGTTCGGAATTTTTATACTTGACTTAGTCAACCGTATGGGCTATACTTGACATTGTCAAGCGGAACCACCGCGGGACAGAAACAACGAATACAATCCCCCTTTGCGGGGACACCACAGAAAGAGGTATAGACCATGAGCAAGCTCAACGATTTCATGCAGATTCTTTGCGGCCATTTCAACAACAAGGCCCAGTACGAGGCCAAGAAGGCGGAAGGTTTCCCCTATGCGGAGCATGTGAACACCGCCTGCAACGACAAGATCACCGGGCTGCCGGCGGATTTTGCCGGGGTGTTTATGGTGGAGGAAAGCTATTTCACGGCAAAGGGTTCCACCCATGCGGCGCCGCATCTGTTCCTGTTCACCGAGCAGCCGGACGGCATTCTGCTGACCAGCTACGACCTGCCCGCCGGGTATGACAAGGACAGCTTCACCTACGACAAGCTGCAGCCGGTGGCTTACGCGGACCTGAAGCCTTCCAAGAAGTTCACCCCGGCCCTCTACCGGGAAAAGGACGGCGTCTGGGAGGGCGGCAGCACCTCGATGTTCAGCCCCGTGCTCAAGTTCACCCTCTTTGAGCGGTTCTCCCCCGAAGTGCTGGAAGTGTCCGAGAGCATGGAAGTCAACGGCAAGCGTACCTTCGGCTACGATGAACCCATCCTCTACAAGCGCGTCTGACCTACTTTCTTTACAAAGAAAGTAGGCAAAGAAATTCCAGACCGGGTCACATGGGCGTAACGGCCCCCACCCGCGCCGGAGCCGCACAAGCACAGTCCCGTTCCACCCCGCTTTCTTTACAAAGAAAGTAGGCAAAGAAACGTAACGGCCCCCACCCGCGCCGGAGCCGCACAAGCACAGTCCCGTTCCACCCCGCTTTCTTTACAAAGAAAGTAGGCAAAGAAATTCCAGACCGGGTCACATGGACTTAACGGCCCCCACCCGCGCCGGAGCCGGGAATAAAACTCCCTTTCTCCTCGGTCTGTAGGGCGGGGTCTTGACCCCGCCGTCGGATATACCCGCGCCCGGGGATGCCCCCGGACCTGTAATCCCCATTGCCCCAAACAGACAAACAAAAGCAGCCCGGCCATACGGCCGGGCTGCTTTTCTATACAATGTTCAGCTGAACATGACCACATCGTCGTTGGGCTTCTCGCCGGGCTCCACGGCCAGGGCGGTCAGCACCGGGCCCACGGCGTCGGGAGTCTGCCCCTGATAAATGGGGTGGTACTTCACATTGACCTTGGCGGTCAGGGTGATCCAGCTGCGCTGTTCCAGACTCTTGTAGTCGTCGTACTTGCAGGGGAAGCCCACAAACTGGATGTCCTGCACACAGCAGGTCATGGCAAACCGGCCGGGCACAAAGCTGTTTTTGCCCGCACGGTTGGTCTGGCACACCTGGGCCAGGAACTTGACGGTCTTGCCGTCGTATTTTTTGGGGTCGTCCATGCAGTCCATATACCAGATGCCGAAGAACTCCTGCGGGATCTCGATCACCGGGGCGTTCACGTCAAAGGGCAGCGGGTCGGGGATGTCGTCATAGGCCACGCTGCCGTCGGCAAACTCGTAGGCAATGTCGCACCGGCGGCTGGCCTGGCGCACCAGCTTGTGGATCAGCTGGCGGCTTTCCTCGTCGTTCACATGCTCGGCCCGGTTGACCACCAGCAGCTCGCTGCCCCGCAGCTTGTCCAGCAGCAGCGAACGCATGGCGTTGTCGCCCGCGTAGGTCTTGATGGTGGTGCCGTCCGCCGTGGCCAGGCACTGGTAAACCAGCCAGTTGTCCGGCATGGCGTCGTACAGGTCCTGGATCAGCCACATGCCGTTGTATTCGATGATCACCCGCCCGCAGCCGGATTTCTTTTCCAGGGCGGTCAGGTTCTCCTTGGTCAGTTCGCTCTTGTCCTCCAGCTGGGCCACATGCACGCCGCCAAAGGCGAAGCGGTCGGGGTCATACTCTTCCTCGCCCTCCTCGCAGACCAGCAGCAGCGTTTTGTCGCCGGAATCAAACTGGGGATCCTCCATCGTTTCCTGGATGAACTTGGTCTTGCCGCTCTCCAGCTGGCCTACAAACAGGTAGACCGGAATCTGTCTTGCCATAGCCGTGTTCCTTTCTGAATCAGACACCGAACAACGCCGCGATCTCCGGCTCTTTCAGCTGGGAGCCGATGACGCAGAGCTTGCCGGTGACGTCGGGGGTGCTGGGACGGATCTCGTGCTCGCCGGGAACCATGTCGAATTCCAGCCAGCCTTCGCCGCCGTCCACAATGCCCTTGGCACGCAAAATCATGCCGTAATCGCCGCTGTCCAGCTTGGTGAGGGCCTCGTCCAGCGCCTCCCGGCTGAACTTGTGGGCCGTCTCGCGGCCCCAGCTGGTGAACACCTCGTCGGCGTCGTGGTCGTGGTGATGATGCCCGCAGCTGCAGACGCCGTGCTCGTCATAGTGGTGCTCGTGGTGATGGTCATGGCCGCAGCATTCGTGGTCATGATCCTCGTGGTCATGGTCGTGGTGGCAGCACTCGTGGTCATGGTCCTCGTGGTCATGGTCGTGGTGGCAGCACTCGTGGTCGTGCTCCTCATGGTCATGATCGTGGTGGCAGCACTCGTGGTCCTCGCCGTCTTCATGATGGTGGTGGTGATGGTGGTGTTCCTCCTCACCGGCATGGGCCTCATTGGCGGCACGGGCCTGGTCCAGCAGTTCGGCCACCAGGTCCCGCTTGCCGTCCATGACCGAGACGATCTGGGCGCCGGACAAAGCGGTCCAGTCGGTGGTCACGATGGTGGCGGTGGGGTTCTTGCCCTGCAGCAGGGCCACGGCGTCGGCGATCTTCTTCTCGCTGGCGTTGCCGGTGCGGCTCAGGATGATGCAGGAAGCATGGCTGACCTGGTCATCGTAGAACTCGCCGAAGTTCTTCATATACATCTTGACCTTGTTCACGTCGGCCACGGTCACAAAGCTGTTCAGGATGACGGGCAGGGTTTCAGCCACGCCTTCCACGGCGCGGGTCACGTCGGACAGCTTGCCCACGCCGGAGGGCTCGATGAGGATGCGGTCGGGGTGGTAGGTTTCCACCACCTGCTTCAGGGCTTCCCGGAAGTCGCCCACCAGGGAGCAGCAGATGCAGCCGGAGTTCAGCTCGTTGACCTGGATGCCGGCTTCCCGCATGAAGCCGCCGTCAATGCCGATCTCGCCGAATTCATTTTCGATCAGGACGATGCGCTCCCCGGCGAAGCACTCCTGGATCAGTTTTTTGATGAGCGTGGTCTTGCCTGCGCCCAGAAAGCCGGAAAAAATATCAATCTTGGTCTTATTCTCTGCCATGATGGCACCTCTGTTTCGCTGTAATGGTTGGTTCTGGCAGTTGCACACGCTAACTGCTAATACCATTATATCAAACGCGTCAAGGGGTTTGGAGCCATTTGGGCGGCCTTTTTTTGAACTTTTTGCAAATATTGTGCCCGCTTGACCTTTTTGTAAAACGTGGTATGATGAAGCTATCCAGATTCTATAGAGGAAGTGTTGAACCTTGACCACCAACGAAAAGATTGCCGCGCTGCGCGCCGCCGTGAAAGCGGCGGGTGCAGACGCCGTATTGCTGATGACCAGCGACCCCCATTGCAGCGAGTACCTGCCCGCCTACTACAACGCCCTGCCCTGGTTCTCCGGTTTCACCGGGGAAAATTCCACCCTGGTGGTAACCCAGGAAGGCTCCGCCCTGTGGTGTGACGGCCGGTTCTATGTCCAGGCGGACAAGCAGCTGGCCGGCACCGAGATCGAGTGCATGCACGCCGGTTCCGCCGGGGTGCCCACCGTGGCGGAGTACCTGGCCGCCCACGTGACCGACGGCCAGACGCTGCTTTTGGACGGCAGCTGTGTGCCGGCCCGTCTGGCCCACGAGTACGCCGATGTGCTGGCCAAGAACGGCGCCGCCCTGAAGAGCCGGGACGTGGCCACCCCCATCTGGGAGGCCGCCGGTGCCCGTCCGGCCCTGCCGGACACCCCCTGCGAGCTGCTGACCCCGGCCCAGACCGGTGCCACCGCCGCCGAAAAGATTGCCCAGGTGCGCACCGAGCTGCAGAAGGCCGGTGCCACCGCCCTGGCCGTGACCGGTCTGGACTGTGTGGGCTGGCTGTTCAACCTGCGGGCCCGGGACCTGCCCTGCACCCCGCTGGCCGTGGCCTATGCCCTGGTAACGTCCAAGGAGGCCACCCTGTTTGTGGCGCCGGGCCGTCTGACCGACGCGGACGCCGCCACTCTGGCCGAGAACGGCGTGGAGGTCCGCGGCTACACCGACCTGCTGGACGCCGTGAGCAAGGTGGACGCGGGCGAAGTGTTCCTGGTGGACGAGGGTGCCACCAACTATGACCTGTACACGGCGCTTTCCGCCTACAAGACGGTGGCGGGCACCGACCCCATCTTTGCGCTGAAGGGCGTCAAGAATGAAGTGGAGCTGAAGAACATCCGGGAATGCCATATCCGGGACGGCGTGGCCGTGGTCCGGTTCGAGATGGACCTGGAAAAGGCCCTGGCCGAGGGCAAGGAGCTCTACGAGACCGACATCGAGACGATGCTGCAGAAGCGCCGTGCCGAGCAGCCCGGCTACCTGGAGGACAGCTTCTCCACCATTGCGGCCTGGGGTCCCAACGCGGCCATGATGCACTACCATGCCGAGGGCGAGGTCAACAGCAAGATCGAGCGCCGGGGCTTCCTGCTGGTGGACAACGGTGGCCAGTATGACTGCGGCACCACCGACATCACCCGCACCTACCCCGTCGGCCCCCTGACCGACGACGAGCGCAAGTATTACACCTGGGTGCTGCAGAGCCACATCGACATGGCCCGGGCGGTCTTCCTGGATTACTGCACCGGCTTTGCCCTGGATACCTTTGCCCGCGGTCCGGTGTGGGCCCACAAGGTGAACTACCGCTGCGGCACCGGCCACGGCGTGGGCTTCATCTCGGGCGTGCACGAAGGTCCCCAGAGCCTGCGTCCCAACAACGCGGTCATCTTCAAGCCGGGCATGACCATCACCGACGAGCCGGGCATCTACGAGACCGACGAGGTGGGCATCCGCATCGAGAACGAGCTGGAATGCGTCGACCTGGGCGAAAACCAGTACGGGCACTGGCTGGGCTTCACCCCGCTGACCGTGGTACCCATCGACACCACGCCGGTGTTGGTGGATGAGCTGTCCCGCGTGCAGATCGACTGGCTGAACAACTTCCACCAGCACGTCTACGACACGCTGGCTCCCCGCCTGAACGACGAGGAAAAGGCCTGGCTCGCCAACAAGTGCGCCCCCATCGGCCGGTGAGCACCTGTTCTTTTCTTACAAGAAAAGAACCAAAAGAATTCTGAACAAAAATCCCCCGCAGGGAAAGCCCCTGCGGGGGATTTTTCGTTGGAATTTTCCGGCCCTTCCCTTGCACCCAAAGTGCGGTAATGGGCTTTGCGTCGTGGGATGGTGGGCATGGTGGCGGCAACCGGGCAAAGGGTTTTCCGGTCGGCGGGGATGAATCCCCGCCCTACGGATTACCGGAACCGATGTAGGGCATTGCCGCCCGGTGTTTGGCTCGTAGGGGCGGCGTACACGCCGCCCGGCAACGCCCCGGCATCCGCACGATGCCCCGGGCCGGGTGTACCCGGCCCCTACAACCGCACGGCAGAGTTTCCGCTCTTTTCCGGCTTCGGTGCGAACCGCATCGTCACTGCCCTTACCCCCGGTTCAGAGTTTCTTTGCCTGCTTTTTTGTGAATTTCTGCTTCCCGGCTTCGGCGCGAACCGCATCGTCACTGCCCTTGCCCCCGGTTCAGAGTTTCTTTGCCTGCTTTTTGTGAATTTGTGCTTCCCGGCTTCGGCGCGGACCGTCCCGTTGCCACCCATTCCCCCGGTTTGGAGTTTCTTTGCCTACTTTCTTTGCAAAGAAAGTAGGTTACTGGGTGGACAGCATAAGGGTACCGTCGTTGTATTCGGTTTCGGTGCAGGGGATGCAGCGGTCCACCTGCCAGACGCCGTCGCGCCAGATAGCCTGAATGGTCATATAATCGGTACCGGATTCATCGGCGCCGGTATTGCGGTTGGTCCCCTGCCAATGCCCGGCCACGTTGAGGGTAACCTTGTGGTCGCCGTAGCCCAGGCCGGTGGTGGTAAAGCCCATATCGGAGGCTTCCAGGTCATATTCCACGGCATCGTAGGCGCCCATGGTAATGGCGCCCTCCCAGCTCTGGTCGTTCAGGTCGGTGGAGAACCGCAGATCCGCCACCTGGCGGCTGTTGAAGGCCTTGAGCTGGGACCGGTAATAGACGGTCAGCATAGCGTCCAGGTACTCGCCGTCGGGCTGGTTGTAGCCTTCGGCATCGCAGGCGGTCAGACCGCCGAAGGACGCCGTGGGGTTGCTGGGCTTGGACACCAGGGCCAGGCTGGTCTGGTACCCATCCCCCGCCGGCAGGATGGCCCGCAGCAGGGTATCGGTCTGGGTCAGCAGACTGCGGTCTATGTAGAGGCGTCCATCCTCCGCCACCTGGTAGGCCACAGCCACCCCGTCGGCGGTCAGCACCATGCCCGGGGTCTCGGTCAGGTTCTCCAGGTAAAGGCGTTTGTCCTCGGCCAGGCCGGTGGTGGCCGCCGGCACCGCGGTGGCCTGGGCGGTTTCGGTGGTGGTGGAAACGGCGGCGGGCTGCGACGCCGGCCGCAGAGAGAACGCCACGGCCACCACCACGATAAGGGCCACCACGATCACCACAACACCCAGCAGAAGCATCCGCCGCTTGTGCCGGACCGCCTCCTCGGGCGGCCAGCTGGGCGCCTGGGGCGGCGTTTCCGACAGGGGTGCGCCGCAGTTGGCGCAGAATTTCTGGCCCGGCCTGGTACAGGGGGCCCCGCACTTGGGACAGCGTTTCATGACAGATGCTCCTTTCTTTGCCCGGTGGCTCAGGTTTCGGCAATGGCCACCAGGTATTTGTAAATCTGGGGTTTGTACTCCTCATACAGCCCCATCTGCTCGTACAGGTCCTTGTAATAGTTGAACAGGGCCGCCCGGGTGGTGACCACATTCACCGGGTTCAGCACGGTGTGCACGGCGCTGCCCGGGGTGTTGTAATAGTTGTAGATGGGGGTGGACAGGGCATAGAAGGTTTCCGCATAGCGGATGTAGTTCAGGTTGAAATACAGATCCTCCGACCAGTCCAGCTCCTCGGCACACTGGATGTCCTCATGGGCACGGACCAGGTCCGCCCGGTAGAGCTTGTTCCACATGACGCCGTAGTAAAAGCTGGCCGGCTCCTGCATCAGCCCCGCGGCAAACTCCTGCTTGTTCATCGGCCCTTCCAGCAAGAAGCCGTAGGTCTGGACCTTGTCAGGCCGGGGCGGCCGGGACTTCTTGGCCGCGGCCTCCTCGCTGCGGGGCCGGGGCGGCGTGATGCGGTTGTAGTGGGCAATGACCAGGTCCACCCCGTACCGCTCGGCCCGGTCCACCAACAGCTCGGTGGCGTTGGGCATCAGGGTGTCGTCGGCGTCCACAAACTGCAGGTACTTGCCGCCGGCACAGCGCAGCCCCAGGTTCCGGGTGGCGGCCACCCCGCTGTTGGCCTTGTCGATGAGGATGATCCGGTCATCCACCCCGGCATACATCTGGCAGACCTGCAGACTCACGTCCTCGCTGCCGTCATTGAGCAGCAGAATCTCCAGGTTGCGGTAAGTCTGCCGCCGGATACTCTCCACACAGCGGGCAATGTGATTCTTGGCGTTATAGATCGGCACAATGATGCTGACCAGCGGCTGCTCCTGTGGCACGGTGCATTCCCCCTTTGGTTCGTTACCTATACAATACCATAAAAAACCGCTGTACACAATGGAAAATGCTGCCGCCCTGTGGTAGAATACTGGCAGACAACCCATTCTGACAAAGCGAGGTACCATTTGTATGAAAGATTCGATTGTGCGCCTGCGGGCGCTGGAAAAACAGCTGTACGCCTACCGCTACGCCCTGAACGCGGTGGACTTTGACGCCGAGACGGTGGCCCCCGAGGGCAGCGCCGAAGGCCGTGCCGAAGCCTGCGAGGTGCTCAGCCGCGCCAGCTTTGACCTGCTGGTGAATGAGGACACCGCCGCCCTGCTGCGCCAGGCCGCCCTGGACGCCGAGGACGAGCAGCAGGCCGCCGAGGTGCGGGAACTGCAGCGCCAGTACGACGAGATCGCCAAGATTCCCGCCGCCGAGTACGCCGCCTTCACCAAGCTGGTGCAGCAGAGCATCCCCGTCTGGACCAAGGCCAAGCGGACCAACAACTTCAGCCTGTTTGCCCCTTACCTGGAAAAGATCGTGGAAGCCCGCCGCGCCCAGGCCCGCTACTTTGCCCCCGACCGCGACCCCTACGAGGTCTGGCTGGACCGGTACGAGCGCGGCCTGACCATTGCCCAGTGCGATGAATTCTTTGCCACGCTGCGTGCCACCATCGTGCCGCTGCTGGCCGCCATCCGGGACCACGGCGCGGCCATCCGCACCGACTTCCTGGACCAGGACTGGCCGCTGGACGCCCAGAAAAAGGTGTCCGAAAAGATCATGGAACTGTGGGGTCTGGACCCCGCCCACTGCCTGCTGGCCGAGAGCGAACACCCCTTCACCACCGAATTCTGGCGCGGTGACGTGCGCATCACCACCCACTACATGCCCCGGGACATGTTCTCCAACCTGTACAGCGTGGCCCACGAGGGCGGCCATGCCCTGTACGAGCTGCACATCGCGCCGGAACTGGACTACACGGCGGTGACAGGCGGCGCCACCATGGGCCTGCACGAAAGCCAGAGCCGCCTGTTTGAAAACTACGTGGGCCGCAGCCGCGCCTTTGTGCACTGCCTGTACCCCACTTTGCGGGAACTCTTCCCCACCCAGCTGGCCGACGTCAGCGAGGAGGAAATCTGGCGGGCCGTCAACCGGGCCGAACCGGGCCTCATCCGCACCGAGGCGGACGAACTGACCTACGCGCTGCACATCATGGTGCGCTACGAGCTGGAAAAGGCGATGATGCAGGGCACCCTGGCCGTGGCCGACCTGCCCGCCGCCTGGAACGCCAAGTACAAGGAATACCTGGGCGTGGACGTGCCCGACGACGCCCACGGCTGCCTGCAGGACATTCACTGGTCGATGGGCGACATGGGGTACTTCCCCAGCTACGCCCTGGGCAGCGCCTACGGCGCCCAGGCCATCGACGACCTGCGCAAGACGATGGACCTGGATGCCCAGTGGGCCGAGGGCAACCTGCAGCCCCTGAAGGACGAGCTCTGCCGCCGGGTGTGGCAGTACGGCAACCTGAAGGAACCCGCCTGGCTGGTCAAGAGCCTGTGCGGTGGTGCCTTTGACCCCCACCACTTCACCGACTACCTGCAGAAGAAATACACCGCCCTCTACCAGCTGTAACATCAAAATTTACACTTTGTTCACAGCAAAGGGCTTGTAATCGGGGCAAATTATAGTACACTACTATTGTAGGAATTGGAAAATTCCGCCATTGTTTTGTAAAAAGGAGCGTGACCTCATGGCGCGTGTGGATATTGCAATCATCGGCAGCGGGCCGGCGGGCGTATCGGCGGCCATCACGGCGAAGCTGCGGGGCAAGAGCGTTTTGCTGTTCGGCAGCAAGGAGCTGAGCGACAAGATCGGCAAGGCCCACAAGATCCAGAATTACCCCGGCCTGCCGGACGTGACCGGCGAGGAGCTGCGGGCGGCGTTCCAGCGGCATCTGGACGCCATGGAGCTGACCGTGACGGAAGCCCGGGTGAACGCCGTCTATGCCATGGGGGACTATTTTGCCGTGCAGACCGCCACCGACACGGTGGAGGCCACCACGGTGATCCTGGCCACCGGCGTGGTGCAGGGCAAGCCGCTGCCCGGGGAGGAGGAATTCCTGGGCCGCGGGGTGAGTTACTGCGCCACCTGCGACGCCCCGCTGTACCGGGGCAAGGCGGTGGCGGTGATCGGGTCCAGCCCGGCCGCCGAGCCGGAGGCCGCCTATATGGCGGAGGTGGCGGCATCGGTTTTGTACCTGCCCCTCTATGAGGGCACACCGGACCTGCCCGCCGCGGTGCGGGTGGTGCGGGAAAAGCCCACCGCCGTCACGGGGGAAGCCCAGGTGACGACGCTGCAGACCGACGGCGGAACCTACCCGGTGGACGGGGTGTTCCTGCTGCGGGACGCCATGGCCCCCACCCAGCTGGTGCCGGGGCTGGAGGGTGCCGGCGGGCATGTGGCGGTGAACGCCAAAATGCAGACCAACCTTCCGGGCTGTTTTGCCTGCGGCGACGCCGTGGGACTGCCCTATCAGTATGTGAAAGCGGCGGGGGAAGGCAACGTGGCGGCGCTGTCCGCCGTGGAATACCTGGCCGCCCAAAAACGCAACACAAAGGAGTAATATAAGATGGTACACGAAGTACACCATAACGATCTGACCCAGGCCCAGGCCGCCGACGTGGCGGTGCTGGATTTCAATGCCACCTGGTGCAACCCCTGCAAGATGCTGGCCCCCGTGCTGGAGGAAGCCAGCCGTGAGCTGGAGGGTAAGGCGCTGTTCTACGGCATCGACGTGGACGAGAACCTGGCCCTGGCCCAGCAGTTCGGCATTTCCAGCATTCCGGCCCTCATCGTGCTGAAAAACGGCCAGCCGGTGGCCCGCCAGGTGGGCTTTATGCCCAAGGCAGCCCTGATGCAGTGGCTGGGCACCGTGCTGTAATGCCTGTTTATTCCTTCTTTGCAAAGAAGGAACCGAAGAAACTCTCATAAAAAATATCCCGCAGGGTAATCCCCTGCGGGATATTTTTATTGGGATTCTGCGGCCTTGCTTGCAGAAAAGGAGCAACCACCACACGCTTCACGGGGGTTCGGGCACCCCCGAATTTTAGGCGGAGCATCGGAAAAAACGATGGAAAAACAGTCTCTCCAGGCGTTTTTCCCGTTTTTTTCGATGCGACTTCTTCTTTGGGGGTCTTGGGGGTGTGTAACCCCCAAGCCGTGCCCCGCGCCTCGGAAGTAGCGGCGGCTTTTTCGGTTCCTTTTTGGCCGGTCAAAAAGGAACATCCCGCAGCCTTCCGGCAGCGCACACCTCCCGGGGAACGAAAAAAGGTCCCCTTGCGGGGACCTTCGTTTTACTTGCCGTAGCTGGCCAGGAACTGGCGGGTACGTTCCTCTTTGGGGTGGTCGATGACCTGTTTGGCGGGTCCCTGTTCCACCACGACGCCGCCGTCCATGAACAGGATGCGGTCCGCCACATCCCGGGCGAACTTCATCTCATGGGTGACGATGATCATGGTGGTCTTGTTGGCCGCCAGGTCCCGCAATACCCGCAGCACCTCGCCGGTGAGTTCCGGGTCCAGGGCCGAGGTGGGCTCGTCAAAACAGAGGATATCCGGCTTCAGGGCCAGGGCGCGGGCGATGGCCACCCGCTGCTGCTGCCCACCGGAAAGCTGGTGGGGGTAATGCCCTGCCCGGTCGGACAGACCCATGTCGTCCAGCAACTGCCGGGCATGGGTTTCGATCTCGGCCAGGATTTCCTTTTTGTGCTGCTTGTAGTCGGGGCGTTCCTTGGCCAGCAGCTGCCCCGCCAGCATGACGTTCTGCAGCGCCGTGTACTGGGGGAACAGGTTGAAGTTCTGGAACACCAGGCCGAAATGCAGCCGCTTTTTGCGGATGGCCGCCTCGCTCTGGGTACGGGCATCGTCGGCGCTCCACAGCGTTTCGCCGCCCACCGTGATGGACCCGGTGTCCGCCGTTTCCAGAAAATTCAGGCAGCGCAGCAGGGTGGTCTTGCCGGACCCCGACGACCCGATGATGGCGATGGCCTCGCCCTCGTCCAGGGTGAAGGAGATGTCCCGCAGCACGGCGGTGCTGCCAAAGCTCTTGCCGATGCCGGCCACTTCCAATAATGCCATTGGCTGCACCTCCTCAGCGGAAATAGGCCAGACGCTTTTCCAGCCAGCCGAAGAGCAGCGTCAGCGCACCCACAAACACCAGGAAGAAGACGGCGGTGGAGAACAGCGGCCAGATCAGGCCCTTGGCGCTGTACTCCTTGGCCATCATAATGATGTCCTTGTTGGCGATGACGTTGGCCAGAGAAGTGTCCTTGACCAGGGTGATGATCTCGTTGCCCATGGGGGGCAGAATGCGCTTGATGACCTGCAGCAGCGTGACCTTGAAAAAGATCTGGCTGCGGGTCATGCCCAGCACCTGGCCGGCCTCGGTCTGGCCCTTGGGCACAGCCTCGATGCCGCCGCGGTAAATCTCAGAAAAATAGCAGGCATAGTTGATGGCAAAGGCCACCACGGCCGCCACCAGACGGCCGCCGGACCCCGACGGCCAGGGGCTTTCAAAGCCCATCAGGCCGGGGCCCAGGTAAATGACCAGGATCTGCAGCATCAGCGGTGTGCCGCGGATGATCCACACAAAGGTCTTGACCACACCCCGCAGCGGGGCAAACCGGTTCATCGACCCGAAGGCCACAATCAGCCCCAGGGGGATCGCAAAGAGCAGCGTCAGACCGAACAGCTGGCAGTTCAGCCAGAAGGCTTCGGTCAGACGGCCCCAGATAACAGCCGCCTCGCCCATTACTCGGCCAGGGTCAGGCCGTACTTGTCGGCCAGGGCCTGCATGGTGCCGTCGGCGCGCAGGGCGGCAAAGGCATCGTTGACGGCGGCGGCCGCATCGCTGCCCTTGCGGAAGGCCACGCCGTACTCCTCGGCGTTGAGCTCATCCACGATCTCCAGGTCGGCGTAGTCGGTGCCCTCGCCGATCATGGCGGAAGCCAGGGTCAGGTCCAGCACGGCGGCGTCGGCGGTGCCGGCGGCCACTTCCATCAGGCAGTCGGTCTGGACGCCCTTGCTCACGTAGTCCGCCTGGGAGAGGTTCTCGTCCTCCTGGACGGTGGTCTCACCGGCGGAACCGGCCTCGGCCACCACGGTCTTGCCGACGAGGTCGGCGGTGGAGGTGTAGCCGCTGCCCGCCTTCATGACCACCACCTGGGCGTTCTTGGCGTAGGCTTCGGTGCAGGCGGTGTTGGCCATGATGTCATCGGTCAGGGTCATGCCGTTCCAGATGCAGTCGATGCTCTTGGCGTCCAGCTCGACAATCTTGGTGTCCCAGTTGATCTCCACAAATTCCGGCTCCACGCCCAGCTGCTCGCAGACGGCGGTGGCCAGCTCGGTGTCAAAGCCCACAAACTCGCCGTTTTCGTCGGTGTAGTTCATGGGAGCATAGACGGTGTAGCCGATGGTCATCTTGCCCTTGTCCTTGATGTACTGCAGGTCGCTCTCGCCGGTGGTTTCGGCCTCGGCGGCCTCGGCGGTGGAAGCGGCTTCGCTGGTGGAATCCGCCGTGGAAGCGGACTCACTGGTGGATGCGGTGGAACCGCAGGCGGCCAGACTGGCCACCATGCCGGCGGCCAACAGCAGGCTGATGAGTTTTTTCATAATGTCTTCCTCCCTAATATGATCACCGTTTTCCCTCACGCACAATCTTTATCGCCTTAAAGCAACAAAGCAACGGTGTTTTTAATAGTACCGCAAAAACCGACCCGATGCAAGGGAAAACCACAAAAAAAGCGGCGGAAAGGGGGATTTTGCCCCCTTCCCGCCGGATTTTACAGAACTTTGCTCAAAAAGTCGATGGTGCGAGGCTGTTTGGGATGGTTGATAACCTCGTCGGGGGTGCCTTCCTCCACAATGTAGCCGCCTTCCATGAAGATGACCCGGCTGGCCACCTCCCGGGCAAAGCCGATCTCGTGGGTGACGACCACCATCGTCATGCCCTCCGACGCCAGCTGCTTCATGACCTGCAGCACCTCGCCCACCATCTCGGGGTCCAGGGCGGAGGTGGGCTCGTCAAAGAGCATGATGTCGGGGTTCATGGCCAGGGCGCGGGCGATGGCCACACGCTGTTTCTGGCCGCCGGACAGCTGGGCGGGGTAGGCTTCGGCCTTGTCGGCCAGACCCACCCGGTTGAGCAGCCGCAGGGCGTTTTCCTTGGCCTGGGCCTTGTTGGCCTTTTTCAGCTCGGTGGGGGCCAGGGTCATGTTGCCCATGACGTTGAGGTTGTTGAACAGATTGAAATGCTGGAACACCATACCGACGTTTTCCCGCACCTTGTTGATGTCGGTTTTCTTGTCGGTCAGGTTGTGCCCGTCCACCACCACTTCGCCGCCGGTGATCTCCTCCAGGCGGTTGAGGCAGCGCAAAAAGGTGGATTTGCCGGAACCGGAGGGTCCCAGGATGACCACCACCTCGCCCTCGCAGATGTCGGCAGAGACATCCTTGAGCACTTCCAGGTTGCCGAAGTTTTTCTTCAGGTGGGAGACATGGATCTTGACATTCTGCTTATTGACGGCCACGGTTGAGCCTCCTTTCCATCTGCTTGGCCACCACCGACAGGATGGTGATGACGATCAGGTACATGACGGCCACGATGGCCCACACCTGGAAGGACATGAAGGAGTTGGCCACCACATTCTTGGCGGTGTTGACCAGCTCGGGGAAACCGATGACCGACAGGATCGAGGTATCCTTGAGGGTGATGATGAACTGGTTGATGATGCTGGGGATCATGGTGCGGATGGCCTGGGGCAGCACCACCCGGAACATGGCCCGCCAGTAGGGCAGGCCCAGGCTGCGGGCGGCTTCCATCTGGCCTTTATCCACGCTCTCGATACCGGCGCGGATGATCTCGGCCATATAGGCACCGCAGTTCAGCGCCAGACAGACGGTACCGGCCTGCAGCGCGCTGAGGGTGACCCCGCCGAAGCCCAGAATGGTGTTGAGCAGGTAGGGAATGCCGAAGTAGATAAAGTAGGCCAGCACGATCATGGGCACGCCGCGGATGGCGTCCACGAAGACGATGGAGACAATGTTGCAGGCGCGGTTTTTCACCACGCTGAGCAGGCCGAAGATCAGGCCCAGAATGCAGGCGAAGAACAAACCGCACAGCGCCAGCAGCAGCGTCTGCCCCATGGCGGCCAGCAACAGGCCGCCGTAGGTGGTCAGGATCTGGATCAAGAGCAGGACTCTCCTTTCAAAAAAGGGTGGGACATGAAAACGGGGACACCTGCGACAACAGGCGTCCCCGCGGGCATTTGCACTTGTGTTAAGAAATCGTTTCAAACCCGTCGCTGTCCGCGGACAGCGAGACAATTTGAGTATCGATTAGCCCAGGTACTTGGCGATGATCTCGTCATACTTGCCGTTGGCCTGGATGTTGGCCAGACCGGCGTTGAACATGTCGATCAGTTCCTGGTTGTCGGCGTTGAAGATGGCAAAGCCGTAGGGTGCGCCCTCGTTGGCGGTATCCTCCAGCACCTTCAGGGCCAGGCCGCCGTCCTTGATGGACGCCTGCATGATGGGGGTATCCTCAAAGCAGGCAGCGCACTGGCCGCCCAGCACGGCCTGGTACATCGTGGGGGAATCCTCAAAGTAGGTGATGTTGAAGCCGTACTCGTCCTTCAGGCTCTCGGCATAGCTGGCGCCCTGGGTGCCGGTCTTGACGGCCACGGTCTTGCCGGACAGGTCACCGAAGCCGGTGATGTCGGAGTTGGCGGGCACAGTCATGGTCTGGGTGGCGTTGTAGTAGCCGTCCGAGAAGATCCAGCCGGAATCCTTGCGCTCCTGGGTGATGGAAGCGCCGGCGATCATGCCGTCGGCCTGGCCCGCCTGGCAGGCGGCGATGGCGGCATCCCAGCCCAGGCTCTTCAGCTCATAGCTGAAGCCCTGGTCCTCGGCGATGGCGGCCACGATGTCCACGTCGATGCCCACGAAGTTGCCGTCGGCATCGGTGTATTCAAAGGGCTTGAACACGGTATCGGTGGCAATGACCCAGGTCTTGCCGGTGGCGGAAGCGTCGGTGCCGGCCGCCTCGGAGGTGGCAGCCTCGGAAGAAGCGGCCTCGGAAGAGGCAGCTTCGGAGGAGGAGGCGGCCGAAGAAGCGGAGCCGCCGCAGGCAGCCAGGGACAAAGCCATCATGGCAGCCATACCCATTGCAAGCAATTTTTTCATAGTGTGTTCCTTTCCTCTCTAACAAATTTGCCCGGGAAAATCCCGGCGCCGATGGGGCGGATACAGAAAAAGGGCAACAGCAACCCATACGGATGCCATCGCCCTTGATTGCCTTCCACATCGTACTTTTGTATTATAGCATTTTTCTATCAAAAGTCAAGTCGCAGAGGGTTTTTCGGTTTCTTTTTTTAAGTTTCGACTGGTTTTTGCTTACAGTTCCTTCGTGGCACACAGCAAAATCTCCAAAGCCTTGTCCAGGCCCAGCTTGCTGGTGCACAGCGTCAGGTCGTAGTTGCGGCTGTCGCCGTAAATCTGGCCGGTGTGTTTGGCGCAGTAGTTGCGCCGGGCGCGGTCGGCGGAGTCCATGTCCTTTTCCAGCTGGTCAAAGGGGGTGTCGGGCATCAGCTGGCGCATGTGCAAAAGCCGCCAGTTGCGGTCGGCGTGGACAAACACCCGCAGGCAGTGGTCGAACTCCCGCAGGATGTAGTCGGCATTGCGGCCCACGATGACGCAGTTTTCCTTGTCGGCAATCTCCCGGATGGCCTTCACCTGGGCATTCCACAGTTCCTCGCTCAGCGGGCGGTCGTAGAAGTTGAACAGGCTCTGGGTAAAGCCGAACTCATGGGGCACCCGCTCGTCCCAGCGGCGCACCTGCTCGGGGCTCAGGTGGGCGCTTGCCTTGGCGGTGCGCAGGATGATGTCCCGGTCATAGTAGGCAATGCCCAGTTCCCGGGCCAGACGGCGGCCCAGTTCGCCGCCGCCGGCGCCGAACTCCCGGCCGATGGTGATGATTCGTTTCATACAAAACCTCCTTGGGGGTAGGGGCGGCCAGCCGCCTCTGCGGAACCCGCGCCCCTGCCGACGCCCGTGGGGGCACCGTGCGGGGTGGGAATCCAACCGTTTTCTCCTGGCTTTATGATACCATGCCGCCGCGTCCCCCGCAAGGGGCCCAGGCCCCTTCTTTGCCCCCAAGGAACCGAAGATCTGCCGGACCGGGTCTGCCGGGCGGCGGATTGCAATTGTAAAAACTGCGGGGTTCTCTTGTGGCAGCGCGCAAAAAATGCTATAGTGGAGATAACTAGCCGAAAATTCGCGGAATTTGTCGCATTTCGCGTTGCGGAAAAGGGAGTTTTTGCCATGAGAAAATTTCTGCCCCGTTCCCTGGCGCTGCTGCTGGCCGGCACCCTGCTGTTCGGCGGCACGGCCCTGCCCGTGGCGGCCGCCTGGGACCTGACCCCCAGCGGGTCGGCCATTGTGCGCACCGCCCCCGCCCTGACCGTCACCGGCGGCACCGAGGGCACCGACTACACCTACCAGAGCGGTCTGCTCACCGTGCTGCAGGGCAATCTGACCGTCACCGGCACCGGCAGCTCGGCCCAGGCCACCATCCTGGTCAAGGCCGGCTATACCGGCACCCTGACGCTGGACACCGTCCAGCTGCAGAACACCGCCGGCCCCGGCCTGACCGTGGAACCGGGCGCCGCCCCCACCCTGGTGCTGACGGGGGACAACGCCCTGCAGGGGTCCGACGCCTTTGCGGGCGTGCTGGTGCCCGCGGGTGCCTCGCTGACCCTGACCGGCACCGGCAGCCTGACGGCCACCGGCGGCGCGGGGGCTGCGGGCATCGGCGGCTGCACCGGGGATGCCCAGGTCTGCCCCTTTGCCTTTGCCACCGCCGACGCGGGCACCATCACCCTGCAAAGCGGCACCCTCACCGCCCGGGGCGGCGACAACGCCCCCGACATCGGCGGCGCCGATGCCGCGGCGGGGGCGGGCAGCTTTTCCGCCGACGGGACGGGCAGCGCCCTGCTGTACGCCGATACCATCGCCGACACCACCACCCAGGCAGACTGGAACTGCCTGTGGGTCCAGGCCGACCGGGCCACCGTCTGCGGCAGCGTGACGCTGCCCGGCGACCTGACACTGGACGACGCCACCCCGCTGACCCTGCCCCAGGGCACCGCCCTGACGGTGCCGGAGGGGCTGCGGCTGCTCACCGACACGGTGCACAACGGCGGCACCCTGACGGTGGCGGAGGGCGCAACGCTGTCCGTGGCCACACTGGACAACACCGGCGCCCTGGAAAACGCCGGCACCGCCGCCCTGGCCGTGGTGGATAACCCGGGCCAGCTGGACAACACCGGCCGGATGACGGTGGCCAACGGCCGCCTTGCCAACCCGGGCGCCCTGGAAAACGAGGGCATCCTGGGGCTGTACACCGCTCCGCTGGACAATACCGGCAGCCTGGTCTGTGACGGCACGCTGGAGCTCAACGACAGCACGCTGACCACCGACGGCGACGCCGTGTTGGACGGCACCGGCACGGTGATCCTGGCCCGGGAGGGCCGGATGGAAGGCCCCGATCCGCTGGACCTAGCCATCGAATACCGCCTGTATTTTGACGCCGGCGAGGGCGGCACCGCCACGCCGGAATCCGCCGTGACCGAGGACGGCCGCCTGACCGCCCTGCCCACGGCCACCCGCACGGGCTACACGCTGGCGGGCTGGTACACCGATCCCGAGGACGGCACCCCCGTCACCGAGGAGACCCCGCTGACCGGGAGCGTGACGCTGTATGCCCACTGGACGCCGGTGTCCACGCCGACGCCCACCCCGACGGCTACCCCCACCGCAACGCCTACGGCCACCCCCACGGCTACACCGACGGTGACGCCGACCCCGACACCCGCGCCGACCCCCACCGCCACACCGGTGCCCACGGCCACCCCCAAACCCACGGCAACCCCCACCGCCAAGCCCACGTCGGCCCCCGCGCCTGCAGCGACGGCGGCACCGACCCCGGCGCCCACCGCCACCCCGCAGCCCACCCCGCTGGAGATGCACACCCTGCACTTCAACACGATGGGCGGTCTGCAGCTGGCGGATGTAACCTTCGGCCTGGGCGCGCCGGTGGAGCTTTGGCCCTACACCCCGGTGCGGATGGGCTACCTGTTCGCGGGCTGGTACGCCGATGAAGCGCTGACCAAGCCGGTGAGCACCATCGTGCTGGTGCAGGACACCACCATCTATGCCAAGTGGAACCCCGACCCGTCCGCCGCGGCGGTCCTGGGCGGCGGCAGCGGTTCCGGTTCGGGCAGCGGCGGCAAGGGCGGCAGTTCCGCCAAAGCCACCCCCACACCGGAACCCACCCAGACGCCGGAGCCCACCCCCACGGTGACCCCCACGCCGGAGCCCACCGTGACCCCCGAGGCCACCCAGGCCCCCGAGGAAACCGCCGAGGAGCAGTCCTTCCCGGTAGTGCCGGTGGTGGCCGGTGTGCTGGTGCTGGCCGCTCTGGCCGGCGGCGCCGTGGTCTTTGTGCGCAAGCGCAACCATGACGACGGCCACTACCACCGCCGCTGAGTTTTTCCCCTGAACCGCAAGGCGGGGGCGCCCGTCCGGGGCGCCCCCGTCTTTATTGTCTTTTTGGGAGGTGGACCTTGATGCCCAAATTCCGTTTGCTGCTGCAGCGTACCCCCGTCACCGACCCCGAGGCCATCGCCCGCGGGGCCCAGGCCCTGCTGGACCGGGGCAGCCAGGTGCGGCTGCTCACGCCCCGGCTGTGGGTTTATACCCCTTTGGTGGCGGACTACCGCCGGGTGACCGTCACCTGGGCCGGCCCCGGGGCGCAGCCCCCCGCCGGATGGACGGCGGGCCCCTGCCTGAACGGCGTCCAGCTGCTCTACAGTGACACCGACGCCGCCCCGCCGGACCCCGTGGACAACCGCGGAGCCTGCGAGGCCCGGCTGGCCTGGCTGCGCACCGCCTGGCCCAAGCTGGTGGTGTCCGCGGTGGTCTTTGGGGCGGCCCTGGCGGCGCTGCGCTGGCTTTTCCCGGGGGATCTGCCCCTGTTTCTGGCCAACGGTCTGGCTCTGGGCTTTACCCTGCTGGTCCTGCTGGTCCTGATCTTGCAGCTCTGCCGGCTGGCGGCGCTGCGCCGGCTGACCGCGGACACCCGGCTGGCCTATGCCCACGGGTCCCCGCCGCCGCCCATGCCCGTCCTGCCCGCGCCGCTGCGGGGACTGGTGCTGGCCCTGCTGCTCCTCAGTCTTGTCCTGATGGGATTCGGCTCGCCCACCCTGCTGGGCATGGCGCTGGGGGTCCTGGTGTCTGTGCTGCTGCAGCGCTGCTGGCAGTTCTCCCTGCTGGGCAAAGGGGTGTCCCTCCGGTCGGCCCGGCGCCGCACGGCCTTTTTGACACCGCTGGTCTTTGGGGTGCTGCTGGTGTTCTATCTGGCGGGGGCGCTGCCCGGCCAGAACCCCAGCCGCCCGGTGCAGGCCGCCTCCTACGACGGCGGGCAGTACGAAATCTACACCGATTCCCTGCCGCTGGAACTGTGGCAGCTGGAACCCGACCTGTCGGACAAGCTGCTCTGGAGCCGCCGCCTGACGCGCAGCCGTTCGCCGCTGCTGACCGCCACCGGCTGCCGGCAGATTCCCGCCAACGGCAGCGGCTACTACCTGGAATACCGCATCCTGGACACCGTCCTGCCGCCGGTACAGGCGTTGGTGGAATCCGCCCTCCTGGCCGACCACCCCGGCGCGCTGGGGGGCACCAACCTGTTCGGGCAGGCGCGGTATGACGGCTACGACCCGGTGGACCCCACCCCCTGGGGCGCCCGGGCGGCCTACCGGCTGCACTGGGACGACCAGATGAAAAACCAGTACCTGCTCTGCTGGCCCGGCCGGGTGGTGGAGATCCTGCTGGACCACGCCCCCAACGAAGCCCAGATGGCCACGGTGGCCGCCGCCCTGGCCCCCAACCCATAAAAAAGGACGCCCCGCCGGGGGCGTCCTTTTGTTGTTTCACCGCACCTGCCGCCGCACGTACCACCGCCAGGCCAGGGGCAGCAGCACCAGGTAGAGGGGCTGGACGGCCAGCTGCATCACCGGGGACCAGATGCGCAGCCCGGCCAGATGGTAGAGGTTCTGCCGGAACAGGTCATAATAGTCCCCCGCCGTGGGCAGCAGCGCCACCAGCTGACGGACCGGCCAAGGAAGCAACCCGCTGCACATGGGCAGCAGCACCAGCAGGCCGAACATGCCCACCACGGCGGGGAAATTGGCGCTGGCCAGGGCGGACAGTGCCGCCGTGATGCCCACCGTGCCCAGACAGCATGCCAGCCCGTAGACCAGGGCGTAGACTTCGCAGTCCCCGAAGGTCAGCGGGGCGGTGGCCAGAGGTTTGAGCAGCTGGATGGGACAGTCCAGTCCGCGGTTACCGAAGGCCAGCCGCCGACCCACCACCAGCACCCCGCCGATGAGGGCCCATACCGCCACCGCCACCGTGACGGCGGCAGCCAGCTTGGCGGCGGCCACCCGGCCCCGGCCCCGCCGGGTGCAATGGCTCACCGGCAGCACGGCGGTCTGCACCTCCCCCGAAAACAGCGGCGCCAGGGCGATGCCCAGCAGCACACAGACCCCCAGGAAGGTATCCTGCACCACCTGCAGGGCGGAAAACTGCCCGCTGTACCAGTCGTACAGGAAGGGGGTCTGCACTCCGGCTTCCTGGTCCTCAAAGACGGCCCGGTCCGCCGGATCGTCAAACTGGCTGGTCAGCCACCGGTCCACGGCCCGGGCCCGATCCTGGTAGTAGGTCAGCAGCCGTTCCGGTTCCAGTTCCCCCCAGGAGGCATAGGGCAGCTTATGGCTGATTAGATGTAACAAAAGCGAAGAAAGGAAAAGCACAATCCAGACGGAACCGGCGGTGCGGTCAAGAAATATTGTGGAAACACAAGATTTTTGCTATAATGGAAGTAGAATACTTGACAACGAGGAGAAAGGCGGGAAGCCTATGCACATTAGTTATCAGCCACTATGGAACACATTGAAAGAGCGTGGCATGAGGAAAGAGGATTTGCGGCTTGCCGCCGGTCTAACCACTAATATGATTGCTAACATGGGCAAGGATGAGCATATCAGTATGAAAACGCTACTGCGTATCTGCGAGGCCTTGAATTGTGGTATTTTGGATGTGATTAAGTTGGAGCAGGACGAAAATAATCAAAGCGAAGAAAAAAACAAATCCTAATTTGAAAAGGAGATATACTGAATTGGATACTAAACGGTTAGCAAAATTTCTTATAATTACATTTGTTATTACAGGGATAGCCTGGTCTGGACTTGCT
>CAJFFY010000043.1 GCA_904374465.1 uncultured Subdoligranulum sp.
CGAAGGAGAGCTGCGGCTCACCATCATGGCCACCATGGCCCAGGAGGAAAGCCGCAAGACCAGCGAGCGGGTGCGGGCCGGCATCCAGATGAGCCGGGAGAAAGGGGTGCTTTTCGGCAACGGCAACATTCTGGGCTACGATCTGGACAAGATCCACAAGACCTACATTATCAACGAGGAACAGGCCGAGACGGTGCGGATGATCTTTGAACAGTATGCCACCGGCGACGGTCTGGGAAAGGTGGCCAAGGCCCTGATCGCAAAAGGCCGCAAGGACGGCGGCGGACGCCTGAAATGGGATTCCAGCAAGATCACCCGCATCCTGCGCAATCCCACCTACATGGGCTACTGCGTTTACAACCGAACCCAAACCACTGACCTGCTGGAGCACAGCCGGAAGAAGAACAACGACGAGGAAACCTACATCCTGAAAAAGGGAAATTTCACCCCCATCATCGATGAGGAACTCTGGCACCGGTGCAACGACATCCGCAGAAGCCGCCAGCGGAACCTGCTGGACGAAAACGGCAAGCCCCGCAAGTACGGCGGCACCGTCGCCAAGAACGTATGGGTCACCAAGCTGGTGTGCCACTGCGGTTCCAAGCTGCGGCGGTATCTGTGGAACACCAAGGCGGACGGCACTCAGGTCTATGGCTTTGAGTGCTACCGACACAAGAAGCAATCCGCCCTGTATCTGAAAAAGCACGGCCTGCCTGAGGGCATCTGTGAACTGAAAGCCTTCCCCGAATGGAAGCTGGAACTGATGGCCCGGAAAATCTTCGAGACCGTGTGGGGCAACCGGCGGGAGGCAGTGCTGGAAGCCTGCCGGATGCTCAACGCCTGCTACCGGGAGGAAAGTACCGACCCGGCCAAGCTGAAAGCTCTGGACAAGCGCATGGACGCCCTGAACCAACGGCTGGATAACCTGATCATGATGAAGGCGTCCAACCAGATCACCCTGAGCCAGTTCGTGGAGCAGAGCAACGAGATCGGCGTCCAGCAGCAGCGGGTCAACAAGGAAAAGGCGGAACTGCTGGCCCAACAGGGGGATCACAAGGCGCTGGACATGGATGCCATCGAAGCCAGTCTCTGCGAAGCGGTGGATTTCACCGACGGCAAGGTGAGCGAGTGGTTCATCCGGAACTTCGTCCGCCGCATCACACCCATCGACGATACGCGGTTCGCCTGGGTGCTGGATCTGGCACCCGAACCCCAGACGCTGGTCTGTGAGGTCAACGGGCGGAAGGAATATCCGCGCATTACACTGGAAAGCAATTTATACCGGGGGGCCTGGCCGCCCCCCGGGGCTTCCCGTCAAGCCTTTCTGATTAACAGGAATGGTCGGCTGAATGGGGACATTTCGGCGGCGGGATTGGCACAGGACAACTTGGCCCGAAGTTGCGTACAGACCAGCAGATTGCGAAGGATGCAGGGGAAAGTAGAAAACAAGTTCAGCGTTACATTCGCTTAACCTATCTTATCCCTGAAATTCTCAAAATGGTGGATGAATGTCGAATTGCTTTCAATCCGGCGGTAGAGATCTCCTATCTGACCGAAGAACATCAGAAGATGCTCAAAGATGAAATGGATGCCTGCCAGGCTACCCCGTCCCTCACCCAGTCCCGCACCCTCAAACAGATGAGCCAGACGGGAACCCTGACCCGAGAATACCGGCATCACTTGCTCACAGAGGAAAAGCCCAACCAACGGCAGAAGTTCTTTCTTAATCAGGAGGATGTGCAGCGGTATTTTCCCAAGCACTACACCCCGCAGCAGATGCAGCAGGTCATCATCCATCTGCTCCACACCTGGCAGCATAAACGCGGCTACTATGCGGCGGTTACTGCCATGGACCGGGGCGTCGGAAGACTGCTGGACCGGCTGGAGGAAAAGGGTCTGGTAGACAATACTCTTGTGATTTTTGCGGCCGATAACGGTATGAATGTCAAGGTGCCGTTCCTGGTTCGATGGCCTTCGGTGATGCCTGCGGGCCAGGTCAGCCAGCGGATGGTCAGTGCTTATGATTTCTTCCCGACGCTTCTTGACCTGCTGGAATTGGATGCCCAGCAGATTCAGCATCTGCCGGGAACCAGCTTTGCCGACACCCTGCGCGGGCAAGAGGTGTGTGGCCGTCAGGAAGTCGTGATTTTTGACGAGTACGGTCCGGTGCGGATGATCCGCTCCCGGCGGTACAAGTACATCCATCGATACCCCTACGGACCGGACAAATTCTACGATCTGGAAAATGATCCCGGGGAGGAAAGCAACCGTATTGACGACGCAGCCTTTGCACCGCAGATTCTGGCCATGCGCCGGCGTATGGAACGCTGGTTCAATCGGTATGTGGACCCGGATGTGGATGGCAGTCGGGAAGGGGTCACCGGTTCGGGACAACTCTGCTCGGCCGGTACCTATGCCCAGCAATTGCAGAAATACGCCCCGCCGGGCAAAAATTCCTGAAAGGAAACAGTTTATGAAAGAACGCTTTATCCTGAACGTGATCCACCGGCCGGAGATGGTGCCGGAATATGCGGAGAAGGTGACGGGTCACGGCAAAGAGGAAAATATCAGCCGCAAGGCGCTGCTGACCGAAAGCCTGGATATCTTCAAGACCCAGCAGGCCATTGCCCATAAAAACGGCATCAAAACCACGATCCAGATGACCTACGCCAGCCTCTTCAACGACGAGGCGGTGGCCCTGACCAAGGAGCACCATGCCCAATATGGCGATGAGATTGCGCTCTCGCTGCTGGGCCTGCCCTGCAAGGAGTTCCGGGACAAGTACAAGACCAAGGACTTCTGCATCTGGATGTTTTCGATGGAGGACAAGAAGGCCATTGTCACCGATGTGTTTGAGAAGTTCCACGAAAAGTTCGGTTTCTATCCGGAATCCACCGGCAGCTATTATCTGGATGCCGACCTGATCAACTTCATCAAGGAAACCTATCCCATGGTGAAGTGTGCGGTGGCCACCTGCTGGGAGGAAGGGCCCAAGGCCTACCATACCTGCAACAATTCCTGGTACACGCTGTTTGACGGCGGCCCGTGGAATCCGTGGATTCCCTCCAAACAGAACACCCATGCGCCGGCGGCCAATGCGGCCGAGGACAGCGGTATCGTGGCCATTCCGCATCTTTCCCGGGACCTGCTGGCCTGCTTTGACGGCAACGGTTCCAACTTCGGCACCCACCCCCAGAATGTGCTGCGGGGCATGATTTACAAACCGGGTTCCTTTGATGAGCAGGGCAACTACAGCGGACAGGAATATCCCTACCTCTACAATCTCATTGACCAGTACCGCAGTCTGGGCAAGTACAACGATGGCTACAGCTACAACATGATGTTCGTGGGCCCCGGCTGGATGAACAAGATGGGACGCTGGGAAGCACCCTACGAGTTGCTGCTCCAGAGCTACGAGGACGGCATGGCCTACTATGCCCAACTGAAGCGGGAGGGCAAGCTGGAGGATATGACCATGGCGGAGTTCGCGGACTTCTACCGCGCCGGCCACACCTATACCCAGCCGGAGTGTGCCCTCTGGCGGGACATCCTCTACGGTTCGGACAAACAGTATTTCTGGTATGCCGATCCCTACATGCGCTGCTGCCTGGATATGAACCAGGGCGGCGCCATGATCGATCTGCGGCCCTACGCGGCCAAACTGTACTGGCCGGTGGGCATCGGCACGCCCCATGTGCAGGATGCCAGCTATCCCTTCCTGATTCAGGCCAACTACCGGGCGGGCTACTTTACCCACTATGCCGGGGAAGGCACCATCAGGAGCTGCAAACTGACCCACAAAGGAGAAGAGGTGGACCTCTGCCTGTGCCGTACATGGGCGCACTTTGAAAAACAGGGAAGTGCCCGTGTGCTGACCCTGGATCCGGTGGAAATCAAGTTCGCTGACCTGACGGTGAAAGTGGTGACCACCTTCACCTTCGAGGAAGGCAGCTCCGCGGTAAAAACAACCCGCCGCATTGTGGAAAGCAGCGATCCCACGGCCAAGGTGGAGCTGAACGAGTACATCACGGCCTGCTACGGTACCACAGAATACCCCGAGGATATGACCGGCATCACACTGGCGCTGCAGGGGGCAGGCGAATCTCGCTGCATTGCCTATGAATACCGCTGCCGGGAAGACCAGATGGCGGGCGAGGCAGCCGTGGCGGTGGTGCCGCTGGTGGAAACCAAGGTGACCATGCAGGCTGCGGAGGAACTGCAGGTCTATTACAAGGAAGGCTATGCCTTCAGCCCGATGTTCACACTGGGCCTGAAAAAAGAGATCGGCCAGGATGAGGAGGTGACCACATGGCTCAAGCTGGAAAAGGCAAACTGAATTTCCGGTGCCCGTCCTGCTTTATGCGGGACCTGGACATTGATATGTTCTATGATGCCGACAAGAAGGAATACTACTGCCTGCGCTGCTGCTATACCGGCAGTGAGGCGGATGTACAGGCCAAGAACCAGATGGCGCGCTTCCGTTACCGGGCCATGCTCAAACGATTCGAGTGCTTTGACCGGAAATAAAAAACATCGCGCTGGTGTCCGCTCGCAGCGACAATAACAAAGAAGATTTTCACATATTCTCTCCCAGGGCCCGCGGGGCTGGCGTCTGTCCAGCACCGCGGGTTCTTTGTCAAACGTGCACGACCGGCAGGGAAGTGATGGACACGTTGAGCGCGGCTGGCGTCTTCCGCCCTTGATACGCCTCCCTGTGGCTGCTTTGGGCCGCGGGGAATTTTGGGCCTTGTGTTTTTTTCGATGACTCACTATACTGGAACTGTATAGGAAAATCTTTGAACATGTGGTGGAGAGAAAGAACCATGCAATATCGTTGCGATACAACCGGCACTGAACTGTCCGTCCTGGGGTACGGCTGCCTGCGGTTCCCCAAAAAAGGCGGCCGGATTGATGTGGATGCCGTTACCGAACAGATCGCAGAAGCTGTGCGGCTGGGGGTCAACTATTTTGATACCGCCTATGTGTACGGCGGCAGCGAGGCCGCCCTGGGGGAGGCACTGCGCCGCCTCGGCTGCCGGGACAAAGTCTTCATTGCGGACAAACTGCCCCAGTATCTGATCAAATCCAAGGCAGGGATTGAACGCTGTTTTCAGGAACAGCTGTCCCGGTTGGGAACGGATCACATCGACTTTTACCTGATGCATATGCTTACCGACCTGGCCGCCTGGAACAAGCTGTGCGATCTGGGAATTCGGGAATGGATCGAGGAGAAGAAAGCGGCGGGAGCCATTGGAAGAATCGGTTTCTCCTTCCACGGGGACACGGCCACCTTCCTGCAGGTATTGCAGGCCTACAATTGGGATTTCTGCCAGATCCAGTACAACTATCTGGACGAAAACACCCAGGCGGGGCGCAAGGGGCTCGAGGCGGCAGCAGCCAAGGGCATTCCGGTCATTATCATGGAACCTCTGCGCGGGGGGCGGCTGATTACCGGCCTGTCCGCCGAAGCCCGGAAGTGGGTGACCGAAAGCGGCCGTTCCGCGGCCGGGTGGGGGCTGCGTTGGTTGTGGGATCAGCCGGGAGTCACGGTGGTGCTGTCCGGCATGAACAGCCTGGAAATGATCCGGGATAATGCGGCCCAGGCGGACAGCGCGCAGCCCGGCTGCATGACGCCGGAGGAACATGCCTTCGTGGCAGAACTGCGGTCCGATCTGCAGACATCCATGCGGGTGGGCTGCACCGGGTGTGCCTACTGTCAGCCTTGCCCGGCGGGAGTGGATATCCCCGGCATTTTTGCCAGTTACAACCGCCTGGCGACCGAGGGCGGAAATGCCAAAATCCAGTATTTGCTCACCACCGGCTTGCGGCGCAAGGGAACGGGCGCCAGCCAGTGCGTGGGATGCGGTACCTGCGAAAAGCACTGCCCGCAGCATCTTCCCATCCGCAGTCTGCTCAAGGAGGCCGGCCGGGAACTGGAAGGACCCCTGTACAAGGCGGCTCGCCTGGGGGTAAAAGTCCTGAAACTGTGGTAAAAAAGATGCAATGGAATACAGGAGGCAGAACGATGCATTCTGATGTTGAAACGCTCCAGTGGGCAGGGCACCGGCAAGCTGCGTGATCTCGCCCGGAAAATTGAGGTGGTCACCAAACCCCATACCGATCTGTGGCAGCGAATCTATTGCCATTTCCGCAATGACCATGCGCCGGTGTTACAGATGAGCACCGACGAACGCTTTTTCGCCTTTGCGGTCAAGACAGCGTTTGCCGACAGCCATCACCGTTTCGACCAAACTGAAAAACCGCCGGAAGCGTATGGTATACGCTTCCGGCGGTTTTATTGGGTATGGGCACGCAAAAAAACAGTTCAATCGTTCAGCAGCCAGGCAATGCCCGCAGCGGTGCGCTGCGCAGCCTGGTGGGAATGGCTTCCGGGATGCAGCTGAAAAATGCAGCGAATGCCCGCGTGCCGGTAGTAGGAATAGAGGGCTTCTGTGTTTTCCCGGACGGTTTGCAGAACCGGATTCCGCGTTCGGTTCTCCTTGTCGCCCAAGGAAAAGTACAGCCGATCCGGCACCCGTTGAAACGGTTGGTTCAGCAGGTAGTCCCGGATACCGGGAAACCAGAAGGAGCCGGACATACAGGCAGCCCGCGAAAACAAGTCGGTGCCGTACAGGGCATACAGGGCAAACAAGCCGGCCAGGGAATACCCGGCCAGCCCACGCCAGCGGGGGATACCTTCCAGCCGTTCCTCCGCCGCGGGCAAAAGGGTATGGGTCAACAGGTGCAGGTAATCGTCGGCGCCGCCGGTGCAGGGAGCACCGTTGGTAAAGACAGGCGGCGCATCCCAAGGGGCCATGTCGCGGTTCCAGTCCAGACCGCTGAGGACGATCAGGGAAAAATCGGGAAGATGCAGTTTACCCAACGCCGCAACCACCTGGGGCTCCTCCTGACCAAAGGTGTTCAGATACAGGGCGGGGGAACCCGGCGTTTTGCAGGGGTAGACGGATACCGTTTTCCCTTCCACAGAAAAGGTGTACATGGCAGTTGTCTCCTCCCGTTGCTCCGTCGGCAGAAATGCCCTTCGGGAGGATGTGCCCTCCCCCTCGGACAGTTACTTCCACAGAATTTTGTCCAGGGCTTTTCCTTTTGCCAGTTCGTCCACCAATTTGTCCAGATACCGGATCTCCTGCAGCAGCGGGTCCTCCAGGGACTCCACCTTCACACCGCAGACACTGCCCCGGATCAGCCGACGATTTTCGTTGGGAGCCGGGGCGTTTCGAAAGAAATCACCATAGGTGAGATCACTTTCCAGAAAGTGGTCCAGATCTGCGTCGGAATACCCGGTAAGTCAGGTGGTGACGGTGTAGACTTCTTGGCGTGTACGGCCTTTGCGTTCCGCCTTGGCCAGCAACAGCGGAAAAACTTTGGAAAACTTCATGGCAAAAACAGCGGCGCGCTCCATAGGTTCCTCCTGCCAAAATATTTGTCCCTATTATAGCATAAAAGGGCGAGTACGGAAAAGAAAACCGCGGCAATTTGTACAGCTTTCGTTATAAGTGCGCGATCTCCATGGGATGATAAGGAAAACAAAGGCAGGAGGCCCTGCAAATGTTCATGGGGATATCACCACAATGCCGATATCTTGTGTGTGTTTTAGTACAGCGCCAAAAGGGAAGCCATCCGTTCCAGGGCCTGCCCCAGCCCTTCCCGCCCCACACAGCGGCTGGGAAGCGTGTTGACCGCGTGCTTCAGCAGCGGTTGGCACCGGGCAGTGTCGTCCAGGCAGGTGTCCAGCGCTGCCACATCGTCCCATGCCCGGTTGAGAAAAGCAACTTCCCGGCGGCCGTGAGTACGCGTTGCGGTGAGGGGACCGGCCGCTTGCAGATAGGCACTGATCTGTGCCGGGGAAAATCCGGCGGCAGCCAGGCTTTCGCACAGCCCTTCCCGGAACAAGGTGGGCAAATCACTCCATTGCGAGGCCGTCACGCCGCAGCACACAAAGGTATACCGGCTGTGGCAGTGCACCGCCAGCAGACAGCTGCGCCCCCGCAGGAAAATACCGTGCAAATCCCAGCAGAACCGGCGGTCCGGCTCGGTGCCGTACGCCGGTGGTTTGATCTTCAAAAAACGCTGTAGCGGAAACGTCAATCCCAGTTCCATTAGGGCACCTCGTGGGGAATCAGGATTTTCTCCACCGTGATTTTGCCGTTTGCCACTTCCGCCATCATCAGGGTGATTTCCTGGTGAAAGCGGCGCGGACCGCAGGAGCCGGGATTGAGCCAGAGCATACCGTCCCGTTTCTCCTGCAGGTATTTGTGGGAATGGCCGAACACCACCACATCCACCCCGGCAAGATCCTGCGGCACTTCCTTTTTATTGTGGACCAGAAAAAAGGTGACGCCGCCCAGGGCAACGGTGCAGTCATGGGGAAGCTCTGCTGCCCATGCTTTGTCATTGTTACCCCGGACAATGTACAGCGGTGCACACTGACGCAGGGCATCCACAACCGCCTGACTGTTGATGTCGCCGGCGTGCAGGATGGCATCGGCGGTCTTCAGATACTTCATCACCTGGGGACGCAAAAGACCGTGGGTGTCGGAAAGGATGGCCAGTTTCATACGGAGTTCCCTCCCTGCAGGGTCCAGCCGAAGTCGTTGTGGTAGATCATCTGGTGGGTCATGCCGCCGTCGATGCAGATGTTCTCGCCGGTGATGAAGCCGGCTTTGTCGGAACAGAGGAACAGCACCATGTGTGCGATGTCCATAGGGTTGCCCACCCGGCCAACCGGTTGCTGGGTGGCGTCGGGGCCCTCATACACGGTGTAGGCCGTGTCGATCCATCCCGGGGCGATGGCGTTGACCCGGGCTTTGCCGGCCAGGCTCACCGCCAGGGCGTGGGTCAGGGCAGAAATGCCGCCTTTGGCCGCGGTATAGCTTTCCGTCTGGGGCTGGCTCATGCGGTCCCGGGAGGAAGAAATGTTCACGATGGAAGCGCCGGGGGCAAAGTGGGGCGCAAACAGTTTGGCCAGGTAGAAGGGCGCCGTTACGCCCACCCGCAGGGCATAGTTGAACTCCTCGTAGCTGCACTGGTCCAGGCCTTTCATCAGGGGCAGGGCGTTGTTGATGAGGTGATCCACATGGCCGTAGTCCGCAAGGACCTTGCGAGCAAAGTCTTCCAGAACGGTCTGGTCGGCCAGATCCCCCACATAATACTCGTTGGGCAGCAAATCGATCACGCACACATGGGCGCCCTCTTTGCGGAAGGTGTCGGCAATGGCCTTGCCGATGCCCTTGGCGCCGCCGGTTACAACGGCCACTTTTTCGGTAAACATCCGTTTCGCCTCCTCAGATGATGATGCCTTCGCAATGGTCAATCTCGTGTTGGATGATCTCGGCGGTCCAGCCGGTGAAATTCTTGATCCGCTGCTGGAATTTTTCGTTCTGCCATTTCACCTTGATGGTCTTCCACCGCTTGGTGGGGCGGACGCCGGTCAGCGAAAGGCAGCCTTCCTCGGTCTCATAGGGGCCGGTTTTGCGCAGAATTTCGGGGTTGAACATCACCATGTATTCCCCTTCGTTGTCAAAGGCGATAATCCGTTTGTTGACACCGATCATATTGGCGGCCATGCCCACACAACCCTCTTTGTGGTGCGCCAGCGTTTCCAGCAGGTCTGCCGCCACCGGAAGATCCTCCGGCGTGGCCGGTTCCGCTTTCTGGCCCAGAAAAATCACGTCCTTGCAAATTTCACGAATCATGTCGCGTCTCCTCATTTTACGAATGCATTTGTTGCTTTTCCCGTTTGATCTGCCCCCATTGCAGCTTCCGCTTCCGGTATCCGATGAAAGCGGTGGCGCGAATGTAGGTCAGGAAAAAATGGAACAGGATAAGAATTGCAGGATGCTGCCGACGAAAACCGGCAGCAGAAAAGTGCCCACGGGGAAGAAGAGGGTTCGGCGATTCCGGTGTTTGCAAAAAAGGGGCAGCAAGGCGCCGTACATCAGATACAGATAGGTAACCAGATACAGAAAAACAACCGGTGTACGGCGGCTGTAGGTGTTGGCGGCATCCAGGGAAAAGAACAGATCAAAGCGTAGATTGAGCAGGCAAAGTACGACTGTACAGAGTGCCGGCAGCGCCAGCCATTTGGCCCGGCGGCGCAGGCCGGACGTGTCCTCGAAGATTTTATAATCGGCATAGAAAGCCCAAAGGCAGGCAAAGGAAATATCCAGCAAAAACAGCAATACGTTGATCAGGCGCAGCAGGAACGGGGCACCCCGGAACTGCTGGCCGTCCGCCAGAAAAGAAACGGTTTCCAGCAGGCAAAGAATGAAATTCAGACGGCACATGGCCAAAAACGTTGTGTGACCGAAGGAGGTGTCGTAGGCATTGTATCGTTCGGCCCGCAATACCACTGCCATCAGCTAAACCCCCAGGCCGTTGGCGACCAGAACGGCGGGAAGATTGATATCTGACATACAAATCACCTCACAGGAAACTTCTCCAGTCTCAGTATAAAGGAATTCTGCCAAACAGACAACAGAAAATTTATCTGGTGGAAGTTTGCCAAAGAATTTCTTTCTGTCCGTGGGCGCGCAAAAAGTCGTTGGCTTTGCCAAAAGGCGCCGAGCCGAAGAAGCCCCGGTAAGCGGACAGTGGGCTGGGATGCGCGGATTCCAGTACCAGAACGGGGCGCCTGTCGGCAACCGCCCGGAAAAGCGAAGCGTAGCGTTGGGCGGGCTTGCCCCACAGGATGGCCACCAGCGGGGTAGTGCCCCGGGCGGTCAGGTATTGCAGTGCTGCCCGGGTAAAGGTCTCCCAGCCCTTTCCGGCGTGGGAGAATGCCGCGCCCTCCCGCACAGTCAGTACGGTATTGAGCAGCAGCACGCCCTGCCGGGCCCAGGGGGTCAGATCGTTATGGGGGCAGGGGACAGGGCCGTATTCAGCAGCCAGCTCCTTGAAAATGTTGCGCAAACTGGGGGGCGTTTTGCAGTCATCCGGGACCGAAAAGGACAGCCCCATGGCCTGGCCGGGCCCATGGTAAGGGTCCTGGCCTAGGATTACCACCTTGACCCGGTCGGCCGGGCAGGTGCGGAAGGCGGCAAAGATGTTCTGGGCGGCGGGGTAGATCGTTTGGGTATTCACTTCCTCGGTCACAAAGGCGTCCAGCGCGGTGAAATAGGGTTTGTCGATTTCCGCTTGCCAAAAGGGGGTCCAGTCGCTTTCCGGCAACTGGGTCAGCAGGGTGTGCAGCAGCATGAAAAGTTCCTCCGTTAGCTGAATTTTCACCAGTATATCATAGGGGCGCAGGGCTTGCAATGTGCCGTCAAACGCGGTATAATGACATCTATGTTGCGGTATGGTGCCGCAGGAGAGTTTATTAAAGGGGAGAGCATTCTCTATGCGTTCGATCAAGACCAAACTGTTCGGCCTGGGCATGGCGGCCGCCATGCTGTTGTCCCTGGCCGGCTGCAATTTGTCCACCCCGGCCAGCGTAGGCAGCATCGGTGATGTGGATATCCCGGCCGGCGTCTATCTGTTGGCCCAGTACAATGCCTACAACACCGCTTCCGGTCTGGCCGAGCTGGCCACCGGGGAAACCGCCAATGACGTCAAGGCGGTGCTTAAAGCGGAGTGCACCGGCACCATCGGGGATGAGGAAGTCACCGCCACCGGCGCTGAGTATGTGGAAAAACTGACCCTGCGTGCCATCGAGTACTACGCGGCGGTGGAAACCAAGTTTGCGGAGCTGGGGGCCACTCTGGAAGATGCCGCCACCTCCGAGGTCGCGGACAATGTGGACAGCATGTGGGAGTCCAACGGGGACCTGTATGAGGCCAACGGTATCGGCAAGAACAGCCTGCAGGCTTATCTGCTCAACGCCCAGAAAGCCAGCACCATCCTGACGCTGCTCTACGGCCCGGACGGCAGCCAGCCGGTCACCGACGCCGAGTATACCGATTATATCAACAACGATTGCTACTACATCGAGAGCGTCCAGATCCCGCTGGTGGATTACAGCAGTTACACCATGGCCGATGATGACCAGAAGGCAGCCATCCAGCAGATCGCGGAAGAATGCAAGAGCACCCTGAGCGAGCAGGCCAACACCGAGGAACTGACCGGCAGTGCCCTGTATGAGGCTGCATCCACCTACGTGCCCCAGGCCATGGAAGCCCTGGGCGCCACCATGGAGGATGCCACCCAGGCTATGTACTATGCGGGGGCCCAGCTTTACACGCCGGACGATCTGTCCAGCTACGGCAGTGACGATTACAACAACCTCACCGATCCGCTGGATGAAGCCGGTATGAACCAGTGGACGGTGGTGGACCTGGGTACCACGCTGCTGGTGGCACGCCGCATTGACCCGCTGAAGAGCTACACGGTGGAAGATCTGACCGGTATGTATGATCTGTTGACCGCCATGAAGAGCGAGGACCTGCAAAACCAGTTCTACGCCGACGGCGCAGCGCTGGCCCACAATCTGGATGAAGGCGCGATGAAGACCTACAGCGCATCCAAAATCAAAAAGAACGTCTAAGAAATCTCTTGGCCGGGAGCATCATGGTGTGCTCCCGGCCCTTTCTGTTTCGGAGGAACGCCTATGACCCAAAATAAAAAAATCAACCTGTTGCTGGAAGTGCTGGGCTGCTTTATTTCGGCCGCAGGCATCTACAGCTTTGCCGTGGCGGCGGAAGTTCCGGTTACCGGCGTGGCCGGCATCAGCGCCATTCTCTACCGCCTGTTCGGCCTGCCCATGGGCCTGAGCAATGTGCTCATCAATGTGCCCATCATCTTTTTCAGCTACAAGCTGCTGGGCCGTTCCTTCCTGCTGCGCAGCCTGCGCTGCATGATTCTGTTTGCCGTATTCACCGACTACCTGCTGCCCTTTATGCCGGTTTACACCGGCAACCGGCTGCTGGCCACCATCTGCGGCAGTGTGGTCAGCGGCATTGGCGACGCCCTGATCTACATGCAGAACTCCAGTACCGGTGGAATCGACTTCGTAACCATGGCCATCAAGGCAAAACATCCCCATCTGCCCTTCGGAAACCTGACCTTCGGTGCGGCACTGGCGGTCATCTTGCTCAACGGTGCGGTGTTTCACGATGTGGATTCCATCATCTACGGTCTGATGTTCAACTTCATTGTGGCGGCGGTCATCAACAAGATGATGTTCGGCTTCTCCTCCTCCATGCTGGCGCTGATCGTCACCGACAACGGCAAGGCGGCCTGCGATGAGATCGACCGGGTGGCAGACCGCGGTTCCACCATCCTGCAGGGCAGGGGCGGCTACGGCGGGCAGCCCAAGGATGTGGTCCTGTGCGCCTGTTCCAACAAACAGCTGTATGAAATCGAGCACGCCATGCAGGTGCTGGACCCGGGTTGCTTTATCATTATGCTGCAATCCAATGAAGTTCAGGGGGAAGGCTTCCGACGGCTGGAACTGGGCAAAAACGAAGAAAAAAGCTGAAAAAACGGGCGGAGCCTTGGCTTCGCCCGTTTTTGCTATTTCAAAATGCCCCGGGCCATATCCCGGAAGATGCCAGGCGTTGCTTCCAACTGGCGGTAGGTGCCGCGCTGGACGATCTGCCCCTGGTCCATCACCAGGATTTCATCACAGTTTTGCAAGGTGGACAGGCGGTGGGCGATGGAGATCACCGTGGTACCGCACTGGTCCTTCATCCGTTCGATTTCCCGCTGGATCCGCTTCTCCGAAGTGTTATCCAGTGCCGAGGTGGCTTCGTCCAGGATCAGAATGCGCGGTTGACGCAGAAAGACGCGAGCCAGGGCGATGCGCTGCCGCTGGCCACCGGACAGGTTGGCGCCCCCTCCGACAGTACAAACTGGTAGGCTCCCGGCAGCTTTTCGATATCGGCGGCAATGTTGGCTTTACGGGCGGCATCCTGCACGGCCTCCACAGGAATATTTCCGGAAAGACCATAGCAGATGTTGTGATAGATGGTATCGGCGATGAGAAAGGGGGTCTGGGGAACCAGGGCAATGTTCTCTGCCAGAACCCGGCGGGACAGATCCGAAAGCGGGGCTCCGCCCAGCAGGACTGTGCCCTCCGCCTGTTCCAGCTTGTCGATGACCTTGATCAGGGTGGACTTGCCGCAGCCGCTGGGACCGGCTACGCCCACAAACGTGCCGGCGCGGATCTGCAAATCCATCTGCCGCAGAATCGGCCGGTCAGGCTTTTCGGGGTAGCTGAACCGGACTCCGCGCAGCGTGATGTCGTTGCCCTGGGGCGTGGCGTTGGTTTCCGGGGAGAGCGGCGCGTAGGAAAAATCCCGCGGCAGATCCAGCAGCCGGAAGTAGTCGCCTGCCAGCACGATGCATTCGGAAAACTCGTCCAGAATGCGGTGGAGCTCCCGCAGCGGCCCAGTCAGCTGGGTGAAACACAGGTAGGCGGTGAGCACCGTGCCGATGGTGATGATCCGGCGGGAGGCCAGCAGCACCGAGATGCCGATGACCAGCACGCTGAACACCGCTTCGTTGACGAACTTCAGGCAGTCGTACAGGGCCATGGCCTTGTGGTGGCGCATCTCCTTACGACGCAGTTGTTCGGACTGCGCCTCGATGCGCCCGCTCTCGGTCCGGGCGCTGTCCAGGGCACGGATGGTCTCAATGCCGCCCAGCAATTCCACCATGGTGCCGTCCATCTCGGCTTTTGTGTCCATCAGTTCCACCCGGATGCCTTTTTGGGTACTGATCTGCCGGAAAACGATGAAGGTGCCCACCGGAATGACCAGGATGACCAGGCAGGCCACTCCCACCGGCAGTCGCAGAAAGATGGTCACGATGGCGGCCAGACCGGTGGTAACGGCCGGCGCAAAGTCCATGAAGACCAGCTTGATCAGTTTGACGGTGCCTTCCAGGCTGCGGTTGAGTCGCCCATGGATGTTGCCGGTCATATGTCCCCGAAAATAGGACAGCGGTGCCAGCAACAGCGAAAGTGCCGCCTGCTGCCGGGCATTCTTTTCCGCCTGGGTGGCGGCGTCCTCCACAATCAGGCGACGGATGACCTTGATAACCTCATTGACCACATTCACCAGCAGAATCCCCAGCAAAATGGGTAAAACCGACGGGAGGGTGGCACTCCGGGCGGCCAGCACATGGTCGGTCAGATAGCCGATGGCCAGCGGCGTCATCTGGCTGAGCACCGCCGAAACGCCCAGAATGGCCAGTACGATCCAGAACTCCAGCTTTTGTTTCCGGGGCAGCAGAGCAAACATCTGTTTGCAGATTGTACGTGTCTGCCTGTTTGTGCGCATACCACACAGCACCCTTTCCGCGAATTGCATCGCCGCACGTTTGCCTTCATTCTATCACAGTTTGGGGCAGCTGCAAATCGACAGGAGGGGATTGCAAATAAAAAATGCACAGGGTGCATGACCCTGTGCAACACGTGTTATTGCGGTTTGATGGGTTTGTCGGGAGGGTACTCTCCCTGCAGCTTGGCCTCCATCCGGCTCAGCCGTGCCTCCAGTTCCGAGATGCGGTTGCTGACGATGTCGGGCAGCGCCTGCTGGTCCAGGTCGTCGGCCGGGCAGCATTTGATGTTGCCCACCCGGACCACCTCGGCCGGTACGCCCACGGCGGTGGCGTTGGCGGGCAGATTTTTCAGAACCACGCTGCCGGCACCCACCCGCACGTTGTCACCGATGTAGACCGGGCCCAGCACCTTGGCCCCAGCGCCCACCAGAACGTTGTTGCCCAGGGTGGGATGCCGCTTGCCGGTATCCTTGCCGGTACCGCCCAGGGTCACGCCGTGGTAGATCGTGCAGTTGTCGCCGATCTCGGTGGTTTCGCCGAACACGATGCCCATGCCGTGGTCGATGAACAGCTTATGGCCGATCTTGGCACCGGGATGAATCTCGATGCCGGTAAGGTGACGGGAAAGCTGACTGATGAGTCGTGCCAGAAAGAAGCATTTTTTCTGGTACAGAAAATGTGCAATACGGTGGGTGACCAGCACATGAAAACCGGGGTATAGGATGATGACCTCCAGCACATTGCGGGCGGCGGGGTCCTTATCCCGGATGTTTTTTGCGTCTTCCCAAAGACCCATGGTGACTTCCTCTTTCTTCCAATACTGTATTCCTTTTAATGGTAGCACACTTTGCCCCAAAAGGCAACGGCAGAGAATGGGACTGCACTTTTTGTCAAATTGTCCAAAAGTTGACGCAAAAATCCATAAAATCCCTCACAGGGGAAATTTCGCCTCGCATTGACACCGGAACCATGGCATGGTACAATAAGTAAAATCTGTGTAAGGGGAGAGGTGCGCCACCATGACGAGCTGTTCCATCAGCTTCAAAATGTACGGTGGGGTGTTCTTTCCTGGCACCGCACAGGGTATCGCTTTTTGACTTTTCCCTTTTTTGGGAAAAGTTTTTTTTTGCCCGCAGTTCCCCCATGGCTGCGGGAACGAGTACAAAACAGGAGGTCTTGCCATGCTGATCCGCAACGCAAAGGACTGTGCCGGAAAGCCGGTGGAACTCTGGCTGCGCGACGGCAAAATTGCCGCCGTAGGTCAGGGGCTGCTGGTCCCGGAAGGGGAGGACGTGCTGGATGCCAAGGGCCGCACGGTGCTGCCTGCCTTCATCGACACCCATTGCCATTGGCGCACACCCGGCTTTGAGTACAAGGAGGATATCGCCACCGGTTCTGCGGCGGCCGCAGCCGGCGGGTACACCTTTGTCAACCTGATGCCCAACACCAAACCGGTCTGCTCTTCGGCTGAGATCGCCCATGCCGTGGAGGCGGAGGCCCGCCGCATCGGCCTGTGTGATGCCAACCAGACCGTGTCCATCACCAAAGATTTTGACGGCAAGACCATCGAACACCTGGCCACCTTGCCCGAGGATATCAAGTTCATCACCGAGGACGGCCATGGCGTCATGAACAACGCGGTGATGGCCCGGGTCTTCGCCCTGGCCACCGAGCGCGGTCTGACCGTCATGTCCCATGCGGAGGACAGCGACATCAGCCCCTGGGATTACCGCCTGGCCGAAAATATCGAGACGGTGCGCAACTGCCACCTGGCCGAATACTACGGCACCCGGCTGCATATGTGCCATGTCTCCACCAAGGAAGCGGTGGATGCCATCCGGTTGAGTCGTCACCGGGGGGCGCGGGTCAGCTGTGAGGTCACGCCCCACCACCTGTGGTTTGACGACAGCCGCCTGCAGTACCGAGTCAACCCGCCCATCCGCAAGGCGGACGATGTGCAGGCTTTGATCGAGGCTATCAAAGATGGCACCGTCACCTGCATTGCCACCGACCATGCGCCCCACACCGCCGAGGAAAAGGAAAAAGGGGCCGCCGGTATGGTGGGCCTGGAAACCGCTTTCGGTGTCTGCTACACCAAACTCTGCCGGGAACAGTGCCTGCCGCTGGAACTGCTCAGCTTCCTGATGAGCGCCGGGCCGGCCACTGTCATGGGCCTGGCCGACCGCAAAGGTCTGCTGATGCCCGGCTACGATGCCGATGTGGTCCTGGTGGACATCGACCATATGTATCAGGTGGAGGCCGCAAGCCTGCACAGCAAGAGCAAGAACTGCCCCTATGACGGTGCGTACCTCTTCGGAAAAGTCGTCACCACCATCAAGGGCGGCAAGGTTACGTTTCAGATCGAGGAATAAGCGACAAAAGAAAACGGGGGAACCATTATGACCAATATGGACAAACTGTACGAGAGCGTAGTGGCCAACGGCCCGGTCTGTGTCGGGCTGGATACCGAAATCAGCTACCTGCCCACCACAGATACCGCCAAGACGGCAGGGGAGAACGTGGTGGACTTCAACCGTGCGCTCATTGCGGCCACCAAGGGGGTGGCGGGCTGCTACAAGGTCCAGATCGCTTACTATGAGTCCCTGGGCCTGGACGGCATGCGCGCCTACGCCGAAACGCTGCGTCTGGCCCGTGCCACCGGCCTGCCGGTCATTGCCGACATCAAGCGCGGTGATATCGCCAAGACGGCCGAAATGTACGCCAAAGCGCACTTCACCGGTGACTTCGAGGCCGACATCATCACGCTGGCTCCTTACATGGGACTGGATTCCATCAGCCCCTACCTGCCCTACTGCAAGGACCAGGGCAAGGGTGTCTTTGTGCTCTGCCGCACCTCCAACCCCGGCGCCAAGGATTTTGAGTACCAGAAACTGGCCGACGGCCGCCATATCTATGATCTGGTGGGCGACAGCCTGACCGAACTGGGCAAGGATTACATGGGCGAGCATGGCTACTCCAGCATTGGCCTGGTCATCGGCGGTACCCACACCGAGGAGGCCACCGCCATCCGAGCGGCCTACAAGAACACCTTCTTCCTGATCCCGGGCTACGGCGCCCAGGGCGGCAAGGCTGCAGACATTGCCCAGTACCTGACCAAGGGCAACGGCGGTGTGGTCAACTCCAGCCGCGGTATCCTGCTGGCCTACAAGAAGCAGCCCGGCGTCGCCTTTGACGAGGCGGCCTACAACGAATGTGTGCGTATGCGGGAGGATATTCAGGGTGAATGCAATAAGCTGTAAACTTCAGGTCCTGGAACAGGAAACCCTGGCCCCGGACATCCGCCGCCTGGTGGTGCAGTGGCAGGATCCCCGCCACGAGCCCCATGCCGGCCAGTTCTATATGCTGCGCGCCTGGGCCCCCGACGCAACCCCCATTCTGTCCCGGCCCATCAGCGTGGACGATTTTGACAACCAGAGCGGCGCGCTGACCTTCCTGTATCAGGTCAAGGGCGAGGGCACCCAGAAACTGGCAGCCCTGCAGCCCGGCCAGACGCTGACCGTCACCGGCCCCTGCGGCAACGGCTTTGACGCTGCCGCCCTGGCCGGACAATACCACAAAATTGCCGTGGTGGGCGGCGGCATCGGCACTGCGCCGCTGCTGCTGCTCTGCAAGCAGCTCTGCCGTGCCGGTGTACGCCCCGACCTCTATGTGGGGTTCCGGGATGAGCCCTACGGTATGGAATCCTTTGTGCCCTGGTGCCACACCATTCATCTGGCCACCGATTCCGGCGCCCATGGCCACCACGGTCTGGTTACCGACCTGCTGGATGCCGCCAACTATGATGTGGTGCTCACCTGCGGCCCCATGGTCATGATGCGCGGTGTGGCCAAACTCTGCGCTGCGGCGGGGACGCCCTGCCTGGCCAGCCTGGAAAAGAAGATGGCCTGCGGTCTGGGCGCCTGCCTGGGTTGCACCTGCCACACCAAAGTGGGGCCCCGCACCGTCTGCAAGGACGGCCCCGTATTCAAAGCCGAGGAGGTGTTTGACTGATGGCAGACCTGCATGTGGATTTTCTCGGCAAGCGGCTGGCCGGCCCGGTCATCGCCGCCTCCGGAACCTTCGGATTCGGCCCGGAATATGCCGATATCGAGGACCTGCGTGTGCTGGGCGGCATTTCCGGCAAGGGCCTTACCTTGAACGGCCAGCCTGGCAACGAGGGTGAACGCCTGTACGAGACGCCCTCCGGCCTGATGAACTCCATCGGCCTGCAGAACCCCGGCGTGCAGCATTTCATTGACCACGAACTGCCCGCCATGCGGCAGTGCGGCACCACCGTCTGGGCCAACCTGGGCGGCCATACCATTGAAGAAAACGTGGAAGGTGTGGAAAAGCTCTGCGCCGCCGGCATCGATGTACTGGAACTGAACATCAGCTGCCCCAACGTCAAACAGGGGGGCCTGGCGTTCGGCATCCGTGCCCAGGATGCCAGCGAGGTGGTCAGCGCCGTGCGCAAGGTCTGCACGGTGCCCCTGGTGGTCAAGCTCAGCCCCCAGGCAGAGAGCATCCCGGAAATGTGCAAAGCGGTGGAAGCCGCCGGTGCCGACGGTATCAGCCTGTGCAACACTTTCCAGGCTTGCGCCATCGACCTGGAAAAACGCCGCCCGGTGTTCAACAATACCTTTGCCGGATTGTCCGGCCCGGCAGTGCGTCCCATTGCCCTGCGGATGGTCTGGCAGGCGGTGGGCGCCGTCAAGATCCCTGTGGTGGGTCTGGGCGGTATCCTGACCGGCCGCGATGCCCTGGAATTCATCATGGCCGGGGCTGCCGCCGTGCAGGTGGGAACCGCCAACTTCCTGGACCCCCAGGCCTGTGTGCGGATCACCGCCGAGATCGGCCAGTGGATGGATGCCCATGGCGTCAAAACGCTGGAGGAAATCCGCGGTTGTGCACGGGGATGAATTGAATCTTTATTCACAAATATTGCAATAATATGCAGAATGTGTTAGGATAATAGGAACGATATACAGGAGGAAAGTATCATGGCGAGAGAAGCAATCGAAGTTTTGAAGGAATGTGAAGCCTTCCTGGAAGGGCATTTTCTGCTGTCGTCCGGCCGCCATTCCGGCGCCTACTGCCAGATGGCGTTTCTGCAGCAGTACCCCGACCGCTGCGCCGAGGTCATGGCTCCGGTGGCGGAGAAACTGAAGGAACTCAATGTGGATGTTGTGGTTGGTCCCGCCATGGGCGGCATCGTCTATGCCTACGAGCTGGGCCGTCAGCTGGGTAAGCGTGCCATTTTCACCGAGCGTGTGGACAATGTCATGACCCTCAAGCGCTTCAAGATCCAGCCGGGCGAGCGTTGCATCATTTCCGAGGACGTGGTCACCACCGGCGTTTCCAGCCTGGAGACCAAGCGCGTCATCGAGGAAGCGGGCGGCATCTGCCTGGGCATTGCCTGCGTGGTGGACCGCACCCGCGCCGAAGCTCCGTCCCCGATTCCCATCGTGGCCAGCGCCCTCAAGCTGGATCTGCCCAACTATGCCCCGGAAGAATGCCCCATCTGCAAGGCGGGCAAACTGCCGCTGGTTCACCTGGGCAGCCGCAAGATGAAGGAAGCGGCCAAGCAGACTCTTTAATTCAGAACAGGGAGTTTATACTATGCAGGCATATCTGATTCTGGCAAACGGCCGGGTGTTCCGCGGGCAAAGCATCGGCTGCCCCGGTACCACCATCGGCGAAGTGGTGTTTGCCACCGGTATGGTCGGCTTTGAGGAAACGCTCACCGACCCCAGCTACTACGGGCAGATCATTACCCAGACCTACCCGCTCATCGGCAACTATGGCATGAACCATGAGGATGTGGAGAGCACCAAGATCTGGGCCCGGGGCTACATTGTCCGCGAAGCGTGCAAGACCCCGTCCAACTTCCGCAGCGAGGAAACGCTGGATGCTTTCCTGAAGAAGTACGGCATCATCGGCATCGAGGGGATCGATACCCGCAGCCTGACCCGCACCCTGCGGGAGAGTGGCGTCATGAACGGTGCCATCACCACCGAGTTCGACCCCGAGGCCGAGCCCGGGAAGGTGGCCGAACTGATGCCGCAGATCCAGGCCTATGCCGTGACCGACGCGGTCAAGACGGTCACCTGCCGGCAGGCCACCACTTACGAACCCACCGCCCAGGGTGCCTGGGGGGATACGCCCCTGCATGTGGCGTTGCTGGACCTGGGATGCAAAAACAACATCGTGCGGTGCCTGCAAAAGCGGGGCTGCCGTGTGACGGTGCTGCCCGGGACTACCACTGCGGCCGAGCTGGCGGCGCTCAATCCGGATGGCCTGATGCTTTCCAACGGCCCCGGTGACCCGGCGGAGAACGTGGAAATCATCAAGAACATCGGCGAGATGCTGGACTCCGGCATTCCGGCCTTCGGCATCTGCCTGGGCCACCAGCTCACTGCCCTGGCTGCCGGTGCCAAGACCTGCAAGCTGAAATACGGCCACCGCGGCGCCAACCAGCCGGTCAGTCATATCAGCGGTGCACGTACCTTCATTACCAGCCAGAACCACGGCTATGCGGTGGAAGGGGAGACCCTGCCCGCCGACGTGGGCCGTGTCAGCTACCGCAACGCCAACGACGGCACCTGCGAGGGCGTGGACTACTTCCGTTGGAACTGCTTTACCGTGCAGTTCCATCCCGAGGCCAACGGCGGCCCCAAAGATACCGAGTTCCTGTTTGATGAGTTTGTCAGCCGCATGCTGGCAGCGAAAGGAGTAACCAACCATGCCTAAAGATCCCAGTATCAAAAAGGTGCTGGTCATCGGCTCCGGCCCCATTATCATCGGTCAGGCGGCAGAGTTTGACTATTCCGGCACCCAGGCCTGCCGTGCCCTCAAGTCCGAAGGCGTGGAGACGGTCCTCGTCAACTCCAACCCTGCCACCATCATGACCGATCCGGACATCGCCGATCATGTGTATATCGAGCCGCTGACCGCCGAAGTGGTGGAACGGATCATCGAAAAGGAAAAGCCCGACGCCATCCTGCCCAACCTGGGCGGCCAGATGGGTCTGAACCTGTCCATGGAACTGGCCCGCAACGGTTTCCTGGACCGCAGCGGCGTCCGCCTGCTGGCCTGCAAGCCCGAGACCATCGACCGGGCCGAGGACCGGCAGCTCTTCAAGGACACCATGGAAAAGCTGCACCAGCCCATCATCCCCTCCAAGGTGGTGGAGGATCTGGACGACGCGCTGGATTTTGCCGAGGTCATCGGCTATCCCGTCATCGTCCGCCCGGCGTTCACCATGGGTGGTACCGGCGGCGGTATCTGCGAGGACCGGGAAAAGCTGCATGAGATCGCCACCAACGGCCTGCGCCTTTCGCCCATCCATCAGATCCTGGTGGAAAAGTGCATCTCCGGCTGGAAAGAAATCGAATACGAGGTCATGCGGGACTCCAAGGGCAACGTGATTACCGTCTGCAACATGGAAAACCTGGACCCCGTGGGCATCCACACCGGCGACTCCATCGTCGTGGCGCCCAGCCAGACCCTGTCCGATAAAGAGTACCAGATGCTGCGTACCGCCGCGCTGGATATCATCACCGAGCTGGGCATCGAGGGTGGCTGCAACTGCCAGTTCGCCCTCAAGCCGGACAGCTTCGAGTACGCGGTCATCGAGGTCAACCCCCGTGTGTCCCGCTCCTCGGCACTGGCTTCCAAGGCCACCGGCTACCCCATCGCCAAGGTGGCCACCAAGATCGCCCTGGGCTACACCCTGGACGAGATCACCAACGACGTCACCGGCGAGACCTGC
>CAJFFY010000044.1 GCA_904374465.1 uncultured Subdoligranulum sp.
CAAGTACAGCAACCCCGAGTTCGACGCCGCCATCGAGGCTTCCAAGGTCGCCGACAAGGCTACCCACTTTGAGCAGCTGCACAAGGCCGAGGACATCCTCATGGAAGATATGGGCTGCATCCCCGTTGCTTACTACAACGACTTCTGGCTGCAGAGCCCCTCTCTGCAGGGCACCTGGCACAGCCCCTACGGCTACTGGTACCTGCAGTACGGCTACATCGCTGAGTAATCAGCCCCGTAGCGCGTAACGTGCCGTAACACGTAACAAAACCCCGCTCCGCCGGTTTCCCGGTGGGGCGGGGTTTTTGTGTGCCGCAGGGACGTTCCCCGGCCCACAGAAAAAGACCCGGTCGCGTGACCGGGCCTTTTCTTTGGAATTTCTTCGGTTCCTTCTTTGTAAAGAAGGAACATTCCCTGCAACGGTGCCTTTTACTCGAACTTGGCGCCCAGCGTGGCGGCCATGACCGCCTTGATGGTGTGCATGCGGTTTTCCGCCTCCCGGAAGACGATGGACTGGGGCCCGCTGAAGACCTCGTCGGTGACTTCCATCTCGGCCCGGCCGAACTTTTCGCCCATCTGCTTGCCGATGGCCGTCTTGTGGTCATGGTAGGCGGGCAGGCAGTGCATGAACACCGCCGTGGGTTTGGCCTTGGCCATCAGGGCGGCGTTCACCTGGTAGGGGGCCAGGGCCTCAATGCGCTGGGCCCAGACTTCCTCCGGCTCACCCATGCTCACCCACACGTCGGTGTACACCACGTCGGCGCCGGACACCGCATCGGTGTTCTCGCTCAGGGTGATGCTGCCGCCGCTCTGGGCTGCCAGGGCCTGGCACCGGGCCACCAGGGCCTTGTCCGGCCAATAGGCCTTGGGAGCACAGGCCACAAAGTTCAGCCCCATCTTGGCGCAGCCGATCATCAGGCTGTTGCCCATGTTGTACCGGGCATCCCCCATGTAGACGAATTTCAGCCCCTTCAGGGTGCCAAACTGCTCCCGCAGGGTCAGGAAATCCGCCAGGATCTGGGTGGGGTGGAATTCGTTGGTCAGGCCGTTCCACACCGGTACGTCGGCGTATTTGGCCAGTTCCTTGACGATCTCCTGCCCGAAGCCCCGGTACTCGATGCCCTCAAACATGCCGGACAGCACCTGGGCCGTGTCGGCAATGGATTCCTTCTTGCCGATCTGGCTGCCCGTGGGGTCCAGGTAGGTGGAACCCATGCCCAGATCGTGGGCGGCGACCTCAAAGGCGCAGCGGGTGCGGGTGGAGGTCTTTTCAAAAATCAACGCCACATTTTTGCCCCGCAGCACATCGTGGGCGATGCCCGCCTTTTTCTTGGCCTTCAGCTCCGCGGCCAGGTCCAGAAGACCGCCGATTTCCTCCGGCGTATAGTCCAGCAGCGTCAGAAAATCACGCCCCTGCAAATTCATGGTCATTACCCCCTATGCAGTAATTATGCAAATTTATACATCTATTATCCCACATTTTGCGCCGTTGTGCAACCCCTTGGGGGCGTGGTATAATACAGAAAAAAGGAGGGACCGACGGTGGAAAAAGTGTATTTTCATGTGGATGTGAACTCGGCGTTCTTGTCCTGGTCGGCCCTCAAGCTGCTGCGGGACGGGCAGACGCTGGACCTGCGCACCGTGCCCTCCGCCGTGGGCGGCGACGAGGAAAAACGCCACGGGGTGGTACTGGCCAAAAGCGGCCCCGCCAAAAAATACGGGGTGCACACGGGGGAAAGCCTGTTTGCCGCCCGGCGCAAATGCCCGGAACTCATCGTAACACCGCCGGATTTTGACTGGTATGTGCAGAACAGCAAGGCCCTCATCGCCATTTTGCAGCAGTACACCCCCGATGTGGAACAGTACAGCATCGACGAGGCCTTCCTGGATATGACCGGCACCGAGGCCCTCTTTGGCCCGCCGCTTACGGTGGCCCACACCCTGCGCAACCGGGTGCGGGAGGAGCTGGGCTTTACCGTCAACATCGGGGTGGCCCCCAACCGGCTGCTGGCCAAGATGGCCTCCGACTTCGAAAAGCCCGACAAGGTGCATACGCTGTTCCCCGACGAAGTCCCCGCCAAGATGTGGCCGCTGCCGGTGGGCAATCTCTTCGGGGTGGGGCCCAGCGCCGTCCGGCGGCTCAACCAGTGCGGCATCTACACCATCGGGGACCTGGCCCGCACCGACCGCACGGTGGTGGTGGGCATCTTCGGCGCCCGGGGGGATACCCTGTGGAACTACGCCAACGGTCGGGAGGCCGACCCCGTGACCAAACAGGCCACCCGGGACAACACCTACGGCAACAGCGTCACCCTGCCCCGGGACCTGGCCCGGCCCGAGGAGGCCGACGCCACCCTGCTGGCCCTCTGTGACTCGGTGGGGCGGCGGCTGCGCAACGACGGCAAAACCGCCCGGGTGATCGCCGTGCAGCTGGTGGACAATGCCTTCCGCCGCCGCAGCCACCAGACCACCCTGCCGGACCCCACCAACTCCACCGACCGCCTCTACGAGGTGGCGCTGCAGCTGATGCGCCAGATGTGGCCCGGCCGCCCCGTGCGGCTGGTGGGTGTCAGCGCCGAGAAGACCGGCACCGATAATTTTGAGCAGCTGGACCTGTTTACCGACACCACCCGCCGCCAAAAGCAGGAGGCACTGGACCGCACGGCGGACGCCCTGCGCCGCAAATTCGGCGGTGCGGCGGTGACCCGTGCCAAACTGCTCACCCCCGACACCCGGGCGCCGGCGGCCCTGTCCGCCGCCAAGGAGCGGGACAGGGAAAAAAAGAAATAAAAAGGGCAGACCTCCACGGTCTGCCCTTTTTGGGGAAGGATTGCTATGGTTCTTCCGCCGTTTCCAGAATCTCCTGGGCCACCTCGCCGCGGCTGCGGCGGGTGTCCATGGCGGTCTTTTCGATCAGCCGGTGGGCCTCGGTCTCGGTCATGCCGCGGTGCTCGATCAGGAAGCATTTGGCACGGTCCACCAGCCGCAGCTGGGCAATCTTGTCCAGAAGTTTCTGGTTTTCCGCCCGCAACAGGGCCAACCGCTTGTAGTTGCTGGCGGCAATCTGCACCGCCTGCCGGAACTGGGGCGCACTGAAAGGTTTGCCCAGCACCAGCACGCCGAAGTCTTGCAACTTGCCGGAAATCTGTTCCGCCGTGCCGGTCTTGGCCAGCAGAATGACTCCGGCGTCGGTCTTTTGCACGGCGTCGGTGCCCAGCTCATGGCCGAACTCGTCGGGCAGGGGCGTGTTGATGACCACTACCTCAAAGTCCTTGGTGTCCATCTGGCGGCGCGCCTCGCCGCCGCTGGGCACAATGACAGGGCGGGTGTAGCCCAGCTCGGCAATGTGCCGGGCCAGGTATTCGTTGGCGTTGGTACCCGCCGATACGATCAGTGCCTGGGCCATGGGCTACCCCTCCTCTCCTGCATATTTATGCGCCATTCAAATGATCAGGAACCCGTTGGACCGTTCCCAGGCGTCCACATCGGTGGCAGACTCAAAGTCATGGCACAGCCGGGTCTGATACTGGAAGTATTTGTTCATCAGAGCAAGGGGCAGCTCGGCACTGATAAATTCGCTCTGGCCCGCCACCGTAATGGCCTGGCGCAGGGTGCGGGGCAGACTTTCCAGCCCCACCGCCGCGCTGGGGTGGAACAGGTTGCGGTTCACCGCCTCGGGCAGGGGCAGTTTGTGCTCGATGCCGTCCAGGCCGGCGGCCAGGATCAGCCCGATGACCAGGTAGGGGTTGCCGGCAGGATCGGGACCCCGCAGCTCCACCCGGCACAATTCGCCGCTGGCGCTGGGCAGCCGCACCAGCTGGCTGCGGTTCTGGCGGCTCCAGCTCACATACAGGGGCGCCTCGTTGGCGCCCAGCCGGGCATAGGAGTTGGGCACCGGGTTGCAGAAGGCCGTCAGCTCCCGGGCGTGGGCCAGGATGCCCGCCACAAAGTGGCCGGCCTCACTGTCCGGCACCAGATCCCCTTCAAAAAGGTTCTTGCCGTCCCGCACCAGCGAGATGTTCACATGCAGGCCGCTGCCCGGCTGGTCGGCCAGGGGTTTGGGCATAAAGCTGGCAAACAGGCCGTTGCGGGCCGCGATGGCCTTGACGGTGCTCTTGAAGGTGTTCAGGTTGTCGGCGGAGCGCAGCGCCCCCGTGTACAGGAAGCAGACCTCGTTCTGGCCCGGGCCGCTCTCGTGGTGGCTGTGCTCAGGGTGCAGGCCCATCTCCTCGATGGCAAAGCAGATCTCCCGGCGGATGTTTTCGCCCTTGTCCAGGGGCGGAATGTCGAAATACCCGCCCTTGTCCAGGGGAATGTGGGTGGGGTTGCCATTCTCATCGGTCTCAAAGAGATAGAACTCACACTCGCAGCCCACGTTGCAGGTAAGGCCCATGGCCTTGGCCCGGCCCACCACCGACTGCAGGTAACCCCGGCAGTTGCCCTCAAAGGGCTTGCCGTTGGGCAGGGTGATGTCGCAGTACATCCGGATGACCCGCCCTTCGGTGGGGCGCCAGGGCAGCACGGTGGCGGTGTCGGGGTCCGGCCAGAGGACCAGGTCACTCTCTTCCACATTCATGAAGCCGGCGATGGAGGAGCCGTCAAAGCTGATGCCCTGGGCAAAGGCGCGGGGCAGCTCGCTGGCAAACAGCGAGATGTTTTTCTGGTTGCCGAAGATATCGCAGAACGTCAGTTTGGCAAACTTGACGTCGTTATCCTCCACAAAGTTCAAAATATCCTGTGCGGTACGTTTCATAAAAGCCTCCGGGAATCGGTTTTGCCTTTTTGCCTTTTGCGCCAGGTCGGCCGCAGATACCCGAAAGGCCCACCTTGTTGCGGGCGGGCCTTTCGAGCTGGTGTAAGAAATAGGAAAAGGAGAATGGCGTAAATTGGTGGGGCGGTCCCTTACTCGGTGTAGAACAGCATGCGGCTGTAGCAGGGCAGGGGCCAGTATTCCTCATCGACGAGTTCCTCGGCCACATCGGCGGCGGCACGCAGCCGGGCCATGACGGGCAGGACCTCGTCGTGGAAGGCGTGGGCTTTGGCGCTCTCGTCTTCCAGGGCACAGACCTTGTCGGTGACTTCCTTCAGTTCATCGGCAGCGTCGGACATTTCATCGGTGTAATGGCTCAGCGCCTTCAGTACCTTGGCCTCGGCCTTGGTGGAGATGCCCTCCACGGCGGCAGCCTTGGCGGCAGCGGTGTTGGCCACCTCGCCCATGTAGGCGGTGGCGGCGGGGATCAGCTGCTTGTTGGCGATCTTGAGCATGGTGCGGGACTCGATGTTGATGATCTTGGAGTAGTGCTCCATCTCCACCTCGTAGCGGCTGAGCATCTCGGTCTTGGTCAGCACGCCGAACTCTTCCATCAGGGCGATGTTCTTATCTTCCTTCAGGGCGATCATGGCATCGGGGGTGCACTTGCGGTTGGGCAGGCCGCGGCGTTCCGCTTCGGCCTCCCAGGCCTCGCTGTAGCCGTTGCCGTTGAAGATGACCCGGCGATGATCGTTCAGGGTCTTCTTCACCCAGGCGGCCGCGGCGCATTCAAAGTCGGCGGCGCCGGAAGTGGCTTCGGTGAACTCTTTCAGTTCCTTGGCCACGGCGGTGTTCAGGATGGTGTTGGCATCGGACAGGTTCTCGGCCGAGCCGGGCATACGGAACTCAAACTTGTTGCCGGTGAAGGCGAAGGGAGAAGTCCGGTTGCGGTCGGTGGTGTCCTTGCTGAACTTGGGCAGAACGTCGACGCCCAGGTCCATCTTCATCTTGACGGGACCGGCGTAGGGGGAGTCGGTGCAGACGGCGTCGATGACAGCCTCCAGCTCCTCGCCCACGAAGATCGAGATGATGGCCGGCGGCGCCTCGTTGGCGCCCAGACGGTGGTCGTTGCCCGGGGTGGCCACGGCGGTGCGCAGCAGGTCGGCGTACTCGTCAACCGCCTTGACGACGGCAGACAGGAAGACCATGAACTGCAGGTTCTCCATGGGGGTGTCGCCGGGATCCAGCAGGTTCTCGTCGGCGGTGGAGATGGACCAGTTGTTGTGCTTGCCGCTGCCGTTGACGCCCTCGAAAGGCTTCTCGTGCTGCAGGCAGACCAGCCCGTGCTTGGAGGCAATCTTCTTCATCATCTCCATGGTCAGCAGGTTGTGGTCGATGGCCACGTTGGTGGTGTCGTAGATGGGGGCCAGCTCATGCTGGGCGGGGGCCACCTCGTTGTGCTTGGTCTTGGCGGGGATGCCCAGCTTCCACAGCTCTTCGTCCAGCTCCTTCATGTACTCGGAGACGATGGGACGGATGGTGCCGAAGTAGTGCTCCTCCAGCTCCTGGCCCTTGGAGGGGGCGGAGCCGAACAGCGTACGGCCGGTCAGCACAATGTCCAGCCGCTTCTCGTAGTCTTCCTTGCGGATGAGGAAATATTCCTGCTCGGGGCCGACGGTGGTCACCACACGGGGCACATCCTTGCCGAACAGGTGCAGCACCTTGCAGGCCTGGTCGCTGATGGCCTGCATGGAGCGCAGCAGCGGGGTCTTCTTGTCCAGGGCCTCGCCGGTGTAGGAGCAGAACGCGGTGGGAATGCACAGCACGTCATCCTTCACGAAGGCGTAGCTGGTGGGGTCCCAGGCGGTGTAGCCGCGGGCTTCGGCGGTGGCGCGCAGACCACCGGAGGGGAAGCTGGAGGCGTCCGGCTCGCCCTTGATGAGCTCCTTGCCGGAAAATTCCATGATGGCGGTGCCGTCGGGCTGGGGGCTGACGAAGCCGTCGTGCTTTTCACTGGTGATGCCGGTCAGGGGCTGGAACCAGTGGGTGTAATGGGTGGCGCCCTGCTCAATGGCCCAGCGCTTCATGACGCTGGCCACCACGTTGGCGACCTCCAGGTCCAGCGGCTGGCCCTTCTCGATGGTCGCCTTCAGGCTCTTGTAGGTAGAGCTGGGCAGACGCTCACGCATCTCATGCTCGTTGAAGACTTTGCTGCCGTAAAGTTCCATGACGGTTGCTGCCATACTTCTTACTCCTTACCAAAACTCTATTTACAGAAAAAGGCGCTGCGAAAACACATTCGCAGCGCCCTTGCTGTTATGTTCCCATTATACGGGCTGTGCTGCCAAAATGCAACTGGCGAACTGCTCAAATCCAAAACGATTCCAAACAAAAAACTGGCAATATTGTCCATCGCGCCGGGGCGGTAACTATGGTATACTGATAGAATACCAAACACGACAGGGGAATACGGGATGGAAATTGAACGCAAATGGATGGTCACCGGCTGGCCCCGGGGCCTGTCCCTGACCGAGGACTACCAGATGGACCAGGGCTACATCAGCGTGCGGCCCACCGTGCGCATCCGGCGGGAGGCCCTGCAGGGCGGGGCCACGGCGCTGGTGCTCTGCTTCAAAGGGGCGGGCACCCTCAGCCGGGAGGAGATCGAAACCGAGATCGATGCCGACCTGTTCGCCAAATTGGAACACCTCATCGGCAAGCCGCTGATTCATAAGGAACGCCGGGGCTACGCGCTGCCCGACGGGCTGACCCTGGAGGTCAACTGCGTGGACCCCGACCTGCCCACCGCCTTCTGGTATGCCGAGGTGGAGTTTGCCACCGAGGCCCAGGCCCTGGCCTGGGACCCCGCCGCCGTGGGCCTGGGGGACTACCTGGTCGACGAATGCACCGGAAAACCCGGCGCCAGCATGGGGGAATACTGGCAGCAGACCCGCTGCCCGCAATTGTAAAATTGTGTCGTCTGCCTTTACAAACGGGGGCAAAGCGGCTACAATAAGAACTGACTAGTATAGGGAATCCGCGGTCCGTGCGTCTCCTGCCGCCGGACGCAGAACAATAAGAAAAGTGAGGAACTGTGAATGAAACGTAAGCTACTGCTTGTCATGGCCATTCTGTCGCTCTGCGTTGTGCTCGCGGCCTGCAAAAAGAAGGGGGATGAAATTTCCAGCTCTTCTTCTGCGGCGCCGGAAGTTACCGCCACGCCCGAGCCGTCCCTGGAACCCTACAAGGCCAACGTGCTCACCGGCGAACCCCAGGACGCCGACTACAAGAACCAGCGCATCACCGCGGTCATGGTCAACAACATCGTGGCGGCCCGCCCCCAGCGCGGGCTGTCCAAGGCCGATATCCTCTTTGAAATCAAGGTGGAAGGCGGCATCACCCGCTTCATGCCGGTCTTTACCGATTATAACGACATCGGCGAAATCGGTCCCGTCCGCTCCGGCCGTGACCAGTTCTTCCGGCTGATCCTGCCCTGGCAGGCGCTGTATATCCACGAGGGCCAGTCCATCGTCATGCAGCAGTATGCCATCGACTACAGCTATGGCAACCTGAACAACAACGACGGTGCAAATGGCTACCGCGACTACGGCCGCGTCAACTGGGCCGGCCAGTCTTACAATAACGGAACACTGGCAAAAGAGCACACGATGTACACCAACTCCGAAAACATCGCCCAGTATATCCAGGATAACAGCGTGGATATGGACCGCACCTACAACTCCACCTTCTTCAACTTCGTGGATTACCGCACCGGCGAAACCCGCGACCTGACCAACAGCGTGGACAGCGCCTACAGCGATAAGTACGGCCCGGTGGTCAGCGACGGCGAGTATATCGAGATCGAGCACAGCCCGTCCTACAAGACCCGCTTCATCTATGACAGTGCTTCCAACACCTACAAGATGCAGCAGAACTACACCGACGGCCAGTGGCGCGACACCGTGGACGAAGCCGCCGACAACACCGTGCTCAGCTTCCCCAACGTGCTGGTGCTTTACACCGACATCCACACCTACCCCGGCCATGAGGCCAAGGACCTGCAGTACGTGGAGTACGCCTGGGGCGGCGTGGGCTACTACTGCTACGGCGGCAAGTGCGAAAAGATCTACTGGCAGAAGGGCACCCCGCTGGAAGCGCTGCGCCTGTACTACCTGACCGAGGACGGCCAGTGCAGCGACACCCCGCTGGAAGTGAACATCGGCAAGAGCTATGTGGCCGTCACCGATGTGGACTATGCCGAAAACTTCGTGCACAGCACGCTGGACGGCGTGGACCTGTCCAGTGCCACCACCAAGACCTATGAGAGCAGCTATGTGGAGGACGATGCCGAGGCCGGCGAGACCCTGGGCATGAGCACCGATGACCTGACCAACAGCGCCACCGGCAGCGGCGAAGCCGAGACCGTCACCGAGGAACCGGCCGCCGACACCACCACCGAAGACTCTGTCGCCGAGGATACCGCCCCGGAGGAGGCCCCGCAGGAGGACCCCGAAGCGGTGGGTTGATCCCGTAAACCGAACCAAACACCAGCGCAGTCCGCCCGTCGCGGGCTGCGCTGGTTCTTTTGAAAGGACCCTTGTATGAAACGTACCATCCAGGCCCTGGGCCTGAGCGCGGCGCTGGTCACGGCGCTGCTGCTGGGCGGCTGCGCCTCCGCGGGTGAATCCGGCGCTTCCTCCTCTGAGAGTGCCGCCCCCACCGCGACGCCCACCGCCACCCCCCAGGCCGACCCTGTACCCAACCCGCTGACCGGTGTGGCCGACGCCGACTACACCAACCGCCGTCCGGTGGCCGTCACGCTGCGCACGCTGTCGGGCGCCACCCCCCACTGGGGTCTGTCCGGCGCCGATGTGCTGGTGGAGGGCGTCAGCGAAGGCACCACCGCCGGCATGATGGCCCTGTACGCCAATGCCGACGCCATCAGCAAGGCCGGGCCGGTGGGCCCCGGGCGGGATCTGTTTTTGCAGTTTGCCCTGCCCCTCAACGCGGTGCCGGTGCACATTGACAAAAACGTCTATGCCAGCAACCTGCTCAACACCCTGAGCTACCAGGATCTGGACGGCTACCACATCGGCAAGGCGGCCTTCGCCTTTGACCAGGACCGCCAGAACGCCGGCTACCGGGAGGAAAACTGCTGGTACACCACCGGCGAGATGATCCGCAACGGCCTGAGCAACTACGGCACCACGCTGGAAGGGGCCAACACCCCGCTCTTTGTCTTTGGGGAGCGCCCCGCCGTGGAGGAAGCCGCCCGCAACGGCACCTCCCTGACCATCACCTTCTCGGCGGATGACAGCGAACAGCTGAACTACCAGCCCGACACCGGGCTTTACGTCAAGACCAACGCCGACGGCTCGCCGACGCTGGACGCCGACAACGGCCAGCAGGTGTCCTTCACCAACGTCTTCGTGCTCTATGCCTCCAGCGGCATCAAGGACGACGGCTATACCCGGGACTACGCCCTCACCGGCGGGGCGGGTATCTACCTCACCGGCGGCGCCTGGGAGCCCATCCAGTGGTCCAAGGAGGACGCCACCGGCCCGCTGCAGCTGACCACCGCCGACGGCCAGACCCTCATCGTCAGCCCCGGCAAGAGCTTCATCGCCATCTGGGGCGGCTACTACGGTCAGGGGCTGCGGCTGACTGCCGCCGACGGTACCGAGCAGACCCTGCCGGAAAAACCGGCCCTGCTGGAGAGCGGCATCAGCGACGAGGCCGCCGCGGCCGCCCAGGCGGAGTTTGACGCCAAACAGCGGATCATCAACGCCCAGGCGGCGGTGGATGACGCCAACGCCCAGCTGCCCGACGCCCAGACCGCCCTGGAGGAAGCCCAGGCGGCGCTGGATGCCGACCCCGAAAACCAGGACCTGATCACCAAGCGGGATGAGGCTCAGGCGGCGCTGGACGCGCTGAACCAGACCATCGCCGACAACCAGGCCATCCTGGACGAGGCCGGCGTCACCGCTACCCCCGCCCCCGAGGAGAGCGCCTCCTCCGACGCGGCTTCGTCGGACGCGGCGTCCTCGGCGGCATCCGATTCCCAGTAAATGCAAAAATTCCCCGGCAGGTGCTCCCTGCCGGGGAATTTCTTTTGTCAGGCTTCGGGTTCCATCCCGTCCAAGTACCCCGCCGGTACCACGTCGTAGGCTTCGGCCAGGTGGTCCCGCATCCACATCTCGGCGTCCAGCCGCAGGCTGTAGCCGGCGCCCGGGTCGGTCATCCACTCCTCCGGCTTGCGGAAGGGCAGGGCATGCTGGGACAGCATGTTCATGATGACGCCGCCGTGGGTCACACAGGCTGCCTCGTAGGTATGGGTGCGCAGCATGTACTCGAACATCTTCATCAGCATGCCGGCCGTGCGGTTGAAAAAGGCCTGCCGGTCCTCCGCCCCCTGGGGCACCGCCCGGCTGGTGGGGTCCATCCACTGGGCAAACTCGGGGTCCTTCACCAGCTGCTGCAGGGGCTGGCCCTCAAACTTGCCAAAGGCCATCTCCCGCAGGTCCTGCAGCTCAATCTGCCGTACCCCGGGGAACAGCACCTCCGCCGTCTGGGTGGCCCGCAGCATGGGGCTGGTGAAGACCAGCGGTACCTCGGGGTAGCGGAAGCGGTGCTTCAGCTCCTCCAGCTGGGCACGGCCCTCGTCGCACAGCGGCAGATCGGTGCCGCTGCCTATGTACAGCCCCTGCAGGTTGCCGGCCGTCAGGCCGTGGCGGATCAGATGCAGTTTGTAATATTTCACGGTGTGCTCTCACTTTCCTTATAGGGTATCGCTACCAGCATACCCCAAAAAGGGGCTCGCCGCAACGGAAAATTATTACAATTTAGTTACAAATTAAAAATGCCGCCCCGTTTCACTTTAGTTTGCCCACAATATTTATACCTATACGCCCTCCACCGTCCCCAAATGTAGGCGCGGGACCCAAAAACCTGCGTGCGGCTGACAAAAATCGACCGGAGGTTGTCGAAATCCGGGTTTACAAACTGTTTTTTGGCAGATATAATATACAACACGTAGAAAACTACTCGGGCGGTCCCGGCGGCCCGGTGCGGTGCACCGGTGGGACCTGCCCCGGAAGAGGATGAATATGGCCATCGAGTTCAACCGCATCCTGACGCTGTTGCGCAAGGAGCGGGGCATCACACAAAAACAGGCGGCGCAGGATCTGGGCATCAGTCAGGCGCAGCTTTCCCATTATGAAAAGGGTATCCGGGAGTGCAGCCTGGCCTTCGTGGTCCAGGTGGCGGATTACTACGGCGTCAGCTGCGACTATCTTTTGGGCCGCAGTGCCGAGCGCAGCGGCCAGACCATCCGGGTGGAGGATCTGCCCGAAACCGGTTCCGCCACCAGCGGCAGCGTCTACCGGGGCAGTGTGCTGCCCACCATGTACAAAAAACTCATCGAGAACTCGCTGGACATCCTGTACGACAAACTGCAGGAAAGCGGGGACAAACAGCTGGTCACAGCCATCAGCCGCTACCTGATGCTGGCGGTGTACAAGGTGTTCCGCCAGATGCACGACGCCTCTCCCCGCAACGTGACGGGGATGTTCCGGGTGGGGGCAGCCCGCTGGCAGGCCAGCGCCGACGCCGCCATGCGCCTGACCGAAGCGGACCTGGCTGCCACCCTGAAGGGGGAGGACGGCAACCGCGACAGCGTGGACCCCGCCACCCTGGCCCTGACCACCGAGCGGCTGACCCACGACTACCCCCGCCATGCCACCAGCCTGCTGAACCTGGTCAAAAATGCCGAGGAATCCATGCGCGGCATGCAGTGGCCGGACTGATCGCAAAGCAAAGACCGTCGCCCCGCTATGGGACGGCGGTCTTTTTGGTATTTTGTGTGGTTCAGGGGTTGGTCAGGGCGGCGCGGCAGCGGGGACAGACAAACTTGCCGTGCAGCTGTACCGAGCCGGGCACCACCTCGCCACACAGGGCGCAGGCGTCGGCGGGGCGGTATTTGCGCAGCAGAATGGCATCCCCCTCGGTCAGGATTTCCAGCGGCGTGTCGGCGGTAATGCCAAAAGTACGGCGCAGCTCCTTGGGCAGCACCACGCGGCCCAGCGTGTCAATATGGCGGACAATCCCGGTCGAAATCATAGCAAACCTCCTGTTACGGCAGACGTCGATTTACGCAAAATCGTGCAAAATATGGTGGGGAATTTTGTCCCCCACCGCAACTTCTTGTAGGTATTATACGAGACTTTGGTAATATTGTCAATATTTGGAAGCTCAAAACCGTTCGACAGGAAACGACAGTAAACGATAAAACGACAAAAAGTGAGCGATTCCCCGTTTTTGAACAGACAATTTGCTGGAAAATGTGGACCGGGCGTTTTTCGCCGGATCGTTACAAGACCGAAACAACTTCGACACAACTTTGCGGTACAATACAACCATTGAGATTGCGGACCATAGGGCAAGGAGCATCGGATGGCAAAAGGACGTGTGGTATTTTATGAGGAACCGGACACCCCGGCGGCACCGCCCCGGGCGGTGTACACCCACCGGGCGCGGCGGCGCAAAAAGCGCCGGCACCGGGGGCGGAGTGTGTTGTTTGCGCTGGCGGCCCTGATGCTGGCGGCGTCGGTGGGGTTTGTGCTGTGGTACAGGAGCCCGGCCCACCAGAGTACCCTGCCCGAAGCCGACCAGCAGCTGGCCGAGGAACAGGCCGAGGGCGGCGGGGAAACCCAGGCGGCGGCCGCTGTCAGCGCCGGGGACGGGCGGATCGTGGTGGCCATCGACCCGGGGCACGGGGGTGTGAACCCCTCCATCGGGGCGGAGGACTGCGGCAGCGAGGCCAACGGCCTGCAGGAGAGTACCATCACCCTGGCCACCGCCCGGGCCATCTATGACCTGCTGGCCGCCGACGACCGGTTTGCGCCGCTGCTCACCGCCGACGGCACCGCCTACCTGAAACCCAGCGAGCGGGGCGCTGTGGCCAAAGCGGCGGGGGCGCAGCTGTTTTTGTCCATCCACCTGAACTATGACGGCAGCCCCTCCTCCTCGGGGTTCGAGTGTTACGCCGCCCCGCCCTACCTGGATACCAACGCCGAGAGCGTCCGCTTCGGCCAGCTGGTGGCCCAGGCATTCAGCAGCATGGGGCTGGACCTGCGGGGGGCCAACGGCGTGCGGTACTTATATTATGATGCCAACGACAACAAGCTGGTTTACGAGTCCACCGACGACACCATCCGGTGGGACCCCACCTTCACGGTGCTGTCCTCCTGCGGGTGTCCGGCGGTCCTCTGCGAGGAAGGCTTCATCTCCAACCGCGGCGATATGGACATCCTGTCCGGCACCGACGGCTGCCAGGCGGCGGCCCGGGCCTATTACGACTGCATCTGTCAGTACTTCGGTTTTGCCTGAAAAGGCAGGTCCTGCGCGAACTTTGCGCGCAGGGCCTGCCTTTTTTGTTGTTTTGCCGTTGCCCCCGGCGGTCCGCCTGTTTTTTGGGCAGGGTTTGTCCGGCCGGGGGGCTTTTGTGCGGTTTGCCACTAGTTTTTTGGTTTCCCCGGCCTGCGGCAAAAAGCACCGTTTGCCCCGTGGTATAGTGCAGCTACCGTACGGCATACAACATAAAGGGGGAACCGATCTTATGGCTGTCTTTACCAATACAAACGAGAAGGTACATACCCAGATCCCGGACCTGCAGGCGCTGCTGCCCGCGGGGGCGCGTTGGTCGGCGCTGGCGTGGCAGGGGGCCGCGGCGGCCGCCGGGGCGGTGCTTTCGGCCGGACAGGTCTACGGCGGGGCGGCGCCTTTCGGGCTGGCGCTGGTCATCGGCTGCCCGCCGGCCTACCTGCTGGCTTCCGGCGTGGGGGCGCTGGCCGGCAGTCTGGTTTTTCAGCCCATCGGCATGGGGCTCAAACTGGCGGGGGCGCTGGCGGCGGCTGTGGCGGGCCGGCTGCTCAGCGGCGGCAAAGCCCGCGTGGGGGCGTTGGCCGGCTGCCTGACCCTGGCGGCGGTACAACTGCTGGGCATTTTTTTGGCGGGGGGCATCCTGGACCCCGGGCAAACCGTCGCCACGGGCTGCACGGCGCTGCTGGCGGCGGGTTTTGGATGGGCGTTTCTCCATTTTCCCTTGCGGGAACCCCGGGGGGCCTGCCTCTGGCTGGCGGTGGGGGTGGCCTGCCTGCAGCGCTCTGCCGCCGGGCCCTGGGCTCCGGGCCTGGCGCTGGCCGCGGCGGCCGGGTTGTGCGCCGCCATCGCCGGGACACTGGAACAGACGGCGGTGCTCAGCATCGCGCTGGCGGCAGCCCTCACGGCGGCCAGTCCCTCCCTGTGCTACGCGGCGCTGGCCGTGGCCTTGGGCAGCCTGGGCGCTGCCTGCCTGTTTCCGGGGGAGCGGTGGCGCTGTGCGGGGGTGTTTCTGGCGGGGTGTACGGTGGGCGCCCTGGCGGCCCCAGACGCCGCCGGGGTCCTGCCGCTGGCCGCCGGTGGGGGTGTGGGGCTCTGTGTGGCGGTGGCCCTGCCCGGCGAATGGCTGCGGGTGGTCTTTCCGGCACCCGCGCCCCCGGCCCAGACCCAGGGCCTCAGCGGGGCCGCCCGCCGCCTGTCCGGTGTGGCCGATACCCTGAGCGATATCGCCGATACCGTCAACGCCGTCTGCGCCCGGCAGATGCCGCCCAAGGGGGAAAACTTCGACTTTGTGGTGGAGCACATCGCCCGCACCACCTGCCAGACCTGTACCCGGCGCAACCGCTGCTGGGTGCGGGGCTACGCCACGGCCATGGATGGCCTGTACCAACTGAAACCCACCCTGGAGAGCGCCGGCCATGTGGAGGTGGAGGACCTGCCGGGACAGCTCTCGGTGTGCATTCATCCCAGCGATCTGTGCACGGCGGCCAACCACGGCTACCGGCTGTGGCGCAGCCGCCGCCAGACCCGGGCCCGGGCCACGATGCTGCGCACCGCCCTGACCGAACAGTACAGCGCCCTGGCGGGGGCGCTGGCCCAGCTGGCGGGGCGGCTGGGGCAGGCGGGACTGCCCGACCCCCGGCGGGAAAGCAAGGTGGCCCAGCTCTTTGCCGACCTGGGGCTGGATGCCCTGGAATGCAGTGTGACGTCGGATCTGGCGGGCCGGCTGAACGTTTCGGTGACCATTGCCCGCACCCGCTTTACCGAGGAGGAGGTCACGGGGCTGACCGGGGAGGTGAGCCGCATCTGCCGCCGTGACCTGGATCTTCCCGAAATCACCCATTGCCGCACCGTCACGATGCTGAGCTTTGGCGAGCGTCCGGTCTTCCGGGCGGAATTCGGCGCCGCCGCGCGCCCCGCCAAGGGTCAGACGGTGAGCGGCGACGCGTTGGAACAATTCTGTGACACCAGCGGCCGGGCCCAGATGCTGCTCTGCGACGGCATGGGCACCGGACGGCCGGCGGCGGTGGACGGCCAGATGGCCGCCCGGCTGACCAGCCAGCTGCTGCGGGCGGGTTTTGCGGCGGAAAGCGCCGCCCGTCTGGTGAATGTGGCCCTGGGTCTGAAAGGGGCCGAGCAGGAATCCGGCGCCACGCTGGACCTGCTGACCGTGGATCTGTACACCGGCCGGGCCGGACTGTTCAAAGCCGGAGCGGCGCCCAGTTTCCTGGTGCGGGACGGGGTGCCCCGCATGCTGGAAGGCGCCAGCCTGCCCATGGGCGTGCTGGACAGTCTGGTGGGCCGGTCCACCACCTTTGCCCTGGATGCGGGGGATTGGGCGGTGCTGGTCAGTGACGGCGTGCTGACGGACGGCAGCCAGTGGCTGATGGAACAGCTGCAGCTCTGTGCCAGGCTGGGGCATACCCCCCAGCAGGCGGCCCAGACCATTGCCGACGCCGCCGTGCGCCGGGCGGGGGACAAGCAGGACGACATCACGGTGGCGGTCCTGCGCCTGGCCCGGCCCTGATGGTTCTTCAAAAGGGGGGAACAGGCCCCCACGGCGGTGCCTGCACACCGTCGCGGCCGATTTTAGCGTGAGATTTGACACTTAACTAAAAATATTTCCAGAAATTCCGAAAAAACTGTTTAAAATTCCACAAATGTGTGGTAAAGTAGTATCAATCGGTGAGAAATGTTCAAATTCACCAGTAATCTACGCCGCAGGGCGCGCGTGAAAGCCCCGGCGCGAAAAGAGGTTTGACGATTCATGGACTATGCAAGCAAAGACATCCGCAACATTCTGGTGGCCGGTCATGCCGGGTGCGGCAAAACGACGCTGACCGAAGCGCTGCTGTACCTGAGCGGCGCGACCGAGCGCATGGGCCGTGTGGAGGACGGCACCACCGCCAGTGACTTTGACCCCGAGGAAGTGCGACGCAAAGCGTCGCTGAATTCCAGCGTGGTCCCGGTGGAGTACCAGGGCATCAAGTACAACCTGATCGACGTACCGGGTCTTTTTGACTTTGAAACCGGCGCGGCCGAGGGCGTCATGGCTGCGGAAAGCGTGCTGATCTGTGTTTCGGGGCGTTCGGGTGTCAGTGTCGGTGCCGAGAAAGCCTATCGCCTGGCCTGCAAGCACAACAAGGCGCGGATGATCTTTGTCACCAAGACCGACCTGGAAAATGCCGACTACTTTAAGATTCTGGAGCAGATGAAGATCGAGTTCGGTCCCAGCGTCTGCCCCTGTGTGGTGCCGGTCCGTCTGGACGACGGTACCGTTGCGTACATCAACCTGTTCAGCCAGAAAGCCTTCAAGTATGAGGGCGGCAAGCAGATCCAGATTGATCTGCCCGACATCGGCCACCGGTTCGAGGGCCTGATCCAGGCCATGAGCGAGGCCATTGCCGAAACCGACGAAGCCCTGATGGAAAAATTCTTTGAAGGGGAACCCTTCACCACCGAGGAAATCGTCCAGGGCATGGCCAGCGGTGTGCGTACCGGCCAGATCACCCCGGTGTTCTGCGGCAGCGCCGTGAACAACCAGGCGCTGGATATGCTTTTGTACAACATGAACGTATTGCTGCCCGGGGCGGATACCGCCGCGGCCGTGGGCGAAACCAAGGACGGCGAGCCGGTGGAAGTCACCGCCGACCCCGATGCCCCCCTGTGCGCCTATGTGTTCAAGACGGTGGCGGACCCGTTCGTGGGCAAACTGAGCTTTATCAAGGTGCTGTCCGGCAAGCTGACGGCCACCAGCAATGTGGTGAACGCCCGCACCGGCCAGCCCGAGCGTCTGGGCAAGACGCTGACGGTCTGCGGCAAAAAGCAGACCGATACCCCGGCCATCGGCACCGGTGATATCGGCGCGGTGGCTAAGCTGGCCACGGCCAAAACCGGCGACACCCTGTGCGATCCCGCCCGGGTGGTGGCGTTGCCGGCGCCCACCTATCCCATCCCCAGTTACCGCATGGCGGTCAAAGTGACCAAGAAGGGGGACGAGGGAAAGGTATCCGGCGCGCTGAGCCGCCTGATGGAGGAAGACCCGGCCATCACCTTTGTGGTGGATCCCGAAACCAAACAGCAGATCATCAGCGGCCTGGGCACCCAGCACCTGGAGGTGGCGGTGGCCAAGCTGAAGAACAAGTTCGGCGTGGAAATCACGCTGGAAACCCCGCGGGTACCCTACCGCGAATCCATCCGCAAGAGCTGCAAGGCCCAGGGCCGCCACAAAAAGCAGACCGGCGGTCACGGCCAGTTCGGCGATGTCTGGATCCAGTTCGAACCCATCGAAGGGGAGGATATCGAATTTGCCGAGAGCGTCTTCGGCGGCAGTGTGCCGAAGAACTTCTTCCCGGCGGTGGAAAAGGGCGTGCGCCAGGCCGCCGAGCACGGCGTGCTGGCGGGCTATCCCATGGTGGGCATGAAGGCCACCCTGCTGGACGGCAGCTACCATCCGGTGGACTCCAGCGAAATGGCCTTCATCATGGCCGCCAAGCTGGCCTACAAGGCCGCCATCCCCGAAGCAGGCCCCGTGCTGCTGGAACCCATCGGCGCCCTGAAGGCGCATGTGCCGGCGGACAATACCGGCGATATTATGGGTGAGGTCACCAAGCGGCGCGGCCGCGTGCTGGGCATGAACCCCGACGAGGACGGCATGCAGGTGGTGGAGGCGGAAGTCCCCATGGCCGAAATGCAGGACTTTACCACCTTCCTGCGGCAGCTCACCCAGGGACGCGGCTGGTTCACCTTCGACTTCGTCCGGTATGAGGTCCTGCCCCAGATGCTGGAGGCCAAGGTCATCGACCAGGCCAAGGCGCTGGGCAACTTTGCCGACGACGAATGATCCTGTCCTTTTCTTGTAAGAAAAGGACCAAAAGAACTTTCCAAAAAAACAGAGGTCCGTGGCATACGCCACGGGCCTCTTCTTTTTGGGAAAAGGGAACGCCAAGAAAACGCGTATCGCGCAAAAAAGTGCGTATAGTATAGTGGAAAGAACAAAGGGAGGGAAACACCATGGAAGAAGAAAAAGAGCTGGCCTGCTTTTGTGCCTACCTGCAAACCCGGGAGCGGAGCGAAGGCACCATCGAAAAATACCGGCGGGACCTGAAACGCTATTTCCGGGATGTCAACGCGGACAAATGGCTCAGCCACGAGGGGGCGGTGCAATGGCGGGATGCGCTGGTGCGGCAGGGGTATGCGGCGGTCAGCATCAACGCCATGCTGGCGGCGGTCAACGGCTACTTCGTTTTCCGGCAACGGTTGGACTGCTGCGCGCGCCCGCTCAAACGACAGCGCCGGGCCTTCTGCGACCCGGACCGGGAGCTGGATCCTCAGGAATACCGCTGTCTGCTGCGCACGGCACGCAAGGAAAAGCAGAACCGCCTGCTGATGATCCTGCAGACCATGGCCTCCACCGGGATCCGGGTGTCGGAATTGCAGCACATCACGGTGGAGGCCGTGCACCAGGGCCATGCGGCGGTGCACTGCAAGGGCAAATGCCGGGAAATCTTCCTGCCCCGCGCCCTGTGCGAAAAGCTCAGCCGGTGGTGCAAAAAGCAGGGCCTTGTCAGCGGCAGCGTCTTTGTGACCCGCAGCGGCCACCCCATCGACCGCTCCAACCTCTGGCGCGAAATGAAAGCCCTGTGCAAACGCGCCGGGATTGCGTGCAACAAGGTGTTCCCACACAATCTGCGGCATCTGTTCGCCAGGGCTTTTTACCGGATTGAAAAGAATCTGTCCAAGCTGGCCGACCTGCTGGGACATTCCAGCATCGAAACCACCCGGATCTATATTATGGAAAGCGGCCGGGAGCATCAGCGCCTGATTGACCAGATGCACCTTCTGCTTTGAAAACAACAAAAGCGTGATTTTGTTGT
>CAJFFY010000045.1 GCA_904374465.1 uncultured Subdoligranulum sp.
TTTATCCACATTCTCAGAATGGCCTGATCGTCCGTCCGCCGGAAAGGAACGATGATTCGTTCTCTCTGGCAATTGTACACAAAAATATATGGAGAGGTGTAAATGGTTATGTGGACCTGTTCCCTTTTAAAATCCAATGCGCGGCAGGCGCTCAGTGGCCGTTACTGGCGTTCTTTCTGGGTCTGTTTGGTGGTAACACTGCTGAGCGGTGGATATACGTCCCAGAAACTTACCTACTCTTCGGAAGAGGTATACGGCTTTTTGGACCGAATGCCCATTGCCACACTGCTTATTCTGCTGGCAGCCTCTCTGCTCGTTCTGGCGCTGGCCATTTTGTGGAGCGTTTTCTTTCTTTCCCCTCTTACGGTAGGCAGTTGCCGCTACTTTATGGAAAGCCGGCAGGGCGACTCCCCTTTTCGCACCCTCTTTGGAATTTTCCAGCGGCCCTATCTCAACGTGGTAAAGGTACAGTTTCTGACCAACCTGAAAATCGGCGTCGGATTCCTTTTACTGGTTGTGCCCGGCGTCTATTGGTTTTACTGCTACGCACTGGTACCCTACCTGCTGGCGGAAAACCCGTACCTGACCACCACCCGCGCCATGGCGCTGAGCAAGGCTTTGATGTACGGTGAAAAGTTCCACCTTTTCCTGTTGCGTCTTTCCTTCCTGGGCTGGGATCTGCTTTGCGTCCTCACCTTAGGGTTCGGGTATTATTTCCTGGCGCCTTACAAAAATGCCACCTACGCCGAATTTTATGCGGCTATGCGCGCCAAAGCCCTGGCACAGGGCCTGAGCTCCCCTCAGGAATTGGGCGGCTTTGTACGGCACGATGCGTCGGATTTCTGAACCGACAAAAAATCCCGGTCCGCTGGACCGGGATTTTTTTATGCCGTTATTTGACTGGGATGCGGCTGCGGGGGCATTTTATGGAACAGGTTCTTGAGTGCCAGCGGGGTCGCCACCGAGGAAACCACGATAAGCAGAATCACCGCCGTGAAATAAACGGGATCCACCACGTTCACTTCCAGTCCCTTTTGTGCCACAATCAGCGCCACTTCGCCGCGGGTCATCATGCCCACACCAACCTTGAGGGAATCCCCCCAGCTGAAACGGCAGATTTTAGCCGCCAGACCGCAGCCGATGATTTTGGCCAACAGAGCCACAACCACAAAGCACACGCAGAACAGCACAAGATCGGGTGTCAGGCCGCTGATATCGGTTTTCAGACCGATACTGGCAAAGAAAACCGGCGCAAAGATCACGTAATTGCTGATGTCCACACGCCGCTCCACGTAGGATGCATCTTCCATGGTGCAAAGCACAATGCCGGCAATGTAAGCTCCGGTGATGTCGGCGATGCCGAAGTACTCCTCGGCCACATAGGCCAGCGCAAAGCAGAACGCGATGCTGACAATGGTAATGCGCTGGGTGTGAGGATTGCGCTTATCCAGCCACTGCATGGCATAATGGATGATAACGCCCACCACAATGGCCACCACAAAGAACAGCAAGGTGTTAACCAGCACCTGGCCCAGACCAATCCCGGTACCGGAACTGGCACCGATCACACAGGTCAGTACCACAATGCCGATCACATCGTCAATAACGGCCGCACTCACGATGGTCGTTCCCAGGAAGCTCTTCAGGTGTCCCATTTCCTGCAGGGTAGCCACCGTGATGGAAACGCTGGTCGCTGTCATGATGGTGCCGATAAACAGCGCCCGGTAGAACTCCACACTGCCGATGGCGCCGAACCCATAGAACGCACCGTACAGAGCCGTACCGCCTGCCAGCGGAACGGCCACGCCCACGCAGGCGATGAGGGTGGCAATGGGACCGGCTTTCATCAATTCCTTCAGATTGGTCCCCAATCCGGTGGAGAACATCAAAAGTACCACACCGATCTCAGCAAAGACCGAGATGGTATCGTTGTTCTGTACCAGATTGAAGACGCACGGACCGATCAGCAAGCCCGCAATAATCTCGCCCACCACCTGGGGCGCCTTACATTTCCGCGCAACCAGTGCAAAGAATTTGGCGCTTAAAATAATAATGGCCAAATTTCGAAAAATCGAATACACAAATACGCAGCTCCCTTCCACTTCAAATTGCAACATTTGGTTGTTATAGTTTTAACACTTCTTCCCGGGACCTTGCAAGCGCTTTGGATGTTTTTGTAAATGTTGCCAATTTTATTTGTGCAAAATACTGAAAAAAACTTTTAATTTTTTGCTTGACAAGTTTCGCACAAATTGCTATAATAGCCCTTGCAGTCAAACAACTGCTGTGGAAAGATGGCTGAGCTGGTCTAAGGCGCACGACTGGAAATCGTGTAGGGCCCCTAAAGCCCTCGAGGGTTCGAATCCCTCTCTTTCCGCCATAAGAAAGCACCAACGGTTTGCCGAGGGTGCTTTTTTATTTTGTCTTTTTCCTGCACGCCAAAAGAAAACCGCCTGCCCGGATCTGCCGGACAGGCGGTTTTGGATTTACTCCACCATATATTCAAAATCGATACGGCCCAAGGCCACATCGGCAGCGGCCACACGGATCTTCATGGAAGTTCCCAGCATCCAGCTGCGACCCGTCAGCGGATCCAGCATGCTGACGCCGTCCACCACCTGCGCCTCACCCTTGCAGAGCTGTGCTGCCGGCACAAAGCCTTCCACGGTATTTTCCAGCTCCACAAAGACGCCGCGGGGCGTGATCCCGGCCACCGTGCCGGTGTACACTTCTCCCAGGTGTTCGTGCATATATTCAGCCTTATACAGGTCCTCCACGTCGCGCTCAATGCGCACCGCGTCCACTTCCTTCTTGCTGGACTGTTCACTGGCGCGCTGGGCGAATTCCTGGAAGTCCCTGCCGATACGGTCCGCCGAGACCCCCAGCAGCATCTCGCTGAGGATACGATGAATGGCCAAGTCGGGATACCGGCGGATGGGGCTGGTAAAATGAGCATAGTCCGCCAGCACCAGGCCGTAATGTCCCAGAGGCTGCGGCGCATAGCGGGCCTTCTGCATGCTGCGCAGAATGCCGGTATGCACCGGGGTCTGGATGGGCTGGCCGCGGGTTTCATCCAACAGAGCGGCCAGCTCCAGCTGGGTGGGGATGGGATTTTTGAACTTGGCATTGAGGCCGCAAGCCAGCAGCGTGGCCGACAGTTTTTCCATCTTCTCGGCATCGGGAGCTTCGTGCACACGGTAGACAAACGGCACCTTGTTGGTGCGGCCCGCATTGGCGGCACACTGGTTGGCCAGCAGCATGAACTCTTCGATCATACACTCCGAAGTGCCGCGGCCCCGCTTGACAATATCCACGCAGCGGCCTTCCTCATTGATGATCAGCTTGGCCTCATCGGATTCGATCTCCATGGCGCCGCGCTTCCGGCGCAGTTCCAACCGCTTGCGGTACAGTTCATCCATCACCGGCAGTTGTTCCAGCACCTCGGCGTACTTTTCTTTCAGTTCGGTCAGGTCCGCCCCTTCCTCCGGCTCCAGCAGGGCATTGATCTCCTTATAGACGCCCTTGACACGGCTGCGGATGACCGTCTTGACAAAGTGGTAGCCGTGAATTTCGCCTTTGGCATCCAGCCGCATCAGGCAGGAGAACGCCAGGCGCTCCTCGTTCGGGTTCAGGGAGCAGATGCCGTTGGACAGCTGGGTGGGCAGCATGGGAATCACCTTGTCGGCATAATAGATGCTGGTGGCACGCTCGAACGCTTCGTTGTCCAGCGCAGAACCGGGCCGGACATAATGGCTCACGTCGGCAATATGAACCCCCAGCTCGTAACCGCCGTCCTCCAGCTTCTGCAGGCTGATGGCATCGTCAATATCCTTGGTTTCGGCAGAGTCGATGGTGAAGATGGGAATCCCCCGCAGATCCATGCGACGGGCGGCCTCGGCGGGATCGATGGTCGCATCGTCATAGGCATGGGCCTCGGCCAGCACCTCCGGCGGGAATTCCAGCCGGGCATTGCGGCCATACAGGATGGCTTTGGCGCACTCCGACGCGCGGTCCGAGGAGCCGAATTTTTCCACCACCGCCGCACGGTGGTCGCTGTGGCGGGGACCGCGGTGGGTGATCTGGATTCCCACCTTGTCACCCAGGTGAACCCCTTCGCTCCCCTGCTTGGCCAGCAGGAATTTCACATCCCGGCATCCGTCCGGTTCCACGCCCATACGGCCGTCATCCATCAGACAGACCGTGCCGGCAAATCGGTTGTTGGGCACCGTGACTTCCACCACTTCACCCTCGGAGGAACCTTCCACCCGGGGGTGTTCAAACAGCTTGACGTTGATCTTGTCCTGGGGCATGGCGCCATGCAGGGCACGGCCGGGAATGAAAATATCGCCCTGGCCGTCATCCCGGCTGGCGAAGCCGAAGCGGGCCGCCAGTTTGACCAGTGTACAGGGAATGGTGTTGGGGGTTGCCTCATTCTGATAGGTGGCAAACCCCGGCACATAGGTGCCGTTACGCAGGGACAGTTCGCCGGTGGCCACCATGGCCGACACGGTGGTGCGCAGACGGGAGTTGTCCACCTGAAGGTTATTCTGCAGTTCGCGCAGCGTCATGGGACGGCGCTTGACCGCAGAGAGAATACTTTTCTGTAAGGGCGTCATAGTTACTCCTTTAATTTACGTCGCCGCATCGTCCGATGCAGCCCTTCCACGCGGGGACTTCCCCGCCACTTTCCCACAAAAAACGGCCCGCCGGGGCGCAGAGACTTCTTCAACGCGCTTGGCGGACCCTTTTGTTTTGTGATTGCTGCTCTTTCTGGATTACAGACGGGCGCTGAGCACGCAGACAACCAGCGTGACCACAAAGAACACCGCGCCGCAAACCTTGGTCAGCTTGGCGAGCTTGGCATCCACGCCACGCTCACGGCCGGCCGCCATGTGGGTGTTTTCGCCCATAATGGCTGCAGACAGGCCCTGGCCCTTCTGCTCCTGGGCGAGGGTGAACACGATGATCAGCAGCGACACTGCAATCAGAACGCAACCGAGAGCGATCTCGTACCAGTTCATTGAATAGCACTCCTTTAACTTCTCATGCGGGGTATAGTATAGCACAGATATGCCGATGGTGCAAGCATTTTTTCTGATTTCTTTGCAAATCCGGCGCCATCACATCAGGCTGAACAGGTCCACCTGGCTGGTCTCGGGCAGGTTGCCCAGCGCTCCCACCGCGCGCAGTTTGTCAAAGACCGAACTGGCCACACCACTGGCCTGCTGCAATTCTTCAATGGAGATATACTCCTGGCCGTGGATGGTGGCTTCCTCCAGTGCCACGGCAGCAGCTTCGCCCAGACCACGCAACGCCGTGAAGGGCAAGCGAACCCTGCCGTCCTCCACCACGTATTTGCTGGCGTGACTCTTGCCCAGCTCAATGGGCAGGAACTGGCAGCCCCGCTGCAACATTTCATTTTCCAGCTGCAGACTGACCAAGGCGTCATCATCCTTGGCGGTGCGCTCCTCCTTGGGAATGCGCTCGTTGTCCCGCAGATGCTCCTTGGCCACACGGACGCCTCCCACCGCTGCCTCGTAGTCAATGTCGGCGCCGCGCACCGTAAAGTACACGGCGTAGAAGATGGCCGGATGGTACACCTTGAACCACATCAGACGGATGGCTGCCATCAGGTAGGCCACCGCATGGGCCTTGGGGAACATATATTTGATCTTGCGGCAGGACTCGATATACCAGTCCGGCACATCGTGCTCGCGCATGGCTTCCTCCCAGCCGGGCTGGAAGCCGCCCTTGGCCACCTTACCCTTACGCACAGCCTCCATAATGTCAAAGGCCATTTTGGGTTCCAGACCCTTGCGCAGCAGGTAGAGCATGATACTGTCACGGCAGCCGATAACCTCGGCAATGGTGCAGGTGCCCGAGCGGATCAGTTCGTCGGCGTTGTTGGTCCAGACGTCGGTGCCATGGGACAAGCCGGAAATCTGGATCAGCTCCGAGAAGTTCTTGGGCTGGGCATCCAACAGCATCTGGCGCACGAAGTTGGTGCCCATCTCGGGGATGCCGAAGGTGCCGGTTTTGGAGCCGATCTGCTCTTCGGTGACGCCCAGGGCTTCCGGGCTGGTCAGCAGACTATAGACCTTCTCGTCGTTCATGGGCACCGAATCGATGGGGATGCCGGAGTATTCCTCGAAATACTTATAGAAGGTGGGCACATCGTGGCCCAGCTCGTCCAGTTTGAGCAGGGTGTCGTGGAGGTATTTGAATTCGAAGTGGGTGGTCAGCAGACCGCCCTTGACGTCGTCGGCGGGGTGTTGGATGGCACAGAAGTCGTAGATGTCGAAGGTATCGGGCACGACGACCATACCGCCGGGATGCTGACCGGTAGTACGTTTGACACCGGTACAGCCGATGACCAGGCGGTTTTCCTCGGCACGGTTGACCGTTTTGCCCCGTTCTTCCAGATATTTTTTTACATAACCGTAGGCGGTCTTGTCCTGCAGACCGGAAACCGTGCCCGCCTTGAAGACGTTTTCCTTGCCGAAGAGTTCCTCGGTATAGCGGTGCACGTGGGACTGGTACATACCCGAAAAGTTCAGGTCGATATCCGGTTCCTTGTCGCCGTAGAACCCCAGGAAGGTTTCGAAAGGAATGTCGTGGCCCTCCACGATCATCTTCTGCCCGCAGACCGGGCAGTTTTTATCCGGCAGGTCAAACCCGTCAAAGTGCACCCCGTCGTCGATCCACTCGCTGTGTTTACAATTGGGGCACAGATAGTGGGGCGGCATCGAGTTGACCTCGGAAATACCTGAGAAGTGGGCCACGGCCGAAGATCCCACCGAGCCTCGACTGCCCACCTGGTAGCCTCCTGCATTGGAGTAAGCCACCAGACGCACGGCAATGACGTACAGAACCGCATAGCCATGGCCGCAGATGGAGTCCAGTTCTTTTTTCAGCCGTTTTTGCAGCACGTCGGGCAACGGTGTGCCATAGTCGCGTGCGGCATGCTTCCAGGTATCGTCGCGCAGCTCCTGCTCGGCGCCGGGAATGCTGGGCGGATAGGTTCCCTTGGGAATGGCCCGCAGATTGTTGTCGATGGTGGCGGCAATCTTGTTGGGATTGGTGACCACGATCTCGAAGGCCTTTTCCTGGGGCAGATAGCTGAAGTCCTCCAGCATATCGGTGGTGGTGTGGTAGTACAGCGGCGCCTGGTTGTCGGCATCCTTAAAGCCGTTGCCTGCCTGCAGAACCGCACGGTAGATCCAGTCCTCCGGCTCCTGAAAATGGGAGTCTCCGGTGGCCACAACGGGCTTGTGCAGGTCTTCGCCCAGCTGGATGACCGTCCGATTGAAGTTTTTGATGGCTTCGATGGAATCCACCTGACCGTTGCGCACCATAAACTCGTTGTTGCCCAGCGGCTGCACTTCCAGATAGTCGTAGTAATCGGCAATGCGCAGCAGCTGTTCGTAGGGCTGCCCCGCCGTGATCGCCCTGTAAAGTTCACCCGCCTCACAGGCCGGAGAAAGCAGCAAACCTTCCCGGTACTGATTGAGCAGGCTGCGGGGCACCCGGGGCTTTTTGAAGAAATACTGGGTGTGGGCCGCACTGACAATGCGGTACAGGTTTTTGAGTCCCACCTGGTTCTGCACCAGAATGATCAGATGGTAATATTTCTTTTTCAGAACCTCTTTGTTGCCGCCCAGGCCAGTGTTGATAGCCTCCACCGTGTGGACGTCCTTCTCCTCCAGGTCCCCCAGCATGACCTCGAAAATGCGGGCCAGCGCCATGGCATCATCCACCGCCCGGTGATGGTTGAAGGGCGGAATTTCCAAATGCTTGTTGATGGTGTCCAGCTTATAGTTGCGCAGTCCCGGGAAAAGCGCCTGGCCCATGGGCAGCGTGTCGATGTAGGTGTTGCCATCGAAGCTGACGCCGGCCTTCTCCCCCGCCTTGCGGATGAACAGCATATCAAAGCTATGGGCATTGTGGGCCACCAGCACGTGATCCCCGCAGAATTCCTTGAAGGCGCGGATGGCTTCCTCCGGGGTGGGCGCGTCGGCCACCATGGCATCGTTGATGCCGGTCAGTTCCACCACCCGCTGGGGGATGGGTTTGCCGGGATTGACAAAGGTGCAGAATTTCTTTTCCTCATTGATCTTGCCGTTCTCCACAAAGACGGCACCGATCTCGGTGAGGGCTTCCACATTGGCGTCCAGACCGGTGGTTTCGGTATCGAACACCACAAAGGAGCCGGAGAGCGGCATCTGGGCGTTGCCGTACACCGCCGGGATCATATCATCCACAAAGTAGGCCTCGCAGCCATAGATCAGCTTGAAATTCGGATCGCTTTTGTGAATGTCGTCGGTGGCCAGCATGGCTTCCGGATAGCCCTGACAGACACCGTGATCGGTGATGGCAATGGCCCGGTGGCCCATCCGATGGGCCAGACGCACAATCTTGCCAGGGTCGTTAAAACCGTCCATGGAGCTGGATTTGGTGTGCAGATGCAGCTCCACCCGCTTCTGGCCTTCGGGGGCGGTATCCTGGCGGGGTTCCCGCTCTACCTGCAGTACATCGTAGGGCATGATGACAAAATCATGCTCATACTTGTCGTACATATAATTGCCCCGCACAATGAGGGTGGTGCCGGGCTTGAGGCCCTCCCACTTGGACATGTCGGCGTCCTCGTCCCCCAGAATCTTCAGGTTGACGGAGCCCGTATAGTCGGTGATGGAGGTGAAATAGATCTTGCGGCGGCTGCCCTTGACCTCGGTGGCAAAGACATCGCCCCAGACCACCACCTTGCCGCCATCTCCCAAATCGTTGAGATGCCGTGTCTCGGTGGGTTTGAAATTTTTGCCGTAGAACACCTTGACCGGTTTGTTGGAGAGAGACAGACCTTCGATGGTGAAGTCGGGCGGAGTCTCCTTGGCCTCAAACTTGACCACCGGCGTTTTCTCCTGCAGATACTGCTCAAATTCTTCCTCGGTACGGGCGTTGCCGGTGTCAGCCAGCCGCACAATGGGCAGCGCACCGGTGCGTTCCTGAATCAGTTCCGCCAGCACCCGGGGCAGCTCGACACTTTCCAGAATGGTGCGCCCTGCATTGACCCGGATGGTGATTCCGTCGTCGCCAAAGACCACCGGCTGGTTTTTATCCAGAAAACCGTTGACCGGCATTCCGTTTTCCTTGAGTTCCTCGATCATCAGACGGACGGCTTCCGGAGTGATGTTGGGATAGGAAAAATAATTGCGCAGGTGCAGCTCATAGCCGGCGAAAACTTCCTGCAGGGAAGCACAAAGGCGCCCGCACAGCGCCTGATCCAAGGGTTCGGCACTGCGCAGGCAGATAATGACCTGGCGTTTGGTACGGTGCAGTTCCACGCGCTCCACCAGCACACTGCCGAAGGCATTGCAGAACTGCTGGTCGGCCGTAAACTGCGGCCAGACCTGGGTAACAAGTGGTTTCAAGATAACTCCTTTGCGAATGGGAAAAGAAAAGAGCCTTGCGTTATTTCCGGCGGTCCTTCCGCTGGTTTTTCCTGGTCCTCCGCGTGTAGATCCCTGCCCTGAAGCCTGCAACCAACACGACCAGAAACAGCAGCGCTGCCAGCAGACTCCCCACTGCCTTGACCGGATGGCCCGCGGTATAGTACAGACAGGACAAAACGCTCAGGAAGAGAACCAGTACACCTGTAAGGATGGCCAGGACGGGCGGCCACACGGCCTGCAGCAGTTGCAGCAGGAGCTCACCGAGAATTTCTACCATCGTTTCCATACCCGGTCAACTCCTTTCCTGCCTTGCAGCGGTTTACAGCTTGTGGATCTCGTCGATGAACTGGCCGACGATATCCCCTTTCAGCATGCGGACCTTCTGGCCGCGGATGAAGAGCAGCGCTTCGTCCTTGCCGCCGGCAATGCCGATGTCCGCGTCGGACGCCTCGCCGGGGCCGTTGACCACACAGCCCATGATGGCAATCTTCAGGGGCTTTTTGAAGCCCTCATCCCGCAGACGGCGCTCCACCTCGTTGGCAATCTCGATCATGGGATACTGGGTGCGGCCGCAGGTGGGGCAGCTGATGATCTCGGGTCCTGCCACAGCATAGCCCACCGCCCGCAGAATATCATAGCCGGCATAGACCTCATTCTCCGGGTCCTCGGTCAGGGAGACCCGCAGCGTATCGCCGATGCCTTCCAGCAGAAGACCACCGATGCCCATACCGGATTTGATGAGACCCATGCGGTTGCCGCCTGCCTCGGTAACGCCCACATGCAGCGGGTAGTCCGTCTGGGCAGAAAGCATCCGGTACGCCGCCATCATCCGCGGCACATTGCTGGACTTGATGGAAATCACAATGTTGTCAAAGTCATGTTTTTCCAGTAAGCGCACATGGTACAGCGCACTTTCCACCATCGCTTCCGGCACGGGAGCACCGTACTTGGCCAGGATGTGTTTTTCCAGGCTGCCGCCGTTGACGCCGATACGGATGGGCACATTTTTGGCGTTGCAGGCATCGGCCACCGCCTTGACCCGGTCGTCCGAGCCGATGTTGCCGGGATTGATGCGGATCTTGTCCGCCCCTGCATCCAGGGCCGCCAGCGCTGCGCGATAATCAAAATGGATATCGGCCACCACGGGAATGTCCACTGCTTCCTTGATGGCTGCCACCACGGCGGCATCCTCCGGTGTGGGCACCGTGACCCGCACAATCTGGCAGCCGGCCGCCGCCACACGCTTGGCCTGTGCCACGTTGCCGGCAATATCCTTGACCGGAACGTTGAGCATGGTCTGGACGGCGATGGGATTCGTACCACCGATGGTAAGATTGCCGATCTTCACTTCTCGCTTCAGTTGGCGCGTCATGGCATATCCTCCTTAGAAAATTCTGGTAATATCCTGCATGGTCACCAGCAGCATGAGCCACAAAAGCAGCACCATGCCCACCGTATTGACCGCAATCTGGAACTTCTGGGGCACAGCCCGCCCTGTCAGTGCCTCAAACAACAAGAACAACAGTTTGCAGCCGTCCAGGGCCGGAACCGGCAGCAGATTGAAAATGCCCACATTGATGGTCAGCAACGCCATCAGGGAAAGCACATCCCGCCAGCCATACTGCACCGCCTGGCGCACCGCCGACACCGTTCCGATGGGGCCGGACAGTTGGTCCACTCCTACCTTGCCGGTGGCCAGTTGCCAGAATCCGCCCAGAATGGCCGTACTGTAGTAGGAAAAATATTCCCCGGTCTGTACCAGCACGTTGTGCACTGTCTTGGGCACCGCCGCAACGCGGAAATCCACTCCGCTGGTGACACGGCCCTCTTCGTCGGTGGTGGGGGCCACCGTTACCTGATCCAGCTGCACCAGTTTGCCATCCCGCAGCACCGACATGGTGTGGGAACGGGCGGTCCCGTCAAAGTGCTGCGCCAGGGAGTTGGCGGTACGCACCCGCTGGCCGTCCACCATGACGATGGTATCCTGCAGTTGCAGACCCGTTGCGTTGCTGGAAGCGCCATCCACAAACTGTACCACCTGGGTTCCCCCCAGGTTGGCCATGCTGCAGACCAGCACCACCAGAACTACAAATCCCAGCAGAAAATTCATCACGGCACCCCACAGCGTCACAAAAAAGCGCTGCCAGGCACCGGCCTGTTCAAATTCTTGTCCCTGTACCACCACAGGGAACAACCCCCGTTTGCGCGGCGGCTGCACCGGCAAGGCAACTTCCCCGTTTTCATCCGGTTCCGGCGGTGTGGAAAACAGGTTGTATCCTCCCAGGGGGATCAGACGCAGGGTATAGCGGGTACCGCCCCGCTCCCAGGCCCACAACTTGGGGCCGAAACCGATGGAAAATTCCTCCACCCGGATGCCGCAATGGCGGGCCGCCCAGAAGTGGCCCCATTCATGCACCAAAATGACAACCCCGAACACGAGCAGGGATACCAGCCCGGTCAGTATTGCAGTCATAGGCACCTCACAAATTCTCAGATATGCGCTTCCACATAGGCACGCGCCATGCGGTCACACTCATGCACATCGGCCAGGGTATAATCTCCGCCGAAGCTGTCACTGTCCACCATGCCTTCCACCAGGCGGCCGATGTCCAGGAAGCCGATCTCATCCCGCAGGAAGTGCGCTACTGCAGCCTCGTTGGCGCCGTTGGCAGCGCAGGGCGCCAAACCGCCCTTGCGGATGGCTTTTTTGCAGGCTGCCAGGCAACGGAAGGTTTCCTCATCTGCCGTGGCAATGCTCAGCTTGGTCAACGCCGTGAAATCCAGTTCCGGCACCGGGCTGGGCAGGCGCTCCGGCCAGGTCAGCGCATACTGGATGGGGATGCGCATATCGGGTACGCCCAGCTGTGCAATGATGGAATGGTCGGCAAACTGTACCGCCGAATGGATGATGCTTTCCCGCTGTACCACGATCTGGATCTTATCCTCGGGAAGGCCAAACAGCCAGGCCGCTTCGATCAGTTCCAGACCCTTGTTCATCAGGGTAGCCGAGTCGATGGTGATTTTGGCCCCCATATTCCAGTTGGGATGGCGCAACGCATCGGCCTTGGTCTTACCCCGCAATTCCTCGGTGGTCATGCCGAAGAAGGGTCCTCCCGAGGCGGTGAGCAGGATCTTCTCCAAAGTTTTGGCACTGTGGGCATCCTGCAGACACTGGAAAATGGCGCTGTGTTCGCTGTCCACCGGCAGAAGATGCACCCCGTGCTGTTTGACCGCGTCGGTGACCAGGTGGCCACCCGTAACCAGACTTTCCTTGTTGGCCAAAGCCAGATCGTGCCCGCTCTCAATGGCTGCCAGCGAAGCATCCAGTCCCGCAATACCCACCACCGCGTTGAGCACCACATTGGGGCCTTCCATGGCAGCCAGTTCCCGCAGTCCTTCCGGTCCCTGCAACAGTTGGGGGGCGTCGGACTGCCCCGCCAGTGCCGCTTCCATCTTCCGGTAAGCATCGGGATTCACCACCGCCACATAGCGGGGATGAAATTCCCGGATCTGTTCCAACAGTTTGTCCACGCTGGAGTGCGCAGCCAACCCGAACACCGAATAGCCGTGCATGCGGCAGACGTCCAGACTCTGGGTTCCGATGGAGCCGGTGGAACCCAGCAAGGTGATGGTCTTGTTCATAATTTCCATCCTTTATTCTTACAACACATAGAAGAAATAACGCACGGCGATGGCCACAAAGGGCGCAATGAACATCACGCTGTCAAAGCGGTCCAGAATACCGCCGTGGCCCGGGAAAATCGTCCCGTAGTCCTTGATGCCCACCTGGCGCTTGACAGCGGAGGCAAACAAATCCCCCAGGATTCCCAGCACCGAGGCGATGGCCCCCATGAGCAGCAGCACCAGGTAATGCTTGGGACGCATCTGAATGCTGATCACCGGGTGGCTGACGGAAAGCATGGTGTACACGGCCGTCAGCAGCATACCTGCCAGAATGCTGCCCACCACACCGCCGATGGCACCTTCCACCGTCTTATGGGGGCTCACAATGGGTGCCAACTTATGCTTGCCGAACGCGCGGCCGGCAAAATAAGCCGCCGTATCACCACCCCAGGCGAAGCAAAGGGTCAGCAGGATGAAATAAACGGCATCATACCGATAGTTGGCAAAGGGAAGCATCCGTTTGAGATGAATCAGGGAATAAAAGCAGAAGATGATGACCCCGGAAAAATACACGTACCCGGCCATTTTGCCGAAATCCAACGTCTGCACCTGGGCGATCTGGCAGATATTGAAAAAGAGCACCACCAGAAAGCTGACCGGCAACACCAGCCAGCGCACGGCAGGGCTGGTGGTCAGCATGATGAGCAGGGTGAATGGCACCGCCACAGCGTACAGATACCACTGCTTTTTGCCAAATCCCATGGCCGAAAAAACTTCGTGGATGGCAATCAGACAGACAGCACTGAGCACCAGATCAAACAGAGCGGTGTCGAAAAACGCCAGCACAACCCCCAACAGGGCCAGGCCGACTACAGCGGTTATAACACGGGTCTTCATACAGTTTCCCTTTCACGGATGGATATAGTACATAACAGCCTATGCGGGCGTACCCACCGGTATGCCCGCACAGACAATGCGGAAGCGACGGCTTGCGTCAGACTTCCATAATTTCTTTGTTTTTGGCCGTGCAGGTATCGTCGATCATCTTGACGTACTTGTCGGTCAGCTTCTGGGTCTCTTCCTCCAGTTTCTTCTGGTCATCTTCGGTCAGTTCCCCGGCCTTCTTCATGGCCTTGAACTTGTCCATGGCATCGCGGCGAACGTTGCGCACGGCCACCTTGGCCTCCTCGCCCTGCTTCTGCACATCCTTGGTCAGCTGTTTGCGGCGTTCCTCGGTGGGAGCCGGGAATACCAGACGGATCACCGAACCGTCGTCAATGGGGTTAATGCCGATGTCGCTGGTCTGGATGGCCTTGGAAATGGGCTTGAGCATCTGACGGTCCCAGGGCGTAATGGTCAGGATACGGGCTTCCGCCACAGCCACCGCGGCGATCTGGTTGATGGGCGTAGGGCTGCCGTAATAATCCACCGTAACCCGGTCCAGAACGGCGGGGTTGGCGCGGCCGGCGCGGATCGAAGCCAGTTCCCGGACCAGGTGGTCCACGCTGGCGTTCATCTTTTCTTCATAGGGTTTGGTCGTGCTGCTCATGGCAATTTCTCCTTAGTTTTGATATTGTGTGCAAAAAGCGTTTCTTGCTTTGTCATTCCTTCACCAGGGTGCCCACCGTCTCGCCTTGCACTGCCTTGGCGATGTTGGCCGGTTCTCCCAGGTCAAACACCAGAATGGGCAGGCCGTTGTCCCGGCACAGCGTCGCCGCCGTGGAATCCATCACGGCCAACCGCTCATCCAGCACACGGGTGAAGGTCAACGTGTCATACCGCACGGCATCGGGATATTTGTGAGGGTCCTTGTCGTACACGCCGTCCACCATGGTGGCCTTGAACATGGCATCGGCACCGATCTCCAGAGCGCGCAGCGCAGAAGCGGTGTCAGTGGAGAAGATGGGGTTGCCGGTACCGCCGCCGAAGACAACGATGGTTCCGCTTTCCAGCGCAGCAATGGCCTTGTCACTGGTGAACACTTCCGCCACCTGGGGCATGAAGGAACTGGTCATTACCACCGCCGGGACGCCCTGCTGACGCAATGCGTCCTTGACCGCCAGTGCATTCATCACCGTGGCCAGCATGCCGATCTTATCGGCATCCATGCGATCCATCTTGCCGCTGGAACGGCCACGCCAGAAGTTGCCGCCGCCTACCACAATGCCGATCTGTGTTCCCAGCGCATGTGCCGCCTTGATACCTGCACAGATCGAGGCGATGGTCGCCTCGTCAAAGCCGGTTCCCTTGGGGCCGGAGAGCGCTTCGCCGCTGACTTTCAGCAGGATGCGTTTGTATTGAGTGCCCATAAAAATAACACCACCTGTTGTTTTGTATGGTTCTGCACCCCACACGGGCGCAATAAACCATTTTTGATTTGTATAGTATTTTACAATAGATTGGACGCAAAGTAAAGCATCGCAGCAAAAAAAGGGGCGCCGCCCTTCGGGCGACGCCCCTGTTCCTTTTTATCGGGATGCCGGGTTATGCAGCACCGGGTACAGTTCCCGCTGCAGATACACTTTGCGGCGCTGGGTAAGTTGCGGAGTAACACCGGTGGATTCCAGCACCATACTGCCAAGATCCATAGTACAGGGTGGCACCGCAAACTGCAGGCAAGTGCCCTTTTCCTCCGGCACAGACAAGGTCCACCCCATCGCCGCGGCATAGGCGCGAACCAAAGGCAGTCCAAGACCGCCTTGTTCCAGCAACCGGTCACTCCAGACACCGTCCTGCAGCAGGGCTCTGGCATCCTCGGCCAGCCCGGGGCCGTCGTCCCGATAGCAAAACTGCCCCGGCGCACAGGCCAGGGTGATTCGTACTGCGCCGCCGGCCGACAACGAATTGGAAAGCAGATTTGCCAGCAGGCCGCTCAGCAGGGTATCGTCCCCCATGGTCAGCAAAACCTGCATGCCAGGAGCCGTCTCCACCGTGGCGGAAGCCTCCACCCGCTCCTGCAGAGTCAGCTCGTTAAACAGGACGCACCACTCCCGCAGCTGCCCCAGCAGTTCCATGGGGCGCGGCGTACAGAGCTGCTGTAAAACCGGCGCCACCGCGGCATCGGCCGCATGCTCGCTCAGACGCCGCAGCAAAAGCAGCTGCTCTTCGATCTGTTCCAGCAAGGGATGCAGCGCATCGTACTGGGTGGGTGTCACACAGTGCAGCATCTGGTCGTTCAACACTTCGAAGGCATTTTCCAGCAAATGGAAGGACCCTTGAAAGCGCCCGCGCAACCCGCCGCGCAACGCCATGGCAAGTTCTTGTTCGTTCGGCTGCATGGTATCCCCCTTTTTGCCCAGAAAAGGCGCTAAAGCACTTCCTGCCGGAGCAGTTCCCACATCCCCTTGAGCAATTTGCCGTTGGGCAGGACTGCATCCTCCGGCAAACCGCAACGCACGCACAACTGCCGGTAGAACCCGGTATTCTGCCGGTGCATCTTCTGGGACAGGCGAACCACCGCCGCTGCCACACTGCCCTCCTGGGTGTTGTTGTCCCGCGCCACCAGCTGATACAGTGCCGCCACCGTCATGGGACGGTCCGACGCCAGCGCATACAGCAGCATCTGCTCCAGATAATCGCAGCCACTCATGGCAGGGTCCGCATGCATCTTTTGCAGATACCGGCGGCAGCAGCCGCGGATGCGGTACAGGTGATACTGCTCCGCACCGGCTCCCAGCAGATAAATCTGATCAAAGAGTTCTTTGAGGCTGTAGGGTTTCAGAATAACTTCACAATCTCCAAACGCCTGCATGGCACGGCGTGCCGCCGTCCGTTCCGGCACCGGAACCGACAACAACAGCACCGGCCGTGGGTTCAGGTGCAGGGCGCGGATTTCCTCCAGCAAAGAAAGAATTCCCATATCGTTGAGCAGCACATCCAGAACCAGTACCTGCGGGCACAGCCCACCGCGCAATTGCTGCAGCAGTTCTTTTCCGCCGGGCAGAATGGCTGCCGCACGGACCTCAGGGTGGGTCTGTGCGTACAACCGGATGCAATCCCGTTCCATGCGCGCCGTGCTCACAAACGCGGCTACCACCGACGGGGTGGTTTTGCCCATCGGCGTTTGCCCGCCGTCCGCAACCGAGCGGGTTCCGTGTCTTTCCAACGTTCCCAGCATATCCGCTACACCGCCGCATCGCACAGATCGTGCAGCACATCGGGGAGTTGCTCCGGAGCCACTGCGTTTTCATACATATAACATAGCAGCCGTCCGGCAAATGCCTCGTCCAATCCGCGCAGTTTACAGCACACTTCCTGCTGGGACGAACGCCGTTTTGCCAAAAAACACAGCGCATTTTGACCCCGCCGCAAAGCATAGGTCACCTGCTCTGCCTGTTGCAGGCCCTCCAGTTCCGAAAAATCCCGCCGGTACACAGCAAGATACTCTTGTCCTGCTCGTTCCATGTCTCCTTCATCCTCCCCGAATTTTAAGCAAACTCCCGGGGACGGCTGCCGCGGTACAGTGCCCCGTAAGATGTACTATAGGGCAAAGAGCTGCAGGAATCAATCCACACCCGCCATACGTTTTTCTACTCCTAGTGCAAGAAATGTCTGTTTTGTTCAGTATAACATAAACAGCGCAAAATGAGAATGTTTTTTCAAAAAAGTATCTATTTCGACAAAATTCGTTCCGGCTTTCTGCGGTTTTCCAGCGCGCAAAAGAACACAAAAAACCAACGGGGCACGGTAAATACCGTGCCCCGTTGGCTTTTCTGGTGGACCTGGAGGGATTCGAACCCTTGACCTCTCGGATGCGAACCGAACGCTCTCCCAACTGAGCTACAGGCCCATATTTTGTCTGACTTGGATATTTTACTTCATTCCCCCGGAAATGTCAAGTGTCCCCCTGAAAAATTCCCAAAAAATCGAGAAAGTTGTAAAAAACTCGATCAGATCGCATTTTCCCTCTCTTTTTCGTTTGCGCCGCCCCGGCAAATGGTGTATGATAATACATAATTGATTCTGCAAGGGAGTGTTTCCGGATGAAGATCCCGTTTTCCCTGCCGGGCCGCTTCGGCGACCGCCCGGTTGCCCTGCTGGCAGGCGGTGCCGCCGTTGTGGTAGCCCTGCTTTTCTGCGTTGTTGCCGCCACGGCGTTGTTGCCGCCACGGTGGGCATCGCCCCCCAGGATACCGTCCCTGCCCCTGCCACCGCGGAAACTGCCGAAACTGCCACTCCGGAAACGGCAGAGACCGCGCAGCTTCCCACCACAGCCGACACGACCGCGACCCAAACCGTGGGCACGGTGTTGCCGCAGACCGCGGATGCCGGCCGTACTTATCTGGACGAAACCCTGTTCATCGGCGATTCCAACACGGCGCGGTATCTGATGTACGCTGACGAAACGGGCCAGGCGTTCACATCACTGAACAACAACATCGGCGTGGTGAGCATGGGGGCTGGCGCCATCACCACGCTGCCCTGCGAGAAATTCAAGGGGTCGTCCAAAATGTACACCGTTCCGGAAGCGGTGGCCATGCTGAAGCCCAAGCGGATCATCATCTGCTACGGCACCAACAATCTGGGCGGTTCCTCCACCGATGCCACCGGTTTCATTTCCACCTATCTGAAGGGATTACAGGCCATTCAACAGGCCTGGCCGTACTGCGACATCATTGTCAGCGCCATTCCTCCGCTGGACAAGCAGCGGGAAAACACCAACCTGACCATGGTTCAGGTGGACGCCTACAATGCCGCCCTGGTACAGATGTGTGAGGAAAACGGTTTCAAGTTTCTGAACAGTGCCGAGGACCTGCGGGACAGCACCACCGGCTGGGCCAAGACCGACTACACCCTTTCGGACGGGGTGCATCTTTCCAAGGTAGCCGTTACCGCCTATTTTGACTATGTGCGCACCCACGCCTATGTAACGGAGGACCGCCGTCCCCAGCCGCTGGGCACCATTCCCACCCCGGACGGCGTACCGGCCAACCTGATCACCGAAGACCCCATTGCCGTACGCGGCGCCAAAGTTCCGCTGGAATTTGTGGCCACCAACGGCGGCAAGCTGTCCGGTTCTACCAGCCAACTGGTCAAAAAGGGCGGTACCTCCAGCGCCGTTACAGCCATTCCCAACGAAGGATTTGTCTTTGCCGGTTGGACGGCCAGTACCGGCGGCAGTTACAGCAGTGCCACCATCGCATTCACCATGCCTTCCAATGCCAACGCCGGCGGTGTGGTCCTGACCGCCCATTTCAAGGCGGACGCCCACGAGCACAACTACCTGTTGGTGGAAGGCACCGAGGTAGCCGCCACCTGCCTGACCGACGGCAGCGCCAAGTACAAGTGCAGCATCTGCGGGGATGTGACCGAAAAGGATATTCCCGCCCTGGGTCACGACTGGGACGGCGGCCAGCAAAAGGGAGATCAGATGGTCTATACCTGCCGCCGCTGCGGGCAAACCCGCAAGGAGCCCATAAAACAAACCAACACACCACAGCCCACCGCCACACCGAAAAAGACAGCCACCCCTACCGCAACGCCTTCCCCGGTGCCGTCGAAAGCCCCGGCCCCCGTATCGACACCACAGCCCACACCGGTTCCGACACCAGTTCCCACGCCAGTTCCTACGCCGGTGCCGACGCCGGAACCCACACCGGAGCCCACGCCGGAACCGACACCCGTTCCTACCCCTGATCCCACGCCGGAACCGACACCCGTTCCTACCCCTGATCCCACACCGGAACCCGTTCCCGAACCCGATATACCGGACGGCGGCGGCGATTCCGGCGGCGGAGAGGCTGCCCCCAGTGAAGAAGTCACCCAAAGCGTGGAGGCACCGGCTGCCGTACCGGAAGAAGCGTCCGTTCCGGAGCCCCCTGCCGAATCCTGAATTGTACCGACCGCCCCCGCGGGGGCGGTCGTTTCCTGCCAAAGAAAAGAGAGGTTCTATTCTATGTCCAACGTCCGGCAAAAGAGCAGCAAAGAACTGCTGCCCCGTTTTCTGCCCTACCTGATGAAGTACAAAGCCGTACTGTTTCTGGATTTGTTCTGTGCGGCCCTGACCACCCTGTGCGATATTGTATTGCCCAAAATCATGGGTGTACTGACCAATACCGCCACCGACGGAGCCGCCGTCCTGACCGTGCAGACCGTTCTGCGTTTGGCCGCCCTTTACTTTGTGCTGCGCCTCATCGACGGAGCCGCCAGCTATTTCATGTCCGGTATCGGCCATATTATGGGTGTACATATCGAGACCGACATGCGCCGGGATGCCTTTGACCATCTGCTGCGGCTGGACCACACCTATTACAACAACACCAAGGTGGGCCAGATCATGGGGCGCATCACCAACGACCTGTTTGATGTGACCGAGTTTGCGCACCATTGCCCCGAAGAATTCTTCATCGCTTTCATCAAAATCGTAGCTTCCTTTGTAATTCTTTGCCAGGCCAGTGTTCCCCTGACGCTGGTGGTCTTTGCCTGCGTGCCACTCATGGGCATCGTCTCGGTCAAACTGAATCTGAAACTGCGGGCCCGGTTCCGGCAGCAGCGTTTTCAGATCGGCGAATTGAACGCCACCATTGAGGACAGCCTGCTGGGCCAGCGGGTGGTCAAGGCCTTTGCCGCCGAAGACCAGGAACGGGAAAAATTTGCCGAGGGCAACCGTGCTTTTGAACAAATCAAAACGTTGACTTACCATGCCATGGCCGCCTTCAACACCTCCACCCGGCTTTTTGACGGATTGATGTATCTGGTGGTCATCCTGGCCGGCGGCCTGTCACTGGTATATGGCGCCATCAACGCCGGGGATCTGGTAGCCTATGTGCTGTATGTTTCCACCCTGATCGCCACCATCCGCCGCATCGTGGAATTTGCCGAGCAGTTCCAGCGCGGCATGACCGGCATTGAGCGATTCCTGGAAATCATGGACACCCCCGTGGCCATCGCCGACGCCCCCGGCGCCAAGCCCCTGGTCGTGCGGGAGGGTGGCATCGAGTTCCGGGATGTGAGCTTTGAATACCCCGATGACCACAACCAGGTCCTGCGCCATGTGAATCTTCGGATTCGCCCCGGCGAAAGCCTGGCCCTGGTGGGACCTTCCGGCGGCGGCAAAACTACCTTGTGCAATCTGATTCCCCGTTTCTATGACGTAACGGGCGGCGAGATTCTCATCGACGGGCAGAACGTACGGGACGTCACGTTGCGCAGCCTGCGGGACGCCATCGGCGTGGTCCAGCAGGACGTCTACCTGTTCAGCGGTACCGTAGCAGAAAACATCGCCTACGGCAAGCCCGGCGCTTCCCGGGCCGAAATTGAGCAGGCCGCCAAACTGGCCGGAGCCGACGCCTTTGTCCGCGCCCTGAAGGATGGATATGACACCTATGTGGGCGAACGGGGTGTCAAACTCAGCGGCGGGCAGAAACAGCGTATTGCCATCGCGCGTGTTTTCTTGAAAAATCCCCCCATCCTGCTGCTGGACGAAGCCACCAGTGCCCTGGACAACGAGAGTGAGATCCTGGTGGGACAGAGTCTGGACAAACTGGCCAAAGGCCGCACCACCCTGACCATCGCCCACCGGTTGACCACCATCCAGAACGCCGACCGCATTCTGGTACTGGGCAAGGACGGCATCGAGGAAGAAGGCAGCCACGCCCAACTGCTGGCCAAAAAAGGCATCTACTACCGGCTCTGGAACGGCTTGGTCAGCGGACAGACCCTTTGACTTCATTTTCACAGCAAACGCCCCGCATTCGCGGGGCGTTTGCCATACCTATACCGCGGCGGCCACACGCAGCATCCGCCGGGTGTTCAGTGTGAAGGTCAACAGGTTGGAGGCGATCATGATCCCCAGGAAGGCGGCCATCCCGTACCGGGGCAGCAACAGTGAGATGGCGGCTATGCGGAAAACCGAGTCCACCAACGAATAGCGGAAGGTGGCCATCTGCTCTCCCAATCCCTTGAGCACCCCATCCACCATGCTTTCCAGATACATGAACGGAGCCACCAATCCCAACACCTGCACATACCGTCCCACCTCGGCATCCCGGTAGACCAGTTCGGCCAGCGGCGCCCCGAACCACAAAAAACCCAGCCCCGCCGCCAGCGAAAAAATACCGGTCAGCTTGAGCATGGCCCCGATAAGCCGGCGGGTGCTGCGCCCGTCGCCTCGGGTGTGCGCCCGGGTGATCTCCGGCATCAGCAAACCGGAAAGGGCAGCCAATACCGAAAATGGAAAGAAGAGCAACGGCAGCGCCATCCCCTTGAGGTTGCCGTACTGGGTCATGGCCACTGCACGGCTGCCGGTATACAGCGAAAGGTTCAGCGGGATTAGGCTGCTTTCCACTGCCTGCAAACCGCTGGCCAACAGGCGGCTTCCCTCCACCGGCAAAACGATTTCATACAGTTCCTGCCGGGTATAGGGATGCAGAGGTTCTTCCGGCCGCGGTGCGAATTCCGGGGTGCGGGCCGCAAACAGCAGCATCAGACCGCAGGAAACGCCCTCCGACACGGTATTGCCCAGCACCACGGCGGCACATCCGTAACCGGCGCCCCACTGTGCCATAACACGCAGCCCCGCCACAGCCACCGCCATGCGCACCAGCTGTTCGATCAACTGGGCCACCACGTTGGGGGTAACCCGCCGGGAGGCCAGAAAACACCCCCGCAGCGCCCCCGACACCGCCATAAAGGGCAGGCTGGGTGCCAGAATGCGCAGTGCCGTCTCGGCACGGACATCATGCAGCAGATACCGCGCCGCCGGTCCGGCCAGCACCGCCTGCATCACCATAGCGCCCGTACCGAACAGCAGTGCTGTACTGCAAAGGCCCCGCAGCGTAGCCGCCATCCCCTGCCCGCGGGCCAGACTCTGGGCGGCCAGTCGGGTGGCGGCCACATTCATGCCGGCGGTGGCCAGGGAGACAAACACCATATACAGGGACAGGATCAGCTGGTAGAGGCCCATCCCTTCGCCCCCCAGAAAGGCCGAAAGTACCACCCGGAATCCCATGCCCAGCATCCGCAGCACCAGGCCGGAAGCCGTGAGCAGCAAGGCGTTGTGCAGGTACAATTTGCGTTTGGTCATGGCGGCGCCCCTCCTCTTTTCCTCTTGTATGCCTATGCGGTGGTGACCTGTCCGTATGCCTTGCGCCGGGCAAAGTCCGGTGGTACAATGGGAGCAACAATCCACAGGAGGTTTTCCCCTATGAAAGAAGTCGATACCGCGGTCGCTTATCTGCGCCAGCATCTTCCCTTTACGCCTGACCTGGCCCTGGTTCTGGGTTCCGGCTTAGGTGGTCTGGCTGACGAGATCGAAAACGCCGTAACCATTCCCTACCGGGATGTACCGGGTTTCCCGGTTTCCACCGCCCCGGGCCACGCCGGACAGTTCGTGGCCGGACAGCTGGGCGGCAAAAACGTGCTGTGCATGCAGGGGCGTTTCCACTACTACGAAGGTCACGAGATGTCCGCCATCGCTTTGCCGGTGCGGGTTTTCAAAGCACTGGGCTGCCGGGCGCTGGTGCTGACCAACGCCGCCGGCGGTGTGAACTGGGATTTCAACGTGGGCGATTTTATGCTGATCACCGATCACATCAACTTTATGGGCGCCAACCCGCTGCGGGGTGCCAACGACGACAGCATCGGTCCGCGGTTCTGCGATATGACCCAGGTGTATGCACCGGATCTGCAGTCCTTGGCCCTGCGGGTAGCCAAAGAGCAGAATCTTGTTCTGCAGAAGGGCGTCTATCTGGGCTATATGGGGCCCAGTTTTGAGACTCCCGCCGAGATCCGAGCCTTCCGCACGCTGGGTGCCGACGCCGTGGGCATGAGCACCGTGCCCGAGGCCATTGCAGCCAGCCATTGCGGTCTGCCGGTGCTGGGGCTCAGCCTGATCACCAACATGGCTGCCGGCATGGCGGGCAAGCGGCTTTCCGGCGACGAAGTCATCGAAATTGCCAACCAGCGGGGCGTTGTCTTCCAGAAACTGGTGCGTGGCATCGTGGAGGCTCTGTAAGCCGTTCCAACCTTGCAATGGTGCGGTATTTTTGCTATACTGTACTTTGCTTGAATGCATTTTTATCGTAAGGAGCAAAACATCATGAGTGAAGAATGTACCCACGATTGCAGCACATGCAGTGCGAATTGTGATCATCGTGCACCGCAGCACGAGCCGCCTCATGCCAGAAGCCACATCAAAAAGGTGATTGGCGTTGTGTCCGGCAAGGGTGGCGTCGGCAAGAGCATGACCAGCGCCATGCTGGCCGTGGCCATGTGCCGCCTGGGCTATAAGGCCGGCATTCTGGATGCCGACATCACCGGCCCGTCCATTCCCCGCCTGTTCGGCGTGAAGGGTCCCGCCACCGGCGACGGTGAGTCCATCAATCCCGTTTGCAGCCGCACCGGTGTGGAGATTATGAGCATCAACCTGCTGCTGGAAGACCCCGAAGCCCCGGTGGTCTGGCGCGGCCCGGTCATTGCGGGCGCGGTCAAGCAGTTCTGGCAGGAAGTCATCTGGGATGTGGATTTCCTGTTTGTGGACATGCCTCCGGGAACCGGCGATGTGCCGCTGACCGTGTTCCAGACGCTGCCGGTGGATGGCATCATCATCGTATCCAGCCCGCAGGAACTGGTGGGCATGATCGTCGGCAAAGCGGTCCAGATGGCCAAGATGATGAACGTGCCCATCCTGGGTCTTGTGGAAAACATGAGCTACGCTGTCTGCCCCGATTGCGGCAAACACATCCAGGTGTTCGGCGACAGCCACGTGGATGAGATTGCCGGCAAGTACCAGCTGCCTGTGCTGGCCAAGATGCCCATCGATCCCGAGCTGTCCAAGGAAGCCGATGCCGGCATGATCGAAATGTACGCCGGCGACTTCCTGAACGGCGCCGCAGACGCGGTGGCGAAGTTAATTAAGTGAAAGACCGGTTTTTGCCGGGAGATGCCGAAGAAAGTTAAGTTATTTATATGAGATTTAATTTTCAAAAGGTTTTTCTCTTAATTTCTAAAGATTCTTTTGCTTTAGTGTTGTAAAGTGCCGTTTTCTATGATATGATAACGGCAAGAACAAAGACGTTCCCACATGGGGGTCAGTGTACCCTTAGGGAGCGTCTTTTTTGTTTGCCGCCCCGGGCGGTATCTTGGGAAGGAGCGAACACGAAGCATGGAGAATTTTACCGAACGCAAAGCCCCTGCCGGTCTGTACGACCCGCGCTTTGAGCACGATAACTGTGGCATCGGTGCGGTGGTCGATATTAAAGGCCGCAAAACCCATAAAACCATTGAGGACGCACTGCAGATCGTAGAGCATCTGGAGCACCGCGCCGGCAAGGACGCCGAAGGCAAAACCGGCGACGGCGTCGGCATTCTGACCCAGATCAGCGACCGTTTTTTCCAGAAGGTTGCTGCCGAGCTGGGCATCGAGCTGGGCAAAGAGCGGGAATATGGCATTGGCATGTTCTTTTTCCCGCAGGATGAGCTGCGCCGCAACCAGGCCAAAAAGCTGTTTGAAATCGTCTGCAAAAAAGAGAATCTGCCCTTCCTGGGCTGGCGCGAAGTGCCCATCTGCCCCGAAGTGCTGGGGCATAAGGCCCGGGACTGCATGCCCAGCATCTGGCAGGGCTTTGTGGGCAAACCGGCCCGCCTGGAAACCGGCGTTGCCTTTGACCGCCGGCTCTATGTGGCCCGCCGCGTCTTTGAGCAGTCCAGCCCCGACACCTATGTGTGCAGCCTGTCCAGCCGCACCATCGTGTACAAAGGCATGTTCCTGGTGAAGGAACTGCGGCTGTTCTACCCCGACCTGCAGGACAGCGACTACGAGTCCGCCATCGGCATGGTACACAGCCGGTTTTCCACCAACACAGCCCCCAGCTGGAACCGCGCCCATCCCAACCGTCTGATCCTGCACAACGGCGAGATCAACACCATCCGCGGCAACGTGGATACCATGCTGGCCCGTGAGGAAACCATCGGTTCCAACTACCTGAAGGACGACATGACCAAGGTACTGCCCATCGTCAACCAGGGCGGCTCCGACTCGGCCATGCTGGACAACACCCTGGAATTCATGGTCATGAACGGTATGGACCTTCCTTTGGCCGTCATGGTGACCATTCCCGAACCCTGGAGCAACAACCAGGCCATGGATACCAAGAAACGGGACTTCTACCAGTATTACGCCACCATGCTGGAGCCCTGGGATGGTCCCGCCAGCATCCTGTTCAGCGACGGCGATGTGATGGGTGCGGTGCTGGACCGCAACGGTCTGCGCCCCAGCCGCTACTACATCACCAAGGACGGACGCCTGATCCTCTCCAGCGAGGTGGGCGTGCTGGATATTCCCGCCAACCAGGTGGTGCGTAAAGACCGTCTGCGTCCCGGCAAAATGCTGCTGGTGGACACCCAGAAGGGCGAGCTGGTGGACGACGAGAAACTGAAGGACGACTACGCCAGCCGTCAGCCCTACGGCGAATGGCTGGACCGCAACCTGGTCAACCTGTCCTCCCTGAAGGTTCCCAACAAGCGCGCCACCACCTACAACAAAGAACAGCTGGTTCAGCTGCAGAAAGCCTTCGGCTACCGGTACGAGGATGTATCCACCATCATCCTGCCCATGGCCAAGAACGGCGGCGAACCGGCCGGCGCCATGGGCAGCGATACCCCGCTGGCTGTGCTGAGCCACACCAAGCCCCTGCTGTTTGAATACTTCAAGCAGATGTTTGCCCAGGTTACCAACCCGCCCATCGACGCCCTGCGCGAGAAGGTCGTCACCTCCACCACCGTCTATGTGGGCGCCCAGGGCAACCTGCTGGAAGAGGAAGCCGACAACTGTAAGGTACTCAAGATCGACAATCCCATCCTGACCGAGACCGATCTTTTGAAGATCAAGACGATGAACGTGCCCGGTTTCAAGGTGGAAACGCTGTCCATCTGCTACTACAAGAACACCGATCTGGAGAAAGCCATCGAGCGGCTGTTCGTGGACGTGGACCGCGCCTACCGCGACGGTGCCAACATCCTGATCCTCTCCGACCGGGAAATCGACGAATACCATGTGGCCATCCCCAGCCTGCTGGCTGTGGGTGCCGTGAGCAAATACCTGGTGCGCACCCGCAAACGCACCGCCATGGCGCTGATTCTGGAAAGCGGTGAGCCCCGTCTGGTGCACGATTTTGCCACCCTGCTGGGCTACGGCGCCAGCGCCATCAACCCCTATCTGGCACAACAGACCATCGGTAACCTGATCGACGAAGGGCTGCTGGATAAGGATTACTATGCCGCCGTGCAGGACTACAACAAGGCTGTGCTGGCCGGTATTGTGAAGATCGCCTCCAAGATGGGTATTTCCACCATCCAGTCCTACGCAGGCAGCCAGATTTTCGAGGCTCTGGGCCTGAGCAAGGAAGTGGTGGATAAGTACTTCACCAACACCATCTCCCGTGTGGGCGGCATCACCATCCATGACATCCAGAACGATCTGGAAGCCCGTCACCAGGAAGCCTTCGACCCCCTGGGCCTGGACATCAACCGGGAACTGCCCAGCCTGGGCGCCCACAAATTCCGCAGCGGTCCCGCCGCGGAGCAGCACCTGTACAATCCCCAGACCATTCATCTGCTGCAGCAGGCATGCTGGACCGGCAACTATGACACCTTCAAACAGTACACCCAGGCCGTGGCGAACGAGGGCGGCGACGAGATGCACCTGCGCAGCCTGCTGGAGTTCAACTATCCCGAGCAGGGCATTCCCCTGGATGAAGTGGAGAGTGTGGAATCCATCGTCAAGCGGTTCAAGACCGCGGCCATGAGCTACGGTGCCCTGTCCGAGGAAGCCCACGAATGCATGGCCATCGCCATGAACCGTCTGGGTGGCAAGTCCAACACCGGTGAGGGCGGCGAAGCAGAGGACCGCTACGGCACCGAACGCAACTCCGCCATCAAGCAGGTTGCTTCCGCCCGCTTCGGTGTGACCAGCAAGTACCTGGTCTCGGCCAGCGAAATCCAGATCAAGATGGCCCAGGGCGCCAAGCCTGGTGAGGGCGGTCAGCTGCCCGGCGCCAAGGTCTATCCCTGGGTTGCCAAGACCCGCAATTCCACCACCGGTGTGGGACTCATCTCTCCCCCGCCGCACCATGACGTTTACTCCATCGAAGACCTGGCCCAGCTGATCTACGACCTGAAATGTGCCAACCGTAAGGCGGCCATCAACGTCAAGCTGGTCAGCGAAGCCGGTGTCGGCACCATCGCGGCCGGCGTGGCCAAGGCTGGCGCCGAGGTCATCCTGATCTCCGGCTTTGACGGCGGCACCGGTGCGGCGCCCCGCAACTCCATCCACAATGCCGGCCTGCCCTGGGAGCTGGGCATTGCCGAAGCACACCAGTGCCTGATCATGAACGGTCTGCGCAGCCGGGTGCGCATTGAGGCGGACAGCAAGCTGATGAGTGGTCGCGATGTGGCCATCGCCGCCCTGCTGGGCGCCGAGGAATTCGGTTTCGGCACCGGTCCGCTGGTGGCCATGGGCTGCGTTATGATGCGCGTCTGCAACCTGGACACCTGCCCCATGGGCATCTGCACCCAGAACCCCGAACTGCGTAAACGGTTCAAGGGCAAGCCCGAATACGTGATGAACTTCATGCGCTTCATGGCGGAAGATCTGCGGGAATACATGGCCAAACTGGGCGTGCACACCGTGGATGAACTGGTGGGCCGCACCGACCTGCTGAAGGTCAAGGAAGTGCCTGCCGGCTCCCGTGCCAGCGAACTGGATCTGCGCGCTCTGCTGCAGAACCCGCTGGTGGAGGATTCCAACATCCACTTTGATCCCAAGGCTGTCTACAACTTCGGCCTGGAGAAGACCCCCGACATGCGGGTACTCATGAAGAAATTCAAGAAGTCCTTCGACATGGCCGAACCCAAACCCATGACCGTGACGTTGGATGTGGGCAACACCGACCGCGCCTTCGGCACCATCTTCGGCAGCGAGATCACCGCCAAGTTCGGCAATACCCTGCCCGATGATACCTTCCACGTGGTCTGCCATGGCTATGGCGGACAGAGCTTCGGTGCCTTCCTGCCCAAGGGCCTGACCCTGGAACTGATCGGCGACTCCAACGACTATATGGGCAAAGGCCTCAGCGGCGGCAAACTGATCGTTTATCCGCCCAAGGATGCGGACTTTGACCGCAGCGAGAACATTGTCATCGGCAACGTGGCGCTGTACGGCGCCACCGGCGGCAAGGCCTTCATCAACGGTGTGGCCGGCGAGCGCTTCTGCGTGCGCAACTCCGGCGCCGTGGCCGTTGTGGAAGGCGTGGGCGACCACGGCTGTGAATATATGACCGGCGGCACCGTGGTGGTGCTGGGCAAGACCGGCAAAAACTTTGCGGCCGGCATGAGCGGCGGCATCGCCTACGTGCTGGACGAGGACTGGGACTTCTACCAGCGGGTCAACAAAGACATGGTCAGCCTGGAGCCGGTGGAACACAAATACGATGTTTCGCTGCTGAAAGACCTGATCCGGGAGCATGTGGAAGTGACCGGCTCCCCCCGCGGCAAGGAGATTCTGGAAAACTTTGGCGAATATCTGCCCAAGTTCAAGAAGGTCCTGCCCCACGACTACGATAAGATGCTGCGTCTGATCGCCCAGATGGAAGAGAAGGGCGAGGACAGCGAGCAGGCTCAGATTGAAGCATTCTACGCGATGAAGAACGCCAAGTAAGGGAGGCAGACTGCAATGGGTAAACCGACAGGATTTATGGAGATCGAACGGCAGACCAGCCTGGAACTGCCGCCCGAAGAACGCATTCAGAATTTCAAGGAGTTCCATCTGCCGCTGCTGGCGGAGGAACAGCAGGCGCAGGGAGCCCGCTGCATGGATTGCGGTGTTCCCTTCTGCCAGAGCGGCATGCTGCTGGGCGGCATGTACAGCGGCTGCCCGCTGAATAACCTGATTCCCGAGTGGAACGATCTGATCTACCAGGGCAAGTGGAATCTGGCCGTGCACCGGCTGATTGCCACCAACCGTTACCCCGAATTCACCAGCCGGGTCTGTCCCGCTTTGTGCGAAGCGGCCTGCACCTGCGGCATGACCACCGGTGACCCTGTCACTGTCAAGGAGAACGAGCGGGCCATTGTGGAATACGGCTACGAGAGCGGCGCCATCCATGCTGTACCGCCGCCCACCCGTACCGGCAAAAAGGTGGCTGTGGTGGGCGCCGGCCCTGCCGGCCTTTCGGTGGCTGACCTGCTGAACAAGCGCGGCCACAAGGTGACCATCTACGAGCGGGAGGACCGCGTGGGCGGCCTGCTGATGTACGGCATTCCCAATATGAAGCTGGAAAAGTGGGTCATTGACCGTCGGGTCAAGATCCTGCAGGACGAGGGCATTGAATTCGTGCTGAACGCCAACGTTGGCAGCAGCGTCAGTGCCGAGGATCTGAAAGCCCAGTACGACGCCGTGGTGCTCTGCTGCGGTGCCAAACAGCCCCGGGACATCGTTGCGCCCGGTCGGGACGCCGGCGGCATCTACTTTGCGGTGGATTACCTGACCAGCGTCACCCGCAGTCTGCTGGATTCCAATTTTGCGGACGGCAAGGCCATCAGTGCCGAGGGTAAGCGTGTGCTGGTCATCGGCGGCGGCGACACCGGCAACGACTGTGTGGGTACTGCCATCCGTCAGGGCTGCGAGAGCGTCCTGCAGCTGGAAATGATGCCCTGCCCGCCCACCGAGCGTGCCCCCGGCAACGATTGGCCGGAGTGGCCCCGTGTACTGAAGACCGACTACGGCCAGCAGGAGGCCATTGCCAAGTTCGGCAATGATCCCCGTGTCTATCAGACCACCGTGAAGGAGTTCTACCGGAACGAAGCCGGTCAGGTCTGCGGCGCTTTGCTGGAGAAACTGGAAAGCCAGGTAGTAGACGGACGCCGCCAGATGGTGCCCACCGGCGAGGAATTCACCGTGGACTGCGATCTGGTGCTGATCGCCGCCGGTTTTGTGGGCTGCGAATCCTATGTGGCCGATGCCTTCGGCGTGGAGCTGACCGCCCGCGGCACCGTGGCCGACGACCACTATACCACCAACGTGCCGGGCGTCTTCGTCTGCGGCGATATGCGCCGCGGCCAGAGCCTGGTGGTCTGGGCCCTGCGGGAAGGCCGTGATACGGCCGCCGTGGTGGATACCAGCCTGATGGGCTACACCAACCTGTAAACCCAAGTCATGACCCCCGGCTAAGCCGGGGGCTTGTGTAAGCCCTAGAAGGGCATCGTACCGGCAAGCCTCTCAAGAGGCACTGAAAAATCTGCCACTCGCATCACTTGCCCCACAGCCCGTAAACGGGCGCTGTTTCGCTGTTTATCTAAGATCAACTTTCTTGACAATAGTAAAGTTGTTGATCTCTTCTCGCTTCGCTCGATGCTTGAAGCTAAAGCTTTTTTACTCTCCCCAGCAGAGCTGGGGGTTCTCATTTTGCTAAAGCACACAAAAGAAGAAAGCGCCCCGCGCAGGAGAAGTTCCTGTGCGGGGCGCTTTTTGTATTGTAAAAGGATTCAGCGTTCCATCTTCCAGAAGGCGCAACTGTAGGGGGGCAATTCACTGCCGCCGCCAAAGTCATGAGGTTCCCCGGTAATCAGGTCCATCGCCATGCCACAGCCCGCATCAAAGTGCGCCGTATAGGGAGCACCATCGGCGTTGATGGCCACCAGCACCCGCTCGTCCTCGGTGCGGCGCTCAAAAATCAGCTGCTTGGGCTGTACCAGCACATTGCGGTAACTGCCGTTGCAAAGGGCCGGGCTGGAGGTGCGGGCCTGGGCCAGCAGCGCAATCCACCGGGTCAGGTCGTTCTCTTCCGGCTTTTCAATGGCGGGGCGCAGCGAAGGATCGCCGTTTTTCTTGTCCCCTTCCAGGCCCCACTCGCTGCCATAGTAAACAGCCGGAACGCCCGGCATGCCGAACAGCAGACCGTAAATGGGTTTCAGGCAGGCTTTGTCCGTAAGAATGGTGGCCACGCGGGTGACATCATGGTTGTCCACAAAGCTGAGCAGATGCTTGCCGGTGTACAGGCACCAGGGTTCGCTGCCGAACTGGCGGTTCAGACTGTAACTGATTTCATGCATGTTGCCGGTGTTGAAGCTGGAATACAGCCCCTTATAGCATTCGTAGTTGGTCACGCTGTGGCATGCCTGATCGTTCATCCAGCGGTTGTAGTCACCGTGCAGCGTCTCACCCACCAGCACAAAATCCGGCTTGACCGTGTTGGCCAGGGCGCGCAGTTCCGCCAGGAATCCCAGGTCCAGGCAGTAGGCCACGTCCAAGCGCAGACCGTCGATATCGTAGTCCTTCACCCAGCCGCGCACCACATCAAAAAGATACTGCTTGACCGCCGGGTTCTGGAGGTTCAATTTTACCAGCTCGTTGCAGCCCTCCCAGGCCTCGTACCAGAAACCGTCGTTATAGTTTGTGTTGCCGCCAAAATCGATGTGGAACCAGTCCTTGTAGGGGCTGTCCCACTTTTTTTCCTGCACGTCCCGGAACGCCCAGAAGCCACGGCCCACATGGTTGAAGACACCATCCAGCAGCACCCGGATGCCCTTGGCATGCAATGCATCGACGACAGTCTTCAGATCTTCGTTGGTGCCCAGACGGCTGTCCACCTTGGTGTAATCCCGGGTGTCATACCCATGGGCATCACTTTCAAACAGCGGGTTGAACAGCACACAGGTGGCGCCCAGTTCCTCGATATGGTCCACCCAGTCCAGCACCCGCAGCAGGCGGTGCTGTTCAGCCTGGGCAGCGTCGCCGTCGTTTTGCAGCGGCGCACCGCAGAGCCCCAGCGGATAAATCTGATAGACCACAGCTTCGTTGTACCACATACGTGTTTCCTCCTATTTTTTGCTGCGGGGCCTGTCCCCGCACTGCCTTTACAAAAAACGCCGGATCTTTTTGCGCAGTACCCGGCGATAGTACAGGGTTACAGCGCCCAGGGCGCGATCACACAGTAAAAACGACAGGTTTCCCATGGCCAGCAGTAAGCCCAGCACCGCCGTGCCGTCGGCGGTAAGTTCCTGCCATACCACAGGCCCCAACAACGCCGCCAGCAACGTATATAATAGCACCACCGCGCCGTTGAAAAAGAGCAGTTTCAGTCCCATGCGCAGCGGTGCCGGCCGAACTCGCCCCAGAACTCGACGCAGCACGGGATAGTGCCCCACCACCAGAAGATAGAACCAGGCAAGCTCGGTTTCCGGTACCAGGGTGAGGGCCAGCAGCGATACCGTTGCATACAGGAGCAGGGCATATTTTGTGCCGTATTCCTCCAGTACGGGTACCACCAAAAAAGCTGCCAGCATGGGCGCCGCATAGGTACCGATCTGCAAAGCGGCACCGCCCAGCAATACCACCACCGAGAGCGCTGCCAGCACCCCGCACAGGGCGATTTTCTGGCTTTGGGTCTTTCTCATGGCGGGTTCACCTGCTTTCGCAGTTATTATACCCTATTCCCCGCTGCTTTGCAATTGCGCAAGCTGTGCCACCGTACAAAAAGTGTATCCCTGGCTGCGGAACCACTCCACGATGGCGGGCAGCGCCTTGACCGTCTGGTCGGTGGCTTTGGTGTCGTGCAGCAGCACCACACAGGTGGAAAGCCCCTGGGCATCCTCCTGGATATTCCGCAGGATCCGGTCCGCATCGGGGTGGGACGCGGTGGCATCTTCGCCGCATACATTCCAGTCAATCCAGTGCCAGCCTTTTTCCTCCGTCTGCGCCTTGAGTTCCCGCATGATGCTGCTGCCACCATACCGATGGCTGATCGTGTTGGTGCTGCCCCCTGGAAACCGCAACCAGGTCAGGTCCTCCAGATTAAGATAGGGCTGCAGGGTCTGGCGCAGCACCTTGATGTCCTGCCAGAAGGCATCGGTGCTGCGGTAGATGGTGGCATACCGATGACTGGCACTGTGCATAGCAACCTGGTGGCCCTGCTGCACGATGGTCCGCACCAGCGGCAGATACTCCCGGTTGATTTCCTGCGCACAGACAAAAAAAGTGGCGGGGACCTTTTCCCGGGCCAGAATATCCAGCAAAGGCTGCGTGTTGGAGCTGGGACCGTCGTCAAAGGTCAGGCAGACCTGCTTGGGAAGGGCGCTTTCCGCCGTGGCCGCCACCGCGAAACAATCGTTGGGAATGGACGCATCGGCGTATTCCCGGTGGTAAAGCAGGTGCAGGATTGCCGCCAGGATAGCCACCAGCAACCCGCACACCACCCAGGACACAACCTGGGCGCGCTGTGCCTCCTGCCGCCGATCATACCGCATAAACAGCCCTCCTCCCCTGCTTTGGTACAGCCTATGCGATACGGCGACAAAATAAAACCCTGTCTCCCGTGGGAGACAGGGTTTTATCTTCAGGAATGCAGCGCGGAAGGCCTTTTGCGCCAAAGACGCGGCGAAAAGAGGGCAAGCATGGGATAGAGTTCCAGGCGGCCGGCCAGCATATCAAAGGAGAGCAACAGCTTGACCGGGTCGGAGAAATCGGCAAAGGAGCCCATGGGCCCCACCAGTTCCAGGCCGGGTCCCACGTTGTTGAAGCAGGTGGCCACCGCCGTGACGGTGGTTATCAGATCCATCCCGTCCAGGGAGGCCAGCAGCACCGATGCCGAGAAAATCAACATATAAATATTGAAGTAATTGTGCACACCGCGCAGAGTTTTTTCGTCCAGCGGTTTGCCTTCGAACCGGACCGTTGTGATGGCGTGGCTATGCACCATCCGGTTCAGATCCTGCTTGGCTGCCTTAAAAAAGATGATGATCCGCGACACCTTGAGGCCGCCGGCAGTGGACCCCGCACAGGCGCCAATGAAGATCAGCAGCACCAGCACGGTGCGGGCATAGTTGGGCCAAAGGTTGAAGTCTGTCGTGGCGTACCCGGTGGTGGTCATGACGGAGGCCACCTGGAAGAAGGCCATCCGCAGCGCCGTGCCCACATTGTCATACAGACTGGCGATGTTGATGGTGATGGTAATGGTCGCAAAGGCCACAATGCCCAGGTAGACGCGCAGCTCCTCGGAGCGGAAAACGTCCCGGAAATGACGCAGCAGGATAAAGTAGTACAGATTGAAATTGATGCCGAACAACAGCATAAAGACCCCGATGACAATCTCGAAGAACGGATTGTTGTAGGCGCCCACGCTGAGGGCTTTGTTGCTGAAACCGCCGGTGCCCGCCGTTCCGAAAGAGTGGATCAGCGCATCATACAGGGGCATACCGCCCAGGCAGAGGATGATCACTTCCACCACCGTAAGGACAAAATAAATCTCGTAGAGAATCTTGGCACTGTCCTGCAGTTTGCTGGAGATCTTGCCCACCGTGGGGCCGGGCACTTCGGCGCGCATCAAGTGCATGGCGCGGCCGTCGGTCATGGGCAGAACGGCCATGGCGAACACCAGCACGCCCATGCCTCCCACCCAGTGGGAGAAGCTGCGCCAGAACAAAAGCCCCCGGCTCATGGCTTCCACGTCGGTGAGGATGGTGGAGCCCGTGGTGGTAAAGCCGGAAACCATCTCAAAGAAAGCATCAAAGAAAGAGGGAATCTCGCCGGAGATCATAAAGGGCAGTGCCCCAAACACCGACATCAATACCCAGACCAGCGCCACGATCACCAGACCATCCCGGGCATAGATTGTGGTATTGCGGGGTTGACGGAGCCCCAGCAGCACACCCAGCGCCACCAGCACCAGGGCCGGCCACAAAAAGGAAAGCACAATGTCCCATTCCCCGAACAGTGCCGAACAGGCCATCGGGCAAAGCATGAGCACCGCTTCAATCCAGAAAATGCGGCCCAGCACAAAACCAACCATTTTATAATTCATGCCCCGCGCCTCACTTTACAATGTCGCGCAGCGCATGCAGCGTGGTATCGGTGGTGACCACCACCACATCATCGCCCTCGGAAAGGGCATCATCGCCGGAGGGAATGACCGTCTCGCCGTTGCGGCGCACAATGCCCACCACCAGCAGCCCATCCTTGAGCCGCAGGTCCTTCAGCGGTTTTCCAAGGAAAGGCAGACCTGCGCTCACATTGAATTCCAGCGCCTCCACCCGGCCGCCCACCAGACGGTGCAACGTCTTGATGTTTTCCGAGTCGATACTGTTCTGCATGGCCCGCACATACCGGGTGATGGCCTCGCTGGTGACTGCTGCGGTGGAAACCACGCTGTCCACCAGATTGTTGGCGGAGGCCAGATCCGCAAAGGAGGGGCGATTGATCTTGGCCACCACCTTGCAGGCGTTGAACTGAGAGGCGTACATGGCCAGAATGATGTTGGTCTCGTCCATACCGGTCAGTGCCACGAAGGCGTCCATCTCGGCGATGCGCTCCTCACTGAGCAGTTCGCTGTCAGCGCCGTCGCCGTGGATAACCAGCACACCGGGGAACTTCTCGCTCATATCCTGGCAGCGGGCCAGATTGTTGTCGATCACGGTCACCCGCTTCTGCACGTCCTGCAGTTCCCGCACCAGATAGTAGGTCATCCGGCCGGCCCCCACAATCATGATGTTGTTGGCACGCTCCTTGAAAAGATGCAGTTTGCGGAAGAACGTTTCCAGATCCCGGGGAGAAGCGGTCAGATAGATCTTATCCCCTGCCTGCAGCGAGAAGGAACCGGACGGAATGATGGTATCCTGCCCGCGGGCCACCGCGCAGACCAGGATTTTGACCCGGATATTGCGGTACAGATCGGCCAGCGGCATGCCCACCAACGGGTTGTCCGGCCCCACACGGTATTCCACCAGCTCAAATCGCTGGCGGCAGAACTGTTCCCGCTTGATGGCGCTGGGGAAGCGCAGCACCCGGGCAATCTCCCGGGCGGTTGCCTTTTCGGGGTTGATCACCATCGAAAGGCCCAGCTCCCCGCGCATGAAGCGCAGCTGCTTGGCGTATTCCGGATTGCGGATGCGGGCAATGGTATGCCGGGTACCGATTTTTTTGGCCACCAGGCAGGACAGGATGTTGATCTCATCGCTGGAGGTGGTGGCGATCAAAAGATCGGCGCCCTCCTCAAAGGCTTCCTTCTGTACATCATAGCAACCGCCGTTACCGGCCACCCCACGGACGTCGTAGATATTGACAATGTTTTCAATGATCTCGGGGTTTTGGTCGATTACCACCAGATCATGTTCTTCCGCGGCCAGCTGCGCGGTCAGGGCGCGGCCCACCTTGCCCAGACCGACAACCACGATTTTCATAGCGTTACTCCTTTTTTGCGACACATCGCGCTGTGCCCTGTCAATCGCCAAACAGGCACAGATTTCTACATTATCAGGCTCATTATAACAAAGTGAGCCAAAAAAGCAATAGGACTTTTTTCCCTATTCCCGGTGAGAATCTTTTATACCCCCACCGCCACAAAAAATACGGCCTTTCCCGCAGGAGAAAAGCCGTACTTTTTATTGACTTGTTCAGGACGGATCAGCTGTTCTGGACATTGTTCTTGAGGATCACGTCGTGGCTGCCGCCTTCCACAATGGAAGTGGAAGAGACCACCGTCAGCCGGGCCTTTTCCTGCAGTTCGGGGATGGACAGCGCACCGCAGTTGCACATGGTGGAACGCACCTTGTACAGGGTGGTCTGTACACCGTCCGCCAGAGGACCGGCGTAGGGCACGTAGGAGTCCACGCCCTCCTCAAAGCTCAGCTTCTGGGCACCGCCCAGGTCATACCGCTGCCAGTTGCGGGCACGGTTGGAACCTTCGCCCCAGTACTCCTTGACGTAGTTGCCGCCCACACGCAGCTTGTTTGTGGGGGACTCGTCAAAGCGGGCGAAGTAGCGGCCCAGCATGACGAAATCTGCGCCCATGGCCAGCGCCAGGGTGATGTGGTAATCCTGCACAATGCCGCCGTCCGAGCAGATGGGCACATAGATGCCGGTTTCCTTGTAATACTCATCGCGGGCTTTGGCCACTTCGATGACAGCCGTGGCCTGGCCGCGGCCGATGCCCTTGGTCTCACGGGTGATGCAGATGGAGCCACCGCCGATACCGATCTTGACAAAGTCGGCACCCGCTTTGGCCAGGAACATGAAGCCGTCGCGGTCCACCACGTTGCCGGCGCCCACCTTGACCTTATCTCCGTAATGTTCACGAATCCAGGAGATGGTGCGGGACTGCCACTCACTGAAGCCCTCGGAAGAGTCGATGCACAGCACATCCACACCGGCTTCCACCAGAGCGGGCACACGCTCGGCGTAGTCGCGGGTGTTGATGCCGGCGCCCACCACATAGCTCTTGTTGGCGTCCAGCAGTTCGTTGACGTTTTCCTTGTGGGAATCGTAGTCCTTGCGGAAGACCATGTACTGCAGATGGCCTTCCTCATCCACCAGGGGCAGGGAGTTGATCTTGTTGTCCCAGATGATATCGTTGCAATCATGCAGGCTGGTGGTGGCCGGCGCGGTGACCAGCTTGTCCAGCGGAGTCATGAACTCGGTGACCTTCAGGTCGTTGGTCATGCGGGAGAGACGATAATCGCGGGAAGCCACAATACCCAGCAGCTTGCCATGGGCGGTGCCGTCATCGGTGATGGCCACGGTGGAGTGTCCGGTGCGGGTCTTGAGGTCCAGCACATCGCCGAGGGTTGCCTCCGGCGGCAGGTTGGAGTCGGAAGTGACAAATCCCTTCTTGTAGGCTTTAACACGGCGCACCATATCCGCTTCCTGCTCAATGGTCTGGGAACCATAGATAAAGGAAACACCGCCCTGCTTGGCCAACGCAATCGCCAGCTTTTCGCCGGAGACAGACTGCATGATGGCAGACACCATCGGGATATTCATTTCCAGCGGGCACTCTTCTTCCCCCTTGCGGTATTTGACCAGCGGGGTTTTCAGGCTGACAGCCATCGGCACACATTCCGAAGAAGAATAGCCGGGGACGAGCAGATACTCACCAAAGGTACGGGACGGTTCGGAAAAATAATACGCCATAAATGCACTCTCCTGACTTCCTGTTACAATGACCGCCACCAGAGCGGCCATGGTTTGTATGTGATTAGAAAGATTGTACCACATTCGCGGACAAAACACAAAAGATTTCACGAAAATCTTTCTTGCACGGGACGGAATAAAGTTGTTGAATTTGCACCAAATCCGGTAAAGAAAGTATGACTTCGTTGGTTGCCCCCTGTGGGGTACCACGCAAAGGTATTTTCGGACCGGTGGTTTTGTGTTATAATAGGCCCATTCCGTAGAAAGGATTTTCCCGTATGTATCTGCAACGTTTTTCTCTGCTGGACCCAGGGCAGGCACGGCGTCAGGTCTGGGCACAGCGCTGTTTCTGCGTGGCCCTGGCCCTGCTGCTGGTACTTTCCGAAGTGTTCAGTTCCAACATTCAGGCCACCTTGCCGCAGCTGAGTCACCTGGCCCGCCTGGCACTGACCGGCGGCGCGGTGCTGCTGCTGGGAGCCAAGATTGTCCTGTTGACCGATTATCCCCACCGGTGGCAGCCTGTGGTGGCAGCCCTTGTGTTGCTGTACACCGCCTTTGCCGCCTGGTACGGGGACGACATTTGGTTTTTCCTGGCGGCTTTGGTGGGCCTTGGTGCTAAGGACGTGGACCTGCGCGATGCGCTGCGGGTCTATTTGGCAGCTGCCGTGGCCGGGCTTGTCCTTGTACAGTTGCTCCATTTTGCCACTCCGCTGATGCCTTACAACTTCTACTGCCGCAACTGGGATTTCGGGTATGGCCACTACAATGGCTTCGGTGCGCGGCTGGTGGGGGTGTTTCTGGCCTGGGCCTGGCTGCGGCACGACAAGATGCGCTGGTTCGACTGGCTGGGGTTGGCCGCTCTGTTCGTATTTACCTATAAGGTACCGGGCAGCCGGGGGGCTGCCGGCGCTATGGCTGCACTTCTGGTCCTGTTTGCCGTGCAGCGCTTTGTACCCCGGTTGTTTGACAATAAGATCTGGTACGCGCTGGCGATTGCACTGCCCATCGGTTTAGCTGCTTTCAGCCTGTATGCCGGGTACGTCTACAATCCCGAATGGCCCTACGAGCGGATGGCCCTGTTGCTTTTGAGCATCTTCCTGTCCGGCCGGTTCGAAATCTGGCACAACGTGTTCTGGAGTTCGGATCTGTCCTGGCTGGGTGGTCTGCCCACCGACGGCGACGAACACCATGCCATCGATAACGCCTTTCTGGCCATTCCTATGAACAAAGGGTATCTGGGCGCCATTCTGGTGGCAGTCTTTTTCCTGTTGTTACTGTGGCGGCTGGCCAAGCATCGTCATGCCACCGAGGTCCTCTGCCTGGTGGCGCTGACCCTGTATATCTTTATGGAAAACAAGCCTTTCCTGCTGTCGGCCAATCCTCTTTTGCTGCTGGCACCCTGTGTGTTCTTTACCGAACGCCGGGCCCCCGCAGAAGAATCATTGCCGGTGGTCTGCAAACGTCCATAATGCCCCGTTCCCGCTTTGTGCCGTTGGCATGAAGCGGGGCTTTTTGTGTGTACTCCACTGTGTACGGCAAAAGAAAAAGAGCGCCACAACCGAAGTTGTAACGCTCTTTTTCTTGGTGCCGGTGAGCATTCCAAATCCGAACCAGAAGCATCCCTTTTAGAGGCTTCCTGTATCTCGCTGAAAGTGATTTTCTTCGTTCCATCCTTGTAGT
>CAJFFY010000046.1 GCA_904374465.1 uncultured Subdoligranulum sp.
CTATGAAGCAGCCTCCGAAGTGGAGCGGAAGGAGTTCATGCGGGCGTTTATTGAGCGGATTGAGTTATTCCCGGAAAAGCAGCCGGATGGCAACTGGATCAGGAAGATTATCTTCAACTTCCCTGTCCCGGTGAATGGAACAGAAGTGAAAGAATTGCCCTTGGAAAATGAAACAATGGTCGAGACGGTAGCGCTGCTGACAAAAGAAGAAAAAAGAAATATTCCTCACAAATAAACAGGCGGTGTGCACCGGTGCTTGCTCTGCGGGAAAATGATTCCGATAAGATGCTTACGGCTTGAAAGGAAAGATGCAACATGAATTTGCGGCAAGCATATCATGCCGTCAATGCGGTGTTGGATACGCTCGATTTTGGCGCGTTGTTTGCGGGGTTTCATCGATATAAATGTGCCCTATATACCGGTTCCGAAATTTGTTTGGATGGGCAAATGATCCCTTATCAGGATGATTTTCGCGGAAATACCGCGCTGGAGTATGGTGGAGAAGCTATAGCAATCTGGAACCTGGAAGCCGACCCCGTCGAGGATGCTGAGCTGTTGGCCTATTTCCTTGTGCATGAAATGTTTCATTGCCATCAAAGAGCGAACAACGAAAAACGGTATCCTTCGGAACTTGTTCTTTTGCATTATCCCGGCGATCTAGAGAACTTTCAAAAAAAGTATAATGAAAATCTTTATCTTGCCGATGCATGGCAAAAGCATGATGAGAAAGCCTTTCGGGCGTTTGCGCGGATACGCATGATGCGGATGAAGGCATACCCTGCGATGGTCCGACAGGAACTTATGGTCGAAACCATAGAGGGCATGGCAGAATATGTGGGCCTGAAAGCGTTGCAAACCATCAACCGTGAGAAGTTTGCAGTTGTGGTGGAGGAGCATCTTCAAAAACTTCGTGCGCAAGACGGGTGCCTCTTCGATGTGCGTCGAAGCTGTTATTACAGCGGTGCGCTTTATGCGCTGTGCCTCGATCGTCTGGGAGGGAAGATCCAGAATGTTTTCGACGGCGAACAGACGGTATATGAACAAAATCCGATCAATGTTTCGGATGGCAGTGCGGTTGAAATCAAGCAGTATGATTTTATTCCGCATCAGTATGCGATGGTGAGCGAAAAAAGGGAAAAACTGATTGCCGAATGCATCGGACAAGGGAAATATACCCCTTGCAAAGCATTGATTTGCGGATACGACCCGATGAATATGTTTCGTGTCGGCGATTTCATTTATTGCAAACAGTTCGTTTGTCTGGATGCTGGCGGAACCATTCAGACGGTGAACGCTACGGTTGTACTGCAATTGGAGGAAAACTCAGACCAAACTATAAGGGGCTATTACTGTGCCAAACAACATCCGTAAGCCTTACACAAAAAATACCCGCAAAAAACCGACCGGTGCGGCATTGTAGACATCCCCTCGGTACAGCCATAGGCAATGCCTGGTCGCTGATGCCGCTTGCACATACATCATAACCGTTCTGTGTGTTCGTACACAAACGGTTTCTTCTGTAAAAAATGCGACGTACAGTGTAAAATTTTTGCGAAGCCGTTGCTGCACCGGGCAAAATCGGCTATAATGAAGCCGTGAGAGCTGTGACGGAAAAGGAGATGCCTATGTTCTGCAAACTAACCCCGGCGGAAGATGCACGGATGCGGGAAATCCTGCGCGGCGTGGCGGACGATCCCAACGCGCTGGTGATGCGGCAGTTTATCCAGCACGGTACGGTCACCACCTACGAACATTGCCTGCGGGTCGCCCGCATTGCCTATTGGATCAACCTGCGGTTCCATTGCCGCGCCCGGGAAGCAAGCCTGCTGCGCGGGGCTTTCCTGCACGATTTCTATCTGTATGACTGGCATGCCTGCCGGGACATCACCCGCTGGCACGGTTTCAAGCATCCGCTGATCGCCCGTTACAATGCGGAAACGCTCTTTCAGCTGGATGAGACCGAAAAGAACATCATCCAAAGCCACATGTGGCCACTGACCCTGACCTGGGTGCCGCGCTGCCGGGAGGCGGTGCTGGTTTGCCTGGCCGACAAAATGTCTTCCACCTGGGAGACGCTGATGGAACGGCGCGGAGGCGGTCCCGTGTTGCAGCAACCGTAAACAGAATCAGGCAAGAGCTCCGGTAGAACCGGGGCTCTTTTTGTATAACAAGATAAAATTATCGAAAAACAATAAATAATCCTTGCAAAACAATAAACCCTATGGTATACTGAGCACAACCTGAAACGAGGGGAGAGACCTTGCATGAAGATCTGGCAATGGGACGACACAAAAAGCATTACGTTGACACGGTATGTGGTGGCGCTGGCCCTGGCAGCCAGCGCGATTATGACGGTGTGCGGCCCCTGGCTGGTCCGCTGGCTGGCGGACACCCACACGCTGGCCCATTCGGGCCCGGTGGTGGAGGCGGCACTGCTGGTCATGGGGTATCTGTGTGCGGCGCTGGCGCTGTGGATGCTGTGGAACCTTTACCGCTTTTTGCAGCGGCTGGAGCGGGGTGAAGTTTTTGTGCCGCAGACGGTGCAGGCGCTGCGGCGCATCAGCTGGTGCTGTACCTGGGCGGCGGTGCTTTGCCTGCCGGCGGGCGTGTGGGTGTATCTGCCCTTTGTGTTCCTGGCGGTGGCAGCCGGGTTTATGGCGCTGATTGTGCGGGTGTTGAAAAACGCCTTTGCCCAGGCGGTGCGTATGAAAGATGAACTGGACTATACCATCTGAAGGAGGTGCGCCGTTGTGCCCATTGTGGTCAATCTGGATGTAATGATGGCGCGCCGCCATAAGGGTGCCGGGCAGCTGGCCGAGGAAATCGGCATCACCCCGGCCAACCTGTCCATCCTGAAAAACAACAAGGCCAAGGCTGTGAGGTTTTCCACCCTGGAGGCGCTGTGCAAGGCGCTGGACTGCCAGCCCGCCGATCTGCTGGAATACGTTCCCGACGAGCAGTAAGCTCCGCCGGATGCACAATTGAACAGGAGGTTTTCCATGACCGAAATTCCCAAAGAGGGCGCCGGGCGTCCCCTTTATGAAAGTGCGCCCAAAATTCTGCCCGCGGTACCTGCGGCGCCCTACCTGTGGGGGGCTGTGGGCAGTTACCCGCTGGCCTACCTGTACGTGCGGCAGTTGCTGTTTGCCCGGAATTTTGCCAACCCGGCCCTGCCGGTGTTTGCGCTGCTGTTTGTGCTGGGGGTGGAAGCCATGGCCCGTGCCCTGCAGCGGCGGGGCAGCCGGGAAGCGGTGCGATGGGCCGGGTGCTGGCTGGTTCTGTCGGTGGCCATGCCCATGTGGGGAGAACAACCGGTTTTGGGCAGCTGGCAGGTGCTGGTGTGGCATCTCCTGGCGGTGTGGTTCGTGCTGGCCCGCTGCGGGATGCTGGCCCAGGGTTGGACCGGCAGCCTGTGCTTCCTCGATGGTTTGGCAGGATTTCTCCTATTGCCTTTCGGCAATTTCTTCCGGCGGATCGGTACCGTATGGGGTGGGCTGCATTGCCTGGGACGGCAGCGGCTTAAGCTGCGCCAGACGGCAGTGGCGGTGGTTACCGTGTTGGTTACCACACTGCTCTGTGCGGTGGCCTGGGGGCTGCTGGCCGCGGCCGATCCCCACTTTGCGGCGCTGGGACGGGGCTGGACCTACTGGCTCAACCGCCTGCTGAGCAGTGAAAAACTGGTTTCCTACGTCGCATACTTCCTGCTCTCCCTGCCGGTGGGGGCCTGGCTCTACGGCCTGGTGGCCGGTTCCCTCCGGCGGCAGACACCGCCCTGCCCCGAAGATCGCTTCTTTGCCCTGCTGAAACCGCTGCGCTGTCTGCCCTGGGTGACTGCGAACGTGGCGGTGGGAGGTTTGTGTGCCGTATATACCTTATTCTTTGCCCTGCAGGCGGCGGAATGGTTGGCAGCGGCGCCTCTGGGACTCACGGCCCCCGTTGCTTCGGACTTTGCGGTGGACGGTTTCTGGGAGCTGCTGCGGATTCTGCTGCTGGACTTTTGCGTGCTGGGTGTTGTGCGTTTTTTGAGCAACCGTCCGATGCCCAGGGTACTGGCTGCTCTGTTCTGTCTCTATGGGGTGGCCTTCGCCGGGCTGGCCGGTGCCAAACTGGCGGTGTATATCCGGTTGTTTGGCTATACGCCCCGGCGTGTGGTGGCCGGGTGGTTTCTCTGCGTGCTGTCCGTCTGGGCGGTTCTGCTGCTGGTGCGGGTGTTCCGTGTGCTGCCGGCTGCACGCATCGGGCTGGCGGTGCTGGCGTTGAGCTTTGTACTGCTCTCCTGCACCGATCTGGAAAGCCGCATCGTGGAGGCCAACGTACAGCGCTATGCCGCCGGCGTGGACGCCGCGCTGGATCTGGATGTATTGCAGGACTGCGGCCTGAACGCCTGGCAGCGGGGCCGGGACCGGGCCAAGGTGGTGACCTACACCCGCTGGCTGCTGGACGCTGGCTGGTTTGATGGCCGGAACATCCGGGACGTTCAGACGCTGTACGACCTGACGGGATCGTTCCGCAAAGGCAAGTCCCAGGAGGTGGAACTGGACGATACCCATCTTCTTTCCCTGACCTTTGATGCGGCGGGCCGCTGTACCGGGGCCGCCTTGACGGCAGCGGAAAACCGGGTATAATAAAACCGGCGGATGTGCGGTGTTGCCGTCCGACTGTTTCCTCCCGGAGGTACCCTATGTCCGATATCTACACCCGTACCCGCGCCCTGCTGGGCACCCCCGCGCTGGATGTTCTGCGTGCCGCCCATGTGGCGGTGTTCGGCATCGGCGGTGTGGGCGGCCAGGCTGTGGAAGTGCTGGCCCGCAGCGGTGTGGGCACGCTGAGTCTGTTCGACAGCGACACGGTGGCGGAATCCAACCTGAACCGCCAGCTGGTGGCACTGCATTCCACCCTGGGGCAGTACAAGGTGGATGCCATGGCGGCCCGTATTGCCGATATTGACCCCGATACGGTGGTTCACACCCACCGGATGTTCTATAATGCCGATACGGCGCCCGCCGTGGATCTGTCCCGGTTCGATTATGTGCTGGACTGCATCGACACGGTTTCGGCCAAGCTGCTGCTCATCGAGGGCTGCAAGGCGGCGGGCACGCCGATCCTGTGCAGCATGGGGGCGGCCAACAAGCTGGACCCCACGGCCTTCCGGGTGGCGGACATCGAAAAAACCAGTGTGGACCCGCTGGCCAAGGTGATTCGCATCCAGTGCCGCAAGCGGCGGCTGGGCAAGGTGAAGGTGGTGTTTTCCACCGAGGTGCCGCTGGCCCCGCTGGCAGAGGAACTGCAGGAGACCCCGGCCAACAGCCGCCGTGCGGTGCCGGCCAGCAATGCCTTTGTGCCGGCGGCCTGTGGACTGGTCTGTGGCAGCGAGGTGGTCAAGGACCTGCTGCGCAAGGCTGGTGTCTACCGCGGCTCCTCCAACAGATAAACCATGCGCTTCCGGTGGGAAGCGCATTTTTTTGTGGAATTTTACAAAACGGACCGGGCGGATGGCATTGTATTTTATTCGGCAAAATGTTACACTATTCTTACTTATAGTGTTTGAATTTTGTTGCATACCCTGGGTAATGAGAGGTACTGTACAGTGGCTGATAATCGAAAGATCTACCGCAGCCCCGCGCGGGCTGCCAACCCGGCCCCCACATCGTCGGCCCCGTCCCCGGCTGGGGGCACCACGCCGCCGCGCACCGGAGCCCCCAAGCGCAAACGGCCCCGCCGCCGGCGCAGCCGCCTGGTGCTGGCTTTGTGCCTGGTCTGTGTACTGGTGGTGGCAGTGGTATGTCTGGTGTTGACCCGTTGCTCCGCCGGCCCCACCGGCCCGGCTACCGCCGATTTCGGCACCGCCGCGGCCGCCTGGCAAAAGAATGAGCTGGGGTATTATTTCAATGCCAACGGCGAAGCCATGCCTGCCGCCGTGCTCAAGGGCATCGATGTGTCCAAATTCCAGGGGGAAGTGGACTGGGAAAAAGCCAAGGCCGCCGGCATCGACTTTGCCATCATCCGTTGCGGGTATGGCGGTGAGTGGGACGGCCAGGAGGCGGACTGGGCCCAGGACGACGACCAGTGGCGCCGCAATGCCGACGAATGCACCCGTTTGGGGATTCCCTTCGGGGTGTATCTCTATTCCTACGCCACTACGGTGGAGGAAGCCCGCTCGGAGGCCGACCATGTGGCACGGCTGCTGGGGTTGGTGGCGCCGCCCCAGGAGGGATTGGCCGATTACACCGCCACGCCCTACCAGCTGTCCTATCCGGTTTATTATGACCTGGAGGACAAGAGCATCAGTGACATCTTCCCCGAGGAGATGGCTGCCATCACCCAGGCTTTCTTTGACCGTCTGGTAGAGCTGGGCTATACCGGGGAGCAGGGCATCTATGCCTCGCTGAACTGGGTGCGTGCCCGCTTCAGCGACCCGGCGTTCGATCCCTGGCGGGACAATCTGTGGATTGCCCGGTTCTCCAACTCGCTGGGTTACACCGGCACCTATGATATGTGGCAGTGCACCTACCAGGCACCCGGTGCCGACTACGGTGTCCAGAGCGAGACGGTGGATGTGGACTTCGTCATGCGGCCCTTCGCCTTCACCGGTCTGGCAGATCCGCTGGGCAAGAATGCCGAGCCGAAACTGGTCAACGATACCTACCAGGTGGAGCTGCACCTGGACGCCAAGGACGCCCGCGCCACCCTGACCACCAACCAGGCCTCGGAAGAGGAAGGTGGCCAGAAGGTCTACTGGCAGACCAGTGACGAAACGGTGGCCACCGTGGACAAAAACGGAACGGTCCGTGCCCGTGCCGACAGCGGCGAGTGCACCATTACCGCCACCTTGGCTGACGGCACCGAGAGCATCTCCTGCCTGGTGCGCATCGGTGATATCACGGTGCCGGTCTTTGCCACCGGCCAGCTGGCCGGCCAGCGGGACAACGGAGAGGTCAGCCTGGCCGACGTGGCGGCCCTTAAGGGGGCAGCGCCCGACGCCATTCTGCTGGACGCCGGCGGCAGTCTGCACGGCACGCTCAGCGCCAGTCTGACCGGCGGCATGGATATGCTCAGCAGCTTCTCGGCCGCCGGGTATGACCTGCAGGCCTTCGGCGCCGCCGACCTGGCCTACGGTATCGAGCGGCTGCGCAGTGACGCCAACATGGCCTCCGGCCCGTCGCTGGTGGCAAACCTGCGGGATGCTGAGGGCTCTGCCATCTTCTACCGCTCCACCAGCTGGAACCGCAACCGCATCACCAACGGCATGAACTATGTTCTGGAACGGGCCGGCTATAAGATCGGCTTCTTCTCGCTGGCCGACACGGCTACCGTCACCGAAAAGGTGGGCCTCGTCAATGAGGAAACCCCCATCGCCAACGATCTGGCCCAGACCGCCAGTGAACAGGTGGCGGCCCTGCAGGCCGAAGGGGTGGATGTCATTCTTTGCGTCGCTACCCCGGGTGTGGATGTGAGCGCTCTGCAGGATACCCTTTCCCAGCTGGGGGTGACGGCGGTCATCGATGGCGGCACCACCGAAAACCAGACCGGCTCGGTGCCGGTACTGGCGGCCGGGAATGCCCTGAATGCGGTGGCCCGGCTGGATCTGGTCTTTACCCAGGGCGGCGGTTGCCGGGTTGTGCTGAACGATGCCATCCCGGCCCAGACACTGACAGCCAACCGGGATACCTGGAACCGCTATGTGCCCACCGAGGAAACGGTGGCCAGCGCTTCCGATGCGGCCGATCCCGAAAAGGAACTGGCATCCGACGGGGCGGATCCCAGCTCGCCCACCGAGAGCGCCGCGGCGGCGGAGGCCTCCGGAGCCGAAGCCTACTTCAGCGCGGCAGCGTCCCTGGCGGAACTGGATGCCGACGACTCCAGCATCCTCAATACGCCGCTCTTCACCTATGCCCAGAACCCCGACGCCACCAAGACCATCAGCTACGGCAACTATCTGGCCACCCTCTATGAGGAAATTGCCGAGAATGACCGGGATCACTGGCCGGAAGGCTGGGCTGAGTCGGTGGTGACCGGTGTGGCGGGCGGTGTCACCGAACTGGAATACGGCGGCATCACCCGGCAGGCGCTGCTGGATTCGCTGCCTGCCACGGCACGACTGGTGCTGGTTTCCACCACTGCGGAGGCGGCCCAGACGCTGATCGACAGCGGAAACGTCACTCGAACCTACCAGTCGTCGCTGACCGCCTGGGAGCCGGAGGGCGATACCGTATTGCTGGTGGGGGATACCATCACGCTGCAGGCCCTGGGCGAGGGCAACTACACCATCCTGCGGGATTACGGCGACCTGTTCTGGGATGTCCGTATGAATATCAACGACAACACCAACAATTTCACCGAAGACTTTGTCCTGCCCGAAGCGCCCACCTACGGTGTGGGCCGCAATCAGTAAAGGCAGGCTTTGCAGGGAGGCGAACCGAATGAAACTGACTTTTTTGGGAGCCGCACGGGAAGTGACCGGCAGTTGTACCCAACTGGAAGCGGCGGGCCACCGCCTGCTGGTGGACTGCGGCATGGAGCAGGGACGGGATGTTTATGAAAACGCGGACCTGCCCTATGCCCCCGGCACCTATGAGGCGATGCTGCTGACCCATGCCCACATCGACCACTCGGGCCAGATCCCTTACCTCTATAAGAATGGCTATCGAGGTCCCATCTATTCTACCGATGCCACCATGGACCTGTGCGGCATCATGCTGCGGGACTCGGCCCACATTCAGGAGCAGGAAGCCGAGTGGAAAAACCGTAAGGCGCAGCGCAGCGGTGCCGCCATGGTGGAACCGGACTACACTGTGGAAGATGCCGAAAAAGTCATGAACCAGTTCGTGCCCTGCCCGTACGGCAGCTGGCAGACCCTGTTTGAGGATGCAGGCGGCAAAATCGAGGTGCTCTTCACCGACGTGGGGCATCTGCTGGGCAGCGCCTCCATTTCGGTGCGGGTTACCGAGCCGGAACGGGAGCCGGAAGTCATTGTCTTCTCGGGGGACATCGGCAACATCCACCAGCCCCTCATCAAGGACCCTGCCATTCCGCCCTATGCGGACTATCTGGTGATGGAATCCACCTACGGGGACCGCAGCCACGGTCCGCGTCCCGACTATCTGGGGGAACTGACCGAAGTCCTGCAGACCACCTTTGACCGGGGTGGCAACGTGGTCATTCCCAGCTTTGCGGTGGGCCGCACCCAGGAACTGCTCTACTTTATCCGCCAGATCAAGGCAGAAGGCCGCATCCACGGCCATGACAACTTCCCGGTCTTTGTGGACAGTCCGCTGGCCAGCAAATCCACTACCATCTTCCGGGAAAACTTCATGGAGTGCTACGACGAGGAAGCCATGGCCCTGGTCCAGAGCGGCCAGAACCCCCTGTGGTTCCCCGGACTTTGCATCAGCGAGACCAAGGAACAGTCCATGGCCATCAACGGGGACCCGGAACCCAAGGTCATCCTTTCGGCATCCGGCATGTGCGACGCCGGACGCATCCGCCACCACCTCAAGTACAACCTCTGGAGGCCCGAGTGCACCATCCTGTTTGTGGGGTTCCAGAGCCCGGGCACCCTGGGCAATGTGCTGTTGGGCGGCGCCAAAGAGGTCAAACTCTTCGGGGATGAAATCCAGGTCAAGGCCAATATCCACCGGCTCAGCGGGCTTTCCGGCCACGCCGACCAGGATGGCCTGGCCAACTGGCTTCACGCCTTCCCCGAAAAGCCCAGGTTTGTTTTCGTCAACCATGGCGAGGACGCAGTGGCCGACCACTGGGCCCACCGTTTACAGGAGGAAGGCTATGAGGCGGAAGCCCCCTACAACGGTTCCGTCTGGATCGTGGGGGACGGCCGGGTGGCCTGCGCCGAAGTGGGCAACACCAAAAAGATTGTCAAGACGCCGGGGGTTGCCACGGTGCGCAGCAGCGCCGCCTACGACCGTCTGGTCAATATGGGCAAGCGGCTCATGGCGGTTATCCAGCACAACCAGGGCGGGGCCAACAAGGATCTGGCCAAGTTCGCCAGCCAGATCGCCAGCCTGTGCGACAAGTGGGACCGCTGAGCCGGCGCCCCGCAATTCTATCCATCCGAAGGAGGCATGCCGGTTTTGTGGCATCCGATCAAACATTATAAAACCATCCACCATCACAAAATGCTGGTGCTGCGGCACTGTTTTCGCTGCGGACTGTACTGGCAGGGACTTACCCACGATCTGAGCAAACTTTCGCCGGTGGAGTTCCTGGCCGGGGCCAGGTACTGGCAGGGAACCTGCAGTCCCAACAATGCCCAGCGCAAGGCAGAGGGGTACAGCGCGGCCTGGCTGCACCACAAGGGGCGCAACCGTCACCATCTGGAATACTGGATCGACTATGCCCCGGACGGTGATCACGCCCTGGCCGGTATGCGGATGCCGGCCCGCTATGTGGCTGAAATGGTCTGCGACCGTATCGCCGCCAGCAAAAATTACAAGGGCGCCGACTATACCGACGCCACCGCCTGGGAATATTACGAACACAGCAAGGATCATTACATCCTGCATCCCGAAACCCGGCGGGAACTGGAAACCTGCCTGCAGATCTTGCGCGATCAGGGGGAAGATGCCTGCTTCGCCCACATCCGTACCCAGTTGCTGGGCAAAAGAAGGTAATAAGATAAGGATAAAGGGGACGCACCTGCGTGCGTCCTCTTTTTTTGAGCAAAAGAAAAAATGCTGTAAGGTTTTGGCCGTTTGTTCCGTCTGGATAAGCAGAAGCGCTTCCAAAACTTACAACAGGGAGGAATCCATTTGAATGACCGGGACCTGACCCGCCTGCTGCAGACCGACCCCGACGCGGGGCTGCATGCTGCCATGCAGGCCTATGCATCGCTGGTCAAGGCGGTGCTGCTGCGCATCCTGCCCCGGGACCCACGGGATGTGGAGGAGTGTATGGCGGATACCTTTGTGTCCCTGTGGCGCCACGCCGCCCGGTTGGAACAGCAGAAAACGCCGCTGCGCCCCTGGTTGCTGGTAACGGCACGCAACAAGGGCATCGACCGGTACCACGGGTTGCGCCGTCATGCAGCCCTTTCTCTGGACGAGGAACTGAGCCGTACCCTCGGCGAGGTGGCAGCCTTTGACCGGGCGGCCTCCGACGCGGCCGACTGGGTGGGGGCACTGGTGGCGGCCATGGGACCGCCGGACCGGGAAATTTTTCTGCGCAAGTATTATCTGCTGCAATCCAGCAAGGAGATTGCCGCCGCCCTGGGCATGACCGAAGGTGCCGTCAACACCCGGTTGAGCCGCGGCAGGGAACGGCTGCGCCGTCAGCTGGAACAGAAAGGAGTGTGCAACCATGGGTAACCACGACTATGATCCCAATTTGCTCCGGGCGTTAGATGACCTTGACCTGCCCGGCGTCCCCGTAGAGAAAGGGGAGTGGGACCGGGTGCTGGCCTCCGCCCGGGGGCAGGTAAACGCAAAACAACCTGGCAGGAAAGCCCGGCGTTCCCGCCCGTTGTTGCGGCTGGTGCGCAGCGCGGCGGTGGCGGCCGCCGCCTGTGTGGTGGTACTGGGCAGCGTGAATCTGGCCAACCCTGCCTTTGCCGAAAGCCTGCCCCTGGTGGGCACCCTTTTCAGCCGCATCAACCGCAGCGAGGATACCCGCCTGCGCAGTGAACAGCTCAACCAGTACGCCCAAACGGTGGAACAGACCGCCGAAAGCGCCACCAGCCCCTATACGGTAACGCTGGGGCAGGTCTACCGGGATGAGGACTGGATGCGGCTGAGCCTGGTGCTGACGGCGCAGGACGACAGCCTGGTCGGGTTTGATACCATCCGGGCGGATGCCGGCGGTTCGATGCCGTTGGATCCCGCCGATGCCTCAGGCGCACTGGTTCTGGAAAATGGAGCGGCCATCTCCCAGGAGGGAGTGGGCTGGTTCACCCGCCAGGATGAGCGGACTTTTGTGATGGGGCTGAACTACCCGATGTTTCTGTATGAGGAGGACCGGTCTCTGAGCGGAGAGCAGGTGACGCTGCAGCTCCATGGGCTGGTGGCCTTCAATGTGGAAGTGCTGGAGGAAAAAACCAAGGAGTGGGGGGATTCCTATCAGCACCTTGCCTACCATGACGAAACCCCGCTGGATGGGGATTATACGCTGACTTTCACCATCCCGGAACCGGGCACCGAGGGCATACGCACTTTTGATGGCCCGGAAGCGCAGAACGGCATCACACTGCACAGCCTGACCGCTACACCCGCTGCCGCCAAACTGGACATCCAGGTGCCTGCGCAAGGCAGTATCCAGCCCAAGCTGACCACCGAGGACGGTACCCTGCTCAAACCGGAACGCGGGGAAGGCACACAGGTGGACGAGAATGACAGCAACAGCGATTATCGCTGGACCTACTATTTTGACACGGTGCCGGAGGACTGCCACAACGTCACAGTAACGGTGTATAACATTGTGGATTACGACAAGCCGGACGGTTATGAGATTCTGGCCGAATTCACAGTGCCTCTGTCCTGAAAAACCTTGCCCGCAGTCTTGGTGCTGCGGGCAAATTTTATTGACAAAGCGCCCCGCGTGTGATTGAATAGTACTTACTACAGCGGGCTGCTTCTGGCCTGCGTATTTATAGAAGGTGGAAATTATGGCAGAAGAAAAACGCAAACGGATTCTTTCGGGCATTCAGCCCACCGGCACGCCCACGTTGGGCAACTACATCGGCGCGGTGCGCAACTGGGCCCTGTTGCAGCCGGATTATGACTGCCTGTATATGGTCGCGGACCTGCACGCCCTGACGGTACGCCAGGTTCCGGCGGATCTGCGCCGCCGCACCCGTGAACTGGCCGCCCTGCTGCTGGCGGTGGGCATCGACCCCCAGAACCACGTGCTCTTTGTGCAAAGCCACGTGCCGGCGCACTGCGAGCTGTCCTGGATTCTGGCCTGCAACACCCAGTTCGGTGAGCTTTCCCGCATGACCCAGTTCAAGGATAAGAGCGCCAAACATCCCGATAATGTCAACGGCGGTCTGTTCACCTACCCGGTGCTGATGGCGGCCGACATCCTGATCTACAACGCCGACCTGGTGCCGGTGGGCCAGGACCAGACCCAGCATCTGGAAATTGCCCGCAACATTGCCAACCGGTTCAATGGTGTCTACGGCGATACCTTCACGCTGCCGGAAGGGTATGTGCCTGCTTCCGGTGCCAAGATCATGTCCCTGGCGGAACCCACCAAGAAAATGAGCAAGTCGGATACCAACGTCAACGCCTTCGTGCTGATGACCGACGACAAGGATACCATCGTGCGCAAGTTCAAGCGTGCGGTCACCGACTCGGACGGCGTGGTTCGCTTTGACCGCGAAACCAAGCCCGGCGTTTCCAACCTGATGGCCATTTACGGCACCTTCACCGGCAAAACCAACGAGGAAATCGAAGCTGAATTTGCCGGCAAGGGCTATGGCGACTTCAAGCTGGCGGTGGCGGAGGTTACGGCCGATGCGCTGGCCCCTGTCCAGGCGGAATATAACCGCATTCTGGCCGACAAAGCCTATGTGGACGGCGTACTCAAGGATGGCGCTGCCCGGGCTGCCCGGATCGCCAACCGCACGGTCAGCAAGGTCTACCGCAAGGTGGGCCTGCTGCAGCTGGACAAATAACGCGCACCAGCGCAAAACCCTTGACAAATTGGCTTTGAGCCGATATAATATCTAAATTAGTGCGGCTCATTTTGCGGGCCGCACAACTTTTACTATCGCGTAATGTTAGGAGAATCGAGCATGGCTAAAGAAGTCGTCGTTACCCGTGAGGGTTACCAGAAGCTGGAACAGGATCTGAACGAACTGCGCACCGTCAAACGTAAGGAAGTGGCGGACAAGATCAAGGTCGCGCGCGGCTACGGCGACTTGAGCGAGAACGCCGAGTACGATGCCGCCAAGGAAGAACAGGCCATCGTGGAAGCCCGCATTGCCGACCTGGAGGCTACCCTGAAGGTTGCCCGCATCATCGATGACAGCGAGCTGTCCAACGACACCGTCTCCATCGGTATGCGCGTCAAGATCCTGGCCGAGGGCGATGACCCCGAGGATGCCGAAGAATACGATATCACCGGTTCCACCGAAGCCGATATGAACCAGAACCGCATCAGCGACGAGAGCCCGGTGGGCGCTGCGCTGATCGGTCACAAAGCCGGCGACGAAGTGGACGTGACCCTGCCCAACGGCAACATCATTGTGTACAAGGTGCTGGCCGTTTCGCGCTCGAAGTAAAACAAGGCAGGGGCGGGGATAACCTGCCCCTTTTTGCATAAGAAACAGAAAGGAAGATCTCCCATGGAGCAGAACAAGCCCCAGACCGAGCAGGATCTCACCCAGCAGGCGGCAGTCCGCCGTCAGAAGCTGGCCGACCTGCGCGCCGCCGGTCATGACCCCTTCGTCATCACCAAGTATCCGCAGGATGCTTATTCCGCTGACCTGAAGGCCGAATTTGCCGACCTGCCCGCCGAAGCCGAAACCGGCAAGGTGGTTACGCTGGCCGGCCGTATGATGTCCAAACGCGTCATGGGCAAGGCGAGCTTTGCCCATCTGCGGGACCAGAAAGGCGACATCCAGATCTTTGTCAAGCGGGATCTGTTGGGGGATGAAGCCTATGCGGCCTTCAAAAAACTGGACATCGGCGACATCATCGGCTGCAGGGGCGAAGTGTTCCGCACCAAGATGGGCGAAATTTCCGTGCGTGTCAATGAGCTGACGCTGCTTTCCAAGAGCCTGCTGCCCCTGCCGGAAAAGTTCCACGGCCTCACCGACCGGGAAGCCCGATACCGTCAGCGCTATGTGGACCTTATCGTCAACCCGGATGTGAAGCAGACTTTCATCAAGCGCAGTGCCATCCTGCGGGAACTGCGCAGCTTCCTGGACGGCAAGGGCTTCCTGGAAGTGGAAACCCCCATCCTGACCCCCTTCGAGATCGGTGCTTCGGCCCGGCCTTTCCTGACCCACCACAATACCCTGGATATGGATATGGTGCTGCGTATTGAGACCGAGCTCTACCTCAAGCGTCTGATCGTGGGCGGTATGGACCGCGTTTACGAAGTGGGCCGAATTTTCCGCAACGAGGGCATGGACCCCAAGCACAACCCTGAGTTCACCACCATCGAACTGTACCAGGCCTACACCGACTACCACGGCATGATGGACCTGGTGGAAGAGATGATGAAGACGGTGGCCCAGAAGGTCTGCGGCACCCTGCAGATTACCTACCAGGGTAAGGAAATCGACCTCTCCCACTGGGAGCGGATGACCATGACCGAGGCGGTCAAGAAATACTCCGGCGTGGACTTTGACGCTGTGCAGTCCGACGAGGAAGCCATTGCCCTGGCCAAGGAACATCATGTGGAACTGCCGGAAATCCCCACCAAGGGTGCCATCCTGGCCGAGTTCTTCGACGCCTTCGTGGAGGAAAACCTCATCCAGCCCACCTTCATCTATGACTACCCCGTGGAGGTCAGCCCGCTGGCCAAGCGCAAGCCCGGCAATCCGGCCATCACCGAGCGGTTCGAGTACTTCATCAATGCCACCGAATTCGGCAACGCCTTCAGTGAGCTGAACGATCCCATCGATCAGAAGGGCCGTTTTGAACGTCAGGTGGCAGAGCGCAAGCAGATCGACCCGGACAGCAAAGCCCAGGTGGATTACGACTACGTCACTGCCCTGGAATACGGCCTGCCCCCCACGGGTGGTCTGGGCTTCGGCGTGGACCGTCTGGTCATGCTGCTCACCGACTCCGCCTCCATTCGTGACGTGCTGCTCTTCCCCACGATGAAGCCCGTCGACCAGTAAAACCACATTATATAGACATTCTGAAAAAGAAAAAACACTATATATTGTGCCCGCTGCGTGATGTACAGCTCGTTGTGACAGCAATTTGACAGCAAAATTTCAAGGAATTACGCATTCACACGAACGGTTGTGAATTTCAGGCAATTCGAATCTCAGGTTTGGATTAACCCCAAAGCGCTTCTCAGAAGATTTCTGAGAAGTGCTTTTTTGTTTGCAGTCAACTTTTGCCACACATTCCCACCATCAAAACAGGAGGCACCTTATATGAAAGAGCAATACAAACCGATTAAAAGCATGAAAGAAGTTCCCGCTCAACTGCGGAAACTGCGCAGAGAGTATATTCGCTATCAGCAGGCCGAACTGATTTACAGTCTGTCACACAAGAAGCTGCTGGAATTGGCCAGCGATGCGGGCGCAATTTTTCGGATTGACAGCACCGTCTTGATCAATCGTGAAATCTTCGATGCCTATCTGGAGCGTTTCCATGAACCGGCTACTGGCAAATACCGGGGAGGTGATGCGGAATGAGCGGAAATGTGTGGATGTTTTCAGATCAGATTGATGATGAAGATCTGGAGTTCATGGCCCATGAATTTG
>CAJFFY010000047.1 GCA_904374465.1 uncultured Subdoligranulum sp.
CATTTATGAAAATCGTCGCTGGGACGAGATTCATCGTATAAAATTGTGAAAATCGGGTTGGTGGTCAATTCGTGGTCAGTCTACCGTGAACCACCGGGTGATGTGCCTGCTTTTTCACGTTATGCCGAGCAATTTCTTGCCGACTGCCTAACGTGCCACAGTTGTCGGAGTCCAACGCTCTATCCAGCTGAGCTACGACCGCACATACTTTTGTTGTTCCTCTTGCGGGAACTAATATAGTATAGCAAACTTTTTGGAAAAATGCAAATGGTTTTTTTGTCGCAAGCAGGGGGCCGGGGATTGATTGCACAATTTTTCCAACTTTGCTATACTATGTACCGGAGCACTTGTCTGGCTCCAAACGAGGTGCATACAATGAAAAAAAGTCATCTGGTGGCGGCGGGGGCGGCAGTCTCCGCTGCGGCGGCCGCTTCGGTGTTGGGGGCGGCCTATGGCATTTATCGGTTCTGGTTCTACCATGCGGCTCAGCCGGAGGATATCTCCGCCGAGGAACTGTCCAAAACGCTGCCCTACGGCGATCAGCTGAAACAGGACGCCGAGGCCCTGGCTGCCGCGGCCTATGAGCCGGTGCAGATTACGGCGGACGACGGCACGCTGCTGGCGGCGCGGTACTATCACCATGCCGACGGCGCCCCGGTGGCCATCATCTTTCACGGATACAAGGGCTTTGCCCGTCGGGACGGCATGGGCGGCTACACCCTGTGCAAACAGCTGGGCTACAACGTCCTGCTGCCCGACCAGCGCAGCCACGGCGCCAGCGGGGGACATACCATCACCATGGGCGTGAAGGAACGCTACGACTGCCGCGCCTGGGCCTACTGGGCCTACAAGCATTTCGGCCCCGACACGCCGCTGTTCCTGATGGGGGTGTCCATGGGCGCTTCCACCGTGCTGCTGGCCAGCGGTCTGGACCTGCCCCGCAGCGTCAAGGGCATTATTGCAGACTGCGGCTACACCAGTCCCCACGACATCTGCCGCCGTGTGCTGGCCCAGACGGGGCATCATCTGCCGGTGGGGCCCATCTACACGGTGGGACGGCTGGGCACACTGCTCTTCGGGCACTTTGATCCCGAGGACGCCGACTGCCGCCAGGCGGTGGCCAAGACCCGGATTCCCATCCTGTTTTTGCACGGGGAGGCCGACGACTTTGTGCCCTGCGAGATGAGCCGGGAAAACTACGACGCCTGCGCAGGCCGCAAAAAGCTGGTGACCATTCCCGGGGCCGGGCATGCGGTGGCCTACTACGTGGACATTCCCGCCTACCGGAAAGCCGTGACCGACTTTTTGCAGGAATGCTTGCAAATCAGCGAAACCAACCAGAAGTGATAGAACATAACAAGCGCCGGACACCGCGTTTTTACGGGGTCCGGCGCTTTTCCTTATCCGTTTGGGGTTACCGTTCCAGGTAATCCAGCAGGTCGTCCAGGTGGTCGCGCATTTCCCGGCGGCCGCGGTTGTACAGTGCCAGCAGCTTGTCGGTGTCCTTTTCGAACCGGCCGATCTCCACCGGGTCGGCGGGGCGCAGTACAAAGATCTTGCCCGCTTCTTCCAGGGCGTCGATCTCCTCCATGAGGGCATTGTAGCGCACTTCCTGGGTGAGCAGGGTGGCGTAAAACAGCGTCCGCCGGCCGTAGAAATCATCGTACAGGTTGATCATCCGCTGGCTGGGCATGGTTTTGCGGAAGCCCTTTTGCCGGGTGGTGATGATGACGATTTTTTCGAAGCCTTCGGTCTGGGCCCAGTGCAGGGGGATGGGGCAGGAGCAGCCGCCGTCCAGGTAGCTGAATTTGCCCAGGTGCACCGGGGCGGACACCAGCGGCAGACTGGCCGAGGCCCGCACGGCGTCGAAGAAGTCGAAGTCGGTTTTGCCTTTTTCGAAGTAGGCAGGTTTGCCGGTCTGGACGCAGGTGGTGACGGCGACCATCCGCTGGCTGCCTTTATAAAAGGTATCGTAGTCAAAGGGAACCTGCTGGGGCAGGTCCCGCAGCATGAAGTTGAGTCCGAACAGACTGCCGCCCTTGACGGCGGCCATGGGCCCGAAGTAGCGGGGGTCGCGCCGGTAGCGCAGGTTGACGCTGGCCGACCGGCCCGGCTGATGGGCCACATAGTTGACGGCGTTGAGGGCGCCGGCGCTGACGCCGGCCACCGCGGGGAAGTAGAGGTCCCGTTCCATGAGGGCGTCCAGGGCGCCCGCCGTGTACAGACCGCGCAGCGAGCCGCCCTCCAACAGCAGAGCAGCGCTTTGCGGCATTGCAAAAGTTTCCATAGAAAAATGCCTCCTGTGACTATCTATTGTAGCGCGCCGGGGCGCAAAGGGCAAGCGGCCCGGCGCGAATTTACAGTTTTTTTAAATTGTGGTACAATACAACAAAAAGCCGTCTGTACGACAAAGGAGCCCGCCCATGCTGCATCTGAATGCCGATCATCCCCGAATCATTGTGCCGCTGTTTGCCCATACGCTGGACCAGCTGGAAGCCCAGGCCAAGGCCGCCCAGGAATCTCCCCAGGCCGACCTGGTGGAGCTGCGGCTGGACCCGCTGCGGCTGGACGATTGGCTCGGTGCCCTGGCCGGGGTGCGGACCCTGGTGCAAAAGCCGCTGATTGTGACGATCCGCACCGCCCGGGAGGGGGGAGAGGTCGCCCTGGACGACGGCACCTACCGGGACGCCGGGCTGGCCCTGTTACAGCAGGGGGGCGTGGATGCCCTGGACATCCAGTGGCGCACCGACGCATCCGTCGTGCGCACGCTGCGGGATGCCGCCAAGCGGGCGGGCGCCGCGGCGCTGTTCAGCGAGCATCATTTTGACGGCACTCCGGACCGCCACGCCATGGTGGAGGCCCTGCACGGGATGCTGGACGCCGGGGCGGACATAGCCAAACTGGCAGTGATGCCCCATAACCGTCAGGATGCGGCCAACCTGTTGTTGGCCACGGCGGAAGTGCACGATGCGCGCCCCGATGCCACACTGATTACCATGAGTATGGGCCGGGACGGCGCCGTGACCCGCTATTGCGGCGGGCCCTTCGGCAGCGCGGCCACCTTCGGGACCCTGTCGGCGGCCAGCGCTCCCGGCCAGCCGCCCGCTGCCCGGCTGCGGGAAAAGCTGCTGACGGCGGAGGATCTGTGACCTACTTTCTTTGCAAAGAAAGTAGGCAAAGAAACTCTGAACCGGGGGTACTGAGTGGCAAGGGGAATACCCGCGCCGACGCCGGGAAATTGTTTGGTAGGTTCGTAGGGCGGGGATTCATCCCCACCAAACAACCGCACGGGATTTACAAAGGTTTGTGTGGTTGCAGGGGCCGGGTATATCCGGCCCGCCCGCGAAGGCGGGCGGGATTTCGGATCGGGAGCCCGGGTGAGCTCACACGGTGGACACGGGCGGTCCGGTTGCTAGAGCATGGCCCGCTGTGAGAAGCGAAAACCATCTCGGGCGACCTCCGCAAAGCCCCGGGGTTTCTTAAGGGGCCCGCAGGCCCCTTGAGCCGTGCCCCGCGCCTCGGAATTAGCGGCGGCTTTTTCGGTTCCTTTTTGGCCGGTCAAAAAGGAACATACCGCGAACCTCCCGGCCACTCCGGCTTTCTACCTTTATATATAGAGAGGACACAAACTATGGACCGTTTGGAACAAACCATCTGTGCGCTGGCCACCCCACCGGGGGAGGGCGGCATTGCGGTGATCCGGGTATCGGGCCCCGACGCCTACCCGATCGTCGAGAAAATCTTTGTGCCGGTGCGGGCCAATCGCCGGGTGGCGGACGCCAAAGGCTACACCGCCATGCTGGGGCATTATATCCTGCGGGGGGAGGAGATGGACGAAACGGTGGCACTGTTCTACCGGACGCCCCACTCCTACACCGGGGAGGACGTCATCGAGCTGTCGGTCCACGGCGGCACCGCCATGGCGGACGGTCTGTTGGAAGCGCTGGTGCTGGCGGGGGCTGCCCCGGCCGGGCCGGGGGAATTCACCCGCCGCGCCCTGGAACACGGCAAGCTGAGCCTGACCCAGGCCGAGGCCGTCATGGAGGTCATCGGCGCCAACGGACGGCAGGGGGCCGCCCTGGCCAAATCCGCCCTGGATGGCCGGCTGGCCCAACGGATCGGCACCATCCAGACGGCGCTGCAAAGCCTCAACGCCCACCTGACCGCCTGGGTGGATTACCCCGAGGAGGATGTGCCCGAACTGTCCGACGCGGCGCTGACCGGCACGCTGGCCCTGCAAAAGCAGGAGCTGGACGACCTGATTGCCGGGTACGGCGCCGGGGCAGTTTTACGCCACGGGGTGGACTGCGTCCTGCTGGGACGCCCCAACGTGGGGAAGAGCACGCTTTTGAATCTATTGGCCGGGTTTGACCGGGCCATCGTGACGCCGGTGGCCGGCACCACCCGGGACATTGTGGAGCAGGCCGTCCAGCTGGGGGAGATCCGGCTCAACCTCTTCGACACGGCGGGCGTGCGGGAGGTGGGCGCCGACGGCGACGCCATCGAGGCGGAGGGGATCCGCCGCAGCTGGAAGAAGCTGGACGAGGCCGGACTGGTATTGGCGGTTTTCGATGCCGCCCAGCCGCTGACCGAATCCGACCTGGACATTGCCCGCCGCTGCCAGGGCCGCCCGGCGCTGGCCATCCTGAACAAACAGGACCTGGCCGAGGACACCGAGGCCGCCCGGCTGCAGCTGCAGCCCTATTTTAAAAAGGTATTGACCCTCTGCGCCAAAGATGCCGCCAGCCTGCAGCCCCTGTCGGCGGCGGTGGCGGAACTGCTGGGCACCGCCAAGCTGGACCCCCGGGCGGGGCAGCTGTGCAGCGCCCGCCAGCTGGCCGCCGCCACCCGGGCCCGGGACGCCCTGGCCGAAGCCCTGCGCGCCGAAGCCGACGGGTTCGGGCTGGACGCGGTGGCGGTCTGCCTGACCGACGCCCTGCAGGCCCTGTGCGACCTGACCGGCGAGGACGCGGCCGACGCCACCATCGACGAGGTGTTCGAGACCTTCTGTGTGGGCAAATAAACGGCGGGCCACGGTCCGCTTTGACGAGGGATAAGGAAACGTATATGGATATTTTAGGAAATTACGACGTCATTGTGGTGGGTGCGGGTCACGCCGGCATCGAGGCCGCCCACGCGGCGGCGGTGCTGGGTGCCCGGACCGCCGTCTTCACGCTGACGCTGGACTTCATCGGCAACATGCCCTGCAACCCGTCCATCGGCGGCACGGCCAAGGGGCATCTGGTGCGGGAAGTGGACGCCCTGGGCGGCCTGATGGGCCTGGGCGCCGACGCCACCTTTTTGCAGAGCCGGATGCTCAACCGGGGCAAAGGTCCCGCCGTACACAGTCTGCGGGTGCAGACTGACCGCAAGCGGTACCATATGTGGATGAAGCACGCCCTGGAGAAAACCGCCAACCTGGACATCCACCAGGCCGAAATCGTGGGCGTGGACGTGCAGAACGGCAAGATCGTGGGCGTGCTCACGGCGCTGGGGGGCTACTACGGCTGCAAGGCCTGCGTCATTGCCACCGGCACCACCCTGGGCGGCCGCATCTTTGTGGGAGAAGCCCACTACGACGGCGGCCCCGACGGTACCCACGCCGCCACCGAGCTGACTCAGTCCCTGGTGGACCACGGCTTTACGCTGCGCCGGTTCAAGACCGGCACCCCCGCCCGGGTGCATCGCCGCAGCATTGATTTCTCCAAACTGGAGTGCCAGCCCGGCGACCCCGACGAGCTGCTGCAGCCCTTCAGCTTTCTGACCCGGACGCCCATGCACAACAAGGTGGACTGCTACATCGCCTACACCAACCCCGAAACCCACAAGGTCATTCTGGACAACCTGGACCGGTCCCCCCTCTATGGCGGCGACATCCAGGGCGTGGGGCCCCGGTACTGCCCTTCCATCGAGGATAAGGTGGTCCGCTTCAAGGACAAGCAGCGCCACCCCATCTTTGTGGAGCCCTGCGGCGAGGATACCGAGGAGATGTATCTGCAGGGACTTTCCTCCAGCCTGCCCGAAGCCGTGCAGAACGCCATGTACCGCACCATTGTCGGCTTTGAGCACCTGGAAATCATGCGCCCGGCCTACGCCATCGAGTACGACTGCGTGGACCCCACCACCCTGAAACCCACCCTGGAAAGCAAAGTGGTGGCGGGCATCTACGGCGCCGGACAGTTCAACGGCACTTCCGGCTACGAGGAGGCCGCCGCCCAGGGTCTGCTGGCCGGGCTCAACGCCGCCCGCCACGCCCTGGGCAAATCCGAGCTGGTACTGGCCCGGCACACCAGCTACCTGGGCACCCTGGTGGACGACCTGGTGACCAAGGGCGTGCTGGACCCCTACCGCATGATGACCAGCCGCAGCGAATACCGTCTTTCTCTGCGGCAGGACAACGCCGACGAGCGCCTGACCCCCATCGGCCGGGAGTACGGCCTGGTGGACGACGAACGGTGGGCGGTCTTCTGCCATGATCGGGACATCAAACAGGCCGAGCTCAAGCGGCTGGAAACCACCCACATCAAGCTGGCCGACCTGCGGGCCGTGGTGCCGGAGGGCACCGCCCTGGGCGAGAGCGGCGGCACCGCCGCCGAGCTGATGCGCCGCCCGGCCATCACCTACGAGCGGATTGCCGCGGTCATTGGCCGGGGCGAGGGCGTCACCCCCGCCATGGCCCAGCGCATCGAGACGGAAATCCGCTATGCCGGCTACATTGCCCGGGAGGAGCGGATCATCCGGGACATCCAGCGCCATGAAAACGTGCTGATTCCCGAGGACTTCGACTACGCTCCCCTCGAGACGATGACGCTGGAAGCCCGGGAGAAGCTCTCCAAAATCCGCCCGCGCACCCTGGCCCAGGCGGGACGCATCCCCGGGGTCTCCCCCAGCGATCTGTCCCAGCTGAGCATCGCCGTGCTGAAACACCGCGCCCAACAGAAAGAGGAACCCCATGATTGACAAAGAACGCCTGGCCCAAAAATGTTCCACGTGGAACATCGCCCTCTCCCCCGTCCAGCTGGACCTGCTGGACCGCTACGCCGCCCTGCTGGTGGACTACAACCAGAAAGTCAACCTGACGGCCATCACCTCCCCCGAAGGCATCGAGGACCGCCACTTTGCCGACAGCCTGCTCTTTGCCGCCCAGCCGGAGGTTGCCGGCAAGGTGGTGGACGTGGGTACCGGCGCGGGCTTTCCCGGTGTGGTGGCCAAGATCTACAAACCCGACCTGGCATTGACCCTGATGGAACCCACCGGCAAGCGGGTGGATTTCCTGAAGTATCTCTGCGCCGAGCTGGGCCTGACCGGGGTGGAATTTGCCAAGGAGCGCGCCGAGGAGGCCGCCCGCAAAGTCTGGCGGGAACAGTTCGACGTGGCCTGTGCCCGGGCGGTGGCTGCCCTGCCGGTGCTCTGCGAATACTGCCTGCCGCTGGTCAAGCCGGGCGGCAAGTTCATCGCCCTGAAGGGCCCCGAAGCCGACGCCGAGGCCAAAGCCGCCGCCAATGCCCTGAAAAAGCTGGGCGGCCGCTACGCCGAGACCCGCACCTTTACTCTGCCGGACGGCAGCGCCCGGGGGCTGGTGGTCTGTGAAAAAATATCGCAGACTCCGACCGTTTATCCCCGGAACGGCGGAAAAATTGCAAAAAAGCCGCTGTAATCGGGCGAAACACCCCGTTTTGGGACGAACGATTTTTGTTCCGATTTTTCCTTGCGTATGCTATGCTTTCTACAAAGCATAGCATTTTTTTATGGGGAAGATTCCCAGGGAGGAAACCATCGTGTCCAAAAAAGAAACCCAGAAGACCGGCCGGGTGCTGCTGCTGCCCATCGAGAGCATCGAGCCGTCCCCCTACCAGGCGCGCACCGCCTTTGACGAGCCGGAGATTGCCGCCCTGGCCGTGAGCATTTTACAGAACGGGTTGCTGCAGCCCATCAGCGTGCGGCGGGTGGGGCTGCGCAAGTACCAGCTGGTGGCGGGCGAACGGCGGCTGCGGGCCTGCCGCCTGGCCAAGCTGGAAAAGATTCCTGCCATTCTGGCCGACTACGACGACACCCAGTCGGCGGCCCTGGGGCTTTTGGAAAATCTGCAGCGCAGCCAGCTGGACCCCTTCGACACGGCCCGAGGCATCAAGGAGGTCATCCGGCTGTGGGGCTGCACCCAGGCGGAGGCCGCCCGGCGCCTGGGATTGAGCCAGCCCGCCCTGGCCAACAAGCTGCGGTTGCTGACCCTGACCCCCGAGCAGCAGGATCTGTGCACAGCCAATCATCTCAGTGAGCGCCATGCCCGGGCGGTGCTGCGTCTGCCGGAAGGACGGCGCACGGCGGCGCTGGAAAAGATCGCCCGGGACAACCTGAGCGTGCGCCAGGCCGACAAGCTGGTGGACAGCATGCTGGCCGCGCCCAAGGGGCCCAGTCCCTGCCGCAAGACCATCCCCATGGTGCGGGATGTGCGGTTTTTTGTGAACACCCTGCAGCACGCCGTGGACCTGATGACCCAGAAGGGCATCGCCGCGACAACGAGCTGCGACAAGAAGGACGGGTGCCTGGAGTACATTGTGCGTATCCCGGTGGGCAACGACGGCCGGGTGACCGCCCCCACCGCCACGCCGGCGGCCCCCGCTGCGGCAGCGGTCTCCCCTGTCCCTGCCGCCGAGGAAACCGCCCTGCCTGCCGCAGCCGATGTGGAGGATTTTACCGTGCAGCTGCTGTGAGCGGTGCCCGGCGAAAAAAGAACGGATGTCCTTTCTTTGCAAAGAAAGGACCAAAGAAACGCTGAACCAAACAGGAGCCTTGCTCCTGTTTTACAAAAGACAGAAGCGCTGCGGGAACCGTCGCGGGCGGACCGGGCAACGACCGGAGGTTGGTCGTGGGGAGGGGTCTTGACCCCGCCGTGGGATGATGCCGGAATGGCTGTCCGGTGTTTGGGTTGTAGGGGCGGCGTACACGCCGCCCGGGAACGTTGCGGTAACGGCATCCTTCCCCGGGCCGGGTGTACCCGGCCCCTACAACCACGCAAAAAGGTATGCGTTTTCCTCTCCCGGCTCCGGTGTGGAGGTTATCGTGCCGCCCTGTGTATCCGGTTTGGAATTTCTTTGCCTACTTTCTTTGTAAAGAAAGTAGGGAGAAAAAGCCCCGGAAATGTTCCACGTGGAACATTTCCGGGGTACTTTTTATGGAAAAACTCTTTTTTACGGCCCGCAGCTGTGCTATAATAGGTTTCGGACGCAGATTTTGTGCCCAAAATTCAAAAAAACAGGAGGGAATGCCGTGGCAAAAGTCATCGCGGTAGCAAATCAGAAGGGCGGCGTGGGCAAGACCACCACCGCCATCAACCTGAGCGCCTGCGTGGCCGCCCTGGGCAAAAAAGTACTGGTGGTGGACCTGGACCCCCAGGGCAACTCCACTTCCGGCTACGGTGTTTCCAAGAATAAGCTGGAGGCCGACGTCTACACCTGCCTGATCGACGACGACGATGTGCGCACCGCCATCGTCAAGACCGAGTACAACGCCGACCTGCTGCCCTCCAACACCCAGTTGGCGGGCGCGGCGGTGGAGCTGGTGGCGCTGCCCCGGCGCGAAATGCGACTGCGCACCGTGCTGGCGCCGGTGGTGCCGCTCTACGACTACATCTTCATCGACTGTCCCCCGTCGCTGGACCTGCTGACCGTCAACGGTCTGTGTGCCTGCGACACGGTGCTGATTCCCTTGCAGTGCGAATACTTCGCCCTGGAAGGTCTGACCGAGCTGATGAACACCCTCAAGACGGTGCGCAAAAAATACAACCGGTACCTGGACATCGAGGGCGTGCTCTTTACGATGTATTCCGGCCGGCTCAACCTGACCATGCAGGTGGTGGCCCAGGTGAAGAAATACTACGGGGACAAGGTCTTCAAGGCGGTCATTCCGCGGTCGGTGCGCCTGTCCGAAGCGCCCAGCTTCGGCATGCCCATCAACTTCTACGAGCCCAGCGGCAAGGGTTGCGAAGCCTATATGGAGCTGGCCCGGGAATTTTTGCAGAACAACGAACGATAAGGAGGCACGCCGATGGCCAAACGCAAACTGGGCGGGCTGGGCAAAGGGCTGGACAGTCTGTTTGCCGACCTGCCCGAAACCAATGACGAATCCGCCGGCGTCACCACCCTGCCCCTGCGGGAGATCGAGCCCGACCCCGACCAGCCCCGCAAACGGTTTGACGAGGACACCCTGGCGGGACTGGCGGCCAGCATCACCGAGAACGGGCTGCTGCAGCCCATCGCGGTGCGGCCCAAACCCCTGGGCACCGGGTACCTGATCATTGCCGGGGAGCGCCGCTGGCGGGCCGCCCGTCTGGCCGGGCTGGACGAGGTGCCGGTGCTCATCAAGGACGTCACCGACGAACAGGCCGCCGCGCTGGCGTTGATCGAGAATCTGCAGCGGGAGGACCTGAACCCCATCGAGGTGGCCGAGGGCTGCCACCAGCTGATTGAAAAATACGGCCTGACCCAGGAGACCGCCGCCAAGCGGCTGGGCAAGAGCCGCAGCGCCGTGACCAACTCCCTGCGGCTGCTGGCCTTGCCGGAGGATGTCCGCGCCAAGGTAGGCGCCGGGACACTCAGCTTCGGCCACGCCAAGGTGCTGCTGGGCCTGCCCAGCGAGGAGCTGATCCGCACCGCTGCCGACCTCATCGAAAGCCAGGGCCTCAACGTCCGCCAGACCGAAGCCCTGTGCAAAAAGCTGGCCAAGCCCCCCAAACCGCCCAAACCCAAACCGGACGCCTTCACCCGCCCCAAGCGCGCCGTGGAGGTGGAAGCCGCCCTGAAAGAAGTCACCGGCAGCGAAGTCCATGTGGACTACAAGGACGGCAAAGGCAGCCTGAAGATCGACTTTTACAGCGACGATATGCTGCAGAAGTTTGTCAGCCTGCTGGGCCAATACGATCCCGAATCCTGATAGGAAATTGTAATAGAGGAGTGCAACGTTATGTTAGACATCCGCTTTGTCCGTGAAAACCCCGAAGCCGTCAAGGAAAACATCCGCAAGAAGTTCCAGGACGCCAAGCTGCCCCTGGTGGATGAGGTCATCGCCCTGGACGCCGAGTACCGCGCCGCCATCGGCGAGGCCAGCGACCTGCGCGCCAACCGCAACAAGCTGTCCAAGCAGATCGGCGTGCTGATGGGCCAGGCCAAAAAGGACCCCAGCAAGGCCGCCGAAGCCGAGGAAGTGAAGAAGCAGGTCACCGCCCAGGCCGACCGCCTGAAGGAACTGGAAGCCAAGGAGACCGAGCTGCAGGGCAAGATCCAGGAGATCATGTACACGATTCCCCAGATGATCGACCCCAGCGTGCCCATCGGCCCCGACGACAGCCACAACGTGGAAGTGCAGCGCTTCGGCGAGCCGGTGGTGCCGGACTACCCCATCCCCTACCATGTGGAGATCATGGAGAGCTTTGACGGCATCGACCTGGATTCCGCCGGCCGCGTCGCCGGCAACGGCTTCTACTACCTGCTGGGCGACATTGCCCGCCTGCACGAGGCCGTGCTGGCCTACGCCCGGGATTTCATGATCGACAAGGGCTTTACCTATGTGATTCCCCCCTTCATGATGCACGGCAACGTGGTCAAGGGCGTCATGTCCTTCCCCGAGATGGACGCCATGATGTACAAGATCGAGGGCGAAGACCTCTACCTGATCGGCACCTCCGAACATACCATGATCGGCCGGTTCATCGACCAGACGCTGGACGGCGAAAAGCTGCCCCTGACCCTGACCAGCTACTCCCCCTGCTTCCGCAAAGAGAAGGGCGCCCACGGCATTGAGGAGCGCGGCATCTACCGCATCCACCAGTTCGAAAAGCAGGAAATGATCGTCGTCTGCAAGCCGGAAGACAGCATGATGTGGTACGACAAGCTGTGGCACAACTCGGTGGAGCTGTTCCGCAACATGGAAATCCCCGTCCGTCAGCTGGAATGCTGCTCCGGCGACCTGGCCGACCTGAAGGTCAAGAGCTGCGACATTGAGGCCTGGAGCCCCCGCCAGCAGAAATACTTCGAGGTGTGCAGCTGCTCCAACCTGGGCGATGCCCAGGCCCGCCGCCTGCATATCCGCTACAAGGACGAAAACGGCAAACCCCAGCTGGCCCACACCCTCAACAACACCTGCGTGGCCCCGCCGCGTATGCTGATCGCCTTCCTGGAAAACCACCTGCAGGCCGACGGCACCGTCACCATCCCCGAGGTGCTGCGCCCCTACATGGGCGGCAAGGAAGTCCTGGTGCCCAAGAAGAAATAACAGAACCGGGAGGATTGTCCTTTCTTTGCAAAGAAAGGACCAAAGAAATTCCAGACAAAAAGGCATGGTCTTGCGACCATGCCTTTTTTCTATGCCAAAACAGGTTATTCTGCAGTGAGGAAATCCTCCCAGAAGAAATCGTAGATCTTCCAGCTGTCGGCGTCGGCGGCTTTGCCCAGCAGGAAATACCGCTGGTACTCCCCTTCGTCCAGCTGCGGGCCCTTGGCCTGCTCGGCCTCGGTGTAAGTCCAGGACAGATCCACCGCCTGCACCGTCCACTGGGTCAGGCCATAGTCCGCCACCTCCTGGGCAATGACCGCCAGGTCATTCTCGTTGGCGGTCTGAACTTCTTCCAGGGGTACAATGTGCATCTCGTGCAGGGTGTAGGACTGCATGCCGGCGCCGTCCTGCACGTTTTTCACGTCATTTTCTACGGTGATGCGATAGTTTTCTGTTTCGCCCACCTGGGCCAGCGAGGCATCCAGATCGCCCAGCAGCTCGTTGCGGTAATGGTCGTAGATCAGCTGGTCAATTTCGTTGTCCAGGGTGCATTCCAGGTTGAGGGCACGGCCATCCTCGGTTTCCACCGGGCGGACCATCGTGCCCACCTCCTCAAAGGAGGCCACGTACCCGGCATACAGGTCCCCCGTTTCGGCTGCAGGGGCAGTCTCCTCGGTGGCAGGGGTGGCTTCCGGGGTGGGGGCCGGGGTTTCGGTGGGCGCCGGCGTCTCCACCGGGGTGCCCAGGGAATCGGACGGTGCATTGCTGCAGGCGGCCAGGCCCAAAGCGGCCACCGCCAGCAGGCAAATCCAGGTACGTTTCATGGCAGGAACCTCCCTTGTATTAAGATACTTCAGTATACCATGCCGATTGCCTCCTCCACAAGATGATTCGATTGAACAAATTTCGCCAATTTGTATTTTTTTGATTTTTTTGAAAAAACTACTTGACAGAAAGCTTGTAAATACGTATAATAATAGAGCGCTTTTTGATAGGCGCCAAATGTGGCGGTATAGCTCAGTTGGCTAGAGCATTCGGTTCATACCCGAAGTGTCACCGGTTCAAATCCAGTTACCGCTACCACAGATTACAAGGTTTCGCTAAAATACTTGGGGACCGGTTGCAATAGTGGCCGGTGGGTTGCTTGCTGTTTTAGCGAAATCTTGTATTCTATACGGCCCGTTGGTCAAGCGGTTAAGACACGGCCCTTTCACGGCTGTAACATGGGTTCGATTCCCGTACGGGTCACCAAACAAGCCAAACTCGAACTTTTTGCTCTTTGAGCATGGGTTCGGGTTTGTTTTTTATTCAACGGTCATTTGCTAA
>CAJFFY010000048.1 GCA_904374465.1 uncultured Subdoligranulum sp.
TTCAGTATGTTCTCACGAGAGGGGGTGCTTTTTATGGGCGAACGGAAAGAGAAAAAACCGATAAAACGAATATGTGCTGGTCTGTTGGCCCATGTGGACAGCGGCAAAACCACCCTGGCGGAGGGGATGCTCTACCGTGCCGGCGTGCTGCGCAAGCTGGGGCGGGTGGACCACCGGGACGCCTTCCTGGACACCGACGCCCAGGAGCGGGCCCGGGGCATTACCATCTTCGCCAAGCAGGCAGTGCTGACCCTGCCCGCCGCCCCGGACGCCGAAGAAACCGGCATCACCCTGCTGGACACCCCCGGCCACGTGGACTTTTCCGCCGAGGCGGAGCGCGCTTTGCAGGTGCTGGACTACGCAGTGCTGGTTATCAGCGGCACCGACGGCGTACAGGCCCACACCGAGACCCTGTGGAAGCTGCTGGCCCGCTACCGGGTGCCCACCTTTGTGTTTGTGAACAAGATGGACCTGCCGGGGGCGGACGCCGCCGTGCGTCTGCGGGAGCTGCGGGGCCGGTTCGGGGACGGGTGCGTGGATTTCACCGGCGCCCCCGACCCGGAGGCCCTGGCCCTTTGCAGCGAACCGCTGATGGAGGAAGTGCTGGCCGACGGCGCGCCGCAGCAGGATACCCTGGTGACGGCCATTGCCCGCCGGCAGGTGTTCCCCTGCTTTTTCGGGGCGGCACTGCGGTTGGAGGGCATCGACCGCCTGCTGGAGGGCTTGCAGACCCTGACCCGGATGCCGCCGGTCTGGCCGGAATTCGGGGCCCGGGTTTTCAAGATCAGCCAGGATGAGGCCGGGGCCCGGCTGACCTGGCTGAAAGTCACCGGCGGTGAACTGCCGGTGAAGGCCCTGCTGCCGAACGGTGAAAAGGCCGACGCCCTGCGTCTGTACAACGGCAGCAAGTTCCGGCTGGTCAGCGTAGCTACCCCCGGCATGGTGGTGGCGGTGGCGGGTCCTGCCGCCACCCGCCCCGGCCAGGGACTGGGGGCGGAAGCGGACGCCGAAGCCCCGCTGCTGGAACCGGTGCTGAACTACCGGGCGGACTGCCCCGACGCCAACCCCCACACCCTGCTGAAAGCCCTGCAGACGCTGGAGGACGAAGACCCCCAGCTGCACGTGGCCTGGCGGGATGACCTGGCGGAAGTGCATGTGCAACTGATGGGCGAAGTGCAGCTGGAGATTCTGCAGACGCTGCTGCAAAGCCGCTTCGGCCTGCAGGTCACCTTTTCCGAGGGCGGCATTTTATACAAGGAAACCATCACCGCGGCGGTGGAGGGCATCGGCCACTACGAACCGCTGCGCCATTACGCCGAGGTGCACCTGCTGCTGGAACCGGGGGCCCGGGGCAGCGGTGTGCAGCTGGCCGCCGACTGCCCGCCCGATTCCCTGGCGGAAAACTGGCAGCGGCTGGTGCTGACCCATCTGGCCGAGCGCACCCATCCCGGTGTGCTGACGGGCGCGCCGCTCACCGACGTGAAGATCACCCTGGCGGCGGGCAAAGCCCACCTGAAACACACCGAGGGCGGGGATTTCCGCCAGGCAACCTACCGCGCCGTGCGGCAAGGGCTGCGGACTGCACAGGCCCAGAACGCCGTGCAGCTGCTGGAACCCTGGTATGACTTCACGCTGGAAGTGCCGGCCGACGCCATCGGCCGGGCCATGGCGGATATCCAGCGGATGTGCGGCACCTTTGACGCCCCCGAGACCCTGGGAGATACCGCCCGGCTGACCGGACGGCTGCCGGTGGCCACCGCCCGGGGCTACGCCCGGGAGATTGCCGCCTACACCCACGGCCTGGGCCGCTGGACGGTGCTGCCCGCCGGCTACGACGCCTGCCACAACGCCGAGGAAGTGCTGGCGGCGGCCGGGTATGATCCCGACGCCGATGTGGAAAACCCGGCCGACTCGGTCTTCTGCTCCCATGGCGCCGGGTACGTGGTCAAGTGGGACGAGGTGCCCGCCAAGGCCCACGTGGACAGCGGTCTGGCCCGCCGCCTGGCCCCGGCCGGAACCGACGAGGAGGAAACCGAAGCGGACAGCGGCGCCCGACGCCGCCGGGCCGATGCCTACCGGGGCACGCTGGAGCAGGACAAGGAGCTGCTGGCCATCTTTGAACGCACCTACGGCAAGATCAAACACCGGGGCGAAAACGGCACCGACGCCAAGAAGGCAGCCCGGGCGGCGCTGCACACCGCCCCCGCGGCCGCTGCACCTGCCAGGCCCCAGCCCACCGGTCCCGATTACCTGCTGGTGGACGGGTACAACGTGATTTTTGCCTGGGACGATCTGCGCCGCATCGCCGAGAGCAATCTGGACGCGGCCCGCCGCCGTCTGATGGACATTCTTTGCAACTACGCCGGGTACAAGCGCTGCGTGCCCATCCTGGTCTTTGACGCCTACAAGGTGCGGGGCGGTGTGCGGGAGGTGGAAAAGTTCCACAACCTGTACGTCGTTTACACCCAGGAGGCCGAAACCGCCGATATGTACATCGAGCGGGCCACCCACGAGCTGGCGAAGGAGCGCCGCACCCGGGTGGTGAGCAGCGACGGCGCCGAGCAGGTCATCGTGCTGGGACACGGGGCGCTGCGGGTATCGGCCCGGGCCTTTGCCGAGGAAGTGGCCGCCGTGGAGAAAGAAATCCGGGAATTTTTGCAGTCATAAAAAACAGGCACCCGCCTTGCGGCGGGTGCCTGTTGGTTTTTATGGCAATGTACGGGATCAGACGATGCCCTGGCTCATCATGGCGGAGGCGATCTTCAGGAAGCCGGCGATGTTAGCACCGGCCACCAGGTTGCCCTTGCAGCCGTATTCCTCGGCGGCAGCGGCAGCGCTCTTGTAGATGTTGACCATGATGTCGTGCAGGCGCTGGTCCACTTCCTCAAAGGTCCAGCCCAGGCGCAGGGAGTTCTGGCTCATCTCCAGACCGGAGGTGGCCACGCCGCCGGCGTTGGAAGCCTTGGCGGGGGCAAACAGCACGTTGTTGGCCTGCAGGTAGGCGATGGCCTCCGGGGTGGAGGGCATGTTGGCGCCTTCGGCCACGGCGTAGCAGCCGTTGGCCACGAGGGCCTTGGCACCTTCCAGCGGCAGCTCGTTCTGGGTGGCGCAGGGCAGGGCGATGTCACAAGGAACGGTCCAGATGCCCTGGCTGCCTTCCACATACTTGGCGGTGGGAACGTAGTCCAGGTAAGTCTTGATGCGGGCGCGCTTGACTTCCTTGATTTCCTGCATGACCTTGTAGTCGATGCCGTTCTCGTCCACGATGTAGCCGTTGGAATCGCTCATGGCGATGACCTTGCCGCCCAGCTGGGTGGCCTTCTGGTTGGCGTAGATGGCCACGTTGCCGGAGCCGGAAATGACTACCTTGGCGCCCTGGAAGCTCTTGCCGTTGGCCTTGAGCATCTCGTCGGCAAAGTAGCACAGGCCGTAGCCGGTGGCTTCGGTGCGGGCCAGAGAGCCGCCGAAGGGAATGCCCTTGCCGGTGAGCACACCGGTGAACTCGTTGCGGATGCGCTTGTACTGGCCGAACAGGTAGCCCACTTCGCGGCCGCCCACGCCGATATCACCGGCGGGCACGTCGGTGTCGGGGCCGATGTGACGGTACAGCTCGGTCATGAAGCTCTGGCAGAAACGCATGACTTCGCCGTCGGACTTGCCGTGGGGGTCGAAGTCGGCACCGCCCTTGCCGCCGCCCATGGGCAGACCGGTCAGGCTGTTCTTGAAGCACTGCTCAAAGCCCAGGAACTTGATGATGGACAAATTCACGCTGGGATGGAAGCGCAGACCGCCTTTGTAGGGGCCGATGGCAGAGTTGAACTGCACACGGTAGCCGCGGTTGACCTGCACCTTGCCGTTGTCATCCACCCAGGGCACGCGGAACATGACCACGCGCTCGGGCTCAACCATGCGCTCGATCAGGCCAGCCTTCTCATACTCGGGATGGGCGGCAATGACCGGCTCCAGGCTCTCGAGGACTTCCTCGGCGGCCTGCAGAAACTCTTTCTGCTCGGGGTTGCGCTGCACCAGGCCGTCGTAGACGCCCTTGAGGTACTCATTGGTAATCGACATGGGGGACACTCTCCTTTATACAAATTTCTTACACCTTCCTTATGGTAGCATTCTATGCACGTTTTTTCAAGTTTTTTGCATCTATTTTCAAAAAAATTGTTCATATTGTGAAAGTCCCCTGCAATTTTACTCCGCCGTCACCGGGGTATAGTCGGTGCTGCCCTGCAAAAAGGCTTCGGCGTCGATGAGGGCATAGCTACTGCCCTGCGCATCCTCTCCGGTCTGCAGCAGAAACCTGCCGTCGTCGGTCAGGGCCAGGCAGGTCACCGCCCAATCGTGATAGACATTCCCCGTCATAATCTGCTGCACGGGGAAGAGCACTCCACTTTGGGTGTCCAGCATCCAGGCCAGGTTTTGACCATAGACGTTGTCCGAGCCGGTGATCCACAGACCGGTCCCCTGCTGGGCGGCAATGTGCGGCAGGCCGGCTATCGTCACCGCCCCCATCTGCATGCTCCGGTCGGGCAGGGGGCGCAGCAGCTCCTTCCATTGGCTGGTGGCGACATCGTAACTGCAGAAGGCTCTGTACTGGCTGTTTCCCTCCGCCTGGTCGCCGAGATCTTCAAAATACAGCTTGCCGTCGCGCAGGCCATAGAAACCAGTGGTTCCGAAGGAAGAACCGTCATGAGGCAACGTCAGCACCTTGCTGCGCGCCCCGGTGGCAGGGTCCAGCCAATCATACTCCACCGTGGCGCTTTGCAGCACCGCCTGGTAGGTATCCCATCCTTCGGTGTTGTAGTCGGGCAGCGGCACTTCGGTTACGGTATGGGAGGTCAGCAGCCGGTTCCCTTGCGCACCGAGAATCTGTTCCTGTTGCTGCATGGGGAAGGTGGTTACGCTGCCATCCGTCAGGGAGATCCGGTATCCGGTGGAATTACCCACCGCGGGGGTCGACAGTTGATAGCCGTACAGTGCCGTACCGTCACACCAGCCGACCAACACATTACGCAAGTCCTGAGACGTCGAAAGGTTTTGCCGGGTAGCCCCATCCCCCTGGATGACATACACTCCCGCCGGGGCGGACACCTCCGCATATCGGTTGCGGTAATATCCGAGGATCTGCTCCTTGGTCAGACCTGCCATATTTTCGGGCGGCTCTTCGAGCCTGGGCGCCACCACCTCGGCATAGTATTCTTCCCAGCTTCCCCGATAGTTCATGGTGGATACACCGTGGTAAGCATAGACGGTATCTCCCACCGTAAACAGCTGCACATCCCGGCCATTGCCCGGCAGCCAGGCCGGGCAGGCATCCGAATCATGGGTACAGCCGGGCACCCGGCAGAACACCTGCCGCGTAGCCGTGGCAAAGTCAATTTTCATGATCAAAGCGTAGCCCAGGTGGTGGTAATCCAGGAAATACCAGCAGTCCCCCGTATTGAATCCTGCGTTGAAGTCATAGTTTCCTCCCTGCCCGATGGTGTAAAAATTCCCCGTCGGGGCCGCTTCCGTCGCGGCGGTTTCGGGGGCGACGGTGGGAGCAGGCTCTGCCGGGGGGTCCGCCTGCGGGGCACATGCCGCCAGGGTCAGCGCCAGCGCCCCCGCCAGGAAAGAAGAGACAAAAGGTCGCATCAAAATTCTCCTTTTTTTCAGGATACCAGGATGGGCAGTTCCTCCGGGGAACAGGGCTGCAGGCTCAGGCTCAGGAACCAGCGTTCCTGGGTGATCATGGTGTTGTTGACCCAGCCCGTGTATTCATAGGGGCTCACCGTGGCACTGATGAGCGCCTGCCCGTTGCGGCTGTACAGCGCATGGGGATAGGCGGAGTTTTCCGGCACCGTCCAGTCGCCCAGGGCCTCCAGACCCGCCTGGACCGCAAAGGCCCGCAGGCCCGCTTCATCGGGGACAGGCGGCGGGTCGTCCCCCTGCCGCGGGGCAGAAATCCACAATTGGGTCACCGCACCGGTACGGCTGTCTATGGTCAGGCTGAACGCCGTGTACAGTGCCCCCTGTTCCAGGGCGAACCGTTTGAGGGTCACAAAACCCAGGCTGTCGGTGGCATAGTAGGGCGTATCCAGGGCGTAGTCCTGGCCGTTGTATCCGCTGTAATAGTCCTGGGTGTTCCAGTCGAGGGCCCAGGCCATCCATTGGGAGTCGATGGTTCCGCTGTCCGTCAGCTGCGTCAGGGCGGCATTGGCCGTTTCCTGGTAGTCGTAGCCCGGCAACATGCTTTCCAGACTGTTCTGGGCGCCGATGTACATCTTCAGCCCGGGCCAGGTGGTTTCCTCCTCCGGCAGGGGCTGGCTGCTTGCCTGCTGCCTTTGTGCCGCCAGCTGGCGCAGGATGTAGTAGTCGTCCCCGCTGGGAACGGGTGCCACATAGGCGTCGGCCACCGCTTCGGTGCGGCCCAGTTCCGCCGCGTCCACCACCGTCAGGAACATCGCCGGGGCTGCCGCACAGGCCAGCACCGCCGCCGCACAGAGGGCGGTCATCCCTTTGGGATGCTGCCAAAGACTCATACTGCGTCCCCTTTCTGCAAAATTACCCGGACGGTTGTGCCCTGTCCCGGGGTGCTCTGGATCTGCAGGTCACTGCCGTGGGCCGCCGCAATGCGCTTGCAGAGCGCCAGCCCCAGCCCGCTGCCCCCCTGCTTGCGGGCGCGGGATTTGTCCACCATGTAAAAGGGTTCGGTCACCCGTGCCAGTTCTTCCGCCGGGATGCCGCATCCGCGGTCCGCCACTTCCAGCATGACGGTGTCCGCACCTTCCTGACACCTCACCGTCACCGGCGCGTCGGGCGCCCCGGCCTTGACGGCATTCTGTACCAGATTGCATAAAAGATCCAGCAACAGGTCGGCATCCCCCCGCACCGGCCAGGACCCTTCCGGCGTATGCAGGTTGGCGTTGGGGCAGGCCGCCCGCAGCCGGGGCCACAACGTAGCCAGGTCCAGCGTGGTCAGGTCCAGCGCTTCGTTCCCCAGGGCCAGCAGCGCCAGCAATTTCTGGCTCAGGGCTTCCAGCCGCTGTCCCTCGTGGTAGATGGCATTGGCGGCCTCTCGCTGTTCGTCGGGGTCGGTCTGCAGACTGCGCAGCACGTCGGCGTACCCGATGATGCTGGTCATGGGGGTTTTCAGCTCATGGGTGAATGCCCCCATGAAATCCTCCCGCTTCTGCACATCCGCCTCCAGGTCGGCAATTTTTTCCTGCACGGCGTCGGCCATCTTGTCAAAGCTGCGGCTCACCTGTTCCAGCTCGTCCCCGGTGCGCAGGGAGGTACGCCCGGCATAGTCGCCGGCGGCAATCCGGGCACTGGCAGACGACAGTACCCGCAGCGGCCGGGTGAGCTGTCCGGCCAGCAGGGCCAGCACGGCGGCACCGGCCACCAGCACCACCGCCTCCAGTCCCAGGAACCGGCGCAGACTGGCCGCCCGGTCCCGGTAAAGCTCCGTCAGATCAAAGGCGCTGACCAGATGCAGATCCCCCTGCAGATCGCTGCCATACAGGGCGTAGACGCAGCCGTTCTCCCGCCGGGTACACATGGTTCCGTCGGCCAGGGCCGGGTCCCCGGGCACCGGCAGGGCATTCCAGAGCAGAACATTCCCCCGCCAGAGGGCCACCTGCCGCCCCTGGGCCTTCAGCAGGGCGACCACGGTATCGTCGCCGGTGTCGCTGCCCCGGCGCTGCAGGTCCAGGATTTCGGTCTGCAGCAGCGTGCAGGTCTGGGCGTGGGCGGTGGCGTTGGCCCCGTTGGTGCGCTCCAGCTGGACGCCGAAATCACTGTACAGCAGGTAGCAGCCCCCCACGCCAAAGGAGGCGCTGAGTACCAGCAGCAGCAGACAGATGAGTTTGTGGGCATAGCGCATGAGGTTACTCCTTTTTTAAGCGGTAGCCGATGCGGTAGACGGTTTCGATATGGTCATACCAGTGCAGTTTGCGGCGCAGCCGCATGATGTGCAGATCCAGCGTGCGGGTATCGGTTTCGGTGCGGTCGCCGCCCCAGACCCGCTCATAGAGGGTGTCCCGGTAGAGGGCTGCGCCACGGTTGCGCATCAGCTGCTCCAGAAGCAAAAATTCGTTGGGGGTCAGCTCCACCGGCCGGCCGTTTTGCAGCACGGTGTGTTCGCCGGCGTCCAGCACCACATCGAAGGCCTGCATCACGTTGCCCCGCCCGGCCCGGCGCAGCACCGACTCCACCCGGGCCAACAGCTCCTCCACCACAAAGGGTTTGACGATGTAGTCGTCGGCGCCCCGGCGCAGTCCTTCCACCCGTTCCTTGACGGTGCCCTTGGCGGTGATGAAGATCACCGGCACACCCTGGGGGCGCAGATAGTCCAGCAGCTCGTATCCATCCAGCCCCGGCAGCATGATGTCCAGCAGGGCCAGGTCATAGTCCTTTTCCTCGATCAGGTCGGCGGCGGTGCGGCCGTCCCCGGCCACCGTGCAGTCGTATCCGGCCCGGGTCAGGCTCATCTCGATGAGGCGGGCAATGAGTTGTTCATCCTCCACAATCAACACATGGGTCATAGCGGCAGTTTCCTTTCTGTTACGCCTTATCATAGCGCGGGATTGTATCGTAGTTGTAACAAACCCCGTGGTAAATTTACACAATTTTCTTTATTTTAGCACAGTGACCGTGGTATAATATACCAAACCAGCCAAAAATGTCAAAAAGGAGCCGATACCGTTATGACCGCTACCGTAGAGGAACTGGTGCGTTCCCTGACTCTGGAAGAAAAAGCCGGCCTGTGTTCCGGCGCAGATTTCTGGCATACCAAGGCGGTGGAACGCCTGGGAATTCCTGCCCTGAAGGTATCCGACGGCCCCCACGGTCTGCGTACCCAAAAGTCCGGCAGCGACAATCCCAACGACAGCATCGAGGCCGTATGCTACCCTGCCGGGTGTGCGGCCGCCGCCAGCTTTGATCCCGCTCTGACCCGGCGCCTGGGCGAAGCCCTCGGCCGGGAAGCCCGGTCCGTGGGCGTGGGCGTGGTGCTGGGGCCGGCCATCAACATCAAGCGCAGTCCCCTGTGCGGCCGCAACTTTGAATACTACAGCGAAGATCCCTTCCTGGCCGGGGAGCTGGCCGCCGGATTCATCCAGGGCGTGCAGAGTGAAGGGGTGGGTGCCTGCCCCAAGCACTTTGCCGCCAACAGCCAGGAAACCCGCCGGATGACGGCCAACAGCCGGATGGATGCCCGCACCCTGCAGGAAATCTACCTGCCGGCCTTTGAGGCGGCCGTGCGGGAGGGTGACCCCTGGACGTTGATGTGCAGCTACAACCGGGTGAACGGCACCTACGCCAGCGAGCACACCCAGCTGTTGACGGAAATTCTGCGGGACCGGTGGGGCTTTACCGGCTTTACCATGTCGGACTGGGGTGCCGTAAACGACCGGGTTCGGGGCGTGGCCGCCGGGCTGGACCTGGAAATGCCGGGTTCCGGCGGCGTCAACGACGCCAAACTGGTGGAGGCCGTGCGGGCCGGAACGCTGGACGAGGCCGTGTTGGACAAGGCGGTCACCCGCATCCTGAACATCGTGCTGCGGGCAGCCGACCTGGCCGCCCGCCCCGCCGTCTTTGACAAGGGGGCCGACCATGCCCTGGCCGTGCAGCTGGCCAAAGAGAGCGGGGTGCTGGTCCGCAACCTGGGTGCCCTGCCGCTGCAGGAAGGGCAGAACGTGGTATACATCGGCGCCTTTGCCGACGCTCCGCGCTACCAGGGCGGCGGGTCCAGCCACGTGAACACCCCGGCCGCCATCGGCGCCCGGGAAGCCGCCCGCCGCCTGGGACGCCAGGTACGCTATGCCGAAGGCTTTCCCGCCGATCGGGACCAGCGGGACGAGCAGGCCTTCCTGCGGGCGGTGAGCCTAGCCGAGGAAGCCGACGTGGCGGTGATCTTTGCGGGTCTGCCCGAAGTGTTTGAGAGCGAGGGCGCCGACCGCCGCCATATGCGGTTGCCGGATTGCCAGAACAACCTGATTGCCCGGGTGGCCGCCGTGCAGAAAAACACCGTGGTGGTGCTGCACACCGGCGCCCCGGTGGAATGCCCCTGGGCCGAGGATGTGTCGGCGGTGCTTTGCATGTACCTGGCCGGGGAAGGCGTGGGCGAGGCCACCGACGCCCTGCTGTGGGGCGAGGCCAATCCCAGCGGGCGTCTGCCCGAAACCTGGCCCCTGCGGTTGGAGGACACCCCCTGTTATCTGGACTACCCCGGCGACGGTATAACTGCCGATTATCGGGAAGGTGTCTTTGTGGGGTACCGCTGGTATGACGCCCGCCGGATGCCGGTGCGCTGGCCCTTCGGTCATGGCATGAGCTATACCGGATTCGTTTACCGGAACGCCACCCTGGACCGGGACACCCTGACGGAGGACGGCAGCGTGACGCTGCGGGTGAAGGTGCGCAACAGCGGCGCCGTGGCGGGCGCTGAGGTGGTACAGCTCTATGTGAGCGACGCCACCGGCTGCCCGGTGCCGGGCGGCCGGGTACCACAGGTGCTGCGGGGCTTCCAGAAAGTGCCGCTGGCCCCCGGCCAGGAGTGTGAGGTCAGCTTCACCCTGACCGCCCGGGATCTGCGTTATTACAACGCCGACCTGCAGGACTGGTACGCCGCCCCCGGCCGGTATGAACTGCGCCTGGGCCATTCCAGCCGGGATATCCGGATCACCGTACCGCTGCAGTTCGTCACCAGCCGCCATCTGCCCCTGACGGTGGACGAAAACACTCCCCTGGGAATTTTGCTGGCCGACGACCGCACTGCCGGACCGGTGCGCCGGATGCTGGAGGCCAACGGCCAGGCCATGGCCAACGGCGGTGGTGATGGCCTGATGCCTCCCGATGCCATGGCCCAGATGCTGGACGCCATGCCGCTGCGGGGCCTGGTGAATTTTGGCGGTCCCCAGGTGGCCGAAGCCCTGCCTGCGCTGCTGGAGACGCTGCGCCGCGCCGTACAATCCTGATACAGACAAAACGCCCGGTGGGGAAAGCCCCACCGGGCGTTTTTGGTTTCAGTCGCGGCTATACAGGTCACAGGTATAGATTTTTTCCTTGATGTCAGCCAGCTCGGGAGCGGCCCGGTTGGCCAGGATCACATCGCATTCCGCTTTGAAGGTTTCCAGGTCCCGTTCCACCTTGTCCCCGCAGAAGGTATCCTCCCGCAGCATGGGTTCGTAGATCACCAGCGGGGCGCCCTCCGCCCGCAGCCGGCGCATGACACCCTGGATGCTGGACTGACGGAAGTTGTCGCTGCCGGCCTTCATGGTCAGGCGATAGATGCCCACCGTGCGGGGTTTGCGGCGCAGCACCTGCTCGGCAATGAAATCCATCCGGGTGGCGTTGGAATCCACAATGGCCTGGATGAGGTTCTGGGGGACGTTGCTGTAGTTGGCCAGCAGCTGCTTGGTGTCCTTGGGCAGGCAGTAGCCGCCGTAGCCGAAGCTGGGGTTGTTGTAATGGTTGCCGATGCGCGGGTCCAGGCAGACGCCGTCGATGATGTTGCGGGTGTTCAGTCCCCGCACCTGGGCATAGGTGTCCAGCTCGTTGAAGTAGGCCACCCGCAGGGCCAGATAGGTGTTGGCAAACAGCTTGATGGCCTCGGCCTCGGTCAGCCCCGGAAACAGGGTGGGGATCTCCTGCTTGACGGCCCCCTGCTGCAGCAGACGCGCAAAGGTATGGGCCTTTTCCGCCAGGGACGCATCCCCTTCGGGCACGCCCACCACAATCCGGCTGGGATACAGGTTGTCGTACAGGGCATGGCCCTCCCGCAGGAATTCGGGGCTGAAAATGATGTTGGGGTTGTGGAATTTTTCCCGGATGGACCGGGTGTACCCCACCGGCACGGTGGATTTGATGACCACCAGGGCCTCGGGCGCATAGCGTCCGGCCAGTTCCAGCACGGTCTCCACGCTGGAGGTATCAAAATAGTTGGTATGGGGGTCGTAGTTGGTGGGGGTGGAAATGACGATGATCTCCGCCCCGGTGTAGGCAGCCGCCGCATCGGTGGTGGGGTGCAGGTCCAGCGTGCGCTGGGCCAGGTATTCCTCGATCTCCTTGTCCGAGATGGGGCTCTTGCGCTGCGCGAGCAGTGCCACCTTTTCCGGCACGATGTCCACCGCCCACACTTCGTTGTGCTGGGCCAGCAGCACACTGATGCTCAGGCCCACATAGCCGGTACCGGCCACGGCGATTTTCATAGAAAAGACTCCTTTGTGCACAGGGCATTTTCTATCAGTATACCACGTTCCGGCACTTCCCGCAACGGCACGCTACCGGGTCCGGGACACAGGGACGGCGCTGCGGCTGATGCGCCGGTACTCCATGGGGCTCATGCCTTCCAGCCGGCGGAAGCTCTGGGAAAAATAGCTGGGGGAGCTGAACCCCACCAGTGCGCTGATCCTGGTCAGGTTGTGGTCGGTTTCGGCCAGCAGGATCTTGCTTTCGCTGATGCGCCGCCGCAGCAGATAGTTGATGGGAGAGATGTTGTACTCCTTCTGGAAGGCATGGGCCAGATAATACTTGTTGATATGGGTCACGGCGGCCAGCTGGTCCAACGAAATGTTCTGGCGGAAGTTTTCGTCCAGATACTGCTTGGCCGCGGCACACTCCTTGCTTTTGGGCGAGACCCGTGGCACCCGCAGCGATACCGAGGTCAGCCGTACCAGCTTGACCAGCAGTACCTCCAAGAGATTCTGGCAGATGCGTTCATAGCCTTCGGCCTGCTGCTCCGCCTCCCGGAGCAGCAGCCGGATCATAAAGAGCAGTTCCTCCCGCATGGGGCCGCACCGGAGCAGCGTATAGCCCTGCTCCCCGCCGTCAAACAGAAATTCCAGCCCTTCCATGCCCAGCACCACATACTCCGGCGGAAAGGCCGGAGCCCCCACCTGGGCATACTGGACCTGGGGGTTGATCAGTACCAGATCGTCCGGCTCCACCTTGTGGAGCTTGCCGCCAATGTTGATCCTGCCCTGCCCGCGGATGCAATAGAACATCTCGCTGCAGGCGTGGGTGTGGGGCACCTCGTTCCAGTCGCTGCCCACCCGGCTTTTGCGGATGTACAGCAGGCGCACCGCGCCCCGGGGAAACAGCTCCCTTGTCGGATCGTTGCGGGTATCCATGGCGGCCCTCCCTGCGGTTACACGAAAAGTTGACAATATCCATAAAGAAAAGACGCGACATCAGGCGGTTGTCCGGCGTCCGTTCTTTCTATTATAGCGGGCCCCATCCCGTTTGACAAGCGCTCCCCCGTTTTTTAACGTTCGAAAGAATCACGGAAAATCGCGTATTTTTCCCCGGCCTGCGTCCTTGGCAATTTAGCCAAGGATCGCGTGCAGGCTTTGTCTACTCTGCCCGGGCCGCGCAAAGTTTTGCGCAAGATCTCTAAAATGCCGTCCAAAAAACAAGCCCCCGCGGACTTTCTGAACCGAACCAGTAAAAGCGGACAATATAGAGGCATGTACCAGGCAAATAATTACCTATTTAGAAAGAAGTAAAATAAGGAGAGGCGATCTCTGTAGATTGCCTCTCCTTATTCGTCATGGTGTATTCTTTTTGCTAAG
>CAJFFY010000049.1 GCA_904374465.1 uncultured Subdoligranulum sp.
CCTTGTTTTCCCCAACTTTCTGTGGCAGCAAACCTCTCATATCCAGCAGGCTTCTCCGACAAGCGGAGGCCTCAATTCCTTCGTTCTGCCTCTCCACAATTGCTGGTAAGGCGTGTTTTCCAGCGTAAGATACTGGTTGAGGATGTCAAAGTACTCTTCCTCGAACATCTTGCCGTATTCACCCAGCTGCTCGTTGCCATCTTCATCATACTGGCGGTATTTTGCGACCTCGTCGATAAATAACAAGGAGAGCGTTTTGATGCCCATACGGTATTTAGTCCTGCCCGCCATTTACGGTATAATGCCGGCGGCAAATATACCTATACTGAAGTTCCTGCCTGCGGCATTGAACTTTCATTACCTCCGAATGGAACCTACGAAATCACTATCCAGGATACCGAACCTCAAAATCAAATTCTGGTGATAACCAACAGTTTGAAGGTGGAAGTGCGCTACAAGGAATCGTTACCCGCCAGATCCGATTCTTCAGAATTTCTGGCTAGAAACAATTTATTGGCAATTCAAAGCAAACGGTATCCGTTTCGGTCCGGCAAATAACATAGATTTTTACCGATTTTATTCAATACGAGTTCCCTATGGACTAATCGCCCCTCAAATCTCCAAGATGGTGCGAAACGGAAAATGCCGGGTCAAAAAAGCAAAAACTTCTACGCATAAAATCATTGTGCATCGTGTACAATTCCGTCTTTCAAAATTTTCTGTTTTGTCAAAGTCAGATTAAGTAAAAAAGCGCGAAAATTATGTATCTTTGATGCAAAAACAGCCCCTTCAAAATCGGGGTATTTTGCGCTATTCAATACGTATTCAATACGAGAGCCGAAAAAGCGCTCCATGCCGAAAATATAGAAGTCCGTTTTATGATACAAGCAAAGAAAAAGGACCTTGGAACCTACGTTCCACGGTCCTTTTTTAGCTGACCCTGACGGCCCTTGTTTGGTCCGAGTGGCGAGAGTCGAACTCACGGCCTCTTGAACCCCATTCAAGCGCGCTACCAAACTGCGCTACACCCGGTCAGAACTGGGCTGTCTCGAATCAGCTTGTTTATTATATGCCCTTTTACAAGAAATGTCAACACCTTTTTTGCATTTTTTAAAACTTTTTTCAGGGCCTATAATCATCGGTTTTGTCGGCTGGCCACACTACCACGTACCAGTGCTCGCTTCAGCCGCGCCTCAGCCAGTTCCAGCTCATGCTTATCGATTCCCTTTTGCGCCAGAATTGCCTCAGCGCGCGCCTTGCTGCACTCCGCACGTTCTTTGTCGATAGCATCCGCCCATTCAAAGGTAGTTGCCAGCAAACGGCACTTGCCACCTACCATACTGAGCATACCACCCATACAGGCAGCCCTGCGCACAGCGCCATCCTCGGTGGTGATATGGGCCTCTCCCATGCCAACCGCCGTGCAGTAATCGATATGGCGCGCCAAAAGCTCCACCTGGCCGCACACCGTGCGGCAGGACAGAGATTTGACCTCGCCGTCAAAGGCTACACCATCCGGCGTCACGATTTTCAGTGGGAAACTTGCCATTGGCCCGCCTCCTTACTGCTTTCCGGCTTTTGCCAGCACGTCATCGATGGTACCCGCAAAGAGGAAAGCGCTTTCCGGAATGGAATCACACTCTCCGCTGAGGATCATATTGAAACCACGCAGTGTCTCTTTCAGCGGCACATACTGACCGGGCATACCGGTAAACTGCTCCGCCACATGGAAAGACTGGGACAAGAAACGCTGCACCTTACGGGCGCGGTTGACAGTGATTTTATCTTCTTCGGACAGTTCATCCATACCCATGATGGCAATAATGTCCTGCAGGTCCTTATAGCGCTGCAATACCTGCTGCACCGCACGGGCCGTCTTGTAGTGTTCCTGTCCCACAACTTCAGGCGAAAGAATACGGGAAGTGGAATCCAGCGGGTCCACAGCGGGATAAATGCCCTGGGAAGCAATATCACGGCTCAGAACCGTGGTGGCATCCAGGTGCGTGAATGTTGTGGCAGGCGCCGGGTCTGTAAGGTCGTCCGCAGGCACATAGACCGCCTGCACCGACGTGATGGACCCCTTGCGGGTGGAAGTGATCCGTTCCTGCAAAGCACCCATTTCCGTGGCCAGCGTAGGCTGATAACCAACGGCAGACGGCATACGTCCCAACAGCGCCGAAACTTCGGAACCTGCCTGGGTGAAACGGAAGATATTATCAATAAACAAAAGCACGTCCTGGTGTTTGACATCACGGAAGTATTCCGCCATGGTCAGACCGGACAAAGCCACGCGCATACGGGCTCCCGGGGGTTCATTCATCTGACCATACACCAGCGCGGTCTTATTCAAAACCCCACTTTCGCGCATTTCGCCATACAGGTCATTGCCCTCACGGGTGCGCTCACCGACACCGGTAAACACCGAGTAGCCATTGTGCGCCGTGGCAATGTTATAAATAAGTTCCTGAATCAGAACCGTTTTGCCTACACCTGCGCCGCCAAACAGACCAATCTTACCACCCTTGGCGTAGGGGCAGATCAAGTCCACGACTTTGATGCCGGTCTCCAGAATTTCGGTGGAGGATTCCTGCTCATCAAAGGCAGGTGCCGGACGATGAATGGGCCACCGCTCCATATTCTCCGGGGCAGGCTGCTCATCCACAGGCTCCCCCAGCAGGTTGAACACACGGCCCAGACACTCATCGCCGACCGGCACCGTAATGGGGCCGCCGGTATCCACAGCCTCGGTGCCGCGCACCAGGCCGTCCGTGGCGGCCATGGCAATGCAACGGGCCACATTATCGCCAATATGCTGTGCAACTTCTACCACAAGCGTTTTGCCGTGATTCTGCAGTTCCACCGCATTCAGCAAGGCTGGCAGTTCCCCGTCGTTGAAACGAATGTCCAGCACGGGTCCGGTCACTTGCACAACCTTACCGATGTGTTTTTCTGGCATAGCACACACTCCTTTGTGGGCTTTTTAAGATTCTGCGTCGGCACCGGCCACGATCTCGGTAATCTCCTGGGTGATCGCCGCCTGGCGGGCGCGGTTGTAGTACAGATTCAAATGTTCGATCATCTCGCCGGCATTCTTGGTTGCGGCATCCATGGCTGTGCGACGAGCTCCTTGCTCGCTGGCTACACTTTCACACAAGGCACCGTAGATCATGCCTGCCAGATACTCCGGAATGATGTCATTGAAGACCGCAGTCGGATCCGGCTCATAGAGCATAAGGCTTTGCCGCTTTTTGATGTCTTTCGGCACCTCAAAGGGCAAAATCGGCAACACCGTGGCCGTCTGGGTAAGCATCGAAACAAACTGGGTAAAGCACAGACGGATCTCATCAAAATCCCCTGCCAGAAACTTCTGACATACAATCCGGGAGATTTCAAAGCTGTCGCTGACCGACAGGTCCCCCGCCTCGGCAAAAGCCTGGGTAATCATCGACACCTGGTGGCGGGCAAAATACTCCACCGCCTTTTTGCCAATGGGCAACACAGAATATTCCTGCCCATGGGCATCCGCCTGCACAGCCTTGAGAATATTGGCATTGTATCCGCCGGCCAGTCCACGGTCACCGGCAATGACAATATACAAACGCCGGTGGGTGGTTCGTCTGGCAAGATACGGACTGTCAACATGCTCCTGCGTCGCCGCGATATCAAACAAAGTCGCATAGAGTGTTTCAAAATACGGGCGGCTATGCTCAACCCGTTCCTTGGCGCGCCGCAGCTTGCTGGACGCTACCAGTTCCATGGCCTTGGTGATCTGCATGGTGCTCTCTACGCTTTTGATGCGCAGCTTGATTTCCTTCATTGAGCCAGCCACCAACGGCACCCCCTTTACGGCTTAGTTTTCTTTCTTGAATTTTGCGGTAAATGCTTCCAGCACAGCTTTCAGCTTTTCTTCGGTTTCCGCCTTCAGATCTCCGGTAGTGCGAATGGTTTCCATAACCTGTGCCGCCTCGACGTTTTCGTCCAGATAACGATACAGCTCCTGCTCGTAGGAGGCAATGGACGGCACCTCGATTTCCTTCAGGTAACCGTGTACGGTTGCATAGAGAATGGCCACCTGCTTTTCCACCGGCACGGGGCTGTTGCGGTCCTGTTTGAGCACTTCTACAATGCGCTCACCCTGTGCCAGACGTGCCTTGGTATCGGCATCCAGGTCGGAACCAAACTGTGCGAAACCTTGCAGTTCACGATACTGGGAATAAATCAGTTTCAGGGTACCGGCCACTTTCTTCATGGCTTTGATCTGCGCATTGCCGCCCACACGGGAAACCGAAATGCCCGGGTTTACCGCCGGACGGATGCCCGCATGGAACAGCTCGGTCTCCAGGAAAATCTGTCCGTCGGTGATGGAAATGACGTTGGTGGGAATATACGCCGCCACGTCACCTGCCTGGGTCTCGATGATGGGCAGAGCCGTCAGGGAGCCGCCGCCCTTTTCCTCGCTGAGTTTGGCTGCACGTTCCAGCAGACGGCTGTGCAGATAGAAGACGTCACCGGGATAGGCCTCCCGTCCGGGCGGGCGCCGAATCAGCAGCGAGAGGGCGCGATAGGCCACCGCATGTTTGGACAGGTCATCGTAGATGATCAGGACATGCTTGCCCTGCTGCATGAAGTACTCGCCCATGGCGCAGCCGGCGTAGGGGGCGATGTACTGCAGCGGAGACAGTTCGGAAGCCGTCGCGCAAACCACCGTTGTGTAGGCCATGGCGCCGTTCTTTTCCAGATTCTCCACAAGCGACGCCACGGTGGAACGCTTCTGACCGATAGCCACATAGATGCAAAGCACATCCTGGCCCTTCTGGTTGATGATGGTATCGGTGGCAATGACCGTTTTGCCGGTCTGACGGTCACCGATGATCAATTCACGCTGGCCGCGACCGATGGGAATCATCGAGTCGATTGCCTTGATGCCGGTCTGGAGCGGCTGCTTGACCGGCTGGCGGTCAATGATGCCGGGGGCAGGCGATTCAATCGCACGGTAGTCGGCGGCCTCGATGGGGCCTTTGCCGTCAATGGGCTGGCCCAGCGCGTTGACCACGCGGCCGATCATGCCCTCGCCCACCGGTACGGAAACAACCTTACCGGTACGACGGATGCTGCCGCCTTCTTTGATGCCGCTGTCATCGCCCAACAGAACAATGGAAACGCTGTTTTCTTCCAGGTTCTGGGCCATACCGTAGGTGCCGCTGTCAAACTGCACCAACTCACCGGCCATGCAGTTGTCAAGTCCCGAAGCGCGGGCAATACCGTCGCCCACCATCGTAACGGTACCGGTCTCGGACTGCTCGATGGCGTTCTGATAGTACTTGATCTGCGAGCGAATGATGCGGGAGATTTGTTCGGGTTTCAGTTGCACGGTTTGTTTCACCACTCAATCTATAAAATGGGGTGTTTGTCGTTTGTTATAAGACCACGTTGGCGATGTCGTCGCGCAGCAGTTCCAGCCGGCGCTGTACGGTACCGTCCAACCGCTCCCCTGCCAGATCAAGACGCAATCCCCCCAGAACGGACGGATCGGTCTTTTCGGTCAATCGGATGGTCTTGCCTGTTTTTGCCTGCAATTTGGCAAGCAGTTTTTCACGTTCCGCGTCGGACAGCGGCACCGCCGATGTCACCGTCGCTTCCAGAATGCCATGGTCCGCATTGTACCGTTCCCGGTAGGCTTCCAGACAGCCCGCGAGCTCCCCGATCAGGTTTTCTTCACACAGAATCTTGAGGAAGCTCATCACATAGGGGTGCATTCCGGCAAAAGCTTGGTCCAGCAGCCCGCAGCGCTCCCGCTTGGGAATGCTGGGCGTTTGGAGCAGGCGCAGGTACTCGGGTTCCTGCTTACAGCTGGTTTCCGCCAGGGTCAGTTCCTGCAGGATGGGTTCCGTCAACGACTCTTCCGCCGCCAGTTCATACAAACTGCCGCCGTAGCGCTTGGCCAGTTCGGTCATGAGGCATCCCCCACATTCCGGATAAATTCATCAATCAACGCCTGATGATCGGCCTTGTTGATCTCGCGTTCCACCACCTTGCTGGCAATTTCCACCGCGATTCCGCCGATTTCATTCTTCAGGTCGTTGACCGCCTTTTTGCGTTCCTGCGCCATCTCGGCTTCCGCTGCCGTGCGCAGGGCCTGTGCTTCGGTACGCGCCGCGTTTACGATCTCTTCCTCGCGCTTCTGGGCGCGGGCCGTCGCCTCGCGGAGCATGGTATCCTGCTCGGCCTTGATGCTCTGCAAATGCTGCTGGTACTCTGCTTCCAGGTCGGCAGCCTTCTGCTTGGCCGCCGAGGCATCCGCGTACATCTGGTCAATTTCCTGCTGACGGTCATCAATCATCTGTTTGACCGGTTTGAACAGGAAGTGCCGCAGCACCGCAAAGGTGATGAGCATATTGCAGAAGGTGAAAAGCGCAGTCCAAGGGTTGATGCCGACGAAGCTCTCAAATAAATCTGCCATAAGTCATCCCTCCTTTCGTGTTCTTCGCCTTCCATCAGAAAACGAAGAGGAGCAGCAGAGAGATGACCAGGGAGTAAATACCGGTAGATTCGGTAATGGCACAGCCCAGAATCATGTTGGTACGCAGCACGTTGGTCATTTCGGGCTGACGGGACATACCTTCCAGCGCCTTACCGACAGCGTTACCTTCACCGATGGCCGGGCCGATGGCTCCGAATCCGATTGCGATGCCAGCACCGATTGCACAGGCGGCCTTTACAATTGCAGCTTCCATAGGGGTTCCTCCTATAATAAAATACGAAATCAGGCTTCTTCCGGCGGCGGGCAGGCATTGCCCACATACACCATCGTCAGCAAACTAAAGACGAGGGCTTGTACCCCGCCGGAAAAAACATCAAAATAAAGACTCAGAATGCCGGGAATGCCGACTTCCAGATAAGGCACACCGCTGAGTCCCAGCAATGCCAAAAGGCCGGTGGCCAGAAAAACGATACCAAATATCTTGCGCGCCATCTTTTTGGCCCGCAAGCCGTTGACCAAGAGCAAAATGCCGATGGCCAGCACTACGAGCGATACAATCACGCTTTTCCCCACCAAGCCCAGCAGCAGGGCCGACAGAGTGGCCAAAGCGGAGTAAACCAGGCTGGTCAGGACGCTGCCGCCCGCGATGTTGCCGAAATGACGGAAGGCCATCGAGAGGGGCTGTGCCACCTCCGAGACCAGGTTCATCGGCGTCATCACCACGATGGGTTCCGTGAAGCCTTTGAGCCATCCCAGGAAACCGTTGGCCCGGATGGAGCAGCCCCAGCAAAGGAAACTGGTCATCAGTGCCCAGGTAATGGTGGTGGAGAGATCCGCTGTGGCAGAGCGGAAGATACCCGTCATGCCGATATACGACCCGCAGATCGAGGAAAGAAACAGCGCGCCGATATAGGGCGTCCAGTATGCGTTGCGCTTGCCCATGGTGTCTTCCACCATGCCGTAAAGCATGGAGACACCCTTCTCCACCAGGACCTGACGTCGTGACGGGCGCTTTTGCAGATTGCGTCCCAACAGAATACCCGCCACACACAGGCATACCATCACCACAAACGATGAGACCGCAGTCTGGGTAATGGGAATCCCACCGAACAACGGTAGGATGCAATAAATCTTCGGACCGTTCATACGGCTGCATCACCGCCTTTATCATCCTTACGGAAAAATTCCACCAGCTTCAGCGCCACCTGTGCCAGCAACAGCGGCAGCAGCGCCGCCACCGGATCACACACCTTGGCGCGGAACAACACAATGTAGATTACAGCCAGCACCAGAAGCCGGATCACGCTGGAAGACTGGATGGAGAGCTGTGCCCGCTGTGGGTCGTTGTCCCGGGCAGCACGGTCCAAAGCATTGGATACGGTGATGCTCAGCGAAACAAAGTTGCCCATGGCGAGCAGAAAGCCAAGCACCGCGCCCAACAAAACCTTCTGGGTAAAAGCGCCCAGCAGACCGTATATCGCCAGCATCACCGCCACACAAACCAGCAGTGCAACCGCCAGACGGCCCACCTGGCCAAAGATATCCTTATATTTTTGCATGGACGGCGTTCTCCTTTCCTTATCCATGGCGATTGAACGATACGGGCGGCGGTTCCTTTTTGGGCTCTCTCCCCTGCCGTTCCATGGCTTTAAGGGAATAGCGCAAACTTCCCACTGCCCCCAGTATGCCCAAAATCACACCGGCGGCCACTACCCAGCCGCCCAGGGAAAACGTTTTTTGCACCCAGCCAGACGCCGCCACACACAGAATGAGTGGAAGGCAAATGGAAAGACCGAACTGGGTCAGCCAAACCAGATGCCGGGTGATATCGTACAGGTCTTTCATGGCACCTCCCCGCGCCTCAAAAGCCGCTCAATGACTATAGTATATACAAGTCTTTTTAATTTTTCAACAGTTTCTTTTCTCTTTGTATGATAACTTTTGTTTACTTTTTTGTGTATATTGGGTCTGTTTCGGTAAAATCGCATCGATTTTAACCCGTCTCTTTATTTCACAATCCAGCGTACAGTTCCCGCTTTAAATTCACAGAATTTTACTGGGTTTTATTCCGGAATTTATCCTCATATCCCCTGTCTGCACTTCAGAGAAATATCCAAAAATTTCCAGGTTCTTCCATTTTTGCACAGAAAAAGCGGCATGGTCACGGAGGACCATGCCGCTTTCGGGATTCTGTTTTATGATTTGGGTTTAGAGCCGAACCGATATTCGGTACCATTCTTCAGGCGTTCAATGTTGGCGCGATGCAGCCAGATAACCATGGTCGCCATGATCACACAGCACAGGGTATTGAAGAGAATCGTCGGAAGATTCGCTCCCAGCACAATCCAGTACACCAGTGTCACAACCGGGAACAACGCCGCCACCATGATACTACCCAAAGAGACAATGCGGGAAAATGCGAACTGAACAAAAAACACCAACAGCAAGATACCGCAGACAACCGGACTGATGGAGAGCGCTGCGCCGGCTCCCACCAGCACGCACTTGCCGCCCTTGAAACCAAAATACAAGGGACGACTGTGACCGATCATGCAGAAGATGGCTGCCAGGTAGGCCCCGCACACCGGGGCCAGCACCGCATCGGTACCGATCAGGGAAGCAAACAGCATGCGGCCCAGATTGGCCGCCGCCACGCTCTTGCCCACATCGCCCAGAACGGTAAATGCCGCAGGCAGTTTGCCAAACGTGCGCAGAACATTGGTCATACCCGCGTTGCCGCTTCCGTGGGTACGTACATCATCGTTGAACATGGCTTTGGACACAAGCACGCCGAACAGAATGCTGCCCAACAGGTACCCTGCCAAAGCCGTCAGAACACAAGCCGCAATCACATGCAGTACCATGATTCCCTCACACCTTTCCTGCTTTTACCGCTCCGTCACCGTGTTCCCGTGTAATCATACGAATGGGGGTGCCCGTCAGGCCGAACGTTTCACGGATCTGGTTTTCCAGATACCGCTGATACGAAAAATGGAACAGGGCCTTCTGATTCACAAAGCAGACAAACGTCGGCGGGCGGGTGGACGTCTGGGTCATATAGAACACCTTCAGACGTTTGCCCTTGTCAGAAGGCGGCTGGACCTTGGCCGTGGCCCGGGCCAGCATCTCGTTGAGGGCACCGGTGGGAATGCGGGTTCCGTTCTGGATATCCACAAAGTGAATCGTCTCAAACAGCTTGTCCACCCGCTGGCCGGTCTTGGCACTGATGAACACAATGGGCGCATAGGACATGAAGCTGAAGTCCTCTTCCAGCTGCTTGCGCATGGAATCCATGGTATAGCTGTCCTTTTCCACCGCGTCCCACTTGTTCACCGCAATGATGCATGCTTTGCCCTGCTCATGGGCATAGCCGGCCACCTTGGAGTCCTGCTCGGTAAAGCCCACCGTGGCGTCGATCATGATCACGCAGACGCGGCTGCGCTCCACCGCCGCAAGGCTGCGCAACACGCTGTACCGTTCCACACCGCTCTCCACCTTGCCCTTTTTGCGCAAGCCGGCGGTGTCGGTAAAGACGAATTTGCCGAACTTGTTCTCCACCAAGGTATCGATGGCATCCCGGGTGGTGCCGGCCTCATTGGCCACAATCAGGCGATTCTCGCCCAGAATATGGTTGATGAGACTGGACTTGCCCACATTGGGCCGCCCGATGACCGCCACCGTAATACGGTCGTCACTGTCCTCGTCCTCCTGGGCAAAATTCAGGTGGGCACACACCGCATCCAGCAGATCGCCGGTTCCGTGACCGTGCACACCGGACACTGGGATAATCTCTCCCAGGCCCAGAGAATAGAAATCGTACAGCTCCATCGGCGGTTCGCCGATTTTGTCACACTTGTTGACCGCCAGCACCACCGGCTTGCCGCTGCGCATAAGCATACCGGCAATATCCTGATCCTGGGGCGTGACGCCGTTGGTCAGCTCGGTCACCATAATGATGCAGTCCGCCGAATCAATGGCGATCTGCGCCTGTTCCCGCATATGGGCCAGCAGGCCGTCATCAATGCGGGGCTCAATACCGCCGGTGTCCACCAGCAGGAACTTATTGCCGCACCATTCACAGTCGCAGAAAATGCGGTCACGGGTCACGCCGGGCGTGTCCTCCACAATGGCGAGGCGCTGGCCGGTCAGCTTATTGAAAATCGTGGACTTGCCCACATTGGGCCGTCCCACGATGGCAACGATCGGTTTTGCCATCTCCATCCCTCCTTCAATTGGGACCCCTCTTCACTCTTCGGATGCGTTTATGGGCGCTTAAACAAGCCTTGCAGCATCCGCCGCCGTCCGTGGGGATCGTCATGGTACGGCACCCCAGCGCTTCGGCAAGCTGGGGCAAGGTGATGTCATCCAGAAAACGGTCCTTTTCGTCCCGCAGCATCACCTCTGGCACCGCCAGCAGATCGCTCTGCAGCCGGTCCTTGCACTGTTTGATAATATCGGTGCCGGTCACCAGCCCCGCCACACTGACGTTGCCGCCAAAATATTCGTTGCGGATCTGGTGGACCTTGATCTTTACCTGGGGATACTTTTGCATCAGCGCCTGCGCCGACTGCTCAATCAGCGGCCCGGCCAGAGTTCCGGTCACCACATCCATGCTGTGCGGCAATACCAGACCACGATAGTTTTCCAGTTCTTCCAGGAAGGTATCGTGGTAGAGCCGCCACATGCCGACGCCGTCCTCCAGCTGGGCGAATTCATCGTAAAATTCCGCCTCTGGCAACGGCCGTTCCGCCGTCAGATACCATTCATCGCTGGGATAGACAATACTGCGGCCATACTCTTTGCGGCAACGGTAGCTGTATTCCTCCAGGATGGCCAGCGTCTCCGCTGCCGATTCCTTATCATAGGCCTGCAGCTTGAAGAGCCCTTTGCGGTAATCCGTTACACCGGCCGGAACCACCGCAATACTGCCCACCTGGGGTCGCAGCGCCAGCAGATCGTCCAGCGTCCGCCGCAGTTCGTCCCCGTCGTTGATGCCCCGGCAGAGTACCAGCTGACAGTTTAGGTCAATGCCGCCCGCCGCCAGTTTGGGCAGATACTGCAGCACTTCGCCGCCCCGTTTGTTGGCAAGCATCCGGATGCGAAGCTGGGGATTGGTGGTGTGAACCGAGACAAAAATGGGACTGATATGCATCTCGATGATGCGGTCGATTTCCCGGTCGCTCAGGTTGGTCAGCGTGATATAATTGCCGAACAGAAAGGAAAGGCGCTCGTCATCATCCTTGAAATACAGCGGTTCCCGCATGCCGGGCGGCAGCTGGTCGATGAAACAGAACATGCAATGATTGGCACAGCTGTGCTTTTCATCCCCCAGGTAGGTTTTGAAGTTGCAGCCCAGCGGCTCGTACTCCCCTTTTTCCACCTGCAGGGTCCGGTGCTGTTCCTTTTCGCAGATTTCCAGTGAGAAACGGGCCGGCGTAGTATAAAACTGGTAATCCAGCGCATCGCCCAGCGGATGGCCGTCAATGGCCAGCAGAGCACAACCCGGTGCGAGGCCAAGTTTTTGGGCCGGGGAATTTTCATCCACCGAGGTCACATACAAGGCCATGGTTCCGGCCCTCCTTTCTGCATTCCGCAGTAACAAAAAGGGGGAAGGCATTGCCCTCCCCTAGCAAGAAACTTACGCTTCCTTCTTGATGACTTCCTGGCCTTTGTAGTAGCCACACTTGCCGCAAACCTTATGGGGAACCTTCAGTTCGCCACACTGCGGGC
>CAJFFY010000050.1 GCA_904374465.1 uncultured Subdoligranulum sp.
GGGCAGACCCTGACGGAGGAAAATTACCTCTTCCGGCAGCCGGGCGGCGATCCCATGGTGCCCACGACCTTTACCTTCCGTTTCAAGAAAATCCTCAAGCAAAACGGGTTGCCTCAAAACTTATCTGTCCACAGCCTGCGCCATACCAACGCCAGCCTGCTCATTGCCCAGGGCGTGGATGTCCGCACCGTGGCGGGGCTTCTTGGTCACTCCCAGCCCAGTACCACACTGGATATCTACGCCCATGCATTTGATAAAACCAAGCGAGAGGCACAGGAAAAACTGGGAAAGGTGATGGGGTTGTGACAAGAAATACTGTTTGCACCGCGTTTCACAGTGTTCGTATCACGAAAAGAAACCAGGCAGTTGCCTTCATTCCGAGGGCAACTGCCTGGTTTTTTATTCTTCGGTAATCTCCAGCCGGGCCAGCGCATAGTCGATGCACATCTGCACAAGCTCATTGCGGGAGCGGCCTGTTTTGGACGCTACGTCCTCCAGCTTCGCCAGCATGGTGTCGGGCAGCCGCACCGATACCACCGTGGATTTTCCTACCGCGGGTTTGCGCTGCGGCACAATAAATTTATCCTCCTGCGCCATCGTGTACCTCCCGAACATTTTGTTGTAGTTATTATGGCGCACATTGGTGTATTATTTATATATTACAATCATGTAATACACAATGTAACCAAGGAGGATCTCTATGGACAAACGCGCACAAACTTGCTGTTTTACTGGCCACCGTCATCTGCCTGCCGGGGAGGAGGAAGCCATCTGGCAGCGGGTGCAGGAACATCTGATTCCTCTGCTGGAACAAGGTGTCCGCTATTTCGGGGTAGGCGGCGCACTGGGGTTTGATACGCTGGTCGCGGAAAAACTGCTGGAACTGCGTGGGCAGTATCCGCAAATTCGGGTGATTCTGGTGCTGCCGTTCCGCGGCTACCAAAGCCGCTGGACAGCGGCCCAGCAGGCCCGCGCTGCGCGGATTGAATCCAGGGTCGATAAGGTGGTCTACTGCTGCGACGCCCCCAGCCGTGAGGCCTTTCTGGCCCGCGACCGGCATCTGGTGGACGGCTCGGCCTACTGCATCGGTTACTGCACGAGAACTACCGGTGGTACGGCGTATACACTGCGGTATGCGGAAAAGCAGGGATTGCGGATATGGAATCTGGCCGAAAGATAAAACCAATCTTCCCATAAAAACAAAAACTGATAAAATAGCTCTCGTGCTGCCCAATTACAAAACCAGCACGGAAAGGAGATTCCATGAGCTATCTTATCAGTTTTTTCGTGTCTGTCATGGCCGATGTTACCGCGTACATAGTCAAAAAATGGATTGACAAGCACTAAGCCGTGACAAAATAAAAAAGGTCGCTGTACTGCAATACAGCGACCTTTCTTGGTGCGACCGGGAGGATTCGAACCTCTGGCCTTCCGGGTCGGAGAACTGTGACGCACAGGCAAATAGCATGATACAGCGCCGGAAATTGTGTGGTGTGCACAATTTCCGGCGCTGTTTGTGTTGGTAATAAAAGAATGTTGAGACGTAAAAAACGATAAACGGAACCGGCTGGGAAGAAGGAGTGGTCAGATGGTGGTCAAGGGTATTTCACTCTTCTCCTGAAGAATGTCACCGGTTGGCGGCAAGTATATCCCATCCCGCTTGTTTTCCGCTGCTCTTCAGGCCCGGTTTTGTTCCCCTTCCGGGAAAATAATTTTGAACACAAAGAAGAAAATGACCATGGACACGCCGCCAGTGATGAAGGTGACCAGGATGTTGTACACCGCCGGGGCCACATAGGCAGCGGCAACGGGCATCCAGAGATTATTGAAGCCGTTGCAGATCAGCGAGATGGCCACCCAGGCTATAAAATACCACAGGGCCTGGTACACGGGATTGCCGTGGCTTTTGAAGGTGATGTTGCGCTGCAGCGGGAAATTGATACACTGGGCCACAAAGGAGCCGATCTCATAGCTGAGGAAATAGCCCAGCCCTCCGCCGATCATCACATTGCCGGCGGCATCATACAGCACGTTGTAGCCCAGCAGGCTCCAGGTAAAATCCACCCCGAACAGGTGCAAAGGCACCCGGGGCCACATGAATTCGGTGGCTGCCAGTTCCGGGCCCAGAACTCCCGGCAGGAAGGTGAAAAACAGATACTGGATGATGGTGACACCCATGCTGAACACGAAAAACGAGAAAATCTGGTACAGCCATTTGGCTGCGACAGGGTGTTTGGCAGCAAAAGCATTCCACCAGGCAGGGCCGGTCACAGGTTGAGACATGGTTCACTCCTCCTTCCAATCGGCGGACAGCATGGCCACATAGGCTTCGTTTTTGGCGCGGTTGCGGAAGAACCCCCGCACCGTGCGGGTCAGGCCCTTCCAGAAATGGCCGTTGACCATGAGCACCAGCCCGTCCACCATCTCGCTGCTCACGGTGCCGCCGGTCATTTTGGCGATGGCCCGGAAGGGCATGTTGTAGATAAACAGAATGTTCAGGTCCGGTTTGCCCGCGGCCTCGCTCCTTTGTTTTTTGCGGGTCAGGATGCGGTACACCAGCCGGGCCAACCGGCTTTTGGCGTAGTACAACTGGCAGATGGCATCGTTGGCGGTCAGGTTCCCGCTCCACCGGCCGTCCGGGATGGGCGTGCCCAGCAGGGCTTCGAACTCATCATCGGGCACCTGGCGGATATCCCCGCGCTCGTAATGGGGCAGCGCCTTGCCCGCGTAGGGCAGTGTGTGGGTGGTTGCCTCTTTCTCCATTGTACCGGTCAGCCGGATATCGGTGCTGCTTGCTCCCACCTCCACCCGGTAGGCGCCGCCTTCCACCTCCCAGCGGTTGGTGGCGGTGTTCCAGTACCGGAAGGTCTTATCGTCAAAGGGAATGTGCACCTGCTGGCTCTCCCCTGCCTTGAGGAACACTTTCTGGAACCCTTTCAGTTCCCGCACCGGGCGGAACACCTTGGCATCCGGCTTGGCGATGTAGAGCTGCACCACCTCGGCGCCGTCCCGGGGGCCGGTATTTTCCACCGTCAGCGTCACGCCGTCTTGCTCCACCGCCAGGTCCCGGTAGGCAAAGGTGGTGTAGGACAGCCCGTACCCGAAGGGGAACAGCACCGGCGCCCCCGTGGTGGCGTAGTATCGGTAGCCGATGTAGGGGCCTTCCCGGTATTCGGCGTTGCGCTGCTGGCTGGGGAAGTAACGGTAGGCGGGGGTATCCTCGTACCGCAGGGGATAGCTTTCGGCCAGACGGCCGGAAGGATTGATGGCCCCGGTGAGGATATCCAGCATGGCCCCCGCGCCCGCCTGCCCGTACAGGTAGCTGTGGAGCAGGGCCTGGCAGCAGGACAGCCAGGGCATTTCCACCGCCGCCCCGGCGCTGAGCACCCCCACAATGTGGGGATTCACCCGCGACAAGGCTTCCAGCAGTTCGATCTGATTGCCTGGGATGCGCATATGGCTGCGGTCAATGCCCTCGGATTCGCTGAGTTCATCCAGGCCGAAACAGTAGATCACCACATCCACCGAAGCAGCCAAATCCAGGGCGGCTTTTGCCAGCGCTGCGTCGGGCACACCGTCCCGGCTGTACCCCCGCACAGCGCCCACCCAGTTCAGGCTGCTGTCTGCCAGAAGTCCAGCCAGGGTATCTACCTGTGTGGCGTTGACCATGCTGGACCCCGCCCCCTGGTAGCGGGGGGTAAAGGCGAAATCCCCGATGACCGCCACCCGGATACCGGGTTTCAGCGGCAGGATGTCATCTTCGTTTTTCAGCAGCACGGCACTTTCGGCGGCGGCACGGCGGGCCAGGGCATGGTGGGCGGCTTTATCAAAGGCGGCGGGCTTTTCCTTTCTCTCGTGCAGAGCTAGGGCGGCGCGGATCATCCGCTCTGCGCAGGCATCCACCGCCGATTCCGGCAGACGGCCGGAGCGCACCGCCTCCACCAGTTGCCGGGCGGAGTCCATGCCGGGGTTGGGCATTTCCAGGTCGGAGCCGTTGCGCACCCCCTCCACATGGTCGTTGGAGCCGCCCCAGTCGGTAATGACTAAGCCGTCGTAGCCCCATTCTCCCCGCAGGATGTCCTGCAAAAGATGGGGGTTCTCGTTGGCGTAGGTGCCGTTGACCTGGTTGTAGCTGGTCATAAGGGCGCCGGGGCCGCCTTCCCGGATGGCAATTTCAAAGCCGGTAAGGTAGATCTCCCGCAGGGTGCGTTCGTCCACCACGGCGTTCATGGCCATACGGCGCAGTTCCTGGCTGTTGACCGCAAAATGCTTGGGGCAGGCATAGACGCCCTGGCTCTGGATGCCCCGGATGTACCCGGCGGCCAGCTTGCCCGCCAGGTAGGGGTCCTCGGAAAAGTATTCAAAGTTGCGTCCGCACAAAGGGCTGCGCTTGATGTTCAGCCCCGGGCCCAACACGATGTTGACGCCCTGGGCGGCGGCTTCCTCCCCCAGGGCCTGGCCGATCTCCTCGCCCAGGTCGGGGTCCCAGCTGCCTGCGATGGTGGCGGCCGTGGGGAAGCAGGTGGCGGACAGCGAGGGGTTGAGCCCCAGATGGTCCCCCGCCCCGGCCTGACGGCGGATGCCGTGGGGGCCGTCGGAACAGACGAGGGAAGGTACCCCCGCCCGGGGCAGGTCCCAGCTTTCCCATTCGCCTTTGCCGCTGAGCAGGGCGCATTTTTCTTCCAGCGTAAGGGTGGAAAGTACAGTAGCTATATTCATCATGCACCTCATGGTAATCAAAAGCGGGAGCAGGCCGCGGGTGTTCCCGTGGGGCTGCTCCCGCATCCCGTATGGTTTTTTCAATCAGGCCCGGTCTCTCCCCTGACCGGGCCCGGCAGGTTTACCGTCCGCTCAGACGGTTCTGGCGCCCTGATACTTTTCGGGGTGGCGCTTTTCATCCCGCGCACGCAGGATGCTGAGCACGACCACCGCCGCAAAGAGCAGGCCGGTGATGACAATGGCCACGGCGCAGCCCATCTCCCAGGGGGCCAGGGAGTAGGTGATGGTGGAGCCGGGGGCCATGCCGTTCATGGCGTTGGAGTTGGCCACCATGTAGCACATCTCATGGGTGGCTTTTTGCAGATAGGTCACGGTGGTGGCGCTGGGGTTGGTCTGGTCCACAAAATCCTTGCGGTTGGACTGCAGGCAGGCCGTGCCGCCGTTGCGGATCATCTGGTCGGGGTACATGAAGTCGTGGAGGGCGTAGTCGGTAAGTGCGGTGCCGGTAAAGCCCCATTCATCCCGCAGGACGGTCTGGAGCAGGGCATGGTTGCCGCCGGACCAGGTGTTGCCCACGCAGCAGAAAGCGGTCATAACGCCGGTGGCGCAGCGGAAATCTTCCACCACCTGTTCGTTGCCTTCGCTGTCCAGATAGTGCAGGTCGGTGGTAGCCTCCTTGATGGCGATCTCAAAAGCCTTGAGGTAGATCTCACGGATGGTCTGCTCCGAAGCCCAGGTCATGAGCATCCATTCGTCGTTCTGGTAGCGGTCCAGGCTTTCGTCCATGTGCATACCGCAGCACCAGGACCGGCAGAAGGCCTCCTGCTCATTCATGGCAAAGTGCTTGATGTAGGTGAAGATGCCGTACTCGGCAGCACCGGAGATCTCGCTGGCGGCCAGTTTGCCGGCCAGGAAGGGGTCCTCAGAGAAATACTCGAAGTTACGGCCGCCGAACGCGGTGCGGTGGGTGTTCAGGCCGGGGGCGTACCAGCCGGTCATGCCGTTGACGGAACCTTCGGCGCCCACGTTCTCGCCGATCTCCTCCAGCAGGTCCTGGTTCCAGGTACAGGCCAGCAGCGCCTCGCAGGGGAACGCTGTCATGTAGTAGGTATCGATCTTCTCGTTTTCCTCGCCCAGGGCCTGATGACGGAAGGCTTGCGGGCCGTCGTTGTCCAGGGTGGTGGGCTTGCCGTACTCGGTAAAAGATTCGGTCTGGAAGCCGGCCTTGCCCAGCAGCAGGGCCATCTCGCCGGGGGTCCACTGTTCCACATAGGTCTGCCACAGGGGATCGTCGAAGGAAAGGCCGCGCAGGTCGATGAGCTGCAGGCCGTTGTTCCGGCCGGTAGCAGGCATTTCCACATCCTCATCGTGGAGGGCAACGGCTTCCTTGGTGCTGTAGTTGTTGTCGTCCAGAATGGCTTTCAATTCTTGGGGCATGACGGTATCCTCGGCGGTGGGGGCCGTGGGCCAGGAGGCTGCAAATCCGTCGGCCCGGTTCATGGTGGCGTCGCCGTTGGCAACTTTCAGGTTGTTGCCGGTCATTTCCCGAGTGAAAGCGTTGGTGGCGGTGGTCATATCGCTGTCGCGCTTGCCGTCGTGCTCGTCGTTATAAATGCGGGTGGTGGAAATGGCATCCGCCGCCGCGTAGGTCACGGCGTTGGCGCCCGCCGCAGCCTTGGAATCCGCCGGGGTGGCGTAGGCCCAGGCGTGGGAGCCGTAGACCGTGCCGTCCACAGTGCCCAGGTAGAAGGTATAGTCGCCCGCATCCAGCACATAGCACTGGTTGACGGTATCGTCGTAGGAGGCAATGTCCTCCTCGTCCACCGTCAGGGTCAGCGTCTGGCTGGCGCCGGGGTCCAGGGTTTCGGTCTTGTCAAAGGCGCAGAGAACGACTTTGGATTTCTCGATGCCGCCGGCGGTGTAGGGGGCTTCCACATACAGTTCCACCACGTCCTTGCCGGCCACCGAGCCGGTGTTTTTCACCGTCACAGTAAAGGTGAAGGTGCCGTCGGCGTAGGAGGTATCGGTGATCTCCTGAGTGAAGGTGGTGTAGGAAAGGCCGTAGCCGAAGGGATAGATGACACCGTTTTCCCGGTTGTAGTAGGGGTCGGTGACACCTTCCGACAGCTGGGTGGAGGTAAAGTAGCCATCGGCGGCCGCTGTCTCATAGAAGCGGTAGCCCATGTAGATGCCTTCCTCGTAGCCCACGAAGAGAATGGGCCGTTCCGAAGTGCTGCCGTCGGCATCGGTGTAGGCGATGGTGGTATCGTACTGGTTGGGGAACTGGGCGTCGGGGTCATAGTAGACGTCGCTGCCGAAGTTTTCCATGGCGGGGCTGGCCAGCAGGTCGGCGGCGTAGGTATCCGCCAGACGGCCCGAGGGATTCACCGTGCCGTTGAGCACATCCCCGATGGCGTAGAAGCCCTGCTTGCCGGGGCCGCCCACAAACAGGATGGCGTCCACCTGGTCGTCGTCCTGGAGCTCGCCCAGTTCCATAGTGTTGTTGGCGTTGATGATGACGATGACCTTGCCGTTCTCCCCGCGCAGTTCCTTGGCCTTGGCCAGCACGGCTTCTTCCTCATCAGTCAGTTCCAGATAGTGCTTGTCGGGGTTGACACCGTAGGCGTTGACGCTGCCCCCTTCTTTGGTCATCTCGGTGGGGCAGTCGTGGTATTCACCGCCCCCGCGGCCGATCCAGACGATCTGGGTGGTGTTGGCCGCCGCATCGGACTGGGCGCAGGCTTCGGCCACCAGCTGGGCATTCAGTTCCGGCACGTCCCAGGCGGCCTGGTAGGTCTTGCTTACCGAGGGGCGGGCCGGGGCGGTGTTTTTATCCTCGTCGGTATAGTAGCCGTTGGCCTTGGTGACCATCCACTCGGTGTAGTGCTGGTTGGACCAATCCAGATAGTAATTTTCCAGCTCAGTGTTGATGTTGATACCTGCGGCAGCCAGGGCCTCCTTGGGGGAAACCAGGCCGTCGGACCCCACGGCGCCGGACCCGGAACCGCCGGTGCTGGGATAGTAGAAGGACCAGCCCAGGGCGTTGACGGTAATGGGGTTGGATTCGGACAGGGGGGCGCCGCCGTTGGTCAGCGGCAGGGCGTTATTCTGGTTTTTCAGCAACACGATGCCTTCGGCTTCCGCCCGGCGTGCCAACTCGGCACCCTGGGCGGCGGTTTCTTCGGGGGTCATTCCGTCGGCATTGAGGTTGTAGTAATCGGTATCCCAGTTTTCGGTACCGGGGGCGGCGTTGATGGAGACCGACGCCTCCCCGAACACCGCATCCATAACGGTACTCCAGTATTCCATCACGCAGGTGATAACAATGGAACTGGCCAGCAGTACCGCGGTGATGGGCAGAAAGATCGCCATGAACTTGCGGCTGCTCATTTTCTTTTTTGCATCCGTCATTGTCTCCTACTCCTTCTTGTGCAGCAGTGGTGCGCCCGTGCAGTGGGCGGGCGCGGGACTCTTCTTCGGGGAGCGCCGCGGTCGCTCCCTTTCGTTGTCCACACTCTACCACATTCCCCAAAAGAATAAAACATCCGTTTCTTTTTTTGTTGTTTTCGCTACACGGTTTGCAAAAAAAGCACCCGGCCGCCGCGGCAGCTGGGCAAAAAAGGATTTCAGGACGCGGCGGCGGAGCCGGGCAGGATGACGTCCAGGCAGAACAGGTGGTCTTTGGCGTGCACCGACATCTCGCCGCCGTACTTTTCGGCTGTCATCTGGATGCTGCGCAGCCCGAAGCCGTGGTAGCTCTTGTTTTCTTTGGTGGTGCGGGGCAAGTCCGCGCCGCCTTCCCTGTCGGGGCCTTCGTAGTAATTTTCCACATGGATGGCCACCAGCTTGCCCTGCCCTTTCACCGACAGATGCAAAAACCGCTTGTCCGGGTCGGGCAGCGTCTGCAGGTACTCGATGCCATTCTCGGTGGCGTTGCCAAACAGGGTGTACAGGTCTGCGGGATCCATGTGGTTCAGCCGGGCACCGTCGGCAATATAGGTGAAGGTGATCTGTTTGGACTGGCACACCATGCTCTTTTCGGTAAGCACCAGGTCCAGGGACTCGTTACCGGTGCGCACGATGGTATCGTACCGGTTGACGGCCTCCTCCATGCCCCGCAGGGCGTTTTCATCCACCACCTTGCGCAGCAGCCCCAGCTGGTGTTTCAGGTCGTGGTGCTTGATGTTCAAAAGCTCCATGCTCTCTTTGCGGATACGGTACTGCTCCTCTTTCTGGGCCAGCATCTGCTGCAGGCGGTCCTTGTCCTGTTCCAGCTGCCTGCGGGAAAGCACACCGAACTGCAAAAAGAGAATCAGCACACAGCAAAGCAGATTGTAGAAGTTTTCCAGCGCCGCCGCGCCGGGGTCGCCGGTATGCAGCACCGTGACCATGTGCAGCACAATGTTCACCGCAATGCCAAGCCCCGAAAAGGCGATAAGGGGTTTGCGCCCCAGGCTCAGGTCCTCGTTGCGGGTCATCCGCCGGTTGAGGAAGTAGCCGAAATACCAGTAAACGAGGAAATAACAGTCGGCATAGGCCAGGATGGTCAGTGGATTGAGGCCCTGCTGCACGGTGGCTTCGCCGTAGGGGTTCAGGGCGGTGCCCATCCGGGCCAGCAGCCCGGTGAGGTCCAGCCCGGTGACGATCATGTTGTACACCACAAAGGCGATATGCTGCACCGAGTAGGCCGCGACACCGCAGAACAGGATGTTCCACCAGCTTTCGTCAAAGCAGACCTTGCAGCCTATCAGCGTGACGAAAAACAGGGTGAAAAACAACACCGAATTGGAAACCACCGTGTACGGCCCCAGCGGATAGAGGACCGATACGGCCAGGCACCCCGCCGTGCAGGCAGCCAGCCGCAGCCAGAACCACGGGCGGCGGCGCAGTTTGTGGCAGAAGATGGCTTCGGCCACCAGAAGTTCCACCATAAAAAGGACCTTGTACCCGGAAAGTTGAGTCAGCTGCAGCATCTCACTGCCCTCCGAAAAATTCCGACATCTGCTGTAAAAACGCCTTGCGGCGGGTACGGCTGATGAGCAGCCGGTCGCCGCCCACCACCACATCGCTGCCTTCCACCCCGCGGACGTACCGCAAATTGACCAGATATCCGTTGTTGCAGCGGGCAAAGGGCTGGCCCACAAGCTGTTCTTCCAGTTTTTTCAGGCTGCCGGTGGTGTCAAAGACACCATCCTCGGTGTGGAAAATGGTGTGGTGGTTGAACATTTCAATGTAGTGTACCCGGGCGGAATCCAGGCGGTAGGTGCCATCCTTGGTGTGCAGCACCAGCGGCGTGCCCTGCTCGGTCTGCAAACGGCCGCGGGCTTTTGTCAGCGAGGCCGCCAGCCGGTAATAACTCACTGGCTTGAGGATGAAATCCATGGCGTCCACCGCATATCCCTCAATGGCAAACTGGGCCATGTTGGTGATGAAAATCAGCACCAGCCTGCGGTTGTGTTCCCGCAGCTGGCGTGCCACTGCCATACCGTCCAGCCCCGGCATCTGGATATCCAGCAGCACGATGTCAAACCCGCCGGGGTCCTGACGCAAAAACTCCTGCGTGTCCCCGAACGGCGCAATGCTCAGTTCCACACTGTTTTCCCGCTCATAGCGATGCAGGCAGTCTTCCAGCAAAGTGCGCTGTTCCCGTTCGTCGTCCACCACCGCGATCCGCAGCATACCGCAACCCTCCCCTTGGGTCGGAGTCAAAGCTTTGTGTACTATATTGTAACAGAAATCAGAAGCGGCGGCAATGTACCCCGCCGGGCCCCGGTGCCGGATTTCCAAATTCCGGAAAAAATTCTGGGCCGGTTCTGCCGCTTGTTTCTTTCCGTCCGGCCCTGTATAATCAAAGGAAAGTCCGCAGGAAAGGAGATGCCCCATGCAGTACGGAAAACTGCTGGCGGTGCTGCTGAGCACAGCCGCCAGCGAACGGCCCGATTCCCTGGACCAGCGCATTGCCCAGTACATCATGGACCATCTGGGAGACGCCGAAGCCATCACCATGAAGCGCATCGAACAGAGCTGCCATGTGGGCAATGCGTCCATCTCCCGCTTTTGCCGCAAAATCGGCCTGAGGGATTTTTTTGAACTGCGGGAACTGGTGGGCGACGTGCCTTTTCAAGCCAGTGCCGACATCGCCGACACCTTTGCCGGGCGGATGGCCGCCCACCGGGATTCCATCCTGAACGGTCTGGATATGGTCGTCCGTTCGCTGTCCGAGGCGGCGGTCTGTGCCCTTTGCACCGACATCCACCGCTACAGCCGGGTGGCGGTGTTCGGCATCCTGAAATCCGAGGCGGCGGCCCTGGTGATGCAAAGCGAGATGGCCGCCCTGGGCAAAAATGTATTTACCGTGGTATCCCATGTACAGCAGCGGGAATGGCTGCGTACCGCCGGGCCGGAGGACCTGATTTTGCTGCTGAGCTACCGCGGCATCTATTTTGATTACCTGCAGGGAGATGACCTGGAAAAGCTGCTGGCCAGGCCCCGCGTCTGGCTGATCACCGGGTCCCGCACCACACCCCCGCCCGGCGTGGACGCCGTGCTGCGGTTTGCCAGCGACCTCACCCAGGAACACCATCCCCATCAAATTGCCTTTGTGTGCAGCACTGTGGTGCGGGAGTATGCGCGGCTGTACGGCCTGCCGCCCCGGAAAACCCCATAAAAACAAAAAGCCCCTCTGCCGGCTGAACCGAACCAGCAAAAACGGACAATAGACAAAACGCCCCCTGTGTAGGAAAATAAACCTATACAGGGGGTGTTCGTATGTCACAAAGAAAATACAC
>CAJFFY010000051.1 GCA_904374465.1 uncultured Subdoligranulum sp.
CAAGCCTCTCAAGAGGCACTGAAAAAGTCGCCACTTGCATCACTTGCCCCACAGCCCGTAAACGGGCGCTATTATCTAAGATCAATTTCCTGACAATAGCAAAGTTGTTGATTTCTTCTCGCTTCGCTCGGCGCTTGAAGCTAAAGCTTTTTTACTCTCCCCAGCAGAGCTGGGGGTTCTCGTTTTGCTAAAGCATACAAAAGAAGAGCCGGCCAACCTTTGCGGTTGGCCGGCTCTTTTGTTTTGTCCGGGATCAGCCCTTGACGGCGGAGGAGGTGAGACCCTCCACGATATACCGCTGTCCGAACAGGAAGACGATCAGGATGGGCAGCACCGCGATGCTGACACCGGCCAGCACCACCGAGGGGTTGCCGGAACCCATGTAGCCTTTCATGGCCACCACGCCCAGGGGGACGGTCATCTTGTCCCAGTCCGACAGATAGATATAGGGGGCAAAGTAGTCATTCCACACGCCGTTGAAGCTCAGCACCACCAGGGTGACCAGCGTGCTTTTGACCATGGGCACCATGATCTGCCAGCAGATGCGGAAGTGGCTGGCCCCGTCGATCTTGGCCGATTCGATGATGGCGTTGGGGATGGTGGCCATGCTCTGCCGCAGCAGGAAGATGGAGAAGGCGTCAAAGAGGCCGGGGATGATCAGCGCCCAGAGGGTGTTGACCAGGTGGAGCCGGCTCATGACGATGTAGGTGGGGATGATGGTGGCCTGGATGGGCAGCATCATCGAGAGCAGGAAGAGCACAAACACCACATTGCGTCCCTTGAAGTTGATTTTGGCCGTGGCGTAGGCCGCCAGGCAGCCCACAAACAGCCGGCCGATGATGACGCTGCCCGTGACAATGCCGCTGTTGAGGAACATCTGCAGAAAGGGGATGTCCGACTGAAACAGCGTGATATAGTTGTCCAGCATGATCCGTTCCGGCAGGATGGCGGGCGGCAGCTTGTAGGCTTCCGCCGGCGTGCGCATGGAGGAAGAGAACATGAAGAGGAACGGAATAAAGATAACCACCCCAAAGAAGATTACCAGGGCCGCGACCACAAACTTGCCGGCACGTCTTGTTTTACTCTCAATCATAATTGACCCACCTGTCGCTCATTTTCAGTTGGATGACCGTGACCACCATGATCACCGCCACAAAGAGGATGGATACCATGCAGGCATAGCCCATATTCATCCGCTGGAAAGCCAGATTGTAGATGTACATGGCCATGGTGCGGGTGCTGTCCACCGGGTCGCCCTTGGTCATGATGTTGGGAATGTCGAAGCTCTTCAGCTCGCTGATGACGTTGATGATCAGCACAAAGAGGATGGAGGGCGTCAGCAGCGGGATGGTGATGTGCCGTGCCAGCTGGAAGGCGTTGGCGCCGTCCAGGGCGGCGGCCTCGTAGTAGTCGTAGGAGATGTTCTTGATGCCCGCCAGCAGGATGATCATGATAAAGCCGATGTTGCGCCACACATCGATGCCGATGATGGACCACAGCGAAACCGAGGCGTCAGTAAGCCAGCCGATGGGCTCGATGCCGATTTTGCCCAGGTAGTAGTTGACCAGGCCGGTGTCCTTGGCCAGCAGGATGGTCCAGATGACGGCGATGTAAGCCGGGGCCACGATGGCCGGGAAGAAATAGAGCAGCCGGATGATATAGCTGAAAATTCCGTTGCGTCGGTTGGCGATCATCAGCGCCAGAACCAGCCCGATGACAATGTTGAGGATGACCGCCGCCACCGTCAGTTTGCAGGTGTTCCAGGCAACCACATGGAGTTTCTGGTCGGTCAGCACCTCCATCAGGTTGTCCAGCCCGTTGAAGGTGGGAGGTTTGAGCATATTGTATTTGGTAAAACCGAGCACCAGCATGGCCAGGGTAGGCAACAGCACAAAGCAGACAAACAGGATCAGCGCAGGCAGTACAAAAAGCCAGCCCGTCCTGGATTCTCTTTGTGCAATGTAGGATTTTTGTCTTTTCATGGAAACCGCCTTATCTGCTGCGGGCATGTGCCCGTTTTTCCTATAGGGAGGAGGCCACATCCGCAGATGCGGCCTCCCGTGTACGAGTTACTGCTGCAGATTGTTGAAGGACTCGGTCAGTTCCTGATCGGCCTGTTCAATCGCCGTGTCGATGTCCATGGCGCCCGTCAGGATGTTGGTGGCCATGGTGGAGATGATGGTGCTCATCTCGGAGTAGTTGTCGGGGGCCGGCAGCACCTTGCCGTTCTCGATCTCCTCGTAGAAGCGGCTGATGTGGGGCGCATGGTTCAGGAAGGCTTCGCTCTGCAGGGCTTCGGAGCGCAGGGGCACCGAGGTACCGGTCTCGGCCTGCACCATCGAAACTTCCTCGGCGGCAAATTCCTTGCACAGCGCGTAGGCGGCTTCGGGATACTTGGAGGCTGCCGTGACGCCCATGCCGCCGATGCCGAAGCAGCCGTAGCCGCCGTCCGCGCCGCGGGGCATGATGGCCGCGTCAAAGTCGGTGAAGCCGTTGGCCTCGTAGGTGGCTACCATATACATACCCATGCAGATGGTGGCCGTACGGCCGGCGGCGAACATGTTGCCCACATCGTCGTTGGTCTGGGGCACCGGCGCCACGCCGTACTTGTAGATCAGGTCATAGAGGTTCTGCATCGTCTCCTTGATGCGGGGATCCTTCAGGTTGGAACCGGTCCAGTCGTCGTTGATGGGGCTGACGCCGTTGGCGTAGAACCAGGGCCACATGAAGGAAGTCATGATCATCGTGCCGTACACCTTGTCGTCCCCTTCGCCGGTGGTCAGCGCCTGCAGGTCGGATACGAACTGGTCCCAGGTGTAGTCATCCCCCGGCTCTTCCAGGCCGGCCGCCGCGTACATGGCGGGGTTGTACTGCAGGATGACCGAGTTGGCGTCGTTGGGAATTTCGTAGATGTTGCCGTCCACCGTAAAGGCGTCCCAGGCCGCCTGGGGAATCTGCTCCTTCAGGGCCTGGCCCTCCGGGTCGGCGTCGATCAGGTCGTTCAGGGGCAGGAACAGGTCGTTGTTGACAAACATCCGGGTGCCTTCCACCGCCACGTTGATGACGTCCGGCGCTTCGCCCGACGCGATCTGGACGATCAGCTTGTCGCAGGTTTCCTGCCAGGTGGCGCCGCTGGAATAGGTGGCTTCCACCGTGTATTCGGGATATTTTTCTTCAAAGCGGTCGATGCAATCCTCGTACACCGCTTTCTGTTCTTCGCTGGCCGAAAGGGAAATCTTCAGCACTTTCTTTTCGCCCGTACTGGCGGTTTCCCCCGTCGTTTCCCCAGTCGAAGCGGTCGAGTCGGTCGAGGCGGTGGAACCGGATGCGCTGCTGCATCCTGCCATCATGCTGCCCAGCAGGCAGGCACTGAGTGCCAGCGCCGTGATGCGATGTGATCTTTTCATGCGTAGTGAACCTCCAATCAGATAAAGAAATTGTGGATGGAATGTGCGTCGCCGTGACTGGTTAAACGATTATCTTTTTCGCAAGGCAATTATAGCACACCGTTTTTCCAGCCGTCAATGGCAGTTCTGCAACTTTATGCAGATAGTCGGTTTTTTTGTCGAATTATTGTGCACATTGTGCACAGGTTTTGTATTTTTTGTCGGCAAATTCCCTTGAAAATTGGAAAATCTTGTGTTAAAATTAGCCACAAGGTGCATTTCCGAGACTGTTTAAACGATTATTCTATGCCTGAGCAAACCCCCTCACGGCGCGTTTAAACGATTATCTTTCGCACGAAAAATCCCACAGGGCCCCCGGCCCTGTACACTCTACAGGGGGGTAGCGATGAGTTCCAGAACTAGCAACATCAAAGACGTGGCTCGCCGCGCCGGTGTCTCCACCGCCACAGTATCCTATGTGCTCAACGGCACCAAGAAAGTATCCGAAGAAACACGCCGCCGGGTTTTGCGGGCGGTGGAAGGCCTGCAGTACCAGCCCAACCAGCAGGCCCGCTCCCTGCGGATGAACCAGGGACGGGATGTGCTGGTCTTCTGCCAGCAGGACTGTCTGGCCGGTTTTATTGCCTCCACCCTGCTGGCCGAACTGGTGGGGGTGCTGCAGCAGCGGCAGCACCATGTGATCACCTGCTTTTCCCATTCCCAGAAAGAGCTGCTGGAACTGCTGCAGCGGCAGAACTTCTATACGGCCTATGTGATCTGCAACTGCCAGTGGGAACAGCCGGTGGATCTGTATTCCAACGTTTTATTCCTGAATTTTGACCTGGAAAACTGCAGTGTCTTCCAGGAAGGACAGTGCCAGCTGAACCTGGGACATCTGTTCTACCATGAAATCATAGAGTGTATCCAGAAAAATCCCCATCTGCATGTGGTGATGAATTACAAACAGGGCAACATGCTGCAGCAGATGGCACCGGAACTGAATTTCCAGAACATCCATTTTGCCAACAGCGAGATCAGTTCCGGTGCCTACCATCTGGAAAGCCTGCTGCACCACGACTGCGGGCAGGTGCTGTTTGCCGATTATTTTCTGTTTGTGGGCGCCATCAAATATCTGTTACAGCATGAGGACACACTGTATGAGCGACACTTCACCATTGAATACTTACCCTGGATTCGTGTAGCCGAAACCTTTGGGCTGTCGCTTACCGTGCACACTTTCCCCATGAAGAAAGTGTTGCAATGCGTTCTGGAACGGCTTTCCGCCTCCTGAAAGGGCGATACCGGATCCTCGGGAAGCTGAGGAGCAACTATGGACCGACAAATTCTCGTGGCCGGTGAGCTTGCGGCCACCTTTATTGCCCTGCCCGAAGAGGATCTTGTGCAGGACTCCCTCTATGCCCGCCGCCTGAGCGGCACCCTGAAAGTGGCCCAGGCGCTGCGGCAGCTGGAGATTCCCTGTGCGGCGGCGGGGAAATTCTTCACCGATCCCCTGGGCTTTTCCCTTCTGAAAAGCGCCGAGCTTCACGCGCTGGACACCCGCAACCTTCTGCCCTGCAAGGGGCGCACCGCCTTTTCCGTCCGCACCGCCGACGGCCAGGTCGAAGCGTCCTGCCCCGCCGACCCGCAAGGCACACAGGTCCCGGCCTTTTCCCTCTCCCCCTGCGCGGTGGCCGTGCTGGACGGCGGATTTGTGCGGGATCCCCTGGGGCAGGCCCTCTACGACCAGTGCGTCGAGCTGTGTGCCCGGACCGACGCCCCGCTGATCCTGTACTGTCTGGAAGCCATGCCGCCGCTGCCCGAAGACCAGCTGGGCCGGGCGCAGATCCTCTATCTGGAGGCGGGCGCCGCCGCGGCCTACCCTTCCCCCGCCGCCCTGCTGCGGGGCCGGACCCAGGCCGTGCTGGTGCTGGACCACCAGAATCTGCTGCTGACCACCCGGCAGGGCACCCAGAAATTTTCCAACTTTGACCCTTCCGCCCACAACGAGCCGGCCCTGGGCGCCGCCGCCCTGGCCTGGATGCTGTACAGCTACGAGATCTGCGGCGAATCGCTGGAAAGCCAGTGGTCCCATCCCGCCTTTGTGCAGGAACTGGTGTACAACATCCGGGCGGCGTGGCACACCCCCAGCTCCCACCTGGAAAAGCTGCGCGCCGTGCTGCACGCCAACCGGACGGGGCATCACCTGCTTTCCCTGGCGCAGCACAAGATGGACGCCGCCGCCCCCCGGGTGGCCCAGAGTCCCTGGCGGCTGCAATACCATATTTCGGCCCCCAGCGGCTGGATCAACGACCCCAACGGGCTGATCCAGATGGACGGGGTCTACCATGTGTTTTACCAGCTGCATCCCTTCTCGCCGGAGTGGGGCCCCATGTACTGGGGGCATGTGACCAGCCGGGACCTGGCCCACTGGCATCAGGAACCCATCGCCCTGGCCCCCGACCAGCCCTATGAGGCCGGGTGTTTTTCGGGCAGCGCCGTCAACGACAACGGCGTGCTGACCCTGCTGTACACCGCCCACAACGACGGCAACGACGTGAAGGAATGCCAGTGTCTGGCCCGCAGCTGCGACGGCGGCCGGACCTTTGAAAAGTACCCCGCCAACCCGGTCATCCCCAAATACCCCAAGGACGGTTCCCCCGATTTCCGGGACCCCAAGGTGTGGCGGCAGGACGGCCAGTGGCAGATGGTGGTGGGCACCAGCAAACACAAGAAAGGCCGGGTGCTGCTCTACTCCTCCCGCGATCTGGAGCACTGGGACTACCGGGGCGTCCTCTGCGAGAGCGACGGCACCCAGGGCGAGATGTGGGAATGCCCCAACTTCTGCACCATCGACGGCCAGGACGTGCTGATCTACTCCCCCATGGGCATGAAGGGGCACAAGAACATCTACAGCGTGGGCCGCTTTGACTGTGCCGCCGGCAAGTTCTACCCCGAGGACGCCCGGGAGCTGGATTACGGCACCAACTTTTATGCGGCCCAGGTCTTTGAGGACGAGCAGGGGCGCACCCTGCTGATTGCCTGGATGGACGCCTGGGGCACCGATTTTCCCAGCCAGGCGGACGGCTGGGCCGGGGCGCTGACCCTGCCGCGGGTGCTGCGGATGCGCGGCAAGACGCTGCTGCAGCAGCCCGCCCCCGAGCTGTCGCTGCTGCGCAAAAGCCATCCTCTGCATCTGTCGGGCACCGTGACCCGGGACAGCAACCCCCTGCAGGATCTGCGGGGCAACTGTCTGGAACTGCTCTTCCGGTTTTCCCCCGCATCGGCCCGCCGGGGCTTCCAGCTCTGTCTGCTGGCCGACCCCGAGACCGGCAAGAGCGCCCGCCTGCTCTACGACGGGCAGAAGCACGCCTTCGCCTTCCCCCACGGCCTGTTCCAGGACCGGGAGAAGTTCCGCGCCGACTACATCCCCTGCCGGGAGGACGCCGAGACGGTGGACGTGCATATCTTTGTGGACCGCTGTTCGGTGGAAGTCTTCATCGACCAGGGCGCCCTGTGCTTCACCCAGCGGGTCTATCCCACCCAGGCCGGTCAGTGCTATGCCCTGACCGCCGACGGCCTGGAGCTTTCCGCCTGCGACGCCTGGCTGCTGGGCAGCGCCTTTTCCCCCCAATAAAGAAGGAGAGACTTGATTATGGCTCAATTGTTCTGCAATTTTGTTTCCTATTCCCTCGGGTACGGCGTGGACATCTCCATCACCCTGCCCACCCTCAGTTCCTGCGACCTGGGGCCGGACGCCAAGCCCTGCCACACCCCCCGGGCCCCCTACCCGGTGCTCTATCTGCTCCACGGCCACGGCAACGACTACAAATGCTGGCTGCGGTACACCTCGATGGAGCGGTACGCCGAGGAGCGCCGCATCGCCGTGGTGACCTGCTCGGTGGGCAACAAGGCCTATATGAACGCCGCCTACGGGGAAAACTACTACGACTTTGTGGCCTACGAGCTGCCCGAATTCATCTGCGGCAACTTCCCGGTCTCCCGGGATCCCAAGGACACCTACATCGCCGGCCTTTCGATGGGCGGCTACGGCGCCCTGGCCCACGGGCTGAGCCGGCCGGAGAGCTTCGGCGCGGTGGGGGCCTTCTCGCCGGGCATCGACATGGGTTCCCGCCAGAGCACCCTGGGCCACGAACTGCCCCCCACCATCAACCTCTACGACCAGCTGGACCAGGATCTGGACGCCGGCAAGAAGCTGCCCGCCCTCTTCCTGTGCTGCGGGCAGAACGATTTCCTCTACCAGTCGGTGGTAGCCTACCACCAGCACCTGGAGAGCCGGTCGGTGCCCCACGTCTGGGACAGCCTGCCCGGCTATGAGCACGAGTGGGCCTTCTGGGATCTGGAACTGCCCAAATTTCTCGACTGGCTCCCCCGCACCGACGCCTACGCCGGGATGCCGCTGCACAAGCTGTAAGCCCTTTTCCTCCCAAAAACCGAACCGCCCCGCCGCCACCGGAACCCCCGATGGCCGCGGGGCCTTTTGTTTCGGGCCTTTTCCCCTTTTTTCGGCGGCAGCCCTTGCCAAACCGGCGGCACCGGCCTATAATCGCTGTTGGACAACCCGGAAGGAGGAACCCCCGTGAACACCAACGAACTGTTTGGCACCCAGCCCATCGGCCGGATTCTCTGGAAGCTGGCGCCGCCCGTCATGCTGGCCCAGCTGATCCAGGCACTGTACAACATCATCGACAGCCTCTTCATCGGGCATTATGCCGCCTCGGGGCTGACGGCCCTCTCGATCATCTATCCGCTGCAGCTGCTGATGATCGCCCTGGCCGTGGGCACCGGGGTGGGCATCAACACCGTGATGGCCGCCGAGCTGGGCATCGCCGGGGCCGCCGTGGCCACCGTCACCGGCCAGGTGGTGGCGGCGGTGGTGGTGGCCCGCAAGGCGCTGTGTCCCCCGCCCGCCCTGGCGGTATTTCCCGGGCATATTGCCCGGATCTTCCGGCTGGGACTGCCCAACATCCTGATGCAGTCGGCCTACACTGTCTACATCCTGGGCCTCAACCTGATTCTGGCCGGCTTCTCCGACCAGGCGGTGACCGCCCTGGGGCTCTACTACAAGTGGCAGACCTTCTTTTTCATTCCGCTGGGCGCCATGCAGACCTGCATTGTGCCGGTGATCAGCTTCAACTACGCGGCGCGCAAGATCGCCCGCTGCCGCCAGACCCTGGTCACCGCCGTGGGCTTCGGCCTGGCGCTGATGACGGTGGGGGCCTTCTTCTTCCTGGTCTTCCCCGCCCCCATGCTGCGGGTCTTTACCGCCGACGAGCGGGTGGTGGACATCGGCCGGGTGGGGTTCCGGTTCATCGGGGTCAACTTCTTCCCGCTGGTCACCTCGCTGATTTTCCCGGTCTTCTTCCAGGCCGTGGGCTACAGCCTGAAAAGTTCCCTGCTGACGGTGATCCGCACGGTGGTGCTCTTTGTGCCGCTGGGGTATCTGTTTTCCCGCTGGGGGCTGACCTGGTTCTGGCTGACCTTCCCGGTGACCGAGACGGTGACCTCCCTGGTGGGATTCTGGTTTTACCGGCAGTTCCTGGCCCAGGACTATGTCACCGAAGCGGCCCCCGCCGCCCCGGCCCCGGTCCTGCAGACCAGCCGCCCCGGCGTGATCCTGACCATCGACCGGCAGCACGGGTCGGGGGGCAAACAGATCGGCAAGCTGGTGGCCCAGAAGCTGGAGGTGCCCTTCTATTATAAGGAAATGATCGCCCTGGCCGCCCAGGAGAGCGGGCTGGACCGTCAGTTCCTGTCCGACCTGCACAAGAACACCCCCGATGTGCTGCGCCAGCTCTACCTGAGCAGCAAGGTGGTCCAGTACGCCGTGCAGGCCCAGGCCGCCATCCTGCACAAGCTGGCGGACCAGGGCAGTTGCGTCATTGTGGGGCGGGCCGCCGGGTATGTGCTGCGGGACCACCCCGACGTGGTGCGGGTCTTTGTCCACGCGCCGCGCCCCTACCGGCTGCACCGGCTGGAGGATATCTACGGCGATTCTCCCGCCGAGGCACGGCGGAACCTGCAGCGGTCGGACAGCGCCCGGGCCTCCTACTACCACCACATTTCGGGGCGGCGCTGGGGCGACGCCCGGGACTACGCCCTGACGGTGGACGCCTCCATCGGGCCGGAGGCCGCCGCCGACCTGATTGTCCACTATCTGCACAGCCGCCCCAGCGCGCCATAACATGCCGGACACCCTCCTTTTCCCGCCGGAAAAGGGCGGTGTTTTTCATTGAGGGAATTTGTTTGGGATTGTATACGGAAAGGATGAAGCAATCGATGGATATTCTCTGGATTCTGGCCGAACAGATCGGCCTGTTTGTCATTTACATCGTGGTGGGCATCCTGATGGTCCAGACCCGGGTGCTGACCCGGGACACCCTGGAAACCATCTCCCGCTTTGTGATGAAGCTGTCCATGCCGGTGATGATCTTTACCACCACCGTGGGCGGGGTGGACCGGTCGTCGCTGGTGCGCTCTTTCCCTCTGCTGGGGCTCACCGCCGCGCTGTACGTCTGCACCTTCTGCCTGGGCAAGCTGCTGGTGGCCGGGTTCCGGCTGCAGGGGGACCGGGCCCAGGTCTACCGGGCGCTGTCCATGTTCGGCAACGTGGGCTTCATGGGTATTCCCATCATCTCCAGCATCTACCCCGACTACGGCATGCTGTACATTGCCGTCTGCACCATCGTTGACCAGCTGGTGCTCTGGACGCTGGGTGTCAAGCTGACCACCCCCGGGGGCAAGGGGTCCTTTGACCCCAAAAAGATGATCAACCCCTGTACCGTGGCGGTGGTGCTCTCGGTGGTGATGGTGGTCTCCGGCCTGCAGCTGCCCGCCCTGCTGAACACCGCCATGGATAAGATCGGCGGCACCTCCACCCCCCTGGCCATGATCTACCTGGGCGGCGTCTTTGCCTGCATGGATGTGCGCAAGTACCTGGCCATCCGGGAATTTTACGGCATCGTGGCCGTCAAGATGCTGCTCTTCCCCCTGGCCTACTACCTGGTGCTGAAACTGCTGCCCCTGGACCCCAGCATCCATCTGACCATCTCCCTGCTGGCCTCCATGCCGGCCATGTCCTCCATCGTCATGATGGCCCGGGCCTCCGGCTCGGAGGGGGACTATGCCGGGCACCTTTTTACAACGTCATACCTTCCAAATTTATGCAGTTCCCACCTCAGTATTTTATATACCCTTCCCTTTTTCTTGAATGAATACTTTTCATCCAAAAACATTGATTTTTGGCTTGATTTAAGCTTCGAACGGCTGCGTCAAGTATTGTTCGCAAAAAGGGTTCCTGTAAAACAAGAAGTTAAGCCGCCGGTTGCAGTATGGCTTGAACAGACTGTTCGCTGAGGTACG
>CAJFFY010000052.1 GCA_904374465.1 uncultured Subdoligranulum sp.
TTTCTTCATTTTCATAGCTGGCTAAAGCAGATTTTGAAATGCCGGTCTTTTCCGCCAGTTCTTCCAGCTTCAAGCCCTTTTCCACCCGTAAATCTTTCAAGCGTTCTTGTAAAGAAACATGGTCTTTCATAGGTTTGCCACTCCCTTCCCATGTGGTTTTCGAGCATATATAATCATTGTTGATTGGCGACTTCCTGCGGGCCGGAGATGCGGGGCGTCAGCCCGTCCGGCTTGTAGCTGCGGTTATAATACAGATTCACCAGGATGCCCAGCAGCGCCCACACCAGGGTGAGGCTCAGCGCCAGCCGGGCACTGGACCGCCGCCAGATTTTTTTCAGTTCCCATCCATACAACGTCACGGCAAAGACCTCCTTTCACCGCACCTGCCGCCGCACGTACCACCGCCCGGCCAGGGGCAGCAGCACCACCAGGTAGAGGGGCTGGACGGCCAGACGGTACCAGGGAGCGGGCAGGGCCGGGCCGCCGGGCAGGGCCAGCAGCCGGTTGTCGAAAAATTCCTGCAGGCCGCTCAGGAAGGGCAGGGACTGGCTCAGGGGTTCCAGCGGACCGCCCAGCATGCCGGCTTCCACCAGCGCCCGCAGAAAGACCAGCAGGGCGAACAGCACCAGCAGCACCGGGAACTCGCTGTCCAGCCGGGCGGACAGCGCCGCCGTGATGGCCACCCCCGCCAGGCAGGACACCAGCCCGCCCAGCAGCAGCCAGGCCTCGGCCTGGCCGTAGCTCAGGGGCAGCACGCAGTCCGGCGCGGTGATCTGCAGCGAGGCCGAAAGCCCCCGGGCGCCGAACAGCGCCAGCTGCACGGCCACAAACACCCCGGTGCACACCGCAAAGGCGCCCCCGGCAAAGACCAGGGCGGCGGCCAGCTTGGCGGCGGCCAGCCGCCCGCGGCCGTGGCGGGCACAGTGGCTGACGGTGTACACCCGGGTGTGCACCTCGCCGCAGAAGACCGGTGCCACCGCCGCGCAGAGCAGCAGCCCCACCAGAAAGATCACGTTGCCCAGCTGGACGATCTCGGCCTCGTGGCCGTCCACCCAGTCGTAGACAAAGGGGATGCTCACCCGGTCGTTCAGCACCCGCAGAGCGGCCTGCCGGTCGGCGGGGGCGGCGTCGATCATCGCCGCCACATGGCGGGCCCGCAGGGTGTACAGCTGTGCCAGGGCATCGTCGTCCAGGGCGGTGCTCTGTGCGGGCCAGTTTGCCCAGGAAATCTCCCCCGCCTCGGTGAAGACCCGGGCCGCCATATACAGTATGTCCCCCGCCACATAGGCGTCGGCGCCATCCAGGTCCCTCGCCGGCTGCTGCAGCACGGTGCGGCAGCGGTCCCGGGCGGCGCACAGCGTTTCGGCGGTCAGCGGGCCGTGCCAGGCTGCGGCATCGGCGGTGGCCTGTACACTGCGGGACCGGGCCTGCCAGGTGGGGGCGGCCACCTCCACCCCGAAGCTGTAGTTGGAAAAGCCCAGGAACAGGGCGGACCCCGCCGCCAGCACCAGGCTGACCGCCAGAATCACCCGGGTCATCCGGCGTTTCAGGATTTTTATCAGTTCCCACCCAAACAGCGTCATGGTTTTTCCTCCTCGTCGGCAAAGTGCCACAGGTAGACGTCCTCCAGCGTGGGGTCGGCGGGGGTTGCCCCCGCGGGCGGGTCGGCGGTGATCAGCCGCAGCTCCACCGTCCCCTCCGGGCCGGTGTGGTGCAGGTTGGCCACCGTGTACACCCCTTCCAGCCGGGCGGCGGTGGCGGCGTCGGTGCGCAGCGTCCACACCTTGCCCCGGGCGGTGGCGGCCAGGGCGGACACAGTGCCCCGCTCCACAATGCGCCCGGCCTTCATCAGCAGGATCTCGTCGGCGATGGCCTCCACGTCGGAGACGATGTGGGTGGACAGCAGCACGGTGCGCCCCTTGGCATAGTCGGCGATGAGGTTGCGGAACCGCACCCGTTCCCGGGGGTCCAGCCCCGCCGTGGGCTCGTCCAGAATGAGGATCCGGGGGTCGTTGAGCATGGCCTGGGCGATGCCCAACCGCTGGCGCATGCCGCCGGAGTAGGCCCGCAGCTTCTTTTTGCCCGCGTCGGTCAGCCCCACCTGGGCCAGCAGTTCCCCGGTGCGGCGGGCGGTCTCGGCCCGGGTCAGCCCCTTGAGCGCCGCAATGTACCGCAAAAATTCCGGCCCCGTAAAGTCGGGGTAGAACCCGAAATCCTGGGGCAGATACCCCAGCAGGGCCCGGTATTCCTCCCCCAGGCGGGCGATGTCCGCCCCGCCGTACCGCACGGTACCGGCGGTGGGTTCCAGAATGCCGCACAGCATCCGCATCAGGGTGGTCTTGCCGGCGCCGTTGGCCCCCAGCAGGCCGTAGACCCCCTCCCCCAGGGTCAGGGTCACCTCCTGCACGGCGGCGGTGTGTTGGTAGCGCTTGGTCAGTTGTTCGGTCTGCAATGCTTCCATGGTGGTTTCCTCCTTGTTCACAGGGTGGCCCGCAGGCCGCCCCGGGTCAGCCGTCGGCTTTGCCAGACCAGCGCCAGCGCCGACACCGCCAGCGCCGCCGCCCACAGGGGGCGCACGTCTTGGCTGTACAGCCAGCCCTGCAGCCGGTCGGCGGGCAACAACACCGCCAGGGCGCTGATCCCCACCACCGCCAGGGCCACCCGGCCGAAGGCGGCGGGCTTCAGCCGGCGCAGCAGCGCCAGGCAGAGGGCGCTGACCACCGTGAAGGGGGTCAGGCAGTAGAGCAGCACCGCCCCCAGGTCGGCCCGGTGCACGGCGCTGCCCACCAGGGCCAGCACCGCCAGCAGCACCCCGTCGCAGGCGCCGAAAATCAGCAGCCGGGCGGCGGTGACCTTGGGCAGGCTGTACCGGGTGACCAGTTCCAGCTCCACCATGCCCTGGTGGTAAACCCGGGCCAGGTCCTGGACGTTGGCCACCAGCAGCAGCGGGGCCGCGGCGGCGCACAGGGCGTACCGTCGCAGCGGCAGGCCGGTGGAGGCCACCAGCACCAGCAGCCCGGCCAGCAGGGCAAACTGCAGCGCCCACATCCGTTTGCGGATGAACCCCGCCTGCGTCCACACAAAGGCCCAGCCGGTGGGCCGGGGCGGCGGCAGGGTGCGCAGCAGCGCCACGGTGTCCGACGCATCGGACGGCGGGGGCGGCGGCGGGGCGTCCCGGCGCAGCAGGGCTGCCCAGTCGGGTTCAGCGGTGCGTTTCATGGCAGTTCCTCCTTCAGCAGTTCCCGCAGGCGGCGCTTGGCCCGCTGCAGGCGGTAGCGCACCACCGGTACGGTGGTGTGGGTGATGGCGGCGATTTCCGGCGCGGTGAACCCCCGGTCGTAGTAGAGCAGCAGGGCATCCCGCTGGGCAAAGGGCAGCGCCGCCAGGGCCGCCCGCACCAGCAGCGCGGTGTCGCTGTCGGGGGGTGGGGCGCCGGGGTCCCGCCGGGTTTCCGGCAGGTCCTCCAGGGCCAGGGGCTTTTTGCGCTTGCACCAGTCCTTGCACAGGTTGCCGGCGATGGTGTACAGATAGTTCAGTTCCCGCCCGGTGTGGACATACCGGTCCCGGTGCTGCCAGAACCGCAGGAAGGTGGTCTGGGTCAGGTCCCGGGCGACCTCCTGCCCGCCGGTATGCCGCCAGCAATAGCCGTAGATTGTATCGTAATGCGCCAGCACCAGCGCTTCCAGTTCGTCCTGCTGCATCCTTTCACCACCGTTCACTGTATATAACGAACCGCATCCCCCAAACGGAGGATCCCCGCCACAAATTGTACCACAAAAAAGCCCCCGCCGGGCAGGCGGGGACTTGTGTTCGGAAAAGGCGCCCTTGGGGGGCGGCGGCCGCTTTTACAGCAGACCGGCCATCTGGGGCAGACCCAGGCTGATGAACGGCACGTAGGTCACCAGCAGCAGGCCCACCAGAATGGCCACATAGTACATGAGCATATAAGGCATGACCTTGGACAGGCTGGTGCGGCCCACCTTGATGGCCACAAACAGCGTGTTGCCCACGGGCGGCGTGATGTTGCCGATGCACAGGTTGTACACCAGGATCAGGCCGAACTGGACGGGGTCCATGCCGAAGGTCTTGACGATGGGCAGGAACAGCGGGGTGAAGATGAGGATGGCGGGGGTCACGTCCATGAAGGTGCCGGCGATGAGCAGGATGATGTTCATGATCAGCAGGATGATGACGGGGTTGGTGGTGACGCCCAGCAGCACTTCCGAGATGGCCTGGGGGATCTGGGTGAAGGCCATGACCCAGCCCAGGATGTTGGACACGCCGATCAGAAAGACCACCATGCCGCTCATCTTGGCGCTTTCCACCACGATGTTCCAGAAGGACTTGAGGGTGATGTTGCGGTAGCAGATGCCCAGGATCAGGGCGTAGACCACGGCGATGGCGGAACCTTCGGTGGCGGTGAAGACACCACCCACGATGCCGCCGATAACCACGACAATCAGCGACAGGCTGGGCAGGGCGGCCAGGGTGGCACGGCCCAGATTTTTCCAGTCAAACTTGCCGGGGGTACCCTTGTAGCCCTTTTTCTTGGCGATGAGGATGGCCACCACCATGCAGGCCAGGGCCCAGATGATGCCCGGCACATAGCCGGCCAGGAAGAGGGCTGCCACCGAGGTGCCGCCCGCGGCCAGGGAGTAGGTGATCAGGGCGTTGGACGGGGGGATCAGCAGGCCGGACGGGGCGGAAGCGCCGTTGGTGGCGGCGCACAGGGCCTCGTCATAGCCCTGTTCCTTTTCGCCCTCCTCCACCATGCTGCCCACGGCAGCGGCGGCGGCGGACGCAGAGCCCGAGATGGCGCCGAACAGGGCGTTGGCGCCCACGTTGGTGACCAGCAGGGCGCCGGGCAGCTTGCCCAGGATGGCCATGACAAAGTCCACCAGCCGTTTGGCGATGCCGCCCTGGTTCATCAGGTTACCGGCCAGGATAAAGAAGGGGATGGCCGTCAGGCTGAACTTGCTCATGCCCACAAAGATGCGCTGGGCGCCGGTGACCACCGACACGTCCAGGGGCACCGTCTGCAGAATGGCGATGAGCGAGGAGATGCCGATGGAATAGGAGATGGGCACGCCGACGATGAGAAGCACCGCCAGCACCGCCACAATGATGATCAACGATTGAATGGCCATCCCTTACGCCTCCTTTTCCTGCGGGGTGCTGCCCTTGCAGATGTCCGCAATGTTCAGCACGGTGTAGACCATATTCAGCACGCCGCACAGCGGCATAACCACGTAGAAGATGCCCACCTGCACCCCCAGAGAGGAGGTCATCTGGCCCATGGCCAGCTGGGTGATCTCGATGCCGCCGTACACCAGGATGATGGCCGAGAAGGCGAACGCCACCAGCTCACCCAGGATGTTGAGCAGCTTTTGCACCAGGGGGCTGCATTTTTCCACCAGGATGGGGATGTTCATGTGGCCCCGCTCCCCCGTCACCAGGGAGGCGCCCAGCAGGCTGGCCCAGGCAAACAGGTAGGAGACCAGCTCCTCCGACCAGGAGGAGGGGTTTTGCAGCACATAGCGGGTAAAGACCTGCCAGCAGGTCAGCACCACCATGGCGATAAAGCTGACGCCCGCCAGCACATTCAGGGCGTGGGTCAGCGCGTTCCGGACTGCTTTCATATGCGTTCACCTCCCGTTAGGATTCCGTGGACGGATACTGGGCGTTGTACGCCTGGATCGCGTCGTAGATGGGCTGCAGGTCGGGGTATTTCTGCAGCATTTCCTCGTGCATGGGGGCGCAGGCCTCCTGGAAGGGCTTGGTGTCGGGGTAGAGGAACTGCACGCCCTGCTCGTTGGCGGCGCGGTCCTTGGCCGCCTCCACGGCGGTGGTCCATTCCTCCCGCTGGACCTGGTTGACCAGCTGGAAGCCCTCCTCAAAGATGGCCCGCTCCTCGTCGCTGAGGCCGTCCAGGAAGGCCACATTGCCGATGAGGATGTCGGGGATCATCTGGTGCATGTCGTAGGAATAGTACTTGCAGACGTCGCCGTGGCCGTTGTCGGTCAGGGCCAGCTCGTTGTTCTCGGCGCCGTCAATGATCTTGGACTGCAGGGCGGTGTAGACATCGCCGAAGCCCATGGGGGTGGCGGAACCGCCCAGCAGGTTCATCATCTGGATGTTGGTGGGGGACTGCTGCACACGGATCTTCAGCCCCTTCAGGTCCGCCGGGGTGTTGATGGGGGTGTTGACGGTGTAGAAGTTGCGGGTACCGGCATCCAGCCAGGTGACGGCCTCAAAACCGGCCTGCTTGGTGGAGGTGAAAATCGGTCCGGTGATGCTTTCGTCGTCCATGGCCGCATGGTAGGCCTCGCTGGAGGCGAACAGATACGGCAGGTTGAACAGGGTATAGTTGTCGCTGAAGGTTTCCAGCAGCGAGTTGGACGCCACGCAGAAGTTGATGGCGCCGGTCTGGGTCAGCTGGACCATCTCGTTCTGGGAGCCCAGCAGTTCGCTGGGGAAGACCTCCACGTCGTACTTGTCCCCCAGCTTGCTCTCGATAAATTCCTCAAAGGCCACCAGGGCGATGTGGGTGGGGTGGTTGGTGGACTGGTTGTGGCCGATGCGGATGATCTGCCGGCCGTCCGATTCCGACGACCCGCAGCCGCCCAGTGCGCCCAGCAGCATCACCGATGCCGCCGCCAGTGCCGCGGTGCGAAGTTTCCATTTCATAAGCGTTGCCCTTCTTTCTCCAATGCGTGTTATGGCCCGGTATTGCTACAGCCTCCTTCTGTGCTGCGGGGCCCGCCGCGGCGCCCGCAGAAAAAGCCCGGCAAGGGGGCCGGACTGGTGGACAGCGGCACCTTGCGGGTGACGTTTGTCCCAACGATATAACAACACCTTAACACAAAATTCATACTTTTGTAAAGCAGTAAAACGGCCAAAAAAGCCGCCCAATTTTTGGCGTTTTGGCAAGCTTTTTCTGCCTCTTCAGGGGGGAGGTTCCCCTTTCAGTCCGCCAGATACGGCGCCAGAAAATCCCACACGGTGTTCCAGTAGGTATCCCCCAGGGCGTACATGGCCTCGCCGTGGCCGGCGCCCTGGGCGGTCAGTTCCGCCTTGTTGGTGCCGGGTTTGGCGTTGTACAGGGTATCCAGCATGGCATAGGGGATAAAGTCATCCGCCGTGCCGTGGATGAACAGCATGGGTTTTTCACACCGGGACACCTGGTCCAGGGCGGATGCCTCGGGGAAGCTGTACCCGGCCTTCGCGTCGGCGATGGCGCTGGCCGTGTAGAGCAGCGGGAACTCCGGCAGGCCGAACCGCAGGCCCAGCTCGCTGCCGAACACCTCCCACACGCTGGTGTAGCCGCAATCCTCCACAAAGGCGCGGACGTTGTCGGGGGTGGGTTCGCCGGCGGTCATCATGGTGGTAGCCGCCCCCATCGAGATGCCGTGGATGACGATGCGGGCTTCGGGGTCCCGGGCCACAATCCAGTCAATCCAGCCCAGCACGTCCTGGCGGTCCAGCCAGCCCATGCCCACATAGTTCCCTTCGCTGTCGCCGCAGGCCCGCAGGTCGGGGGTCAGCACCTGGAATCCGGCGTCATAGTAGTGGGTGGCCAGCCGCAGGCTGTCCTTGTGGGTGCCCCGGTAGCCGTGCAGGGCAATGACCCAACGGTGGCTGTCCCCGTTCTGATAGTACACACCGGACAGTGCCAGCCCGTCCCCGCTGGTGATGCCCACCGTCTGGCCGGGGTGGGCGGCGGTGAAGGCCGCGTTGGCGGTTTCCTGGGTGGCCTTGTTGGCGGCGATGGTGGCTTCCACACTGTCGCCGCCCGGTTCCACTTCCAGGGCCACTTCCCGGTTGCCGCCGTCACCGCTGCGGCCGATGGCGTATTCCACCAGGTAGTTGCTGCCAAAGCCCACGGCGGCCAGCAGCAGCACCACCAACACCAGCAGCGCAATGCCCAGCCGGCGCAGCAGACGGTGGCGCCGGGTGGGGCGTTGGAGGGTCGTTTCCATTTCCTTTCTTCCTTTCCCTTCTGTGGTATAGACAGGCCTCAAAACAGGCCGACAAACCAAAATTATACGACAAAGGGATGAAAATTGTCAAGTTTTGTCCCAAAACGCACAAAAACCCGCCCTTTTGGGGGCGGGTTGGGGGTGTTGTGGGGGTGTACCGGGGCGTCAGCCATCCAGGCCGATGGGATGCACCGTCACGCCGTCGGCGGTCCATACCAGGTCCCGGGGCAGGGTGAAGCGGCACAGTTCGCTCCAGTGGAGGGTGGCGTCTTCCAGGGCGGCGTGGGCTTCCTCCTCGCTGTCGTTCATCGAAAAGGAAATGGTATATTCCCGCACAAGGTCGGGGGTGCCGTCGCCCCATTCCCAGCGGAAGCTGAAGCCGCCCGTCCGGATCATGTCGCCGGTGTGCAGGGTCAGGTCGGCGGGGAACGCCGTGCTTTGGGGGTCAATGGCCACCACAACCACGGCTTGGCCGTCCTGGGTTTCCAGCGTCACGCTATCCACCCGGAAGTCGGGCAACTGCTGGTCGCCCCGGGCGGGCGCGGACTGTTCCTCCACCGTTTCGGTGCTGCGCAGCAGCAGGGGGCTCACATACAGATCGGTGGTACCGGCGGGCACCGTCACCTGGTAGGTGACCCGGCTGCCGTCGCAGATTGCCTGGCCGGCATCGGCCAGTTTGTCCTGCGTCTCGTCCAGGTAAAACAGCGGGTCGGTCTGGATCCCCTCGTGGTCGGCGGTATCGGTGTAGGCGGCCAGGTCCACCGTCACAGCCACGGTGGTAGTTTCGGGGGAGGCCTGTTCCGGCGAAGCCTCCGGGGCGGCAGATTGTGGCGCTGTGCAGGCGATCAGGGCCAGCAGGCACAGGGCGGGCAGCAGGAGTTTCACGGGCACACGCCTCCTTTAAAAGTGGTTACTTTCAGTATACCGGCCAGCCGCAGCCCCGGGCAATGGGCAGGGTGCACAAATCCTCTCCCTTGCGGTTATTCACTCTGCCCGGGGTTGCGCCGGAACCGCCCCCGTGGTATAGTGATACCAATTTGTAGGGAAAGGGTGAAATTATACAATGCGTAGAAAAGATCGAGAAATCACCGATTGGGATAGCATGCTGGACATGGTGCAGCACTGCGATTGTTGCCGGCTGGGGTTGCTGGACGAGGACGGGGCGTACATTCTGCCGTTGAATTTTGGCGCCGCGGTGGAGGACGGTGTCCTGGCGTTGTATTTCCACGGGGCGCAGGAGGGCAAAAAGATCGCGTTGCTGCGCGAAAATCCCCATATCAGTTTCGAGATGGATACCGGGCATCGCCTGGTGCCGGGGGCCCAGGCGGCCGAGTACACCTTTGCCTATCGCAGCGTGATGGGCCGGGGTACGGTGACATTCCTGGAGACCGACGCCGACAAACTGCGGGGGCTCAACTGCATTATGGGCCATTATACCCACCGTGATGACTGGACCGTGGACCCGGCCATGCTCCGGGCCACCGCGGTGTTCCGCCTGCAGGTGGAGTCCTGGTCCGCCAAGGAACACCACCTGCCCTGATTTTTGTTCCTTCTTTGCAAAGAAGGAACCGAAGAAACTCCAAACCGGGTCCTATGGGTGGCATGGCATCTTTCGCGCCGGAGCCGGAAAACTGCGGCACAGTGCCCTTTGCAAAGAACCAACCGAAGAAACTCCAAACCGGGTCCTATGGGTGGCATGGCATCTTTCGCGCCGGAGCCGGAAAACTGCGGCACGGGAAACTTCTCCCCGCTCCCTCTGTAGGGCGGGGATTCATCCCCGCCGTCCGGCTCATCCCTTTTTCCACGGTTTCTAGACAAATCCGCCCGGGTTTTCCACAACGCATCCCCTTTTTGTGGAAAACCCGTTTGTTTTTTAGAATTTCTTTGGTCCTTTCTTTGTAAAGAAAGGACCTTATTTTTCAGCCTTTTGGGAATCGCCGGATTCCCCATCCGCCACTCCCAGCTGTTCCGGTGTTTTCTGCATCAGCTCAGTGACCATCATTTGCTGTCCCATGGTGGCGGCCTGCAGCGGTCCGCCGATCACCGACGCCAGGGGCAGCTGAAAATCGTTGTCTTGCTTTTTTTCCATTGTTACCCGATGGTGCACCAACTCAACGTTCCGGGTTATTGCAATAAAAAAGAGCCCTACGTTTTCCGTAAGGCTCTTCTTGGTGCACCATCGGGGACTCGAACCCAGGACCCACTGATT
>CAJFFY010000053.1 GCA_904374465.1 uncultured Subdoligranulum sp.
CGATAAGGTTCCACAAGTTTCAGTTTTGTTCAATTTTCAAGGTCCTGCTCGCTGTTCGCATCTCACGTGACAGCCTATTTATTATATCTCGCGAAGTTCATTTTGTCAAGAACTTTTTTGAGATTTTTTTGAAGTTTTTTCAGGAACCGAAGCTCCCGAAAAGCCCTCAAAGGCTGTTGTTATGCGGTTTTTCAGCGGCTGTCGTGGTCGCTCTCGCGCCGGACAGCTTGAATATAATACCACCGGGAATCGGCTTTGTCAACACCTTTTTTCAGATTTTCTGACAAATTTTTCGCATCCTTTTTGTTTAATCGGTATATCGTGGTTTTGGGTGGTTTTGCCGTATGCTGTGGGGCGGAAGATGCCGGCGGACTGTTTTTCCATTATATATAAGGTATATAGGCGTTTCTGCAAAGGTTTTACTTGCGGTTTGGCGGCGCAGGGCTTATACTGATAGGGCAGTCTATAGTGATGGGTGGGCATGGGTCATGATGAAGATTTACCGCACAAGGGACAAACAGCTGACGCGGGTGGACAATCTGGACGAGGGCTCCTGGGTTTGTCTGACGGCGCCCAGCGAAGCCGAGGTGCGGCAGGTAGCCGCCACCCTGGACATCGAGCCCGACGACCTGTTTGCTGCCACCGACCCGGAAGAGTCGGCCCGTATCAGTCTGGAAGACGGGTACACGGTCATCATCGTGGACATCCCCTACCAGGTACCCGGTTCCGGCGAGGGCATCTACTCCACCATCCCCATGGGCATTCTGCTGACCCAGGAGTTGGTGGTGACGGTCTGTTCGGTGGACACCCCGGTGATAGAGGACTTTGCCACCTGCCGGGTGAAAGGCTTTTCCACCCGCAAGAAGATGCGGTTTGTCTACCAGCTGCTCTACCGCGCCGCCACCATGTACCAGCAAGAGCTGCGCCTCATTGACCGCCGGCGGCAGGCACTGGAAAAAAATCTGTCCGGGGATCTGCGGGACAGTGACCTGGTGGAGCTGCACGGGTTGGAATCCACCCTGGTCTACTTTGCCACCAGTTTGCGGGCCAACGCCACGGTGCTGGATCGCCTGACCCGCTACAAGCGGCTGGAACAGTACCCCGACGACCGGGAACTGCTGGACGATGTCATTGTGGAGATCCGCCAGGCCATTGAGATGACCAGCATCTACCGGGACGATATCAAAGGTACCCGGGAGCTGTTCAGCTCCATTCTGGACAACCGTCTGAACAACGCCATGAAATACCTGACCAGCATCACCCTGCTGATGGCCGTGCCCACCGTCGTCAGCGGTCTGTACGGCATGAACGTCTCGTCGGAAGGCATGCCCTTCGCCAGCAGCGAAGCCGGTTTCGGTATCGTACTGGGGCTGACGCTCATCGTCTGTGTGGTCACCGCCTGGTTTCTGCACAAAAAACACATGCTGTAACGCACACCCCCTGCCCGGAAAAATCCGGGCGGGGGTTTTCTTTTGGGGGGTGCTGTGGTACAATATACAAATATGGAGTTTTCTCCTTATATAGAGGATAGAGGCAACCTGTAGAGGGAAAGGATAAACGACCATGTGTGGTTTTGTTGGATTTACCGGGCTGCGCGCCGAGCGTGAAGCGATCCTGCACAAGATGGCAGACCGCATCATTCACCGCGGCCCCGATATGGAAGGGTATCATCTGAGCGGCGACACCCCCGCCACCGCCGTGGCGCTGGGCTTCCGCCGGCTGAGCATCATCGATTTGGCGGCGGGCCGCCAGCCCATGTACAACGAGGACGGCACCGTCGTCTGCGTTTTCAACGGCGAAATCTACAACTTTATGGACCTGCGCACCCAGCTGGAGGCCAAGGGGCACATCTTCAAGACCCACTGCGACACCGAGGTCATCCTGCACGGTTACGAGGAATACGGCAACAAGCTGGCCGCCATGCTGCGGGGCATGTTTGCCTTTGTGGTGTACGACACCAAAACCAATGTCATGTACGGCGCCCGGGACATCTTCGGCGTCAAGCCCTTCTACTACACCCAGACCGACGAGGGCGAACTGCTCTTCGGGTCGGAGATCAAGAGCCTGCTGGAGCATCCCGGTTTCCGCCGGGAGGTCAACGCCGAGGCACTACGCCCCTACCTGACCTTCCAGTACAGCGCCATGACCGAAACCTTCTTCAAGGGCACTTACAAGCTGTCGCCGGCCCACTGGTTTGAGTACAAGGACGGCAAGATGCACATTGAGCGGTACTGGGATGTGGATTTCCGCCACAAGACCAGCCTGAGCTTTGCGGAGTGTGCCGACCAGATCGACGCCCGGGTGCGGGAGTCGGTGGCCGCCCACCGCATCAGCGACGTGAAGGTGGGTTCTTTCCTGTCGGGCGGCGTGGATTCCAGCTATATCACCGCCTGCCTGATGCCCGACGACACCTTCTCGGTGGGCTTTGCCAGCCCCGACGGCAGCCACAAGTTCGACGAGACCAGCGAAGCGGCAGAGCTGTCTCAGAAGCTGGGCATCCACAACTACCGGGAGATGCTGACCAAGGAACAGTGCCTGGATGCCTTTGCGGACATCCAGTACCATATGGACGAACCCCAGTCCAACCCGTCGTCGGTGCCGCTCTACTTCCTGTGTGAGCTGGCCCGCCGCCACGTGACGGTGGTGCTTTCCGGCGAGGGCGCCGACGAGATCTACGCCGGCTACGAATGGTACGCCGACACCCACATGATGCAGGAGTACAAGCACCTGCCCCTGGGGTTGCGCCACCTGGCCAGCGACGTGAGCCAGCACCTGCCCTACTTCAAGGGGCACGACTTCATCATCAAGGGCAGCGGCCGCCCCGAGGACTGGTTCATCGGCCAGGCGCTGGTCTTCACCGAGAAGGAAGCCTACGACATCCTGAAGCCCAAGTACCGCGTCGGTCCCACCGCCCGGGAGGTGGCTGCGCCCATCTACGACCGGGTGAAGGATCTGCCGGAGCTGGAAAAGAAGCAGTACCTGGACCTGAACCTGTGGCTGCCCGGCGACATCCTGCTCAAGGCCGACAAGATGAGCATGGCCCACAGCCTGGAGCTGCGTGTGCCCTATCTGGACCGGGAAGTGCTGCGGGAAGCCGCCAGCTACCCCGTCAACTACAAGATTGCCGACGACACCAAAGCCGTGCTGCGGGCTGCCGCCAACAAGACGCTGCCCGACGCCTGGGCCAACCGCACCAAGAAGGGCTTCCCCGTGCCCATTGCCAAATGGCTGGAAGACCCCGCCTTTGCGGCCAAGGTCCGCGCCCGGTTCGAGAGCGATGTGGCCGCCGAATACTTCGACCAGGACAAGCTGGTGGCCATGCTGGCCGATCCGCGCCACGAGCGCCGCAAGATCTGGACAGCCTACACCTTCCTGACCTGGCACGAACAGTTCTTTGAAAAGTGGGCCTGAGCAAGCGCCAGGCGCTTGAAAGAAGGAAACTGTCCCGCACGGCGGTGCCTGACGGGTCGGTTTCCCCCTTTGGATTCCCTTTCGATAAAATTCACCCCAAAATCGCGCACTCGTCGCGGGTTTCCCGCACATGATTTTGGGGTGAATTTCCCTGCAGGTGTCACTGTTGTCGGCACATATCCGCCAACAGTGACTATATAACCAAGGAGATGCAATTTTTGCCATGAACACCGATCTGATCCCTGTATTTCTGGGTGCCGACCTGAACTGCTACAACTTTGCCCGCGCCTTCCATGAGGCCTACGGCGTCAAGAGCTATGCCTTCGGCCGGTATGCCATGGCTCCCACCAAATATTCCAAGATCATCCACTTTACCATTGTGCCGGACATCGACAACGAGCCCACCATGCTGAAAGTCCTCCACGACTTTGCCAAGGAGCATGCCGGCAAGAAGCTCTATCTGTTCGGCTGCACCGACGACTACGCGGCGATGATCATCCGCCGCAAGGCCGAGCTGCCCGAGTATATCGCCCCGGGCCCCGCCGCCGACCTGTACGGTTCTATCCAGAAGAAGGCCGCCTTCTACGAGGTGTGCGACAAGTTCGGCATTCCCTACCCCACCACCAAGGTACTGACCGCCCCGGTGGACGCCGACGAGCTGACCCAGGAAAAGTTGGGCTTTGCTTACCCCATCATCGTGAAGCCCTCCTCCAGCGTGGACTACTGGAAGTTTCCCTTTGACGGCATGAAGAAGGTCTACACCGCCGCCACGCCCCAGGAGGCCGCCGACATCGTGAAGCAGATCTATGCTTCCGGTTATCCGGACAAGATGATTCTGCAGAAGATGGTGCCAGGCGGGGACGACCACATGCGGGTGCTGACCGCCTTCTCGGACGCCAACGGCAAGGTGCGGGCCATGTGCCTGGGCCACACCATGGTGGAGGAACACACCCCCCACGGACTGGGCAACCATGCCGCCATCGTCACCGAGGACACCACCGCCCTGCCCCTGGTGGAGAACATCCGCCGGATGCTGGAAGCCTGCCATTACACCGGTTTTTCCAACTTCGACATCAAATGGTCGGGGGAACCGGGGGATTTCCGGGTGTTTGAGATCAACCTGCGCCAGGGCCGCAGCAACTATTATGTGACCGCCACCGGCATGAACATTGCCAAACTGGTGGTGGAAAAATGGAACGACGGCGGCACCGACTGCGTGCTGAACCGCAACGAGGTGTTCTGGCACCACGTGCCGGCCAAAGTGGCTTTCACCTACACCGAGGACAAGCAGCTGGTGGCCCACGCCCAGGGACTGAAAGCCCAGGGCAAGGAGGCCTGCTCACTGCTCTACAAACCCGATCTGTGGATGAATCCTGTGCGCTATGCCTGCGTGCTGGAACAGCTGCGCCGCCAGTTCAAGAAGTTCAAGACTTACTATCCGAAAGGCTGATCGCCCCATGAAACTGAACGAACTCGTTCGCCATATTGACCACACCGGTGCTTCCGACGCCGAGATCAGCGCCATCACCTACGACTCCCGCAAGGCCGGGCCGGGGGCTCTGTTTGTCTGCCTGGTGGGCGCCTGGATGGACGGGCACACCTTTGCCCGCAGCGCCTACGACCAGGGCTGCCGGGCCTTCCTGGTGGAGCATCCGGTGGACCTGCCCACCGACGCCGCCCAGATCGTCACCGAGGATACCCGGGCGGCTCTGGCTGTCATCGGCGCAGACTTCTACGGCAACCCCGCCGACCAGCTGCACATCATCGGCATCACCGGCACCAAGGGCAAAACCACCACGGCGCTGCTCACCGCCGCCATCCTGAGCGAAGCGGGCCTGCCCTGCGCGTACATCGGTTCCAACGGGGTGAACATTGCCGGGCAGCACGAAGCCACCGCCAACACCACCCCCGAAAGCCTGGAGCTGCACCGGCTGTTCCGCAAGATGCTGGACGCCAATGTGCACCATGTGGTGCTGGAGGTGAGCAGCCAGGCGCTGCGGCACCACCGGGTGGACGGCATTCCCTTTGAAGCGGTGGCCTTCACCAACCTGTCGGAGGACCACATCGGCCCCGGCGAGCACCCGGATTTTGAGGATTACAAAAACGCCAAGCGGCGCCTGTTTGCCGAGTACAATGCCCGGGTGATGGTCTACAATGCCGACGATCCCGCCAGCGATTTCATGCGGGCCGGTTTCGCCGGGCAGCAGGTGAGCTTCGGCATCGACCATGCCGCCGACTACCGGGCCGTACAGCTGGCCCAGTACCGCAGCGAGACCGCCCTGGGGGTGGACTTTGTCTGCGAGCACGGGGGCAGCACCACCCCGGTGCGGGTCATGTCCCCCGGCGCTTTCAGCGCCTCGGACGCGTTGTGTGCCATCGCCCTGTGCGGGGCTTTCGGCGTGACACCCGCCCAGGCGGCGGGCACCCTGGCCCACACCCCGGTGCAAGGCCGCTTTGAGGTGGTGGAGGGGCTGCCCGGCCGCACCTTCATTGTGGACTACAGCCACAACGGCCTGGCCCTGACCAGCGCCCTGAAAACCCTGCGTGCCTACCAGCCCCACCGGCTGCTCTGCGTGTTCGGTTCGGTGGGCGGCCGCACCCAGGTGCGCCGCCGGGAACTGGCCGAAGCCGCCAGCGCCTGGGCAGATTACAGCATCCTGACCAGCGACAACCCCGACTTTGAGGACCCTATGGCCATTCTGCGGGACATCGACGCCTGCATGGCTCCCGATGCCCAGTACACCCTGATTCCCGACCGGGCTGAAGCCATTCGCACTGCCGTACAGATGGCCCAGCCGGGGGACATCGTCCTGTTTGCGGGCAAGGGGCATGAGGATTACCAGCTGATCCGGGGGCAGAAGGTCCCCTTTGTGGAACGGGACCTGATCCGGGAAGCCTGCAAGGCTTTGCAGAACTGATTTTTACCCACACATACAAAACGGGCGGACACCCCAGGGTGTCCGCCCGTTGTTTGGTTGGCGGGTTATGCTTCGCCGGCCTTCTGCCGGGCAAAGGCGATCATCTTGCTGTAGGTTTCCTCGCTGAGATCATGCTCAATCTTGCAGGCGTCGTGGGCGGCCACCTCGGGGTCCACCCCCAGCGCCACAAAGAAGGCGGTCAGCTGGCGATGCCGGTCATAGATGCGCCGGGCGATGGCCAGGCCCGGTTCTTCCAGCCGGATGTAGCCGTCGCCGTCCATCGAAATGTAGCCGTTTTCCCGCAGATTTTTCATGGCCACGCTGACGCTGGGCTTGGAGAAGCCCATGGCCACCGCGATATCGATGGAACGCACCGAGCCCTTTTGCTCCTGCAGCATGAGGATTTTTTCCAGATAGTCTTCGGCCGATTCATGGATGTTCATCGGCGCGGCCCCCTTTCGGTACGGTATTGCTACTACTATACCACGGATCGGGCGTTTTTGCAACCGAAAGCGGGGCGCCGGCCCGCAGACCGACGCCCCGCCGTGGGTTTATCTCAGGATGTACCGTGGTGACTGCAGGCGCCGTGGCAGCCGCTGCACCCACCGCTGCAACCGCCCGGGCACCCGGCGCAGCCGCCGCTGCAGCCGGAACACCCGCCGCCCGCTTTGCGGGCGCGGTGGAGCAGCCAGCCCGTGCCGCCGAACACCACCGCCGCTACCAGCAGCGTGGGCAGGTTGAAATTGACTGCAAGAAATTCCAGCATGTGGGGCACTCCTTTCAGATCAGGTCAGGATTTGGAGCGGATCAGCTTGCGGGTATCCACACTGACCTCGTTGACGTTTTCGTAT
>CAJFFY010000054.1 GCA_904374465.1 uncultured Subdoligranulum sp.
ACAGGAGTGGCGCCGCTGACGCTGCGCCACTCCTGCTAAAACTGAATATTCCTGCCCAGGGGCTCTTTTTGTGCTGTCTGCACAATCTGGGGCGGTTCAATTTGTGCGGGACATTTTTGTTTGCAAATCAGTACTTCAACAGGCCAATGGAATCCTTGTAGGGCGTTTCGGTGGAGTTCTTCATCTTGGCTTCGTTCTTGTACTTGTTGAGCATGGCGGCACTCTTGGCGGGATCGGCCAGCGTGCCGGCACCGGCAATGCAGCCGCCCGGGCAGGCCATGCCTTCCAGCAGGTAGCCGTTGTACTTGCCGGCCTTGGCCATGGTCATCATCTTGCGGCAATCCGCCAGACCCTGAGCGCTGGCAACCTTGACCTCGCGGTCCGGATCCATCTTCTTGATGGCGTTGACGACCGCCTGAGCCACACCGCCGGAAGCGGCAAAGCCACGGCCGTCGGCACTGGCACTCTCAAAGCTGTCGGCCGGATTGTCGGGCAGGGAGGTGAAATCCACTTCCTTGGCCTCGAACAGGCCCATCAACTCTTCGAAGGTGAGCACGAAATCCACTTCGCTGCGCACGGAACGACGGCTGGCCTCCAGCTTCTTGGCGGAGCAGGGACCGACGAAGCAGATGCGGGCGTCGGGACGATCTTTCTTGATCAGACGGGCAGTCAGCACCATGGGGGTCATGGTCATGCTGATGCAGTCGGCGTATTCGGGGAAGAGCTTCTTCGCCATGACGCTCCAGGCGGGGCAGCAGGAGGTGCCCATGAACGGATGCTTGGCAGGAACTTCCTCCATGAAGTCCCTGGCCTCATCGATGGTGCACAGGTCGGCGCCGATGGCAACCTCTTCCACATCCGCAAAGCCCAGCAGCCGCATGCCTTCCTTCAGCTTGGAAGGCGTCATGCCGGGGAACTGGTTGATGAAGGCGGGGGCAACGATGGCGATGACCTTGTCACCGCGCTTGATGGACTGTACCAGCTGGAAAATCTGGCCCTTATCCACAATGGCGCCGAAGGGGCAGTTCACCAGGCACATACCGCAGGACACGCACTTATCGTAGTCGATGTCGGCACGGCCGTACTGGTCAGAGTGGATGGCACCCATGCCGCAGGCGGCGGCGCAGGGACGCTCGGTTTTGACGATGGCGCTGTAGGGGCAGCTGTTCACGCAGCGGCCGCACTTGACGCAGAGGCTCTGGTCGATGTGGCTCTTGCCGTTGCGGAAGCTGATGGCGTGCTTGGGGCAGACCTCCTGGCAGGGATGCGCCAGGCAACCCTGGCACATGGCCGTGACCTTGATGATCTTCTCCGGGCAGCGGTTGCAGGCGAACTTGATGACGTTGATCAGCGGCGGCTCATAGTATTTGTCCGCAATGACACTATGCTCCAGGCCTTCGCTGGCGGGGACGCTTTCATCCAGCGGGCGCAGGGACAGGCCCATGGCCAGACGGATGCGCTCCGAGATGATGGCTCTCTCCAGGAAGATGCTGCTGCGCAGCGAACCCTCTTCACCGGGGATGATCTTGTAGGGCAGTTCACGCATCAGGTGTGCGTAGTCAGACATTTCGTTGACTTCGTACGCCATGCGCGCAACTTCGGTGAACACCTTGCGACGGATATCCGTAACGGGGGTGTAAATGCCTCTCATGGTGATTGCTCCTTCTTCAATTGCTCCGAATTCTCCAAAAATACGGTTTGGGCGGGGGTAAACCGCTCCTGTTAAAATTTTACCAAAAACCCCTCCGTTTGGCAAGAGGGCTGGCAACAAAAAACAGGGAAAATAAAAATTATTTTCCCTGTGTTCCTATGAAATTTCTTTGGAGTGTTTCCCGCAGGGCTCACCGGATGCATTCGGCCCGGCAGCGTTTGCCGTCCCAGGCGCCCAGTTTTACCGTGACAATGTCGCCGGTGCGGTGGCCGGGCGCCGTGACCAATACCGGCAGATACTGCCGTGTGTACCCTGTGAAAACGGTGGCGGAAAGGGGCGTTTCCAGCAACACTTCGGCGGTGCGGCCCTCCATGCGGGCTGCCTCCTCGGCGCGGGCCGCTTCCACGGCGGCGGTCATCCGGCGGCTGCGGCTTTCCTTCTCATGCTCAGGCACCTGGTCGGGAAAGTCGTAAGCCGGGGTGCCTTCCCGCCGCGAATAGGGGAAAACATGCACCTTGAGAAAGCGCTGCCCGGTCACAAAGGCCATGCTGGCTTCAAAGTCCTCCTCGGTCTCGCCGGGAAAGCCGACGATCACATCGGTGGTGAAGCTGACCTCCTCGGCGCCAAAGGCGTTGCGCAGCTTGTCGGCGATTTCCGCAAACTGGGCGGTGGTGTAGGGGCGGCGCATGGCCCGCAGCGTTTTGTCGCAGCCGCTTTGCAGGCTCAGGTGGAACTGGGGGCAAAGCTTTTCTACCCGGGCGAGCCGCAGGATATCCTCGTCGTGGAGCATATCGGGGTCCAGGCTTCCCAGACGGAGCCGTTCCACGCCGGGCACTGCGGCGGCTTTCTCCACCAGTTCCACCAGGCTGGTGCCGGTGTCAGTGCCGTAACTGGGCAGGCTGATGGCGGTCAGCACAATTTCTTTGTAACCCGCTTCGGTCAGGCGATGGAGTTCCTGCAGAATGCTGGCTTCCTCCCGGCTTCGCACCGGACCGCGGGCGCGGGGGATTACGCAGTAGGCACAGCGGCGGTTGCAGCCGTCCTCCACCTTCACAAAGGCGCGGGTGTGTTCGGCAAACTTGTCCATGGGCAGTTCTTCAAAACGTTCGCCCTTCTCGTGGGGGCGGATGTCCACCACCCGTTCGGCGGTGCCGTCCAGAACCTTCTGCACATCCTGCAGGATGGCACGGCGGTTGCCCGAACCGGTGACCACGTCGGCCTCGGCGATGGCGGCCGCCTCCTCGGGGAAAGCCTGGGGGTAGCAGCCGGTCAGTACCGTGACGGCGCCGGGATTTTCCCGCTTGGCGCGACGCAGCCATTTCCGGCTTTTCTGGTCGCCGAAATTGGTCACGGTACAGCTGTTGACCACGTAGACGTCGGCGCTTTCCTCGTTGGAAACGACGGTGTAGCCGCTTTCCTCAAACAGTTGGGCCAGGGCACCGGTCTCGTTCTGGTTGACCTTGCAGCCCAAAGTGTAAAATGTTACCCGCATGGTGATGGTTCCTTTGCAATCAAAATGTATTCAATGGTGCCCTTTATTATAATGGAAACCGCAGCAAAGCGCAATACTAAAACCGGGGGTCTGCGCATAGGCTTACATGAAGTCACTATGCAGCGGGGGTGTTGTTGCAATGAAAAAACGGGCCGTGACCATTCTTTTGTGCCTGGCGCTGGCGTTGTTCTCCATTCTGCGCGCCTATGCGGAGGGGGAGGCGACTGCCGAAACGGCCGAAAAGGCACCGGGTGCCGTGCAGGGGATCGTGCCGGCGGGCGTCAGCGATTTTGACGTGCCCTGTGCGGCGGCCATTCTGGTGGATGAGGACTCCGGCACGGTGCTGTATGAAAAAAATGCCGATGATCAGCGTCCCATAGCCTCCATCACCAAGGTCATGACGCTGCTGCTGACCTTCCAGGCGTTGGAGTCAGGGGAAATCTCGCTGGAGGATTTCGTTCCGGTCGGTGAGCATGCCTACAGCATGGGCGGCAGCCAGATCTGGCTGGAGCCGGGCGAACAGATGACGCTGAACGATATGCTCAAGGCAATCTGTGTGTCCAGCGCCAACGATGCGGCAGTGGCGGTTGCCGAGTACGTGGGCGGCAGCGAGCCGGCCTTTGTGCAGCAGATGAACGAGACCGCCGAACAGCTGGGCATGTCCGCCACCCATTTTGAAAATGCCTGCGGTCTGGACCAGGAAGGGCATCTTTCCAGCGCCCGGGATGTGGCCACCATGAGCCGGGAGGTGCTGCTGCACCATACCGAAGTGCGGGATTACTGCTCCATCTGGACCGATACGCTGCGGGATGGCGCCACCCAGCTGGTCAATACCAACAAGCTGCTGAAAAGCTATAACGGCATCACCGGCCTCAAAACCGGAACCACCAGCAAGGCGGGGGTCTGCATTTCGGCCAGTGCCGAGCGGGACGGTCTGCGGCTGATTGCGGTGGTGCTGGGGGCGGCCTCCGGCAAGGAGCGTTTCCAGGCGGCTACGGCCCTGCTGGATTATGGATTCGCCAACTATGAGAACGTGACGGCCGAGCTGCCCGAGGATGCACCGAAGACCTTGCCGGTTGAGCGCGGCACCACCGATGCGGTCACCCTGCAATACGATGCGCCTCAGCAGTGCCTGATGCCCAAAGGGCAGGGGGAAAGTCTGCAGCTGACGGTGGAACTCCCCGAGTCCCTGCAGGCCCCGGTGACGGCCGGTACCCAGGTGGGGACGGTGCACCTTGCCAGTGCAGAGCAAGAATTGCAAACATTTTCCATCACGGCGGCACAGGACGTAGAGGCGTTGAGTTTTGGGTATTGCTTCGGGCTTTTGGCGCAGAGTCTGGCTTTGTGCGACCAATAATTTGTGCAATGTTCATGAAAAAGTCGAAAAAAATACCGGGCATTTGCTTGACAATACCGACGCAAAACGGTATCATGAAGACAATCAAAACATAAAGGAGGGGCATACGATGGCTGTTAAATTTAATGGCAAACATCTGGCAAAATTTATCCGTCCTGAAGAATATGAGGCAATTTATCCGCAGGTCGAGTTGGCCCATAAACAACTGGAAACCAAGACCGGTTTCGGCAATGATTTCCTGGGCTGGCTTGACCTGCCTGTTACTTATGACAAGGAGGAGTTCGCCCGCATCAAGGAGGCAGCCCAGAAGATCCGTTCGGATTCCGACGTGCTGCTGGTCGCCGGCATCGGCGGCTCCTACCTGGGCGCCCGCGCTGTGGTGGAGGCCGTCCGCGGTCTGTATCATAACGAGCTGGACGACGGCCTGAAGATCTACTTCTGCGGCAACACCATTTCGCCCACGGCACTCAACGACATCATCAAGCTGACCAAGGGCAAGCGGTTCTCCATCAACGTCATTTCCAAGTCCGGCACCACCACCGAGACGGCTCTGGCGTTCCGCGTGCTGCGCAAGCTGCTGGAAGATTCCGTCGGTCCCGAGGAGGCCAACAAGCGCATTTATGCTACCACTGACCGTGCCAAGGGCACCCTCAAGCAGCTGGCCAATGAGCAGGGCTGGCCGACCTTCGTGGTTCCCGACGATGTGGGCGGCCGCTATTCCGTGCTCACCGCCGTGGGTCTTCTGCCCATCGCCTGCGCCGGCATCGACATTGACGAGCTGATGCAGGGCGCCGCCGACGGCCGCGAGAAATTCAGCAAGTGCAGCATGGACAACGACGCGTATCGCTATGCCATGACCCGCAACATCCTGTACCGCAAGGGCAAGAGCGTGGAGACGCTGGCCTGCTTCGAGCCGGACTTCACCATGATGAACGAGTGGTACAAGCAGCTCTTTGGCGAGAGCGAGGGCAAGGACCAGAAGGGTCTGATGCCCACTTCCTGCATCTTCTCTACTGACCTCCACTCCATGGGTCAGTTCCTGCAGGATGGCAGCCGTGTGATGTTTGAAACTTACGTGGATGTGAAGAACACCCGCGAGGACTTCTATATCGAACCGCTGGAGGGCAATTTCGACGGCCTGAATTTCCTGGCTGAGCAGAACATGAGCGTTGTCAACCGCAAGGCGATGGAAGGCACGATCCTGGCTCACACCGATGGCGGCGTGCCGCTGGGCATCATTGAAGTGGACGCGCTCAATGCCCATGATATCGGCGAGCTGATCTACTTCTTCTGGAAGGCTTGCGCGGTGTCCGGCTATCTGCTTTCCGTCAACCCCTTCGACCAGCCCGGTGTGGAGAGCTACAAGAAGAATATGTTCGCGCTGCTTGGCAAGCCCGGCTACGAAGACCGCAAGGCGGAGCTGGAAGCAAAGCTGCAGGACTGACGGAAACCCGCGCCGTGAGGCGCCTACGAAAAAAGGAGGTACCCCCTTATGCTGAAACTGATTGTTGGAACCAAAGGCTCTGGCAAGACCAAGACCATGATCGAGATGATCGACAAGGCGACCAAGACCACTTCCGGCAACATTGTTGTTATCGAGAAGTGCATGAAGCTCACCACCGAGATCAACCACGCCGCCCGGCTGGTGGATGTGGATGAGTACGGCGTTGTCGGTGCCGATATGCTGTACGGTTTTGTGGCCGGTGTGCTGGCCGGTAACTACGATATCACCGAACTGTTCATCGACGGCATCCTGCGCATCATCGATCACGATCTGGCCGCTGCGGACAAGGTTCTGAAGGCCATCGACAAGATTACCCAAAACATCGAAGTCGTGGTCACGGTTTCTGCGAATGCGGACGAGCTGCCCGAAGATCTGAAGAAGTACGTGATCTGAACACAGCAGCCCCAGAGAAAAGGCGTACAGGGCGGGAAAGAGGCTTTCCCGCCCTGTTTTTTGCGAAAAAACTTGAAAAAAATCGCAACTTTTTGCGGTTTTCGGGTTGACAAGCCCCCGTCACTTGTATATACTATTTAAGCAACCTTTTGAGGTGAACTATGCAATTTGATCTGCAATCCTTTCTGGAAAACGCCAGGGTGCCTTATCAGACACATTTTCTGGCCGATCTTTCCCAGGCGGACTTTGGTGGCTTTACTCTGGCCGCTCCGGCAGAATGTGACTTTACGGCAACGCCCACCACTGATGGCGCGGCGTTGCTATTGTGTGTAAAGGCACAGGTGGATGCCGAGTGTGCCCGGTGCCTGGAGCCAATCCACCGCGAGTATGCGTTTCAGCGTGAGTATCTGGTTCGTATGCGGGATGTGGAAGATCCGGATTTTGAATTGCCCTGCCAGGAAAAAGGCTGTCTCAACCTTGATGAGCTGGTTTTTCAGGAACTGGTGTTCGAGGTACCCACGGTACTGCTTTGCAGCGCCGAATGTCAAGGCTTATGTCCCATTTGCGGCAAGAAGAAGGCGGCAGGATGTACCTGCCAACCGGCAGATAATGCTGCCCCTGCAGATGCGCGGCTTAGCATATTAAAACAACTGCTCAGTTGAATTTCACCAAGGAGGTGTCCGATTATGGCTATCGTACCCAAGAGAAAGCATTCTCAAGCCCGCCGCG
>CAJFFY010000055.1 GCA_904374465.1 uncultured Subdoligranulum sp.
ACAGAAACCCCAGGCTATCAAATCCATCTTGGTAGCTTGGGTTTTCTGCTTTTCAGAATTATATTTTTTTGTCGTGTGCTTGACATACGGGTGGCGCAAGTCGTGAAAACGGGCGTGGGGCAGCTGCAGCGCCGTCAGCACCTCGCCGAAATAGTGGCTCAGGTTGTCCGGGTCAGTCAGCTGGTCCTGGGTGTTGTAGACAACGAACCCCCCGGGCTGCACCGGGGCGCCGAACCGGGTTTCATGGCGGCGGCACTGCATTTCCAGCAGGGCAAACACCACGGCGGGCGCCGCGATGCGCCGGGAACCGTCCCGCCCTTTGGTGGGACTGAACACCAGCTCGGTGACGCTCTGCCCCGGCTGCCGCTGACTGCGGGGCAGCCGCTTGACAGTCTGCCGCAGATGCAGCTCCTGCTGGGACCAGTCCACGTCCCGCCAGCGCAAAGCACAGATCTCGCCCAGACGGCAGCCGGTGTACAGCGCCAGCAGGATGCCCATATTTTGCAGGTTGCCGTCCTGGAAAAGAAACCGCTCCAACGCCGCCTGCATGGCATCGGACATGGGCTGGATGGCCTTGCGTTGCACCTTGCGGATTACTGTGCCGGGCACGGGGTTGGCAGCCAGGCGTCCCTCCTGTACGGCACATTTCAGCGCCACGTCCAGCACGACCCGCATATTCTTGATGGATTTGGCGCTCAGCGGCCCGCCGGTCTTCCGATTGCCGCAGGCGGCTTCCCGGTTGAGAAACTGCTGCAGGATGCCGGTATTCAGTTCGCCCAGCGGCACGGCGCCGATGGCCGGGACGACGTGCTTGTCCACAATATCCCGGTACTGGGCGTACCCGGCGGGTTTGCAGCTGGGGCGGATGTAACTTTCCAGCCAGTAGTGGAGCCAATCGGCCAGGGTGGAAATGGCGGTCATAGGGACACCTCCTGTGCGATCAGGCCAGACACTTTTCCTCGTGGGTGGCCAGCTTGATGTGGTAGGGCAGACTGGGTGAACCGTCGGGCAGCGCCGGCGGGGTGAGCCGGTCGTTGATCAGCTCGGTCATCCGGGCCAGATCGCTGGTGTATTTGGGGACGATCAGCACGGCCTCGGTGGGCTGTACACCGTCCAGCACCAGCCCGTCCCAGTACATCTTGAGCTGATACAGATGCAGCGGCTCTCCCTTGGTGGCTTTCAGCTCATAGATGACCCGCTTGTCGGCCCCCTCGTCCAGGACATCGATGCGGGTGCCGGTGGGCCAGACGGTCATCTCGTCGGTCACCCGGTCCTGGGGATTCACCGCCAGCAGGGCGCTGATCCAGCGGCTTTGCAGGGCTTTCTCGGTGCAGGCTTTGGGGTGGGCCAGGGGTGGGACCTGCGCCAGCAGCGAAAACAGATTCTGCCAGTCCGGGTCGTTGGGGTTCAGGTTGGTCTTGTTGTTCAGGGTACTCAGCACGCCCCGGGGCAGTTCGGGCAGCAGCACTTCGCCCACAAATTCGTTGTAGTTGTTATGCCGCGCCAGGGGCATCCCGTTGGGACCCCGCCAGATTTCGGACAGCTGGGCGGTGGCGATGACCCGCTTGCCCAGCCGGATATCCACCCCCTGGGTGGGCTGGTTGCCCTGGTAGTAGTATTTGGCCTTGGCGCCCAGCACCAGATGGTCCCGCTTGTCCTCGTCCAGCGCCCCGTACCGGTAGACCACCGGAATGACCTGGCCGCCCATCTCCACCGTGAAGCGCCGCACAAGGGCGCCCGCAATCGGCACCGGGATGGGCGGCACCAGCTTGGCATCGGAACCCACCGCCGCGATGATTTTGGCGGAGGGTTCCATGGTGCGGCTGTCCAGGTCGAGGAACCCGCGGTAAGCGACACCCAGGTGTTCCACCAGCCAGGAGCGCAGCGTTTCCAGGTCGGTGGCCTTGCCGCCCCGTCCCTGCACCGACTGGGCAATGGCCAGCGGAACATGGATGCAGTAGACGGTGCCGGGATGATCCCGGGGGAGAGTGAGCTCCTGCGGCAGGGCGGGGGTATCCACCTCCTCCACCGTCATCTGCGGCGTGAATGGACCCTGGACTTTCAGGTAGCCGGCAGCACCCCGGCCGCGGGTGTACAGGGCCCAGGGGCGGTCGCCGCCGGTCAGGCTGGCCAGGGCGTTGTTGATGCCGAACCCATGCTCGTTGAGGCGGTTGCTGCCGGTGGGCAGACTGCCTAGCTGCAGGGCGTTTTCCAGCTGGGACAGGTCCATCCCGCTGCCCCAGTCAGCCACCACCAGCAGCAGCTCGTCCTTGGAGGAACCGGGGGCCAGTCCGATGAAAATCAGGCCCTTTTCCCCGGGGAGGGAGGCGGCGATGGCATTGTCGCACAGTTCCATGACGCCCTGGTGGAAAGCCATGTTCTGTTTGGCCAGCCCGGCAAAGGTGTGCGGGGTAATGTTGATTTGAATGGAATGGAAATTCTTATGCAGTTCGTTCATGGTAAAACTCCTTTGTGATAGCTACAATGTAAGGAAAAACAGGGAAAAGCAAGGCGGCTATCTGGTGGAAAAACGGGGGTCGTGCCCGTGCTCGCGCTGCAGGTGGAGGGCAAGACAGCTGGTCACAGGGAAATTCAACATGAAATACCTTCTTTCTCCCGGATGGGTTGCAATGTCCAGAGAAACCGTTCGGAGGCGGGAATGATGCTTTGCAGCACAGCCTGTGCGTCGGCTTCGGACAACCGGCAGGCCTGGTCAGGATCGGTGGTGAGGTACCAGTCCCTGTCCCGGTAGCGGGCCAGCAGGATGCCGTCCGAGCGGGTTACAATGAATGTTTTCGCGGCGTTTTGGCTCATGGGTCAGCTCCTTTTTTCGGAAAAGCAGGAAGAGAAAACAGCCGGCCATTTTCTGTGCCAGTGGCGTGGATTGCGCCCGTGGTCGCGGCTCAGATAGGGGGCGATGTTTTCCAGGCCAGTCAGCAGATAGTAAAGCGTGTGTTTCATGAGAAGCTCCTTTTTGATACATACATGTGCAAGTATGATATACTGTGCAGTAAAAGAGCATGAGGAACTCGGGGGATGCTATCTTTTACTGTACTTTTATTATATCATACATGCACATGTATGTAAATTGGAGAATTTCACAAGCATACATGCGCAAGAACCGGCTCCATTGTGCACATTGCATACTTGCGCATGAATGACTCCGCTTGCTATACTGGTTTCATACCATTTTATAAAGAGAAGGGAGGCTTTTCCATGGGAAAAACATCCGCAGCGGTCAAAAACCGATATGCGGCGAAGGCGTATGACCGTATCAATCTGATTGTAAAAAAGGGGCAAAAGGAAATCATTCAGGCGCATGCGCAAAAGCGGAACGAAAGCGTGAACGGATTTATCAACCGCGCCATCGAAGAAGCGATGCAGCGGGATGACGAAAAAGAAAGCTGATGCTGGTGCGTGCATCCTAAAAACTGCGGTGAAATTTCCCCAAGGAATTCCACCGCAGCGTTTTTGTCTGTGGACAGGGTGGCTCCTCTGGTGCAGTCCCTGAAACCGGGGTCTCCCAGGGCATCCAAAGGTTCTGTCGGATTTTTGGGCAGGGCACAAATTGACGGCCGGGCGTTTTTTGCCTATACTGAAAGGGAAGCAATGCAAAGGAGGCGCGGCCGGTGAACATACCGTACATCGTGGGATTGGGCGCGGCCTACACCGCCGCCCTGGGGCTGCTGGTGCGGCGGCTGCATCTGCCGGGACGGGGGTATCTACCCGAAAAAACACTGTGCAGCCTCTGCTTTGTGGCCGTGGCGGCGGTGTGCGCTGCCCTGGGCAGCCGGGCTGAAGCTTTCTGGCATTTGCTGCCGGCGCTGCTGTGCTGTGTGGCGGGGGATGTGGTGCTGGCGCTCTACAACCACCTGCGCCGTCCGGGCCTGTTCCTGGCCGGGCTGGGGGCCTTCCTGGCCGGACACGCCCTGTTTGTGTGGGGGCTGTGCCGGCTGCAGCCCATGGGCTGGCCGGTGCCGCTGGCCGGGGTGCTGGGGGCGGTCGGCGCGGTGGTGCTGTCCGGTATGCCGGGCATGCAGACCGGGCGGATGCGCCCCTGGGTGGTGCTTTATGCGGCCTTTGTCTCGGCGCTGCTGGGCAAGGGACTGCAGCTGACCTTTGGCATGGGCCAGCCCTGGTGCTTTCTCGTGCTGGCAGGGGCGGCGCTGTTCTGGATCTCCGATCTGCTGATCCTGTTTTTGTATTTTTACCCTTCCCGGCACCCTGCCGTGCACGTGGCCAATCTTTTGACCTATTACTATGCTATGTTTCTGATTGCCGTCAGCCTCGCGTTCTGAAAACGGGGAGCACTCTATGAAGATAAACAAACAAGCCGGTCAACCCTTCGGTTGACCGGCCTTTTCGTTCATATAAGAACTACAAGCTATGCTTGTGGGCGAATATAGCACGAGCGTTGATACGGAAAAAAGAACCTCCTTTTGCTAAAATAGAAGCGGGTAACGCCAACCGCACTACAGCAAAAGGAGGTTCATCCAAATGGACGAAAAAAGTTTATCACACACCTGCTGGAATTGCAAATACCATATAGTACTTGTGCCAAAGTACCGCAGGAAAGCAATATATGGGAAACTAAGGAAAGATATAGGAAAAATACTTAGAATGCTCTGCGATTACAAACATGTTGAAATAGTCGAAGCACATGCAATGCCGGACCACATTCACATGCTGGTATCAATTCCGCCGAAGTTGGCCGTTGCGGATTTCATGGGATACCTGAAAGGAAAAAGCACGCTCATGATATTCGAGAGGCATGCAAACATGAAGTACAAATACGGAAGAAGGGTGTTTTGGGCAAAAGGGTACTACGTCAATACAGTAGGGGGAAATGAAGCAAAGATCAGAAAATACATCCAAGACCAAGAAGCAGAAGATCAGATGTGCGATCAATTGAGCTTCAAGGAATACGAAGATCCCTTCAAAAATGCAGATCTCGATGACGACGATTCGCCAGAAGTGCCTGCAGATAGTGCCGCAAAGTAAAAAGTGACGCCAAGTGCGGTTGGCGTCACTCATTATGCGCCTTTAGGCGCCGCTGGTATTGTGGCCCCTATGGGGCCGTTTTGCAAACCCCACGTTCAACGTGGGGTTATGATTTGAAAGCGGCGGGCGGTTCGGCGCGGAGCAGATCCGTCAGAAGCTGCGGCGAAAAGGCATCCGCCTGGGCAAAAAGCGCATCCGGCAGATAATGGACGCCATGGGGCTGATCAGCTGTGAACCGCTGCAGACCGAGTATCTGCCCCGGCAGCCGGAGGTTCCTTTCGTGGCGGAGGGCAGCCATGTCGAAATTCTATGACGATGCCCAGAAGTGGCAGCTCTACGTCCGGCACCGACGGGGCCGGACACTGACGCAGCTGCAGGATGAAACCGGCATCCACCGACAAGCCCCTGCGCGCATGGTTTCGCGCTTTCGACGCCCAACTGTCCTGTCCCGACAACCAGGACCTGCTGCGGCTGCTGGAAGAGCTCCGTGCGCTGCGGGAGCAGCACCGGCAAACCACCGCAGAACTGGAGACTGTGCGCACCATCGTGCAGCAGGCTCTGCCGGAGTTCACCCGCTTTCAGGCCGCTTGCCGCTGGATTCCTGTCTACGGGCCCAACCTGACCTGCCGGCTTTTCGGCATCCGCAAATCCAACTTCTACTACCGCACCCAGCGACGCCCCGCCAAAACCCAGAACCAGCAGCGGGACGAAGTGCTGCGCCCGCTGGTGGAAAAACTCTACCTTCGCTCCGGCAAGCGGATCTCCTCCGAAGCAATCCGGCAGAAGCTGCTGGACCAGGGCATCTCCATCAGCAAACGGAAGGTTCTTTCCTTCCTGCGGGAATGGAAAGCAGACAAGGGAACCACTTCTGCCCGAATGTCTGCGGCGGCGGCCCGGCGCCGTTTCTGCCATCTCAATCTGCTGGACCGCCAGTTCAATCCGTATGCCCCGAACAAGGCCTGGGTCAGCGACATCACCGAGCTGCATTATGCCGGCGGCAAGCTCTACCTGTGCGTTGTGCTGGACCTATTCTCCCGTAAGGTCCTGGCAGCCAGGGCCTCCTGCCAGAATGACACTGCCCTGGTGGCCCGGACCTTTGAGACCGCCTTTCTCCGGAGAGGCCGCCCCCGCGGGCTGCTCTTTCACAGCGACCAGGGCCGGCAATATACCTCGGATTATTTCCGGGAATTGCTGGAGGAGTTCAGTGTCCGGCAGTCCTTTTCGACGCCCGGTGTCCTCTATGACAACGCCGTCATGGAATCCTTTTTTGCCAGCCTGAAGAAAGAGGAATACCACCGATATTTCTATAAAAGCATCGGCGCACTGTTGGATTCCTTGCGGCAGTACCTGCTCTTTTACAACCGGCAGCGCCCCCACAGCCGGTTGGGATACCGGACA
>CAJFFY010000056.1 GCA_904374465.1 uncultured Subdoligranulum sp.
ATCACCCGGTTCGCCTGCTGCGCGGCGTCCCTTTCCACCCAGACCCACGGCGGCATCAACAGCGTGGTGCCCGAGGCCGACGTCCGGGCCATCCTGTAACGAAATCCCGCTTTTTCCTTCCCGCCCCCGCAAGGCTGCTTGCGGGGGCTTTTTGTTGCCCTTTTCCAGTTTCTGCCGCCCCTTGACAAAGTGGGACGGATCCTGTAAACTGAGACGCAGTTTCAAATTGAAGGAGGCACCCGCCGTGGAACACAAAGCACCCTACAACACCCGGCAGAGCCGGGAGGTGGCCGACGCCCTGCGGGCCCACCCGGGGCAGCATATGACGGCGGCCGAACTGTGCGAGGCCTTTGCCCGCCAGGGGCGGCCCATGGGCCGGGCCACCGTCTACCGCCAGCTGGAAAAGCTGGTGGCGGCGGGGCTGGTGACCAAATACACGGTGGACGGCACCACCGGGGCCTGCTACGCCTACACCGGGCCGTCCGACGCCCCCTGTGAGGAAAGCTGTTACCACTGCAAGTGTGAGCGGTGCGGGGCGCTGATTCACCTGCACTGCCACGAGGTGGAGCATCTGCGCCGCCATATGCTGGACCACCACGGCTTTGCCCTGGACCCCCGCCGCACGGTCTTTTACGGCCTGTGCGAAAACTGCCGCGCCGCCCAAAAAGGCTGAGCCGCGGCCTTCACCCCGAAAGGAGGGAATCCCCATGCCGGCTGTCCGCCGCAAACCCCTCGCCTGGGCGCTCTGCGTGGTGCTGGCGGCGGGACTCCTGTTTTCCGCCTGGTTCCTGGCGCGGGAAGTGCGCCACACCTGCACCGGGGCGCACTGCCCCGTCTGCGCCTGCCTGCAGGCGGCCGCCCGGCAGCTGCATGGCGGCGCCCGCCCGTCGGCCCGGTCCGCCGCGGCTTTGACCCGCTTCCGGCGGGTGGAGGCCCCCGGGCAGGCGGTGGTGGCCCGGCCGGGCAGCACCCTGGTGGACCGCAAAATCCGTCTGGACAATTGAAGATTCCTCCCGCAGCCGGGGACGCCGTGCACTTTTGCACAGGGCCCCTGGTTTGCTGTGCCCGTTTTCCCCAAAATCAGTGAAAATCGGAGGAACTTCTGATGCGCATTCTGCAAAAACTTTCCGCTCTTGTGTTGGGTACCGCCCTGCTGGCGGGCTGCGCCGCCGGGGCCGCCCCGTCCGCCACCCCCGCTGCCACCGCGGCCCCCGCCACCACCGCCGAGACTGCCGGCGCGGCTTCCACGCTGCGGGTGGTCACCACCATCTTCCCGGTGTATGACTGGGTGCAGACGGTGGCGGGCGCCCAGACCGACCATCTGCAGATCACCCGGCTGCTGGACGGCAGCACCGACCTGCACAGCTACCAGCCTTCCGCCGCCGACGTGGCGGCCATCGCGGGGTGCGACCTCTTCGTCTATGTGGGCGGTGCGTCGGACGCCTGGGTGGAGGAGGCGCTGGCCCAGTCCCCCAACCCCGGGCGGCGGGTCATCAACCTGATGGAGCTGCTGGGCAGCCGCGTCTGCACCGAGGAAACGGTGGAGGGCATGGAACCCGAGTCGGACCACGACGACCATGACCATGGGGAGGAGGAAACCGACGAGCATATCTGGACTTCGCTGCGCAACGCGGCGGAGCTGTCGGCGGGCATCGCCGACGTGCTGGGCGAGCTGGACCCCGCCCACGCCGCCGACTACACGGCCAACGCCGCCGACTACGGGGCGCAGCTGAACGAGCTGGATGCCCGGTATGCCGCCGCGGTGGAAGCAGCCCCCGGCAAGACGCTGCTCTTTGCCGACCGGTTCCCCTTCCGCTATCTGGTGGAGGACTACGGCCTGAGCTACTACGCGGCCTTCCCGGGCTGCTCCGCCGAGACCGAGGCCAGCTTCGAGACGGTGGCCTTTCTGGCGGAAAAGACGGCGGCGCTGGACCTGCCCGCCGTGCTGACCATCGAGGGCTCGGACGGCCAGATTGCCCGCACGGTGGCCGAAACCGCCGGCGGCGACCGGCCGGTGCTGACGATGGACGCCCTGCAGGGCACCGTGCCGGAGGGCGCCACCTATCTTTCGGTGATGGAGGACAACCTGGCGGTGCTGCGCCGGGCCCTGGGCGCCGGGGAGGTGGCCTGATGGCATTGCTCACCGGCCAGGGCCTGACCCTGGGGTATGAGGGCAAGGCCGTGCTGCGGAACCTGGACTTTACGGTGGAGGCGGGGGACTGCCTGTGCATCGTGGGCGAGAACGGCAGCGGCAAGACCACCCTGATGAAAACGCTGCTGGGCCTGCAGCCGCCCCTGGCGGGGACCATCCGCTTCGGGGAGGGGCTGACCCGTCGGGAGATCGGCTACCTGCCCCAGCAGACCGACCTGCAGCGGGACTTCCCGGCCCTGGTGCGGGAGATTGTCTGTTCCGGTTTTCAGGGCCGGTGCGGGCTGCGCCCCTTTTACACCCGGGCCGAAAAGGCCGAAGCCCACCGCATGCTGCAAAAGGTGGGGGCCGACCATCTGGCCGGGCGGTGTTACCGGGAACTGTCCGGCGGGCAGCAGCAGCGGGTGCTGCTGGCCCGGGCGCTGTGTGCGGCCCGGCGGGCCCTGCTGCTGGACGAGCCGGTCACCGGCCTGGATCCCGAGGCTGCGGCCTCGTTCTACGGCCTCGTCCGGGACCTGCATGCCGAGGGTATCACCATCCTGATGATCACCCACGACCTGGCCCCCGCCCTGCAGCTGGCCACCCGCATCCTGCACATCGGGGAACCGGTGTTCTGCGGCAGCCGGGCGGACTACCTGCAGACCGAGGCGGGCCGCCGCTTTGCCCGCCCGGAAGGAGGCCTTGCATGATCGAAACCCTGCAGTATTACTGGACCTTCCCCTTTGTGCGGTACGCCCTCATCGTGGGGGTGCTCATCGCTTTGTGTTCCTCGCTGTTCGGGGTTACGCTGGTGCTCAAACGGCTGTCCTACCTGGGGGACGGGCTGTCCCACGTGGCCTTCGGCGCTATGTCGGTGGCCACCGTGCTGCGGCTGGCCGACTCGCTGCTGCTGGTGCTGCCCGTCACCGTGCTGTGCGCGGTGCTGCTGCTGCGGGGCGGCCGCAGCGCCAAAATCCGCGGGGATGCCTTCCTGGGCATCCTGTCGGTGGGGGCGCTGGCCCTGGGCTACCTGGTGGTCAACCTCTTTTCCGCCACCCCCAACCTGGCGGGGGATGTCTGCAGCACGCTGTTCGGTTCCACCTCCATCCTGACCCTCACCGGGGCGGAAGTGCGGCTCTGTGCCGTGCTGGCCGTGGTGGTGGTGCTGCTGTTTTTGCTGCTCTACCACAAGATTTTTGCCGTCACTTTCGACGAGGCCTTTGCCCGGGCCTGCGGCATGGGGGCCGGGCGGTGGCAGCTGCTGCTGGCGGTGCTCATTGCGGTCATCATCGTGCTGGCCATGTACCTGGTGGGCTCGCTGCTCATCTCGGCCCTCATCCTCTTCCCGGCGCTGGCCGCCATGCGGGTTTGCCGCAGCTTTCTGGGGGTCACCGTCTGCGCGGCGGTCTTCTCGGTGGTGTGTGCCGCCGGCGGCATCCTCACGGCGGTGCTGGCCGGTACCCCGGTGGGGGCCACCATCGTGGCGGTGGACCTGGCGGGCTTTCTGCTCTTCTGGGGCGTGGGCGCCCTGCGGGGGGCGGCATGAGCCGCCGCCTGCTGCCGGTGCTGGCGCTGGCCTTGGTTTTGGGCGGCTGCACCCCGGCGGCCCCCGCTGCCACCCCGGCACCCACGGCCACGCCGATGCCTGCCGTTATCCCCGAACCCACTCCCGACCCCGAGGACGCCATGGTGGACCTGACCGGTCTGTCCGCCACCATGGTCTTTGCCGAGGTGGCCGCCATGGCCCGCACGCCGGAACACTACCTGGACAAAACTGTGCGGATGCAGGGGGAGCTGGCCGTCTACCCGGCCAACCCGGCGCTGGGCATCGACGCCTTTTACACGGTGGTCATCCGGGACGCCACGGCCTGCTGCCAGCAGGGGCTGGAATTCGTCTGGGACGGCGGCACCCTGCCCGAACCGGGCACCGAGCTGCGGGTCACCGGCACCTTTGCCGCCTATGACTGCGGCGGTCTGCCCAGCTACCACGTTGTGGCCGACACGGTGGAAATTCTGTCTTGAAACAAAACAAGCGGCGCCGGCCTTTGGGCCGGCGCCGCTTTTCTGCGGTAAAAGGGGGTTACAGCGGCTGAGCGCCGAACTCTTGGTACAGTTCGGGCAAAAGGGCCGCCAGGTTGGTGAACTCCTTGATGTTGTGGGCAAACAGGCCCTTGGGGACGATGTCGGGCACTTTGGCACCTTCGGGCAGGATCTTGCGGAACTGCCCTTCCGCCAGGGCGTAGCCGATCCATCACCGCCCGGGACGTGCAGGACGTCATGCACAAGAATATGAAGCAGGGAATGTTCCGCACCTTTCGGGAACAGATGCGCTGAGCCCGCCGCCCCGGGACAAACGGGCGGCCGGATGCCGCAGATCCGCGGTGCTTCCCCCCAATTGGGCAAAAGCCGGACCCGCAAGGGCCCGGCTTTTGCTGCGCGGCGGCGGTTTTACCAAAACTTCACCCGACCTTTACCGTTCTGTGGTGGCAAGGCCGGACCGGATGCGCTACAATACAGCCAACATCCCAAGGAAAGGAGGCGAACCCCCATGGATCAACCCCGTACCTCCGCCCGGTCCCGGGGCACCGCGCCCCGGCTGCTGCCCGGCCTCGTCCTGGCGGCCCTGGTCTGCGGCGCGGGCCTGTGGTGCCGGTTCTGCGGTACCGCCCAGGCAGCCGCCGTAGCCTCCACCGTGCTGGCCGGTGCCGTACTGGCACTGACCCTGGTGCTGGCCGTCACCACCCGGCCCCGGCCCCGGCATCACCGGCACCGGTAACCGTCCCGCATCCCCCTGGCCCCGCTGTCTGCCGGCGGGGCTTTTGGTGTAAAGGTGATGTTTCCCCGGGAAAACTCCGCCCCCCTGCCCGTGAACCGAACCAGCAAAAACGGACAATAGACAAAACGCCCCCTGTGTAGGAAAATAAACCTATACAGGGGGTGTTCGTATGTCACAAAGAAAAT
>CAJFFY010000057.1 GCA_904374465.1 uncultured Subdoligranulum sp.
GGTGCGCTTGGGACCTTTGCAGGTACGCGCATTGGTCTTGGTGCGCTGGCCGCGGCAGGGAAGGCCCTTGCGATGGCGCACACCACGGTAGCACTGGATTTCGGTCAGACGCTTGATGTCAAGCGCGACGTTACGGCGCAGGTCGCCCTCTACCATGATGTTGTTTTTGTCGATATAGTCGCGGATCTTGGCTTCCTCTTCGGCAGACAGATCCTTGACGCGGGTATCAGGGTTAATTCCGGTTCCGGCGAGAATCTCGTCGGCAGTGGACTGACCAATACCGTAAACATAAGTCAGACCTACCTGGATCCGCTTCTCGCGAGGCAGATCAACACCAGCAATACGTGCCATAAAGCACCTCCATAAATAACATCCCATGTCCTAGTCGGGGCCTGCGCCGGGAATCTACGCACTTGGCCCCCAAGCGTTTTGGGTACGGTTTCCGCGGAATGCTCCGCGGACCTTTAGCCCTGACGCTGCTTATGCTTCGGATTGGCGCAGATGACCATCACGCGACCTTTGCGCTTGATGACCTTGCACTTCTCGCAAATGGGTTTCTCACGGAAGGTTTTACCTTCATGATGTTAACCTCCTTTTCAAAACACAAGGCGCTTCAATTACTTGGAACGCCAGGTGATCCGGGCCTTGGTCAGGTCGTAGGGTGACATTTCCATCGTGACTTTGTCGCCGGGCAAAATACGGATGAAGTTGGTCCGCAGTTTGCCAGAAATGTGCGCCAGCACGGTGTGGCCGTTGGGCTTGCCCTCTTTGTTGAGCAGCTCGACCTTGAACACGGTGTTGGGCATAGCCTCCCGTACGATACCTTCTACTTCAATGACATCTTCTTTAGACAAGCTGATTGCCTCCTTGAAGGGTTCCGTCAGTCTGCCTTCCCCGCCTCAAAGGCGGCAATGGCATCACTGAGTGATTGATCGCTTTTCAGAAGCTCGTTCGCAAGAACAGTGGTCGTGGGAGCCACATGCTTGGCTTTTTTCCGCTTCGGGTCCCCTACCTTGCGCAGGTTTCCGTCTGCCAGCCAGAGCATCGGCCCATCCACGGCCAAAACAGCCAGCGTGCGGGTTTTATCCCGCCCGGCTTTGGAGCGTACCAGTTGACCTATTACAAAGTCCATCCGGGTTCCTCCCAGCCGTGGGTCATGACTTCCGCACCGGCCGCTGTGATGGCCAGCGTATGCTCAAAATGAGCCGCCAGGCCGCCGTCACAGGTTTTGACCGTCCAGCCGTCCTTTAACGTCTTTACCGCGTACTTGTGCTGGCACACCATCGGTTCAACAGCGATGCACATGCCCGGCACCAGGCGCGGGCCACGGCCGGCGTTGCCGAAGTTCGGCACCTCCGGATCCTCGTGCAGTTCCTTGCCGACGCCATGGCCGACAAAGCTGCGTACCACCGAGAAGCCGTTCTCTTCCACATATTCCTGTACGGCGTGGCTGATATCCCCGATGCGGTTGCCGCCCCGCGCCATCTCGATGCCGCGATGGAGGCTTTCCTTGGTCACATCCAGCAGACGCTGGGCTTCCAGGTCCAGTTTGCCGCATCCGTAGGTGCAGGCATTGTCGCCGTTGAAGCCGTCGATCTTGCAGCCGGTGTCAATCGATACGATGTCGCCGGGGCGGATCTGCTGCTGGCGGTTGGGGATTCCGTGAATGACGGTGTCATTCACGCTGATGCACGCCGTGGCCGGAAAGCCATACAGGTGCAGGAAGTTTGGCCGTGCACCATGACGCACGATAAAGTCGTAGATGATTTTGTCGATCTCTGCCGTGGTAATCCCCGGCTCAATCGCTTCGCCGCCTGCCTTCAAAGCTGCTGCGCTGATGGCACAGGCCTTGCGCATTTTTTCCAGTTCAGCGGCATTCTTGATTTGGATCATGGATGAATTAAGCCTCCAAAAGCTTGAGAAGGAACGCGGTGGTGGCCTCGATGGAACCCTGGTCGGGAACCTCGACAAGCTTGCCGCGCTGACGGTAGAATTCCACCAGCGGCTCGGTCTGCTCGTGATAGGCTTTCAGCCGGTCCAGCACGGTGGCGGGCTCGTCATCCTTGCGGATAACCAGCTCACCGCCGCAGCGGTCACACACGCCCTCTTTGGCGCTGGGTTTGTTGATGATATGATAGCTTGCACCGCACTTGGCACAGACGCGACGGCCGGACATACGCTGGATGATGGCTTCATCGGCAACGATCAGATTGATGACCTTGTCGATCTCCACGCCCATCTGCTCCAGGGCTTCGCCCTGCGCGATGGTACGCGGCATGCCGTCCAGGATAAAGCCGTTGGCACAGTCGGGCTGCGCCAGGCGCTCTTTGACGATGCCGACGATCACATCGTCGGGCACCAGAGCCCCTGCGTCCATAAAGCTCTTCGCCTTTTGGCCCATTGGCGTGCCTTCCTTGACGGCGGCACGCAGGATGTTACCGGTCGAAATGGTGGGGATACCCAGTTTATCGCAGAGGATTTCTGCCTGAGTACCCTTACCGGCGCCAGGGGCGCCCAAAAGGATCATTTTCATCGCACATTCCCTTTCTTATTCCAGGAACCCTTTGTGGTAACGGGCGGTCATATAACCTTCCAGCGCACGACCGGTTTCCAGTGCCACACCGACAACGATCAGCAGGCTGGTACCACCCAACTGGATGGAAGTGCCGGTGATGTTGCCGAGGATGATGGGCAGACCCGCCACGATGGCCAGGAAGATCGCACCGATCAGAGTGATCTTGGACAGCGTCTTGGTGATGAAATCACTGGTGGGCTTGCCGGGGCGGATACCGGGAATCGTGCCGTTGTTCTTACGGAGCTGGTTGGCGATATCTACGGGATTGTACTGAATCGCAACATAGAAGTAGTTGAATGCCACGATCAGCAGCACATAAACGATGAGATAGAGCGCGCTGTTGTAGTTGAAGGCGCTGAAGAACGCATACAGATAAGGATGCGCGGCAGCGTCCAGATTGATGAACCGGAAGACAAGGCCCGGCAGGCTGCACAGCGTCGAGGCAAAGATGATCGGCATAACACCGGTCATGTTGACCTTGATGGGAATGTAGCTGGCCTGGCCGCCGTACATCTTGCGGCCCACAACACGCTTGGCGTACTGTACAGGGATGCGGCGCTCGGCGTTGGTCAGAACGACCACGAAGACCACCGCCACCAGGGCAAGCACCAGCAGTGCGGGCAGGAAGAGGTAGAACTGCGGCTCACCGCCCTGCGCGCGGCCCAGAATGTTGGTCACCGCACTGTAGACGGAGGACCAACGGGCCACGATGCCGGCGAAGATCAACAGCGAGATGCCATTGCCGATGCCCTTGGAATCAATCTGGTTGCCCAGCCAGGTGCAGAGCTGCGAACCGGCGGTGAAGGCCAGAATGATGACCACGGCACTGAAGATACCGGCAAAGCCATCGGTGTAGGAAAGCGCACCCATATTGCGGATGATGAAGTAGTAGCCGATGGAGAGCATCAGGCCGATGGCCGCACCCACATAGTTGGTAATGCGGCGCATCTTGCGCTGTCCCTCCTCCCCTTCCTTGGAGAGGTTCTCCAGGTAGGGGATGGCAACTGCCAGCAACTGCATAATGATGGAGGCGTTGATGGCGGGCTGCACACCCAGGGCGAAAATGGTGCATTCGCTCAGGGCGCCGCCGGACATCATATTGAGGTATTCCAGCATATCGCCGGTACCGCCGGCGAACATGTTGGAAAGGGCGCTGGCCGTAATGTACGGCACGGGAATCGCGCACCCCAGACGGAACAGAACGAGGATCAGGAAGGTGAACAGGAGCCGTTTGCGAAGATCTTCGATCTTCCAGGCATTCCGGAAGGTTTCAAACACCTTACATCACCTCAGCCTTCCCGCCTGCTTTCTCGATTTTTTCTTTGGCAGAGGCAGTGTAGGCAGCGACCTTGACGTTGACAGCCTTGGTCAGCTCGCCATTGCCCAGTACCTTGACGCCGTCCAGCGTCTTGGAGATGATGCCGGCCTTCAGCAGGGCCTCGGCATCGACGGTAGCGCCGGCCTCAAATTTCTCCAGGTCGGACACCTTGATGGTAACATACTTGGTGGCAAAAATGTTGTTGAAGCCGCGCTTCGGCAGACGGCGCTGCAGGGGCATCTGGCCGCCTTCGAAGCCGGCCTTCTTGACACCGGAACGAGCCTTCTGACCCTTGTGGCCGTAGCCAGCGGTCTTGCCGTTGCCGGAACCGGCACCGCGGCCCTTGCGGGTCACGGCCTTGCGGGCGCCAGCGGACGCTTTCAGTTCATGAAGTTTCATGCTTGCACCTCCTTGCATTACGCCTTGGTCACGACGACCAGGTGGGCGATCTTGGCGATCTTGCCCTGGGTAGCCGCGTTGTCAGGCTGCTCGGTAACCTCACCGGGGCGATTCAGGCCCAGAGAGTGCGCAACGGCGATCTGCTCTTTGCCGCGGCCGATCAGGCTCTTGGCGAGACGAATGGTAACTTTTTCCATTGTAGTACCCTCCTTAACCCAGGATCTCGGCAACGGTCTTGCCGCGCTTGGCCGCGACGCTCTCGGCGTCGGTCAGGCCGCACAGACCCGCGAAGGTGGCAGCAGTGACGTTGATGGGGTTGTTGGAGCGCAGGCTCTTGGCACGAATGTCCTTGATGCCGGCGCACTCGAGCACCGCACGGACAGGGCCGCCGGCCAGAACGCCGGTACCGGGGGCAGCGGGACGCATCAGCACGCGGCCGGCGCCGAACTCGCCCACGATCTCGTGGGGAATGGTGCTGCCCTTCATGCAAATCTTGCGCATGTTCTTCTTGGCAGCGCCCTCGCCCTTGCGGATGGCCTCGGGAACTTCGCCGGACTTGCCGACGCCGTAGCCGATGTTGCCCTTGCCGTCGCCGACGACGATCAGCGCGGCGAACTTC
>CAJFFY010000058.1 GCA_904374465.1 uncultured Subdoligranulum sp.
CCCCTTTGAGTACGGGCGCGAGGAACTCAAACTCATCGAACAGGGCGAGAGCGTCTTCCCCCACATCCTGGGCACCGACCGCAACGGCCGCGACTTTGCCGTCCGTCTGATGATGGGCACCCGGGTCAGCCTGTCTGTCGGTCTGCTGGCCTCGGTGCTGGTGCTGGTCATCGGCGCCACCTACGGTGCCATCTCCGCCTTTGCCGGCGGCTGGGTGGACATCATCATGATGCGCATCACCGACATCCTCAACACCATCCCGGACATCCTGCTCATCATCCTGCTAGGCACCGCGCTCAAGGACCCGCTGGAAACGCTGTCCCAGCAGCCCGGCTTTGACTGGATGCAGAAGCTGGGCCCCAACATGATCTCCATCTTCATCATCTTCGCGCTGCTGTACTGGGTCAGCATGGCCCGCATCGTCCGCAGCCAGGTGCTGACGCTGAAAGAGAGCGAGTACGTCACCGCCGCCCGGGCCCTGGGCGCCTCCGGCGGGCGCATCATCAAGCGCCACCTGCTGACCAACTGCATCGGTACCCTGATCGTCACCACCACCCTGCAGATCCCCTCCTCCATCTTTACCGAGAGCTACCTGAGCTTCCTGGGCCTGGGCGTGGCGGCCCCCATGCCCTCCCTGGGCAGCCTTGCCACCGACGCGGTCTCGGGCATGAACACCTACCCCCACCGCCTGCTGGCGCCGGCGCTGATGATCAGCGTCATGATCCTGGTGTTCAACCTCTTTGGCGACGGCCTGCGCGACGCCTTCGACCCGAAGCTGAAAAACTAAAGAGGGGAGTTAAACCATATCATGAGCGAAAAAATTCTTGATATCCAGGACGAGCACCTGTCCTTCTTCACCCCGGCGGGCGAAGTCAAGGCGCTGAACGGTGTGTCCTTTGCCATGAACCAGGGCGACGTGCTGGGCATCGTGGGCGAGTCCGGCTCCGGCAAGTCGGTCACCGCCTACTCCATCATGGGCCTGACCGCCTACCCCGGCAAGCTGGTGGGCGGCAAGGTGTGGTTCAACGGCCACCAGATCGACCAGATGACCGAAAAAGAGTTCCGCAAGATCCGCGGCAACGAAGTCTCCATCATTTTCCAGGACCCCATGACCAGCCTGAACCCGGTGTACACCATCGGCAACCAGATTGTGGAAGTGATCCTGCTGCACACCGACAAGACCAAGAAGGAAGCCTGGGACCGCGCCCGGGAACTGCTGGAACTGGTGGGCATCAACGAGCCGGACCGCCGGCTGAAACAGTACCCCCACGAGCTTTCCGGCGGTATGCGCCAGCGCGTGATGATCGCCATCGCCCTGGCCTGTGAGCCCAAGCTGCTCATCGCCGACGAGCCCACCACCGCCCTGGATGTGACCATCCAGGCACAGATTCTGGAACTGATGCAGGACCTGCGCAAAAAACTGGGCATGAGCATCATCATGATTACCCATGACCTGGGCGTGGTGGCCTCCATGTGCGAAAAGATCGCCGTCATGTACGCCGGTCACATTGTGGAGTACGGCACCACCGACGAGATCTTCTACAATCCCCAGCACGAGTACACCAAGGGCCTGATCAACTCCATCCCCAAGCTCAACGCCACCGAGAAGGAGCGCCTGGTGCCCATCGAAGGCACCCCCGTGGACCTGTTGAACCCGCCGGCGGGCTGTCCCTTTGCCCCCCGCTGCAAGAGCTGCATGAAGATCTGCCTGCGGGAAATGCCGCCCCGTACCGAACTGAGCGACACCCACTACACCTACTGCTGGCTGCGCCAGAAAGAACAGTTTGAGGAAGGAGGCAACGCCCAATGAGCGAGCAGAAAACGCTGGTAGAAGTCCAGCACCTGCAGCAGTATTTCCCCGCAGGTGGCATGGGCAAGAACAAGCGCTATGTCCAGGCTGTGGACGATGTCAGCTTTGCCATCCGCAAGGGCGAGACCCTGGGCCTGGTAGGCGAGTCCGGCTGTGGCAAGACCACCACCGGCCGTACCCTGCTGCGCCTGTATGAGCCCACCGACGGCACCATCATCTACGACGGCAAGGTCCTCTTTGACAAAGAAAAGAAGATCGCCGTGGATATGCTGCCCTACCGCCGCCGGATGCAGATCGTATTCCAGGACCCCTACGCCAGCCTGGACCCCCGCATGACCATCGGCGACATTGTGGGCGAAGGCATCGACATCCACAAACTGGCGGCCAACGACAAGGACCGCCATGACCGCATCATCTCGCTGCTGGAGCGTGTGGGCCTGAACAGCGAGCACGCCAACCGTTACCCCCACGAATTCTCCGGCGGCCAGCGGCAGCGCGTGGGCATCGCCCGCGCCCTGGCGGTCAACCCCGAGTTCATCGTCTGTGACGAGCCGGTTTCGGCGCTGGACGTTTCCATCCAGGCCCAGGTCGTCAATATGTTTGAGGACCTGCAGGCCGAGATGGGCCTGACCTATTTGTTCATCGCCCATGACCTGAGCGTGGTCAAGCATATCTCCAACCGCATCGGCGTTATGTACCTGGGCAAGCTGGTGGAGCTGGCCGACAGCTTTGAACTCATCGCCCACAGCGTCCACCCCTACACCCGCAGCCTGATCTCCGCCATTCCGGTGGCCGACCCCAAGACGGCCCGCACCTCCAAGCGGATCGTGCTGCAGGGCGATGTGCCCAGCCCCCTGAACCCGCCCAGCGGCTGTCGGTTCCGCACCCGCTGCCCCTATGCGGATGAGCGCTGCGCCGCCGAAGTGCCCCAGTTCAAGGAAGTGGGACCCGGTCACTGGGCAGCCTGCCATCATCTGGACAAAGTGGCCGACTGATCTGCAAAAACGGGGTGTGCGCCCCGGAAAATCTGCCCGGTGTGCGGTGTAAAGGACCATCACAAAACAATTACAAAAGCCGGCAGGCTCTTGCAAGGGATGGTTCGCCGGGTTATAGTAATGGTATTCATTCCGAAGGCAAAACCGGAGGGATTGGGTATAGTATTTTATTACAATTGGAGGAAAAACCACATGAAGATGAAGAAATTTGTCGCTGTGGCGGTTGCCGGCTGCATGGCCGCTTCTCTGGTTGCCTGTGGCTCTTCTGCGAGCACCAGCACGGCAACTTCTGAGGCTGCTACCGCAGAGGAAGCTACCGAAGCCACCGCCACCGGCACCGGCTTCACCGTTCAGCTGGGCCCCAACCCTGAAACGCTGGATCCCGCGCTGAACTCTGCCATCGACGGCGCCAACACGATCATTACGATCTTTGAGCCCCTGCTGCTGGTCGACGAGAACAACGAAGTCGTCGGCGGCCAGGCCGAAAGCTGGGAAGTCAGCGAGGACGGCCTGACCTGGACCTTCACCATGCGTGACGGCCTGAAGTGGAGCGACGGTTCCGACCTGACGGCCAAGGACTTC
>CAJFFY010000059.1 GCA_904374465.1 uncultured Subdoligranulum sp.
TGGTAAGGGTAAATTCCGATTCCGGGCTGGAACTGCCCTATGGGACTGAAAGAATTTTTAACCTGGTTCCGGGAATGCAGGCGATTCGGATAGAAGGAAAACCAAAAAATGGGAGAATTTTTATAAGACTGGAAATATTGGAAGGAAACAAAAGTGTTCATGAAAATTTATGACGCGGCAGAAAAAGAGAAAGGATACAGGTATTTATGAAAAGAGAGGGCCTACGGCAGATCCCGGATGATCAGCGCCTTATCAGCGATGGCGATGTGTTTGCAGCATTTGACCTTTCGAGGCCGGAACTGTCTGCTGTTTCGGCTGCGCTAAAAACGGACAGACCATCTTTGGCAAAGCAGGAGCTGGTTCATTATTTTGAAAACCGAAAAACTCCGTTTTATTATTATGATTATCGGTCTTTGCCCATGATTCCCATAGATACGGACAGCAATCCCTATGTGTTTCAGGCGGCGCTCGGCCTTCAGGGAAGCCTGAAAGAATTCTGCCTGTATGCCGGCAGAAAGCTGATGGATCATATATATGTGCGTCCGGGGGGAGAACTGGAATTCTCTTTGGGGAAAAATTATGAACAGATGCCGCATTTTAATTATCCTGAAGATCAGAAAAAATGTCACAGAACAGTGATGGATATTTTTGTAAGAGGACAGATGTTCGAATATCTGGCGGTTCTTTACCATGAGACAGGGGATAAAGCGGTAATTGAAGAATTTCGGCGTCTGTATCGGGCTTTCTCACTGACATATCCTTTAAAGGTAGAGGAAAGCTGTATTGCCGAGGGGCGCTTTTCGATGAGAGAAGAAAGAGATATCATGAGTACCGGTTTTCTGGCTCTTTCTCTGCTCAGCCTTTTTTATACAAGGCTTCCTTATGAAATCCCTTATGAGGAGGCTTTTGAAATTCTGAAAAGTATCTGGTTTCTGGGGATTCAGTTTCGCAGGTTCGATCATGCTCCTTACCGGGATTACAATCATCATCTGTGGGAAAAAGGGCTTGTCCCCTATATTTTAAGCGTTATGCTGCCGGAAATTCCGGATTTTGCATGGATGAATGAAACGGGCAGGCAGGTTATTAACCGTCATATTGAAAGAGACTTTAATACGCACGGCGGCTACAGTGAACATTCCATCTCCTATTGGGGCGGGGCTGCTATGGGAGAAATGCTTTGCAGAGGTATTTTCCTGGCACGAAAAAATAATCTTTTGCTGCTGGTTCCTTCAAATGTAGAGCGGATGGAAAAGACTGCTTCAGCACTTGCTCTGATTGCTCCTCCAGGAGAAAAGTACCCATCTGTCGGAGATGGAGGCGGTCTGTCCGTAAGTCCGATATTGATGAATGGAATTCGTGCGACAGGAAGCCTGATATGCCGTCAGGTGATGGATATACGAAGAGGAACTGTAGATGGACAGCCTGACGAGCCGGTTTTGGATTTTTGTGATACTTCCTGTGGCTTTGCCTGTTCCAGAGATACCTATGCGCCGGATGGAAATTATTTTCTGATGTCGGTAAAGCAGAACTGCGGAGAATCCGGGCATAACCATATGGATATGCTGTCCATGGATATTTTCTTCCGGGGGGAAGAGATCATAGGGGAACCCTACGCGAGAGCTATCTATCATAAAGTGAAAATGGGAACGGAAAACAGAGGATATTTATATAATATGAGTTCTCATAACAGCGTCCTGGCCTATGGAAAACCGGTCGTACCGGATCGGTGTTTTGCAAATAAATGGGGAGTTTACCGACCGGATTCTCCTGTGGATGTATTCTGGTCAATGGAAAAAGGCGTATATCTGGAAGCACATCATGATGCTTATGGATTTTGCCGTCATAAAAGAAGGGTAATGTTTCATCGAAAGAAAGGCTTTCTGATAAATGATGAGATTATGCGGGGAAACCGGATGCCGGAGCCGCATATTCAGCGCTGGAATTTAATGCCCGGAGTATCCTGCATCCAGCTTGACAGGGATACTGTTTTACTCCAAAAAGGGGAAGTAAAGATTCTGTGTATGTGGTCAGGAACGCCGCAGATACGCCTTTGGAAAAAGGAGGATTTGTGCCCGGAAATTATCGGGAAGCCGGAAGAACTGGGAATGATTATGGACGTATCTTTTTCAG
>CAJFFY010000060.1 GCA_904374465.1 uncultured Subdoligranulum sp.
TCTGGTTTGCGATTGCAATTACCTTCACCATGTTCACTCCTTCATTTTCTTATGTCATTTATTTACGTTATATACTTTATTTCAAGTATATCATTTATTCCTGTTATATCAAGTAAAAAAAGGTCGCGGCATATGCCGCGACCTTTTTCCGTTCTTTCCTTCGTAAAGCCTAAAGATGCAACACAACGGTTGCGTTGCAATCCAATTTCATCCATTATTCTCTCTGGCCCATAGGCCAATCGGAGACACACCAGGCTGCCCAGGCATATACCACCCGCTGGCGTTGTACTCAAAGGACACCGGCCGCCAGGTTCCTCCGCCGAGCCGATCCGGGAGCAGCACTTCCATGCCCTGGCCGCAATGAATATCCCAGCCGTCCCAGGTCAGACGATCCCGCTCCGGCTCATAGCCGATCTGCAGCACCTTCACTCCCATCATGATCACATCCTCGATTATTTTTATTTCACTTATTTAATTTATATAAATTATGTAGAGTATTACTGATTAGTCCAGGTTGTCTCGTTGCTCTTGAGCACATTTCATCTGCTCCACCTTATACCCCTCCAAACAGAAAGATCCCGTCTACTCAAGCAACGGGTCGTAATCGCTCTTTGCGTATACGACCCGAGCGATTGTTATCAGTTTCTTTTCTTCGTCTACCCAATAAAATATGAAATAATTCTGTACCAGCACCTTCCGGTATTCATGCTTTAATGGCCGGATCGGGGTGTATGCCGGATTCATATACGGAAATCTAGGGATACTATCTCCGGCATCAATCAGCTCTGTAGCAAGTCGATCCGCTGCTGCTGGATTTCCTAACTCTCTGCTAATATACCGGACGATCGCAACCATGTCCTGGAGAGCAACAGGCAGGTACTCCAGATTATACAACCTGTTCCCCTCCTATAGCGTCTCTCATGGCCTTCAATACCTCTTTAGAAGAATACCGCTTATCAGTAAGCTTCGCTTCTCGTTCTGCCTCCCGCAGCTTGAAGTATACTTCGCTCTCAAACTGCAAATTTTCAAATGCATCCATACTTAATACGACCATATCGCCGTATCCATTCTTTGTGAGGAAAACCGGCTGCGCCGTCTCATGCACTGTTTTCGAGATATCAGCAAAATTATTCCGCAAGTCTGAAACAGGCCGAATCATTTTCATTATATCACCTCGCCAATATTTTAGCATAATTGCGCTAAAATATCAACTCATTTTATCCCACCACTTCCGGATTGTCTTTGGATCAAGACCCGTATCCCGGTGGCAGTCGGCCTTGCGGCCCTCCGGGTGCTGCAGCCTCCATTCAGCCACCTGGCTCTGAGCTGTACCGCTGCCCACTGGACGCCCTTCCCTTACCGGCTCCCCCAACTGCTTTTTCAGCGCCTTCATGGTGTTCATCACTTGAAGATGCTCTTTTCGCTTCCGCCAGTTCCGCTTGTTGACCGGCATAGTCAGACCGGAGATCTTCGCTATATCATCCCTGGGAAATGTCACATAGTCCTCATTGAACATCTCCAAGGCGCACACCACATCGTCCTTTGTAAAACGGTTGATGTCCTCCACACTCATATCGTCATAGGGTTTCAGCAGGGCAAAAGCGTCATGGCGCAGCTCCTCCTCACTGATCCCGCACTTTTTTGCGTAAATCGCTAGCGTCATAATACCGTAGAAACGGTGACCAACCCGGATTTCATCAGCAATGCGGTGCAACCACCAATCATAAAGATCACGCTTGACCGTCCAGCGGCCCCGCCGCTCCTTTTTGACAATCCGCCGCTCATACCAGTCCGGGTACTTCTCCTTCGCCTCGGCCAGCGAGAGCCGTCCCTTTCTCATAAGGCCAAGGAGCTGCTGCCGCTCCCCGTTGCTATCAGGGATAAACTCCAGGAGGCTTTCCAGCGTTACCCTCCCGCCGAGCCGGTAGGCCGTCACAGGATACTCCCGTCCCAATTTAGAGCCAGAGCCGACCACACGGAAGCCCTGCAGAATGCCCTGCACCTGCGGCTCCTTAATGGTGGAAGTGTATCTGTTCCATATTTGCCGGGTAAGAGAGTATTTCAGCTCCTTCAAGCATTTTTGATTGTACGGGTACATTGGGATCGGCTCCTTCAGGACATAATACAAATGAAGCCCCGTCCCGCTGTTTACAACAAAGGTTGCCTTGGGCAAAATATCCTTGTCCATCTGATGGAGTGTATCCCGGAGCTGGGGCATCCCTACCCCATCCAGGTCAAAGACCAGGGCATAGAGATACCGGGCATTCTTGCCGCACCGACGCCGGCCGAAGTAAGAAATGGGAGACATGATCGTGAAGTCTGTATCAAAGACCTCGGACAGCTCTGACAGCTCATCGGTGATGGTGTAGCGTTTGGCCTTACCATCGCCCTCAATCTCCAGGGCAATCCCTGCGGCCTTCGGCACCGTCACCGCGATCCCGTTGCCCTTCGCGTCCTCAAAATGGCCTTTCCTCTCGAAACTACCCTCTGGAAAGATCTCCCGATAAAATTCAAAGGGAGTCACCGGCTCCAGGAACTTCTCCAAATGCGCATTCTTTTC
>CAJFFY010000061.1 GCA_904374465.1 uncultured Subdoligranulum sp.
GAACAGAATCAGCAGATCAGCGGCGTGCTGGATGTGACGCCGTTCCTGGTCTATTTTGCGGAATCGGTGTATCACCGGCTGGGAGAAGATCAGCCGCAGTCCCGGACGCTGCACGCTTTCGAGGAGGCGCTGCGGCAAGGGAAGGTTACCGAGAAGGAGCGGGCGCTCTGGCAGTTTGTTCTCACTGCCTATGGCAGCGAAGAGTTTTCCACCAAGCGGTTGGAAAAAGACTTCGGCGATGCGGCTTATGCCACGATCCGGAACTTCGTTCTGAAATTTGAGCGTCTCGGTCTGCTGACTTCGGTCCACTACGGTAACCGGATTAAATACCGGGTGGTATGTATCTGACGATTCAGAAACTTGCTTTTCGGAGAGGGTAACTGTGTTGAGGGAAGAATTTGAAAAGAAATATGGGAATCGGTTTACAACGCGGCTTGATGAACACTTTGCGAAGCGAAATATTCGTGGAATTAAAGATTGTATCCGTGAGGCTGAAAAAGAAGTGCCTTTGGAGACCAATCCAATTTTTCGGATGCAATTTTACTATGATATTGCCTTGGCGTATGCCGATGCAAGGACATTAGAACCTTCTGATTCTCACTTGGAGAAAGAAATCCTTAATTATCGAAAAGCCATTGACATTTATGAAATGGAAATTGCATTAATCGAGGAAGAAGCCACCGAGCAAGAGGATTATTCTCTTGCTCAATGGATTGCCATGAGGTGCTATTGTAACTTGGGGAATACCTTGTGTGAAACAAATCGATATATTGCAGCAATCGATTCCTATTTTGCGGCAATATGTATATCGGATACGTTTTCCATGGCATCGCTAAACTTGTCAGCGGCTCTTTTTCAATTCAGTATTTTTCAAATTACCCCGGAGGCAGAACAGTACTTCACCCATGCGGCCTACCATTATTTTAAACTGGCAGAACAGTATCAAGCCAATCTGGAAGAACCCGGCGGGTTAGTCGGACTGGATTGTGTAAGACAGCACTGGGTAAAACGTGCTATTGATAAATATGGAGTAAGGTTCTTGAATGAAGAATTGCAAGGCTTTGGGGAACGTGATTATTCCGAAAAGGAGTATGATTACCGCAGTTGGTTATCAGGCTTTCGGTTGTTTTTGAATATAGAAAGCGAGCTTATTGTCTCGTCTGATTTTTGGGGCGACTATATAACGTTGCCTGACAACGCAGATTCTACGTTTTATCATGAATACACAGGGCTTTTCAATCAAATAAAGCAAGAGTATATTACAGCCCGCTATCTGTGGTACATATCTTCTGAATTGCAAAAACCCGAAGAAGGATGTTACCTTGATAAGGAGCGAAATCTTAAAGGGATTACTTCAAATGATGTGTTCTGTATTCGTGAGAGCCTTCTTCGACAGTCTCTTAAAATGGCGGCTTCCACTTTTGATCGAATAGGTTTTTTTCTGAATTGGTACTTTTCTGTAGGTTTGCGGGGAGACAAAATTGGTTTCAAGCAGATTTGGTGGGATACAATACGGAGGAGGGAAAGCGACATTCCTAACCCGATGAAAGAATATAGGGCAGACAACCCATTTTTAGAGGCATTATTCTGGTTGCAAAAAGATTTTGTGGAAGATGATGAAGTAAGTTTGACCAGCGATGCGGCAAATCGAATCGTCAAGATGCGCAATAACATGGAACATAATTGTTTACGAACCGTAAAAAGAACGCCAAAAAGTGATCCCAGAATTAAATTTACGGTGTATACTACGGAAAGCCAAATCGAGCAAAACGTATTCAACACATTAAAGCTGTTGCGCGAAGCGATTCTATACCTCGTGTTGGCGGTAAATGTGAAAGTCATACAAGATCAGGAAAGTTAAGTTTCTCTATCAAAATAAGGCAATGCCGAAACAGCATCTGGAAAAGGAAAGGGCTTGACCACCATCTGACCACTCCTTCCTCCCCGCCGGTTCCGTTTATTGTTTTTTACGTTCCAACATTCTTTTATAACCATCAAAAACGGCGCCGGAAGTTGTGCACACTACACAATTTCCGGCGCTGGTTCATGTTATTTGCCTGTACGTCACAGTTCTCCGACCTGACTACTACGTTCAACTGGACTATGGACGACTGTTCTTTGGACAGCTGAACTCTATAAGACAAAAAACAAACGAATTATCGTTCCTTGTTTCAAAGATGTGCAGCCGAGAAAATACATTCCTCCGTGTGGTATCCCAGCATCTCGAAGTTCTTTCTTGAAGAATTCTGACAACCTGCCTTTGTTTGTTCCTCCAACGATGATTTCCGACAATACTACATCCCCATGCATTTTCCAATCCCAAAGATGAATGCAAGAAAAAGGAGAGGTTTCCTATGAACCGTTCTGTGGAATAGCTTTTTGCAGTATAACGCTACGGCAAATTGCGCAAAGAAGGAAGCTTTTTCCATCTGTGCCGATGCCTTAGGACATGGTGATTTTTTTAATAATGCCATTTCGTTTCGACCAAACTGCTACGTCCAGCTGGACAATGGACAACTAATTTTGAGAAAACGAAACGCCAAATGAGAAAAAAGAACGTAAATATGATGGTTTTTGACGCGCTTTGTGTGGCGAAAGAGCCCCGCTTTGCCTGGTGTGGCCTGGCAAACTGCGGGAAAACAGCAAAGAATGGTCACCGGTGAGCTGCTCCGAGAGTGTCGGAGAAAACAGGAACTTGGCGCCCCGGTGAACAGGAAAAATTTTCACTTTCCGGAAAAATCCCCCCGGCAGACCGCACAAGCGCTATACTATAGGCGAAGAGTGGATGGCACGGTCCGGCTGCCCTGCGGGCGGTGCCCCTCTTAGCAAGCGACCAATCTACTTTCTCCAAAAAAGCCCCTCTGCCGGTAGATGCCTGAACCGCCCCAGATTGTGCAGACAGCACAAAAAGAGCCCCTGGGCAGGAATATTCAGTTTTAGCAGGAGTGGCGCAGCGTCAGCGGCGCCACTCCTG
>CAJFFY010000062.1 GCA_904374465.1 uncultured Subdoligranulum sp.
CGTGGGCATCAAACTTGAGGGTCTTTTGGGTTTCCGGATATTGCATGGTGTTGCTCTCCTTCTCAGAAACGCAGCCCATTCTTTTTTCCCGCCCTGCGGGCCGGAGAAAAAGAATAAGATACTTATTAGTTTACCTTGTAACCGTACATTTTGCAACGGGGAAAGCGGGGAAAATTTTCACAGCGGCAATGTGCGGTGAGGCCTTCCGCCATGGCAGGGTCAGACCCGCATCTCCACGCCGTTTTTGCGCAGATACTGCTTCAGATCCCGGATGTCCACCTGCCGGGTGTGGAAGATGCTGGCCGCCAGGCCCGCGTCCACGCCGGGATGGTTCTGGAACAGGGTGAGGAAGTCCTGCATGCAGCCGGCGCCGCCGGAGGCGATGATGGGCACCGCACAGCGGGCAGCCACCGCGTCCAGCAGTTCCAGGTCAAAGCCGTCCTTGACGCCGTCGGTGTCGATGGAGTTGACCACCAGCTCGCCGGCGCCGTTTTTGACCCCCTGTTCCAGCCAGTCCAGGGCGTCAATGCCGGTGTTTTCCCGGCCGCCCTTGGCGAACAGCATGAATCTGCCGTCCACCCGCTTGATGTCCGCCGACAGCACCACACACTGGTCGCCATACTTCTGGGCGGCGGCGGAGATGATGGCGGGGTTGGCGATGGCGCCCGAGTTGACGCTGACCTTGTCGGCGCCGCACTTGAGCACCCGGTCGAAGTCCTCCAGGGTGCGGATGCCGCCGCCCACCGTCAGCGGGATGAAGATCTCGGCGGCGACACGGCGCAGGATGTCGGTGAACAGGCCCCGGCCCTCCACGCTGGCGGTGATGTCGTAGAACACCAGCTCGTCGGCGCCGGACTGGTTGTACCAGCGGGCCATCTCGACCGGGTCGGCCAGGTCCCGCAGACCCTCAAAATTGACTCCCTTGACCACCCGGCCGTCCTTCACGTCCAGGCAGGGGATGATGCGTTTGGTAATCATGGCGCACTCCTTTCTCTGCTGCCGTCACTGGGGGAAGCGACGGACCGCCTCGGCCAGGTCAATGGCTCCGGTGTAGACGGACTTGCCCAGGATGGCCGCATGGCAGCCCATGGCGGCCAGGGCGTCCAGCTCAGACAGGGCGGCGATCCCGCCGGAGGCGGTGATCTCCACCCCGGGGATCTGCAGCAGCTGCCGGTACAGATCCAGGTTGGTGCCCTGCATGGTGCCGTCCCGGGAGATGTCGGTGGCGATGATGGCTTTCACCCCGGCCGCGGCCAGGCGGCGGCAGAAGTCGATGCCCGGCTCGGGCGTGACCTCCCGCCAGCCGGCCACCGCCACAAAGCCGTCCCGCATATCCACCCCCACGGCGATGCGGTCGCCGTAGGTGTTGGCCATGCGGGCGGTGAAATCGAAATCCCGCACCGCGACGGTGCCCAGGATGCAGCGGTTCACCCCCAGGTCCAGGTAGCGGCGGATGCGGGCCTCGTCCCGGATACCGCCGCCCACCTCCAGGTAGAGGCCGCCCTGGGCCGCGATGGCGGCCACCGCGGGCAGGTTGGCGGTGTCGTCGTCCTTGGCGCCGTCCAGGTCCACCACATGCAGGTATCTGGCCCCGGCGTCCCGGAATGCCCGCGCCTGGGCGGCGGGGTCATCGTTGTAGACGGTCATCTGATCGTAGTCGCCCTGATACAGCCGCACGGCCTTGCCGCCGCGCAGGTCAATGGCGGGGAACAGTTTCATGATGCTTTCCTCCCTCTGTGCCGGATTATGCCAGTTCCGCGAAGGCCCGCAGCAGGCGCAGGCCGGTGTCGCCGGACTTTTCGGGGTGGAACTGGGTGCCGTAGACCAGTCCGTTGCGCACCGCGCCGGTGACGGGGATGCTGTACTCGCTGGTGGCCAGGGTGCTGGCCTCGCAGTGTTTGGCGTAGTAGCTGTGGACGTAGTAGACGTACTCGCCCGGGTGCACGTACCGGAACAGCGGGTCCTGCTCCCGGCCGGGAAGGATGTCCAGCGCGTTCCAGCCGATGTGGGGCACCTTCAGCGCGGGATTTTTCAGGTCATCGGCCAGCGGGCAGACCTCGCCGGGGACCAGGCCCAGGCCCTGGTGCTCGCCGTACTCAAAGCTCCGGTCAAAGAGCAGCTGCATGCCCAGGCAGATGCCCAGCAGCGGCTTTTTCTCACATTCCGACCGGATCACCGGCACCAGGCCGGTGGCGGTGAGCTTGTCCATGGCGTCGGCAAAGGCGCCCACGCCGGGCAGGATGATGTGTGTGGCGGCACAGAGCCGGTCCGCGTCGCGGGTGACCTCCACCTCCAGGCCCAGGCTTTTCAGGCTGGAAGCCAGGCTGAACAGGTTGCCCACCCCGTAATCCACAATGGCGATCATGGTTGTTCCCTCCCCTTTTGTTTGCGCGCAGAGCGCGCGGCAATGCGTTGAGGCC
>CAJFFY010000063.1 GCA_904374465.1 uncultured Subdoligranulum sp.
GGAGCCCCTTCCGGCGAACGGAATTCTTATTATGATCGGTTCAAATGATGTCCTGCAGAAATTTGACACAAAGAAGGACCGCAGATAATGATTACAAGTACAGCAAATGCACAGGTAAAAGATCTGGTAAAATTGATGAAGAAGAGCAGAGCGAGAGATGAGGCGCAGGTGTTCCTTATCGAAGGCCCCCGGATGACGGGGGAGCTGGCCGCTGATCCGGACTGGCGCAGGAAGATAGAGAAAATCTATCTTTCTGAGAGTTATGCGGAAAGAAACGGGGCAGAGAAAGAAAAACTAGAGAGAACCGCCCCGGTGGAAATTCTTTCAGACTCTGTGTTCGCGCATATATCCGGCACGAAGACTCCGCAGGGCATACTTGCCGTTGTGAGAAGAAGATCATATGATATGACGGATATACTCGGAACAGATTCGGCGCGGGCGCATGTGCTTGTCCTTGACAATCTTCAGGATCCGGGGAATCTGGGAACCATCTTCCGCACAGCAGAGGCTGCCGGGGTGACGGGGATCATCCTGAGCAGAGACTGTGTGGATATTTATAACCCGAAAGTGGTGCGCTCGACCATGGGGGCACTGCTTCGGATGCCGTTCCTGTACGTGGAGGATCTGATTGGGACGATCAGCGAGCTGAAAGCGGCGGGAATCAAAATTTATGCAGCTCATCTGAAAGGAGAGCGCGCATATGATCAGGAAGATTACAGGACAGGCTGTGCGTTCCTGATCGGAAATGAAGGAAACGGCCTGAGAGACGAAATGGCGGAATGCGCGGATCATTACGTTATTATTCCCATGCAGGGAAAGGCAGAGTCCCTGAATGCGGCTGTTGCGGCTGCTGTGCTTATGTTTGAAGTGAGCAGGCAGCGGAGAAACCGGCCTGCCGGTTAATGGATAAATCAGTAGTATATAAGGCGGGATCTGAGGGAAGGATCCTGCCTTTGCTGTATTGTCCTGACAGTTCAGCCGCGCTGTCTGCAAAGATGCACTGCTGAATTAAGCAATGTAAAATTATGCAAAAGTATTGCATTTTTATGCACAGGTATGTATAATAAGTCATGTTTCATACAGATTACTGTATAGCGGCGCAGCCGTGCACGTCAGCAAACTATGCGGATGACGTGAATGAAAGGACTATGAATTTATAAGATAGAGAGGGATATATTATGAATTTAAAAGGACGTAATTTTCTTACATTAAAGGATTTCACACCGGAGGAGATCACTTATCTGATCGATCTGTCTGCCGAGGTGAAGGAGAAGAAGAAAAACGGTGTTCCGGTTGACAACTATAAAGGAAAGAACGTAGCGCTGATCTTTGAAAAAGACAGCACAAGGACACGCTGTGCGTTTGAAGTTGCAGCACATGACATGGGCATGGGCACTACATATCTCGGACCGACCGGTTCCCAGATGGGAAAGAAAGAGAGCATCGAGGATACAGCGCGCGTGCTCGGCAGGATGTTCGACGGCATCGAGTACCGCGGCTTCGGACAGGAGATTGTGGAAGAGCTGGCAAAATACGCCGGCGTGCCGGTGTGGAACGGCCTGACGAATGAATATCATCCGACTCAGATGCTTGCCGATATGTTGACTATCCGCGAGAATTTCGGCACCCTGAAAGGACTGAAACTGGTCTACATGGGAGATGCCCGCTACAACATGGGGAATTCTCTTATGGTTGCCTGCTCCAAGCTGGGACTTGACTTTACAGCATGCACAACGGAAGAGTATTTCCCGAATGCAGAGCTTGTCGCACAGTGTCGGGAATATGCAAAGGAATCAGGTGCAGAGATTACGCTGACATCCGATGTAAAAGAGGGAACAAAGGACGCCGACGTCATCTATACAGATGTGTGGGTATCCATGGGAGAGCCGGACGAGGTATGGGAGAAGAGAATCAAAGAGCTTTCTCCATATAAAGTGACAAAAGAAGTGATGGCAAACGCGAAAGACAGCGCGATCTTCCTGCACTGTCTGCCTGCATTCCACGATCTGAAGACAAAGATCGGAAAAGAAATGGGCGAGCGTTTTAATATAGAAGATATGGAAGTGACGGACGAAGTGTTCGAGTCTGAACAGTCTAAAGTATTTGACGAGGCGGAGAACCGTATGCATACGATCAA
>CAJFFY010000064.1 GCA_904374465.1 uncultured Subdoligranulum sp.
TACTCGCGGCCCAACATTGCCTCCCAGTCCCGCCGGTTCGGTTTGCCGTCGCAGGTCTCGTACCAGCTGCCGGCCTGCCACGCCGGGGCCTCCAACGCTTCCCCCTCCCTGTCGATGGCGATGTTTTGGTCTCCGACGCTCACCGTATAACGCCCGGTGGGCACCTTCCACCCGTCCTGCCAAACGGCAAAGGAGCGGTCGTTCAGTGCGAATACCACTGTCCTGCTCTCGCCGGGCTGCAAAAACACCTTTTCAAAACCTTTCAGTTCCCGCACAGGACGATGCAGGCCGCCGGAGGGCGGCGAAATATACAGCTGTACCACCTCCGCACCGGCGTGCTCGCCGGTGTTTTCCACCGTCACATGCACGGTATCGCCCGAAACGGTCAGGCCGGAATAGGCAAAACGGGTATAGCTCAGGCCGAAACCGAAGGGCCACCGCACCGGGACGCCCGCCCTATCGTAGAAGCGGTAGCCCACATAGAGTCCCTCCTGGTAAAGCCCGTCGGTGGTCTTTCCGTAAATTTCGCTGGAAGGTACATCCCCGTAAGTAAACGGCCAGCTTTCCGCCAGCTTTCCGCTCGGATTTGCCCGCCCGTACAGCAGGTCGGCAGCAGCCTCACCGCCGGCCTGGCCAGGCAGGCCCATGTAGAGGATGCCCTTGACCCGGTCAGCCCAGGGGCATTCCACCACACAGCCGCAGAGCAGCACCACAACCGTGTTGGGATTTGCCTTTGCCACCGCCTCGATCACGCGCAGATGTCCCTGGGGCAGTTTCATGTCCGCTCGGTCAAAGCCCTCCGATTCAAACCGTTCCGGCAAACCGGCAAACACCACCGCCGCCTCTGCGCCTTGCGCCGCAGCCACCGCTTCGGCCAACAGCTCCGGGGTTGTATCCCCCCGCTCGTCGCAGCCGGGCGCGTAGGTCGCACCAGGCAGAAAATCCAGCGGCTGGCTCAGCTTCAGGGGGTTGATGTGGCTGGAACCCGCCCCCTGATAGCGCATCTGCCGAGCCATAGTCCCCACCACGGCGATTTTTGCACCTTCGCGCAGGGGCAAAAGATCGCCCTCATTTTTCAACAGAACGGCCCCGGCCTCGGCCGCCTGACGGGCAAGGGCGTGATGGGCATCGTGGTCGCAGGGCTCCTCTTTCCCTTTTGCCCTGCGCAGCACCAGCTCCAAAACCCGCCGGGCGGAGGCGTTTACGGTGCTTTCAGGCAGTGTGCCGTTCTGCACTGCTTTCAGCACGTCGGTTTCCATGTAGCCGCTGCCGCCGGGCATGCTCAGGTCGCACCCTGCCCGGAAACCCTCAATGCGGTCGGTCATGGCGCCCCAGTCGGTGACCACCAGCCCCTCAAAGCCCCACTCCCGGCGAAGAATACCGGTGAGCAGCGCTTCGTTGTCACTGCAATGGACGCCGTTGAGCTTGGGGTACCAGGAGGCCTTGTCGGAGCAATACTTGGAGGATTTGCGAAAACAGGAAGGATAAAAAGCCCATTTCCTATTCTCCCTGGCAGGACTGCGGCGAAACCGCCGTGACCGTTCCCACTACCAAACCGGGAAACCGTTTTGCGTCTGTGCGGCGACTGTCGGGGGCAGCCCCACCGTTTTGCGGCCGGGCCAGCCGGCGGCATCGGCCTGTTTTTCCGTTTATTAGACAGCAGAGCGGTAAATTTGTGAAGAAATCCCCATTTTTTTTGTGAAATCCTGTCCGCATTTCCCTTGCAATGCGGGCGGGTTGCCGTTATAATATTTTGTGTGAGCATACCGCGGCTCTGCATAGCCGCGGTATTTCGCTTTTCTTGTGTGTCAAGAACAAATCTAAAGGAAAGAAAGGATCTACCGATGAAACACATGAAGAAACTGATCGCGGTCCTGCTTACCGCAGCCATGGCTCTGAGCCTGGCTGCCTGCGGCTCCTCCGACTCCGGTTCCAGCTCCAGCGCTGCGGACGACGGCACGGACAGCAGCAGCTCCGCCACCTCTGAAGCCGGCACCACTGCCGCCTCCGATGAGGGCATGAAGATTGCCATTGTCTCCACCTCTGCCGGCGTGGACGACGGCTCCTTCATCCAGAACTGCTACGAGGGCATCCTGAGCTTTATCGATTCCCGCGGCGGCATCGACACCGTCACCGATATCATGGAGCCCACCGGCGACCCCGCTGCCGCCGTGCAGGCTGTGGCCGATATCGTGGCTGACTACGATGTCATCGTCACCCCCGGTTTCCAGTTTGCCGGCATCGGCACCCTGGCCCAGGAAAACCCCGATACCAAGTTCATTCTGGTGGACTCCTACGCCACCGATGCCGACGGCAACA
>CAJFFY010000065.1 GCA_904374465.1 uncultured Subdoligranulum sp.
GAACCATTGTTACCTTTTTTTCTAACTAGTTGAGTATCTTTTTCAAGTAAGTCATAGAATTTCATAATGTCAGTTGGTCTAATTTTGTTAATATAGAAATGTCCGAAGTATGGTAAAATTCTTGTTTCTAACATTCTACAATATCTTTTATATGTTGTTGGAGCTAGTTCTTTAGAACCATAATCTCTTTTCCATATTTCAACAAATTCAGAAAATTTAAGAGACTTACCATCAATGACTAAACCATTTTGTACTTCAGTAACAAATTTTGCTAGTTCAATTTCTGCATCTTTTTTAGTTCCATGAATAGTTTTTCTGTGTATCATTGGCTTTCCGTTTAGGTCAAATCCTTCTGATACTGTTAGTCTGTAACTATTTTTTCCTCTTTTTTCTATACTCCCAGCCATTACTTATTTCACCTCCTTTCAAGTATAACTATGGAAGGGAGAGAATTTATGTGTATTATATAGTATTTTTTGATAAATTACTAGCTGTTTTTGTTTCTTTTTAGTTGATTGCAAAGATTACAATAAAATTCATGAAAAATTTTATAAAAATATAAAGAGACTGGAAGAAATGTAATATTAATTAGCATAATAAGTTAACATGTGTAGAATTTTAATGGAAAAGATGTTATAATAATGAAAAAATTGGAGATTATAGGGGGAAATATGGAAATTTCTAATGAATTGTATAATAAGATAAATACATTACCATGGCAAGCATTGTTTGAATATTCAGTACAGAAAGGGATAAAAGAAAATGAAATAAAAAACAAAGATAAATCTCAAATAATAATAGAGTTAAAAAATAAGAATTTAATTGATATTAAGGAAATTGATAAATTAATAGAGGATTACATTTATGGAAATAGAGTAACATTTTCTATTTGGAGATTTGATGAAACTATTTCTAAACAGGATATAGAGATAATAAAACAACTAGAAGGAAAAAATATACCTTGTGATGTTAGAGAATATAGAAATGTAAAAATACAAAAGATTACAGAATATAATGATAGATTAGAATTAGTATATGTATATAGCAAAATTTATAATTATATAAATGAAACAGGTAAAGCAGATCAAGTATGGGAACAACATAAAGGATGTTCATGGATTGGAATTGATAAAAGTTATGTTGCATATATTGTCAAACATGAGAAAATGACTAAAGTTTTTGCAGATGCTTTAATAAAAGAACTTCATAAAAATTTATCAGCCATAAAACCACCTTTGAGTGCACTAGATAGAATATTTAATGACAGTATAATGAGTAAAATTGTATTACAAGGCGTTGAAGGAGAAAAAACGGCTATTTCGCGTTCAGAAGGTTTTACAGAAGAACAAAAAAAGAAGTTAATAGAGTGAGAAAAAATAGATTTAACACTTCAGGAAGCTATATAACACCAATATATGACAATATAACTGCAACAGTTAGATATAATGTCAAAAAGGGAAATATAAGTATATTAAAACACTTATCTTCAAAAGAACTTTTTGCTTGGACAGAAGAAGCTATTAAAATTATATTTGAAGAGATAGATAATTTAAAAGGGAAGGATGTTAAATTAATATTTAAAGAAATTGGTCAAGATTTGAAATGGCCATTATTATCTACTGTTGAGCAAGAAAAGATGAATTGGCTATTAACACAATTAATAGCTAATATGGATAAAGAAAAAAATATAAGTTTTCCAAATAACAAAAAAGATATCTTAAATAATGATAGATTATTTATAAAAATTTTAAGGCCTTATTGCGAAAAGTGTGATTCTTATGAAATTCCATTATGTAGTGTATGTGGTAGAAATTTATCAAATAAAGTAAAAGAAAAATTTTGCGAGTGTGGAGCTCCTATTAAAGCTGTGTGTCAAGAAGGGCATGAACTAGTTATGGATAGATATTGGTATGTTCCAACAAAAAGATGTATAGATATGCTTAATAACAATTTGAAAAAAGTATATCCAAATGCTAATTTAAATTATTCAATTTGCATAATGGATGATATTCTTATGATTTCGTCAAATGAAAATCAAGAAGATGGGGAGATACAATTTGATGAAATTGATGAATTTAATGTAAAAGGATTTATGATTGATGATGAATTAGTAAAATTTGCAGTAGAGATGAAAGAAAAATGTAGTGGAATATGTTCTTATAATAAAATTGCAAAATGTTTAAATGATAAACAACAACTTTGTTTACCTAAATTATTTTATGGAATTATTCCTGGATTTAAACCTCAACCACATAAAGGGGGAGAATATGGAGACGTTTCTGGAATAATTAATGTAAAAGGGAAGGAATATGAAATGAAAGGCATCATCAAGAAAAATGCGTCACAAGCATCAAATAAAATAAATACAATACTATTGTCAACATCTTCAGTTGGACAAGAGATTATAAGGCAATTTGTTGAGCAGGGAATGACGGATGAAAGATGTCAATTAATAATGATAGTAGTGCCACAGAACATAGATAATTCTTTCAAGGGTACATTGCGATTTTTGGCTAGATTATCAAATAAAAAAATAACATTTGTTGAATTAGAAGATGTCTGCAAACTTTTAAAAAAAGCAGAAATAAAATGATTGTATTGGAGAGATTATGATAACTGTTTTTATAGATACAAATATTTATGAGGAACTAGGATTTAATTTTAGCTTAAAAAATGATATTATTGCTAATTTTATTAAACATATTGATAATAAAGAAGTAAAAAATGTAATAATATCTGTTATAGATAATGAAGTGAAAAGTCACCTCACACAAAGAAAACTAGACAATGAAAGTAAGATAAAGAAACATTGCAAATGGATAAAAAATTATATAGATGAAGAAACTATTAATGAAAATCTAAATTCAGAATTAGAAAGTTTCGAGGAATTTAAAAAACTAAGTCAAGCAGAAGTCTTTGAGCTAGATACTATCAATACAGAAAAAGTTTTAGAGAAATACTTTAAAAAAGAATATCCATTTGAAAAATCAAAACCATATGAATTTAAAGATGCCTTTTTTGTGGAAGGTGTTAAAAGGTATGTAGAAGATAATTATTCAATTAGGAATATTATTGTAACTAAAGATAAAGGGATAAAGCAAGCGGTTAAAAATATACAAAATATAGAAACGATATCCTCAATACAGGAATTATCAGATTTAATAATTAATTATGGAAAAGAAAGAAAAGATACAATAACAAAATATTTAGATAAATATAATTTAGATAAACAACTAAAAGAGATATGTTCAGTTTCAGGAGATAATGATTTTGAAGAAGGAAATATTGAGGTAGAAGAAATAACAAAAAATGGAGTATGGGGTACTGAAATTTTAAGTATAAAGCCAGATAGAATTACAATAGTTTGTGATTTGGGGATTATTTTAAAGGGAAGTTTTAGTTGCTTAGATATTGAAAATTCAGTCTATGATTCAGAAGATAAAGATTATATTTATAAAACTTATTTAGAGAAGAGTGAATTGATGTATGTTTGTTTAGCTATATTAGATATAAAAATAAAAAATTCAAAAATGTCTGATGTTATAATTAAGGATTTTCCAGAAATTGAAATAGAATATAAAGATTTAAAAAATAAATAGTCCTGAGAGAACTATTTATTTTTATTATATTTCATCCATTCAAGCAATTCTTCTTCTGAAATTTTATTATTATTAAATTCTTTAATTTTTTCTTTGGCAAGTTTTTTCCAATTATTAAATGATATTTTAACTTGTTCATCCTTAGATCTTTTAACTTGCATTAATCTTCTTTGATAATTATTTCTATAAAATTTAATTCCTTCAATAGAATTTCTCTTTTTAGAATAAGAATTATTAGCACCAACCTTTTTACAAGATAATTCATTTTCACAATATACAATATCACAATATTTTTCAGTATTTTTAAGTGGAATAAAATATTTACCACAGTTCTTACAAACTTTAATTTTTATACTAGTATTAGAAGCTATTTCAAATAAAGAGATATACAGTATATTGGATAAATATGATGTATGAAAAACAGGACTATCACCTATAGTTATTGTTCCATCTTCTAAATGTTCTCTAACAATTTTAGGAGTTATAGATTGTGAAGATATATGGTATATATCATGTGCAAATTGTTGATAATAATATACTTCTATGTTTGTAGAATATTTAAATAAGTTATTAAAAATAGAATAAGAAAGATACTTTTCTAAAGGTGTATAATTCTTATCTATTGAATCATTATTTAAATTATACATATAGTCTACACATTGTTTTATCAAATATTGTAATTTCTTTAACTTAGGTTTAACTTTATTAAAAATTGGTTGATAAGTTTCTATAAATTCATCTTCTGCTTTAAAGAATTTTAATGAAGAAATTGAGGCATAAAATTCACTTAAAATAGAGAATCCATAAAAACAGAAGAAAGTACGATAAGATGTTTCAAAAGTGGCAAAATCTGCATTAAGAAATTTTATTAAAAAAGTTCCATAACTTTCTTCAAAAGGTTCTAATAGTGTAGCTGAAGAAAAATAAATCTCTTTATCGTTCTTAGTATTATTAAAAAGTATATTTGAGAATCTATTACCTTTATCATGATTAAAAGTAGTTTTATACAAAGAAATAGAAGTTGTATAAAACTCTTTTCTTTTTTCCTTATTAAACCAAATGTTAAAGTAATCTTTTGTTGGAATATTATCTTCTCTTAACATATAAACACCTCAAAAACATAAATTGCAACATACTTTATAAAATAAAATTGCTAACAAAGTATCTTAATTATACAAAAACATAGTGAAAATTGCAATAATTATTATAAATAAAAAATGGCAAAACCATTGAAAACACTATAGAAGAAGAAAATAAAATAAAAAATTTAAGAAATTTCGAAAAACAGCTCAATTTTTAATAGTTGTTCTGGGCTTTATATTAGAAGGGAGAGGAAGACCTTCAATAAGAAAGAAGGGAGGTATATTATGATGAATAATCAAATTCAAAGAACTACACTAACAATGAAAGAAGCATCAGAGTACTTAGGTATTTCATATTGGTTAATTAATCAACTGGTAAGGAAAAAACAAATTCCATATTGTAAAGTTGGTGGAAAATATTTATTTAGAGTACAAGCCCTAGATGAGTATTTGAGAAATATGGAATTACAATCTATGCTTTAAATTTTGAAGAAAGAGAGGAAAGGAGGCAATGTACAAGTTACAATGGTTAAAAATTGATGTAAATTTATTTGCAAATAGGAAAATTCTAATATTACTTAAAGAGCCTGATGGAGATACATATATTAGAGTATGGATACAATTATTAATTATTGCTATGGAATGTAATAAAGAAGGTAATTTAGTAATAGGCGAGAACAAACCAATGACAATTGAATATTTTTCAAAGATTATGGGAAAGTCTTTTGAAAAAATGGAAGAAATAATTAAAAAATTTTTAGAATTAGAAATGATAATTCTAGCAAATGAAGTTTACAAAATTAAAAATTGGAATAAATATCAAAGTATTGAAACATATGAAAAATACAAAGAACAAGGAAGATTAAGACAACAAAGATATCGTGAAAAGTTAAAAAGTAGAAATGGAAAGAGTAACGTTACAGTAACGTTATGTAACGGAGAAGAAGAGAATAAAGAAAATAAAAGAAAAGAAGTAAGAAAGGAAGAAGAGAACACAAATGGATTTAGAAAATACGAGATGTAATTTTAAAGATGAAATATTCCACAACAAATGTAAATTTTGTGGAAAAGATTTAAAACCAATAGGCTTAGATTATTTATATGCAAATATGCCATTAAGTTCAATAGAATATGAAAGATGCAATTGTAAACAGTCAAAGAGCTATTGGAATGAAATAGATTTAAAAGAAGAAAAACAAAAGAAAAGAAAACAAATGGAGCAAATGACAAGGCAATTTTATATACAAAATTATCTTAGTAAACGAATACAAGATTATCAATTTGATAATTTCATAATAACAGAAATTAATAAAAAAAAGTAGAAATCGCAAAAGATTTTACAGAAAAATGTATAAATAAAAATCAAAAATATGGACTTATTATTACTGGAAAATCAGGAACTGGAAAGACACATTTAGCAACAGCTATTTTAAATAAACTAACTGAAAAAGATATGTTAGTTTTAATGGGAAGACTAATTGTATTGCTGGATGTAATTAAAGATACTTTTAAAGATTTTTCTAGTAAAGAAAAAGACATAATAGAATTGTATTCTAAGGTTGATATGCTTATAATTGATGATTTAGGAACAGAAAGAATTAGAAGTTGGGCACTAGAAAAATTATATACAATTATAGAAAATAGAAATGAAAATAAATTACCAATTATAGTAACAACTAGATTTAATAAAGAGAGTTTATTAGACAGATTTTATCAAAGTGAAGATGAAGAATTATCAGAGGCAGTTATTCAAAAGTTGTATCAATTTTGTTATGGAATTGAACTAAAAAAGTATGATCAAAATGAAAAAGAAAAAGTTAGTATAAGCGACCAAACTAAATACTAACTTAATCCAAAAACTAAAATTATTATAAAATATTTATGAACCAAAAGTAAAGAATATTTTAAACTAAAAAATTTAAAATATTTTAGAAATTTTTTTGATACAAAAGAAAAAAAGTGATACAAAAAATATCTCTCGGAGAGCAAAAAAGGTTTTAGGGCATTTTTGCCCTAAACAGCTAAAACGGTGTCAAGACACCAAGCTGGCGAATATTAGGTACTAAAAAATACTACCCAATATTCGTGCAAAATAAATTTTGCAAATTCTTAATGCTAAGTAAATTAGCATTAAGAAATTTTTATATATAGGAAGTGAGGAAAATGTATGTTAATTCGGAACAGGCATTAGATAGTATTTTCTTATCATATGATAAAATATTAAAGAAATTACATCAACTTGGATTAACGACTAAACAAGGTAAAGAAATAACAGAATTAGATTTAAGAAAAGCAATAGATGTTATGTTAGAAAAACATCCAACTTGTAGATGGAGAAGTGAGAAAATAAAAAGCAGAAAATATTTTATTTTGATAGAAGGATATTATTGGTTATTAAATGTGTATTTCCAAAAAGAAAAATCATTAATTGATGCAGATATAGATTTTTTTGAAGATAGAATTAAACAATATGAAGAATTACTAAAAGTAGAGAACAATCAAAATTGGTGGAAAGAAAATATGGATATAAAACAACTATGTAAATATTTTGATAGAAAAGAAACAACTATTAGAAAAGCAATTAAGCAAATGTGTGATAATGGATTTGGACAGTATAAATTTTTAATTAATAATAAAGGTGTTATTTCTAGTAAAGGTGTTAAATGGTTATGTAAAAATGTTTTTAAGAAAAAGTATTTAGAGTTATTGGAAAAATATAAAATGGAGTTAACAGAGTTATATATTGAAAAAGGATATATTTATGATGAATTTTTTGGAAAAAATTAAAAAAGTTTATTCAAACTATTGCAATAAAAAACAAATGTTTGCTAAAATAATAAAAACATTAAAAATTTGAAATAAGTGTTGATCTTTTTATTAAAATATTTTATAATAATTTAAGAAAAGATCTTTACAAAACAATAAAAAAAATATATAATAACAAAAGTAGAAAGGACGTGCAAAATGGAAAAAACAGTATGTGAATTATTTGCGGGAGTTGGGGGATTTAGAGTCGGATTAGAAGAAGCTGATTCTAATTGGAAGACTGTTTGGGCAAACCAATGGGAACCTAGTAGAAAGAGCCAATATGCATTTGAGTGTTATGTATCACATTTTGGAAAAAATAAAAATTATATAAATGAAGATATTGCAAGTATAGATAAAAATGATATTCCAGACCATAATTTATTAGTTGGTGGATTTCCTTGTCAAGATTATTCTGTTGCAAGAAGTGGAGCAAAGGGAATGGAAGGAAAAAAAGGAGTACTTTGGTGGCAAATAAGAGATGTTTTAGAAGCAAAATATCCTAAATTTGTTCTTCTTGAAAATGTAGACAGATTATTAAAATCACCTGCTAGTCAAAGAGGACGTGATTTCGGAGTAATATTAGCATGTTTTAATGATTTGGGATATACTGTTGAATGGAGAGTAATTAATGCGGCAGACTATGGATTTGCTCAAAGAAGAAGAAGAACCTTTATTTTTGCTTGTAAAAATGATACTAATTATTATAAAACAATAAAAGATGAAAAATTAGAAGATGTAATACACAAAAATCGGTTTTTTTATAGAACAATTTGATATAAATTCAAACATTGATGGATGCTATAAGGAATTTAAATACAATGATATATATGATGTCTCAGACAATTTTAAGATGGATTTTAAAAATGCTGGAATAATGAGAAATGGCCTAATTTATACTGAAGAAGTAACTCCAAAAGAGATTAAATATACAGCATTAAATAAGATTGTTCAAAAAGATGGGGTAGATGAAAAATATTATATAGGTGATAATTTACAAAAATGGAATTATCTAAAGGGAGCAAAAGATATAATAAGAAAAAAAGGAACTCCACATGAATATCATTTTAGAGAAGGAGCTATAGCTTTTCCAGATTCATTAGATAAACCTGCTAGGACAATGCTTACGAGTGAAGGGAGCTTAAATAGAAGTACACACGTAATAGAAGATCCCAAAAGTAAATGTTATAGAATATTAACACCATTAGAAACAGAAAGAATAAATGGATTTCCTGATAACTGGACAGATACAGGAATGCCTCAAAGTTTTAGATATTTTTGCATGGGAAACGCATTAGTTGTAGGATTAATTGAAAAAATGGGGGAAAGACTAAATGAAATATTCGATAAGGAATAAAGGTGAATAGATATGAAGATTAAAGTATATAAAGGTTTTAATAAGGAGTATTTAGAAAAAATAAAAATTGAAAAATTGCTGGATACAAAAATAGAAGATAAGATAAATGTCTTAAAATTAGATGAAGATTATGCAGATTTAATTTTGGGTGAGATTTTAGCAAAAAAGAATAATGATATTAATAAGGAGTATTGGATAACATATGAAGAATTTACACTTGCGTATGAAGAAATTATTTCTAGAGTTAGAAGAGGAAAGATAAATTCAATAGATATAATAGAAAATAATATATATCCTAATGCTTATCCAATAAATTTAGAATTAACTGATGAACAATATAACAAATATTTGTCAATCCAAGATGGAGATAGAATTAAATATGATGATGAAATTTTAAGAAGAATAAATGAATTTTATACTGATATTTTTAAAATTAATGATGTATTTTATGGAACATACAATAATTATGAAATCCCATTTAATCCAGATATAAATTCAATAATAAAAATACAGAATTGTGAGATAACTGAACTGGAGAGTGAAGAGTGTGATTTTTTAGTAAAAATAGGAGATGATATTGAAGAATATTTAAAATATTTGGAACAAATAAAAAATAGTGAATTCGAAAAAATTGGGTATATTAAATATGCTGAAACTGATATTTCTAATATGGTTTTTGAAACATTTAAAGCCTTCTTATGTAATAATGGAAAAAATGTTTTGTATAAATATAAGGGACAAGATGACTTGGAAGATAAAGCGCTAGAAAATGAATTAAAAGAAATTGGAAAAAATTTAATAGGAAATGATTTTGAATTTTTTCCAATTGATTTTTATAAAAATCCAGATGCTAACGATAATGAATTGGAAATTGTTTCTCAAAGCGAAATTATGAAATATATAGTTCAGGAAGCTGAAAAAGCCTATAATGGTGAAATATATAGAGATATCTTCATGACTGCTCCAACGGGTGCTGGAAAATCTATAATTTTTCAAGTTCCTTCTATATATTTAGCAGAAAAATATAAAAAGTTAATTATAATAATAGAACCATTAAAAGGATTAATGGATGAACAAAAAAGTGAGTTAGAAAAAAAGGGCTATAAAAAAGTTGCTTTTTTAAATTCTGATATACCAACTCCGTTAGAAAAAGAAAAAATTATAAAAGGAGTAAAAGATGGTGAAATAGATATCTTATACATTAGTCCTGAAACTTTAATATCACGTTCTTTAGAGACTTTAATTGGTGATAGAGAAATAGGACTAATTGTAGTAGATGAGGCTCATATTGTAACAAGTTGGGGAGTTGGATTTAGACCGGATTATTGGTACTTAGGTAAATACTTATATAAATTTAGAAGGACTCAAGATAATAGAGGAAAGGCAAAGAAAGCATATAAATTTCCTATTTTTGCTTGTACTGCTACAGCTGTATTCGGGGGAAAAGATGATACTGTTTGGGAGACAGTTGATAGCCTTAATATGCTTGACCCAATTATTAGAATTGGTAGTGCTAAAAGAAAAAATATTTCTTTTCAAATACAATATAAACCCAAAACTACTTACGATGCTAAAATTGAGTCAAAAAATGATTTGCTAAAAAATAGAATAGAGAATTGGATTAAGAACAAAGAAAAGACCATAGTTTATTGTCCATATAAGAGTATTGCACATAAAATGTATGATGCAACTTCAGAATTTAAGGAATTCGGAAAATTTAAGGGGAAAGTTGGTATATATACAGGTGACGATAGTGAATATGATATTGATAAACATGAATTAGTAAATAATTTTAAAGAAGGAAAAATAAATGTAATATACGCAACAAAAGCATTCGGAATGGGAATGAATGTTAAGGATATAAAAAATGTGTATCACTATGCCATAACAGGAAATTTAAATGATTATGTACAAGAAATTGGTAGGGCTGCTAGAAATGAAAAGTTAGTACCACAAGGAAAAGCAATTATTGATTATTATGAAGAAGATTTTAAATACATGAATAGCCTATTTGGAATGTCTCAAATTAAACAATATCAGGTAAAAAAATGTTTATCTATAATTTATGATACATATAAAAACAAGGGAAAAGAAGGCTTTTTAGTTAATCCTAAAATGTTTTCAAGTGCATTTGGACTAGATAAAGAAAAAGATGAGCAGGCAATTGCAGATAACTTAAATATAAAAATAAAAATAGTATTATTAATGTTAGAGAAAGATTTGAGAGAAAAACAGAAGACAAGCGTTTTAAAAACCACGCCTAATGGATATTATACAAAGACTTATGTTTTAGTAAAAGAGCCATTTGTCAATGAAGTGGAAAAAGGAATATATAGTAAGTACTTTAAGAAAATAAATAACGATATAAAAAAAGAAATAATAATAAATGATTATAAAAATGAAAACAGTGATATTATAAGCTATGATAATGGAAATACATATGAATTTGATATGAAGACAATTTGGGAGGAATTATATAGTGATAATATGAGTTTTGCAGCATTTAAATATCATTTTTATAATAAAACAGGGAAAGTTATGGAGGATATATATGAAGCAATAGTACCAAAAGTTAAATTAACAATAAATCCTAAAAATATTGATTTTGAACATTTGTATACGAAATTAAATGAGGAAATAGATTATTTAGTTAAAACTTTAAGTGGTTTTGGTACGAAATTCTTTTCTTTAGAACAATTTAAAAATATTATACAAGAGAGATATAAGAAAGATGTTTTAGCTAATACAATAGCTTATAATTTCATAGATATAGTAAATCCAAATGCTGAAGGAATAATGAAAAGACAATCTAGAATTAGCTTAAATCCTGGGAAAATTAGAAATTTATCTAACAAATTAATAAACAAGTCTATACTTTTGAAAAAGTTAAGAAATTGTAAAGAAAATACATATAAAAATTTTTATTTAGAAAATGATACTGATAACAGAATTTTGAAATTATTATCATCTTTAGATTTAATTACATATGAGATTGAAGGAGGAAACACTCCTGAAATATATATTTTTTTAAATGCTCCAGATAAAATAAAACGTATAGTAGAAGATAAAATTGTTTATAGAAATAGTTATGTTATAAAAGCCAGGGAAAAACATTATAGAGCAGTAAAAATACTAGAGTATTTCCTTAAATACTTAAAAAATAATGATGAAAGATGGGATTTTATTGAAAAATATTTTTTAGGAGTTGATGTTGAAGAGGAGATAATTAATCAAAATAAGAATTTTGTAGAAGTAAAATCCAAAAATGAACCATTAGAAAAGTATATTAATCAAGATAAAAAGATAGAATTGTCTGATTATGAAAACTGGGATGAAATTATAGATAATTTGTTTAATGAAAGTGTAAGAGAAAATAAAATAATAGGAAAATATAGATATTTTTGCAACTTATTAAAGAAGACTAATAAGAGAATACCAGATTATGTTCATACAGAATTAAAATTAGGATCTAATAATAATATAATTAAAGTGGAAACATTATTTATTTATTTGGATGAAAATATTGTTATTTTGCCAGAAACATATAAAGAAATTGAAAAGAAAAAATGTACAGAATATGGATGGAAAGTAATTATTGTAGATGAATTGGAGAAAAATTTGAATTTTATTGAGGAGGAAAACAATGGCTAACATATATCCTATAATTCCAGATAGTTTTAATAGTAGTTATGGAGAAAGACAAATTTTTAATTCTTTAAACGGATTGCCTGATGATTGGAATATATATTATTCAGTTAATTGGCAAAAAAGAAGCAGGAGAGGAAAAATAACATGGGGGGAAGCCGACTTTTTAATATTTAATAAACAATATGGAATATTAGTTATTGAAGTAAAATCAGGAGGAATAGCATTCATAGAAGGAAAATGGATTCAAACTAGATTAGACACATATGAAAAAAATACAATGAAGGATCCTTTTAGACAAGCAGATAGAAACAAATATGCAATAAAAGAGGAAGTTGAGAATATTTTAAATTTAGGGGAAGAATGTTTTATAGATAAGGCTGTTTGGTTTCCTTCTATAAAAAGGAAGAGTTTGCAGGATAATAAACTACCATTAGAAGCAAGAAAAGAAATTATATTAACACAAGAGGATTTAGTAAATCCTCTTGCATCTTTAAAAAAAGTTTTTAACTATTATCAATCAAATAGATTTACTAACATTTCAAAACAAACTGTAAAAAAAATTAAAAATATAATAATGCCTAACTTTAAGTTGGTTCCATCTGCTTCAAATATTAAAGATGAAGCTAATTATGTTTTATATCAGCTAACGAATGAACAATCAAAGGTTTTAGATTTTATATCAAATCAAAATACAGTTGCAATTGAAGGGTCAGCAGGAACAGGAAAAACATTTATAGCAGTTGAACAAGCACGCAGATGTTCTAAATTTGGCAAAGTATTATTTTTGTGCTTTAACAGATTTTTAAAAGAACATCTAAAGAAAAATTGTAAAAGAGAAAATGTAGATTATGAAACGATATCAGCTTTTTTGGCTCAATATGCAAAAGGGCAAGATATATATAATAAGGAGAATAGCATAGAAGTACTAAAAACAATAGATTTATCAAAGTACAAATATATTATAATAGATGAGACACAAGATTTTGATGAATATATTTTAAATTTAATATATTTGAAATGTATAAGAAATAAAATAAAGTTGTTAATTTTTTATGATAAGAATCAGTTAATATTTCAGGATTCAGTACCAGAAATTATAAAGAATTTTGATTGTAAATTGACCTTGTTAAAAAATTGTAGAAATACAGAGAGAATTGCGGAAAGTATAAATACAATATTTGATATTCCGTTTAATATGAATGAAATTAATGTATTAGGGAAAAAACCGGTTTTGCATTATTCTAATGATTCAAATGGATTAATAATTTCTATAGAAAAAGTTATTAGAAAATATACGGAAGATAAAATGTATAAAAATACGGATATTACAATACTTACTTTAAAAACAGTAGAAAAATCTATTTTAACGGAAATAAAAAGTATTGCTGGATACAAAATATCTACAGTTTATAATGAAAAAGATATATTTTTTACAACAGCTAAAAAATTTAAAGGTTTAGAATCAAATATAGTAATTGTGGTTGATTTTAATTTTGAAAAATATAATGATGAAGAATATAAAAGAAATTTATATGTAGCTCTATCGAGAGCTAGACAAAAGTTAGATGTTTTTACTGTGGCTTCTGATGATGAAATAAAGAGAATAGGAGATTATATAGAAAAAGATGAAAACCTTACTACTAATGCAAAGATAGAAAGAAAATTTAAAATGAGAATTTTAAAAGAATAAATAATAGAAGAAAATGTTAATTTTCTTCTATTTGCTGTTTGATGTAACTAGCATTTAACCAAAAACACTTTTTTATTGCTTGCTTTCCATCTAATGTAGGATAAGTATCTCTTGCATTTCTAGCATGAGGTCTAACATGAAGGATAGGACTTTCCGATATTTTTGGTAAATTATCATATTCATTATTTTTGATTTTTTTAACTGTATCTTCCCAAACTCTTTTTATTTCTGTGTTTAAATCTTTTTCTGGAACATTCCAAAACATTGCTTTTTTAAATATCAAGGTATCTTCATCTAAATATTGATATATCATAAATAAATATCTAGTAGTTGAAAATGTTTCATATAGTTCAGAGTCTAACCAATCTTCTTTTACTATTTCTGTATATTTAAATGTTGGAAAAGACATTGACTCTTTTGGCATACCATCAGGTTTCAATCTAATAGCTTTTATTTTTATATTAGCTTTTTCAAATTCTTCAATTTTTTCATTTACTACTTCTAACATTCCTTTTGCTAATAAATATGTAAAAGATTTATTTGATACTTGATAAGGAATATTAAATTTATATTTTAAAAATTCTATATCTTGATTGTAATAAGGTTGTAATTTACTAATTATGTATTGTTCTAAAGTTTGTTTTTTTAAAATCTTAGAGTCCTTAATAACAGATTCATATTTTTCAGTCTTATTTACTATATAGTGATTTAGAATATAAGACATATAAGAATTTTTTAAGCAAAAAGCTCTTTGCATTGCCTTTTTATCACTAAAAGGTTGCTCTCTTAAAGAATTTGCATTAGCCCCTTTAGTACAAGCACCTAAATAGTTTGTGTCTCCTTCTGATATTTCTTCAGCTTTTCCATTTTTTATTTTATCAATAATTATTTTATAATCATTTTTTATTATTTCTAAATCTTCTTCAGGAAATTGAAAAAGTTTAACATAATTTATTAAATAGTCTAATCTATCCTTATTAGGTTCATATAAATAATATATTAAAAGCATTAAAGCACATTTTTCATATACATGGCTTTTTAAGAAATTTTCTTCCTTATAATCTTTCATATAATTAATAATGGTAAGTACAAGTCGTTCTTTAGCTCTTAAATCGCCATTAGATTTTATAGTATATGGAGTAACTTTTAGTTCTACTCCAGCTTCGTTAAAGTCAGCTTCAGATTTACTATTTATATCATAGAAAAAGAAATGCTTTTCTATTAATTGCCCCAAAGAGCCTTTTGACCTGGGATTATTATAATATTCAAATAATAAACTTCTATCTTCGTTTGTTATATTAGGGTCATTTAGTAGAACATCTTTAAATGTTTTTTCTTTTAAATTTAATGCATAATTTTCTATAGATTCTTTTGAATTTTTTATATATGGTAGATTATCCATAATATTACCTCCACACTTATTATACAAAAATTTGTAGAAATGAGCAAGAATATGTAGAAGAATCTTTAAAAATATGATATAGTAACTACAGAATTGGGGGAACGAAATGAAAATGAAAGAGTTAATGGAGCAAATAAAACAATTCAATGAAGAACGAGACTGGGATAAGTTTCATAGTCCAGAGAATTTAGCAAAGTCAATTTCAATAGAAGCGGGAGAATTATTAGAATGTTTCCAATGGAATAGTGAAAATTACAATAAAGAAGAAGTCTGTGAAGAATTAGCAGATGTATTTACTTATTGTATTCAAATGGCAATGAAATTAAATGTAAATCCAGAAGATATAATATTAAAAAAATTAGAAAAAACAAAGAAAAAATATCCAGTTGAAAAAGCTAAAGGAGTTAGCACAAAATATAATAAATTATAAAATAAAAATAAATGGAAAAAAAGAGGAATGTAACTATGAGAGTAGCAGAACCAATTGTTGAAAAATTACAAGACAATATAAGCTCATTAAAAGAGTTTGAAGAGGAAATTTCAAATTCAAATGATGATAAACTTAAAGACGCTATATTAAATTTTCCTATAGTATATATACATAACTGGAAAAATAACAATGATTATGAAGTATATGTTGGTGAATCAAATAATATTTTTCAAAGAACTAAGCAACATTATAGTAGAATGACAGAAGAAAATGAATGGCAACATAACTTATCAGATGGAAAAGCTAATTTATATATTATAGGGCATGAACATTTTAATAAGTCAATGACACTAGATATAGAAAATAAATTGATACATTATTTAATGAGTGTTGAAAGTATAAAAAAAGTTCATAATGGAAGAAGTAATCCACAAAACCGTTATTATCCAATAGAAGAGTTAAATAATATTTTTACAAAAATATGGAGAAAGCTTAGAAAAGAAAATAAAGAAATATTTCCATTAGAAACGACTATTAAAGATTCTGCTATTTTTAAAGCATCACCATTACATAAACTTACAGAAGAACAACAAAAGGCTAAAGAATTAATTATAGAAAAAGTAATTAAAGCATTAAGAAATAATGAAAGAGGTCAATTAATTTTTATTGAAGGGGAAGCAGGAACTGGAAAAACAGTTTTAAATAGTAGTACTTTTTATGAATTATTCTGTAGATATGAGGAAGCAAAGAATAATAATGAAGATTTAAAAACTGAAACTTCAAACTGTTTTTTACTTGTAAATCACGATGAACAAATTACAGTATATAAACAAATTGCTGATAAATTAGGATTAACTGATAAATATGGACAAGTAGTATATAAACCAACATCTTTTATAAATAAGTATTCTGTTGATAATCCAGTAGATGTTGTTTTTGTAGATGAGGCACACCTTTTATTAACACAGGGTAAACAATCTTATAGAGGAAATAACCAATTAGAGGATATACTAAAAAGAGCAAAAGTTGTAGTTGTAATGTTTGATGAAGATCAAATTTTAACTACAGAACAATATTGGGAAGATGAGTTATTAGAAAAATATAAAAGTGAAGCAATTAATAATGGAAACTATATTAAATTAGAAAATCAACTTAGAATGCATGCTAATGAAGATGTTATAGAGTGGATAAATTCATTTACTAAAGAAGGAATTATAAGACAATTACCTAACAATTTAGGCGATTATGATATAAAAATTTTTGATACGCCAGAAGAACTAGAGAAAGAAATTGTAAAAAAATCTCTAAAAGACGAAACAAAATTGTCAAGATTAATTGCAACTTATGATTGGCCATATAATTCAAATAAAAAATCAAAAAAAGATTTCAAATATTGGGAAGTAAAAATAGGAAAATGGCATAAACCATGGAATAGGGAATTAGAGCAAGATTTTGATAGAAAGCAAAAAAGAAAAATAAAAAATCTTTCATGGGCTGAACAGCCACAAACAATTGAAGAAGTTGGTTCAACATTCACAATACAAGGATTTGACTTGAATTATGCAGGAGTAATTCTTGGACCATCTGTAAAGTATAGAAATGGTCATATAGTGTTTGATACAAAAGAAAGTTGCAATGAAAAAGCTACTAGAAATAGAACATTATCTGATGGTACTTCAAAGAAATTTGGAGAAAAATTTTTAAAACATGAAGTTAGAGTTCTTATGACACGAGGCGTAAATGGATTATATATATATGCATGTGATGATGAATTAAGAGAACATTTGAAACAATGTAGTTTCCAAGATATACAATACGAAATAAATGAACATGAAGATGAAATAGGTCTTTTAAAAGTGGCTGAAGATAGTGAAGAATATAGATATGATTAATATATGAAATGATATAAGAGGTTGTTATAACTATGAAGATTAAATGTTTAATTTGTGGAGATATAATTGAATCTAAAAGTGTACATGATTTTGTGGCTTGCAAATGTGAAAATTGCTATATCGATGGTGGTAAAGACTATTTGCATTTTGGAGGAAAAAAATTTGACAAAATTTTAATATTTTTTGATAAAGGAATAGAAGTATTAGCAAGTAATGAAGAATTGTATAGAAAAAAATACGAAGAATGGGAAAAAGAAAAGTATAAAACTATTAACAAATAATTGATTATTGTCAATGGAAATAAGTTACAGATTTAATTCAAAACAAGAAAATATATTAAATCTGTAACTTTATTTTATATACTAAGTGAAATAATATGCCTAACAAAAATTATTTACTTATATAAAACCGAAAGCACAATTGTTTTGAATAGTAGTGTCATATTAATGATTTTATATAAATTCATACAAAAAGTATGTAGAAATAATGAAAGAGATGAGATTAAAAACGAGGTGAAAAATGAAGAAAAGTAAAGTTGTAATTAATAAATCTTTTTATTTAGGTGATTTAAAAAAAGATATATTATTTTTTAATTCAATGAAGTTAATTAAAGAAAATGTAGTCGTATATGGTACTGATAGTTGTGGAAGATGTTATACTAAAAAAGATACTAATATAGAAATACAAGATATAGATATAAAAAAGGACTATATGAAAGTTTCTGCCAAATTTTCTAAGCCAGAATTTATAAATACTGATTTTAAAGAAATTAATTTAGAACAAGCAATATTAATGTATACGCAAGAACAAGAAATTTGGATAAATCCAATGTATCATTTGGATTTGTTTATGTTACCATTTCAAGTTAAAGTTTTAGGAAGAGATATACTTATATATCCAATTATAAAGATATTTGAAAATAATAGTATTATAATTAGTTATAAAATTTATATTGATGATGAAAGTAATTTTAAAGAATTTGAAAAAGTTTTTGCAGATTTTAACCGACATATTTTTGAAAGGATGACTATTCCAGTTAATTATGCACCGAAACATAAAAAAGAAAATGAAGTTCAGGCTGTAATGGATGGTGAAAATGTAAAATATATAGAAATAGATACCAAACATGAAGAATTTAGAAATATAATTAATTTCTCATGGTATTTATTAAATTTAATAAGTAAGTTAGATGAACCAATTACATTTTATGCAAGATGCTCATATTTTATTGAAAGCGACAAATGTTATCATGTAGATAAAAAGTTCATTGATACTTTATTAAAAGGAGTAATGGGAAATTACAAATATGAATTAAAAAATAGTAGTATAAATAAAGATTACAATAAATATTTTAATGAAAGAGCCAGTATTATAATAGGAAAAAATGCTGAACAATTAGAAACAGAAATTCAAGCAATTGAGGAAAGAATGATGTTACAAGTATTACAAGAAAGCCGAATAATAGAAAATTTAAAGAATGACAAATATACATATAATCAATTAAGGAAAATATATAGTAAAACATTATATGAAAATATAGAGCACAGAGATTCAAACTATGGAGAAATAGAAGATACGTTAAAGCTAATGCATACATTTATGAAAAGCAAAGAAAAAATAGAGTTTCTAAAAATAGCATTAGAAGAGAAAATTAAAGAAAAAGAAAATTACTACCAAGAAAAAACTGCATTGTTTGCACTATTATTAAGTGCTAGTCCTCTCTGCGATTACATATTTTTTCCAATTATAAATAATATTTTACATCTTGAAAAAATCTATATTTTTATTGAAAAAATAAAAATTACGCAATTAGGTTTTTTAATCAAAATAGAATACTTAAGAGGATTGTGCTTTATAATTGCAATAGGATTGATGTATCTTATATATAAAATATTTATAAAGAAAAAATAGATTAATTAAAAAATTATATAATAAGTAAGGATATAAAAACAATGATAAATGTTGAAGAATTTTTTATAGCAATAGAGCAATTACATGGATATAAAAATAATGGGAAAAAATATATATTCTATTATGATGAGACTAATAATTATAGAAAGGTCAGAATAACAGAAAAAGGGTTAAATGATTTTAAGGTTATGTTTGATAATTTTACATTGGGGGGAATTGGTTTTGAAAAATCTAAAGAAAAAGATACTAAAGAATTAATAACAAGCTTGAAATTACAAACGGGGCAAGAATTAAAATCTAAAACTTTTTTCAAAGGGAAAAATACATTTAAAGATTGTATCGAACACAAAAAATTAAATATAATACTTAATTGGATATTAAATAATGCTTATGTACATTATTCAGATATAGATTCTATTTATTTTAGTGTGATAGATATTGTTGATTCTATATGCAATAATTCAATTGCTAAATATTTTCCACAAGACCTAATAGATTCCTTTAAAGATGAATTATATGGAGCAATAAGAAGTAATTTCAAACTTTTTTTAGATATTTGTAGAAAAACAGATTATCCTAATGTAACAAACGAAAAAATAAAAATATTTTGTAAAGGATTAATTGATATTATAAATAAAGAACAAGAAAAATATACTACATTAGAATTGCTAAAAGAGTTAATAGAGCGATTTATAAATTATAATGATTTAATATTCTTAAAAGATAATGAGGCAAGAATAATAATGGAATCTTTTTATTCCTTGAGACAACAAAGATGTATTATTTTTAGAGATTCAAAGCATATATTTGATAAAGAATTAGTAGACGAACAAAAAATGAACGATGAATATATGGTTTTAAATAATGGGAATAAGCTAGAGAATTATAAGTTTTTAGATTCTAAAGATGAAGTAAATATACAGATATCAGATATTATAATATATTTAATTGCAAAATATCTAAAATTTTTGACTTATTATCCAAATAAAAATATCGATAATACTTTAAAAAATTTGAATAAAATAGGAAGAGAAAATTTAATTAGACTAATACAAATCATAAACAAATCTAATGAAGAGAATACTTTTTTCTTAGAAACAATTAATTCGCAAAAGATTAATCTTAGAAGAAATTTAATGAATCAACATATAGAAAATATGTTAGGTATTATCTATTTATCAATACAACCAATAATCAACTCAATGCCATCACAAAAACCATTCCTATAATACTTCTCATTCCAATAAACAATATAATCTAAAAAGCTAGAATTTAGTAATTCAAGTTGCTTTTCAATAAACTTTCTATTCTGTTTAGGAACACTATTTAAAATCTTCTCAGAAATCTCATCAAATTTAACAGCATGTTTTCTATCTTCATCATTAATAAAAGCAAGATCTATTTCCTCCCTAAAATCTAACCAATCCTTTAAAATATCATCATTAACTTCTCTAAAATTATTCATAATCTAAATCCTCCAAAAATTAAAATTTTTATTAATAAAATTATCTCTTACAAGAGCTTAAAATACGAGAACAAACGTACTATACGAATTGGGTAAAAATTGGGTAAAATCTTCTCAAAAAATGCCCTAAAAAAGCACAAATGTTCTATAAATCAAAACTCTTGTAAATACTGAAATACCAACAAAAACTCTAATTTTCACAAACTTACAAAAAGTGGTCAGGTCTCGCTCATAACCCGAAGGTCGTAAGTTTTTACTTTACCTACAAACCCACTGAAAAATCTCTGTTAAAGCAACTTATAGAGACCTTTATTACTAAAAAGTAATTGTGTACTGTTAAAAAACATAAAAATAAAATTTCATAAAGTTTGGAGAAAGCATATTAAAATAGTGTAATTTAATAAAATGATATTTATTATGAAATAGAAATAAAAACGAGTTTTAATAAATTAATTTCTAAAAGCATAATATAGGTTTACAATAGATATGTCACAGTAAAAATAAAAAAAGGAAATACCAATATGATATAATGTTTTAACGACAAAAACTAATATCGAAAGAAGGT
>CAJFFY010000066.1 GCA_904374465.1 uncultured Subdoligranulum sp.
ATGATTTGAGATCTGATGTAATGAACGCAATTGACCAATCACGCAATCGCGAAGAGTTAATCAGAAATCTTGAATTATTAAATATTCAGATAGTTAAACGACGCGAAGATGATGATCCATTCTACGCCAAGAATGGCAAATTAAAACAGTCTATTAATCTATACCGTGATGGCATTAAACGACGTTCTAAGACGCTTACAGGGCTTAGTCTGGAGCAGATAGACAAACGGTTGAAGAAGAATGCCGAACGTGAAGTCACGGCTTCCAATGCGTTACGTGAGGAACAGACGAACAAGAGAAGACAAAAACAGTTAAGAAATATTAGACAGGAACGATCACGAGCTAATGTTTCTAAACTTGAACCACCGAAGAAGCAGAAGCAAACAGTCAAGGAATTTGAAAAACAGCTAGAAGAAAAATCTCTCAAAGTACAATTGGGATATTGGGAACGTAAACTTAATAAATTAATTGCTAAAGGTAAAAATGATAATGATAAATCTTATCAAGAAGCATGGCAAAAAACGTTACAGTTACGTGAATTGGTAGCAGATGAGCAGTCACAACGTTCAGTTAATGCTACACAATATACTTCTAGTCAATATGAACGAGACGATGGCCCATCGTTTTGATTAGCAGGACTGGAGAGCGAAAGCAAAAGCTTCTTTTGCTTTGCGAAACAGAGATATTAAAAGGGGGCTGGCTTCCGTTGTCAAATACATGCAATGTGCCCTAGCAATCGTTACGACTGTAAGAAGTTACGATTGGTTGGCCACAGTGTGAGCTTGTGAATATTTGATAACGGATGCCCCCTTTTTATGATCCAGTCATGCGATAGTCACATCACGTGATAAGCAGTGGGCGGGAGGCAAGGCCTCCAGTTAGAGAGAGTTACGAGCGCTAGCGAGTTACTCTCTCTTAATATTTGTATTGCGTTCTATGTAATTCGTGTTATAATGTATTCATAAATGTATTACAATATGAATTACATAATAAAATACAAAAATAGAGGTGTTGAAAATGGGACAAACAATTAATAAATTAATTTCATCGTTGCGACCTGAAGAAGCAAAATCTGCGGTGATAAGTTATAGGGTCACTCCAAAAAACAAGGAGTTATTAAAGTCACTTGCTAAAGATAAAGGATTAACGGTTAACGGGCTATTAAATCAAGCACTCATCACGTATTTACAAAATGAGGTAAAAAAGTGAAAGACTTTTTGGATTTTTAATGTTATAAAACTCATTTTAAATTTAAATACTTGAAATTCACAAGTGTTATTTATATTACGCGTGCGCGCCGATTGGGCTTGTACCTAAGGCGCGCTACCTATGTAGCTCCGAAACGAAACGGGTCAAAATTCACAATCTTCGATGAGTTTTATAGATGAGTTTTATAGAACTGTTTTTTTTATAAAACTCACGCAACGCGAAGTGAAAAGCGAGGCTCGGTTTCCGAGCTTTTCGCTTCTTACCAACGAAGCGGTTCGGAGCTTGCGACGAATCCGCTGAGGCGGAGTGCGGAGCTTGCGGAGCACGGAGTTGCCAACGAGGTGGTTCGGAGCTTGCGACGAATCCACTGAGGCGGAGTGCGGAGCTTGCGGAGCACGGAGTTTACGAAAGGGGGTTCAATTGATGGCGATTAAAAGAATTCAAGCAAAATCTTATTTTTTTGCTCAATATGTTGAGAAAAAATTTTGGAAAAAGGCAAGTACAATGAGTGATGAAGATTTCAAATTATTTTTTAGTGATTTGGAGAAATTCGGTCAACTTGCCGAAAAACGGTTCGCGAAGAATGGACACGCATTAAAGAAAATTGCGGTAATTAATCATGATCGCGATACACACAGTGACGGTAGTGCTAAGCCTCAACACTTACATATTTTTCTTGAATTTGAGAAGAAAGTTGATCTAAATGTTGTTTCTAAAATTTTAGGCTTAGAAAATAATTTTGTAATTCCGACAAAAAGAGGCCGTTACGGAATTGAAAATTCGTTAGCTTATTTAATTCACGCTAAGCAACCTGAAAAACATCAATATGACGTTACGGAAGTTTGGTGTAATGGTTCGAAAAAATGTGGTACGTTTCCTGAAACGTATGACGATGGATGGTATCAAAAATATGCAAGAGAACATGCTGAGGATTGGGCTAGATATTCTGTAGCCCATGCGAAAGAGAAACGTCAATTGAATATCGATTTGGTAATTGACCAGATACTTAATTTTAAAATTCCTAGTATTGACCAAATGCTATTAGATAATGATCTCTATGCTTTATATGCTGATAACAGAAAAAGAATTGATGATGCGTTCAAAGTGGCAAATAGTAAACGTGCTCTTCTATTTGCTCAAGAGCTGGATTCTGGCAATGTACAGAAACAAACTGTTTTTATTACCGGTAAAGCACAACTTGGAAAAACAACATTTCTCAATAAAGTTATCAAAAACTTAATAGCATTACACCCGAAGTGGCGTATTTATAAGGCTGCGGGAAATAATCCTTGGGATGGATATTCTGGGCAACAGATAGTAATCATGGACGACTTCCGTGTTGAAAAAATGCAACCAGAGGGTTGGACACACACTTTGGATCCGTACTATAACATGGGTGAGTTAGATGCTCGTTATGGTAACAATCCACCGGCGTATCGTTTGCTCTTTATTACTAATTATCTGGACCCTGTAAAGTTTTTTGCGTACATGCCACACCATGAAGATATTGACCAATTCTTGGGACGGCTAGCATTTGCAATAAAGGTTGTAACAAAGGATGATATTCATTTTGGCGTTAGCAATGTTGACATTGTAAATGGAAAACCAGAAATATTAAATAAATTGAATTCTGTTAAGATGCTTGAGAAAATGAATCCAAGCGAGAAAACGGGTCCTTTAATTGAAGTCCAGAAGTATATTCGAACTTCAAACGATAAAGTGATTGAGTATGATGTAGGTAAAGGCAAGATCACAAAAAACGGTAAAGAAAAGAATAAGTATGTTTACAAACAAGATGCAACATTTTATCCATTACCGTTGTCTCTGACGACTAATGCTGAAGCTGTAAATATAGTTAGTGATTTACTTGAAGGTCGGACTAACGAACGACGAGTTCTTTCAGATACAATTCAGAAAATGAACTTGCTAACAACAGGTCAAGAAGCAATGAATTTATTACCAATGCCGGTTGAAGATAAAGAAGAAAATGATGATGACGAATTACCATTTGATTTAGAAGAATAAATAACAGTTTACTCATGCAATTTAGCATGAGTTTTTTTATTGTTTTTAGGCTCGTTTGCTTCCTAAATTTGATGCAATTTTCAGTACAATAATGGCAATCAGTTAGGAGGTAATCGTATGAACGATGATGTTATTAAATATTCAAAGTCTGAAATGGCTCGGATGCTCGGGCTGTCGAAGGACACGGTGGCTGGATTTATTAGTCGGCATGATGGTATAACTCCAGTCAAACGAGTGGCCGGAACAGACTATTACAGTGAACAGGTTTACAAGGCGATCAAGAAACATTATGAGACGAAGAACCAAGTGACATTAGATGATGTAATGAAAGAGCTTGATAAGTTAAAAAACGGTTTAATTATGCTTGATGAGCATGACAAATTTCTAAATGGAAGAATGAACAAAATCATTGAAATTTTGGATAAGAAAAAAAGCGAATGATTGGTTCGTGGTGGTGTGTTGCATTTATGTGTCGGGGGTCAAGGGGGTATCCCCTTTGCAAGGTAGGCAAGAATGATAGCAACCCAATTATCAATTAATGGGGGTGCGGCGGTTTGAAAACCGCATCATTTTTGCCCTGCTTGCCGTAAATATGTTAGACACGTTGGCAACTCAATATTAATTAATGACAGTGAGTTACAACACGTTGCGATAATCTGGTTGGCGGTTATTATGGCAACTATGTTGCAACACGTTTAATTAAAAATGATGCACTATAAAAGAGGCGGAAATATGAATAAAAAAACAGATAATTCACGGCTCAAATATCGTATAACTGTAGGTCTAAATAGTGACCAATATTATCAGTTTAAGGAAGAAGCATTCCTTCACGATATGTCGTTATCACGGTACATAAGATATCGATTGCTATTGAGTGAAAATTATGGTGTTACTTTAACGGATGAACAGGACAAAACATTGCTTGAATTAGTTAAGATATTGCGTCCAATGTCGAACAATCTCAATCAAGCACAACGAGTATTTAACAGTAAGGGTTATCGTAATGAAGAAGCTTCAAATGAGGCTCACAAATTGGCGCAAGTGATCAACGAATTACTTAAAGAATTTGACGATAAACGAACCCAAAATTTCTTAATCAAATTTATCAAAAATAAGGGTGGCGAATTATGATTGGCAACGGTTCAAGTCACGGGTATAAAGAATGCCAAAGATAGGCTCAATTATTTGCAGGAAGAGGCACACTACACTGATGATTATGTCCAATCACGAAATAGCTTTATAGGTGGTAGTGTTGATGCCGAAATGGCTGATAGTTTATTTGCTAAGTTGAACAGGTTCACGCATTCAAAGAACCAAGCATACCAAATAATACAATCGTTCAGTAGTGATGAGTTTAATTACACAAATTATGATCCTCAACGGGCTAATGAGTTAGGTTGTAAACTCGCTGAACAAGTTCTTCAAGATAAGGGTGTCAATGCACCTTATATTGTGTTCACACAAGCCGATGGAAAAGGTCACCATGTGCACAACCATATATTACTTTGTAACTTCACTGATAAAGGAAAGACAATCCCACACGGATTATCATTTTTTAAAGTAAGAGATATAAATGATGGTGTGATGACAGAAGCACAAAGTAGTGTACAGATCAAGTTAATCAATTCACGCAATGTTGATAATGCAGATCGCCAAGATCCACTAACTGGTAAATATGGTAAATCACACAAGCACAAAACGGATAGACAAGTTAAGACTGATGATTTGAGATCTGATGTAATGAACGCAATTGACCAATCACGCAATCGCGAAGAGTTAATCAGAAATCTTGAATTATTAAATATTCAGATAGTTAAAC